>NZ_DATCVK010000223.1:0-6929 GCF_036566905.1 Microbacterium sp. | reverse complement strand
GACGCCGCCGGCCGCGCCGCCCGCCGCTGCCGAGCCTCCGGTGACGCCGCCGCCGGCGACCGAGCCGCCCGCACCGGAGGCCCCGAAGCCGTAAGCACTGCCGACAGCCCCCCACCGCAAGGTGAGGGGCTGTCGTGCGCGTGGGGCGCTGCCGCGCATCTCGCGAGCGCAATGGCCTCCGGCGCTCGCGGCCCACGACGCCGTCTCAGCACCATCCGTGAGCGGGGATAACGTGGATGCATGACCTCGACTGTTCCCCTCCGCCGCGTCGGCGCGTCCGGCCTCCTCGTCTCCGCCGTCGGACTCGGCTGCAACAACTTCGGCCGCGAAGGCACGCGCACCGAGACCCTCGAGGGCACGCGCGCGGTGCTGGATGCCGCGATCGACGCCGGCGTGACGTTCCTCGACACGGCCGACATGTACGGCGGCGATCCGGGTCAGTCCGAGACGCTCATGGGCGAGGCGCTCCGCGGCCGTCGCGATCAGGTGACGCTGGCCACCAAGTTCGGGCACCCCGGCCGCGACATGGGGTACCCGCCGTCGGGTGCCAAAGGCTCGCGGTCGTACGTGCGACGCGCGGTCGAGGCATCCCTCACCCGCCTCCAGACGGACTGGATCGACCTGTACCAGCTGCATGTGCCCGACAACGACACGCCCATCGAAGAGACGCTCGACGCTCTCGCCGACCTGGTGCGCGAGGGGAAGGTGCGCTACATCGGGCACTCGAACTTCTCGGGGTGGCAGATCGCCGAGGCGCACTTCACCGCTCTCATGCGCCACGGTGTGCCGTTCGTCTCGTCGCAGAACCAGTACAGCCTGCTCTCGCGCGACGCCGAGCGAAACGTGCTGCGGGCCGTCGAGCGCTACCGTCTGGGCTTCTTCCCGTACTTCCCGCTGCACAACGGGCTGCTCACCGGCAAGTTCACGCGGGATGCGGCGCCGGCTGACACGCGCATCATCCGCCAGCGCCGGCACATCTACGACGACGCGCCGTGGGACGCCCTCGAGGCCTACCAGGAGTTCTGCGACGAGCGCGGCATCACCATGCTCGAGGCGACCTTCGGATGGCTGCTGACGCACCCCGCGCTCTCGAGCGTCATCGCCGGTGCGACGACACCCGAGCAGGTCTGGGCGAACGCGGCAGCGGCGTCGGCATGGACGCCGTCGGCAGCCGATCTCGCGACGATCGACGGCCTGTTCCCGCCGCCGGAGACCGCGGCCTGAGGGCTGTCGCACACGCCCCGGGGCGAGTTCGCCCACGGCGTACGCCACGGCTTGTCGCCGCGGCGGACCCAGGCGTAGCGTCACTTCTCGTGCGCGGTCCGCGGGAGCGGACGGGTTCCGTGCGCCGAAAGGACCGTCGTGCTCGGGAAGCTCCTGGTTCGGTATCTCAGCCCGGCATGGCCGCTCATCGTGGCCGTCGTCGTGTTCCAGCTGGCGCAGTCGATCGCGTCGCTGTGGCTGCCGACGCTCAACGCCGACATCATCGACAACGGCGTCGTGACCGGCGACATCCCCTACATCTGGTCGACCGGCGGTTTCATGCTGATCGTCAGCCTGGTGCAGGTCGTGTGCGCGATCATCGCCGTGTACTTCGGCTCGCGACTGGCGATGGGCATGGGCCGCGATCTGCGCGGCGATCTCTTCCATCGCGTCGTCGCGTTCTCGCAGCGCGAGGTGGGGCAGTTCGGTGCGCCGTCCCTCATCACCCGCAACACCAACGACGTGCAGCAGGTGCAGATGCTGGTGCAGGTGTCGGCGACGCTGATGATCTCCGCGCCGATGCTGGCGATCGGCGGCGTGATCCTGGCGGTCAGCCAGGACGTCGGCCTGTCGTGGCTGATGGCGGTGGCGATCCCGGTGCTGCTCATCATCGTCGGACTGATCGTGTGGCGCATGGTGCCCGCGTTCACCCAGATGCAGAAGCGGATCGACCGCGTGAACCAGATCATGCGCGAGCAGCTCAGCGGCATCCGCGTGGTGCGCGCGTTCGTGCGCGAGCGTCAGGAGCGCGCGCGCTTCGAGCGCGCCAGCGACGACGTCAAGGACACGGCGCTGCGCGCCGGCAACCTGATGGCTCTGATGTTCCCCGCCGTCATGCTGGTCATGAACCTCTCGAGTGTGGCGGTCATCTGGTTCGGCGCCTTCCAGGTGCAGAACAACGGCGTGCAGATCGGCACGCTGTTCGCCTTCCTCACCTACCTGATGCAGATCCTCATGGGCGTCATGATGGCGACCTTCATGTTCGTCATGATCCCGCGTGCCGCTGTCTGCGCGAACCGCATCGGCGAGGTGCTCGAGGCCGAGCCCTCGGTATCTGCACCGGCGGTGGCGGCATCCGCTCCCGCCCCTGAAGGGCGGATCGAGTTCGACCACGTCGACTTCGCCTACCCGGGCGCCGAAGAGGCGGTGCTGCACGATCTGACGTTCACGATCGAGCCGGGCACGACGACGGCGGTCATCGGCTCGACCGGCTCGGGCAAGACGACCCTCATCAGCCTCGTACCGCGCCTGTTCGACGTCACGGCCGGAAGCGTCCGCATCGACGGCGTCGACGTGCGCGACTACGACCCCGACGAACTGTGGACGCGCGTCGGACTCGTGCCGCAGCGTGCCTTCCTGTTCTCGGGCACCATCGCTTCGAACCTCCGCTACGGCGACCACGACGCGACCGACGAGCAGCTGTGGAACGCGCTCGAGCTCGCCCAGGCGGCCGACTTCGTCCGGGAGATGCCCGACGGCCTCGAGGCGCAGATCGCGCAGGGGGGCACGAACGTCTCCGGCGGGCAGCGGCAGCGGCTCGCGATAGCGCGAGCCCTCGTGAAACGACCGGAGGCGTACATCTTCGACGACTCGTTCTCGGCGCTGGATCTGCGGACGGATGCCGAGCTCCGGCGCGCTCTCGACACGCACCTGCCCGATGCGACCAGGCTGGTCGTCGCGCAGCGCGTGTCGACGATCCAGCACGCCGATCAGATCGTCGTGCTCGACCACGGACGCATCGTCGGCGTCGGCCGGCACGACGACCTCGTCGAGACGTGCGAGACGTATCGCGAGATCGTGGAATCCCAGCTCGCGGCGGAGGCGGCAGCATGAGCGGCTCGCAGAGCTCCCGGCCGGCTCCCGTCGGGCCGCGCGGAGGTCCCTTCGGCGGCGCCGGCGTCCCGGCGGCGAAGGCGAACAACTTCGGTCCGAGCGCCAAGCGCCTTCTCGGCACGCTGCGCTCGGAGATGCCGCGGCTCATCGTGGTGCTCGTGTTCAGCATCCTGTCGGTCACCCTCTCGGTGATCGGCCCGAAGCTGCTCGGCGAGGGCACGAACGTCGTCTTCGCCGGCTTCATCTCGCTCCAGGTGCCGGCAGGCACGACCCAGCAGCAGGTGGTCGATCAGCTCGCCGCCTCGGGCAACCAAGACCAGGCGAACATGATCGCCGCGATGGACTTCGTCCCGGGCGCCGGCGTCGACTTCGATCAGCTGGCGCGCATCCTCGCGCTCGTGCTCGCCGTCTACGTCTTCTCGAGCATCTTCGGATGGCTCCAGGCGCGCATCCTCAACGGGGTGGTGCAGCGCTCGATGCATCGCCTGCGCCTGCAGGTCGAAGACAAGGTGCAGCGTCTGCCGCTGTCGTACTTCGACCGCGTGCAGCGCGGAGAGCTGCTCAGCCGGGTGACGAACGACGTCGACAACATCGGGCAGACGATGCAGCAGACGCTGTCGCAGGTCGTCATCTCGCTGCTGACCGTGATCGGCGTGCTGACGATGATGTTCATCATCTCGCCCCTGCTGGCCGTCATCGCCCTGGTCACGATCCCGTTGACGATCCTCATCACGGTGCTCGTCGCCCGACGCTCGCAGAAGCTCTTCGTGCAGCAGTGGAAGACGACCGGCGTGCTCAACGCCCGCGTCGAGGAGACGTTCTCGGGCCACTCGATCGTGAAGGTGTTCGGTCACCAGAAAGAGGTCGAGACCGACTTCCGGACCGAGAACGAGGAGCTGTACCGCAACAGCTTCGGCGCGCAGTTCCTGTCGGGCGTGATCATGCCCGCCATGATGTTCATCGGCAACCTCGTGTACGTCGCGATCGCGGTCGTCGGCGGCCTGCAGGTGGCCGCGGGACTGCTGTCGATCGGCGACGTCCAGGCGTTCATCCAGTACTCGCGCCAGTTCACGCAGCCGCTCAGCCAGCTCGGCTCCATGGCGAACCTGCTGCAGTCCGGCGTCGCGAGCGCGGAGCGGGTGTTCGAACTGCTCGACGAAGAAGAGCAGACGCCCGATGACGACCCCGCCGAGACGGCACCCGGGCAAGCCAGCCACCTCGAGTTCGAGGACGTCTCGTTCCGCTACGTCGCCGACAAGCCGCTCATCGACGGCCTGACGCTCGCCGCACGGCCAGGAAGCACCGTCGCGATCGTCGGCCCCACCGGTGCCGGCAAGACGACGCTCGTGAACCTCATCATGCGCTTCTACGACGTCGACTCGGGATCCATCACGCTCGACGGCGTCGACACCCGGCACATGACGCGCGACGACCTGCGTGCGCGGACCGGCATGGTGCTGCAGGACACATGGCTGTTCTCGGGCACCATCCGCGAGAACATCGCCTACGGACGCCCCGAGGCCTCGGAGGAGGAGATCGTCGCCGCGGCGACGGCCGCCTACGTCGACCGCTTCGTGCACGCGCTGCCCGACGGCTACGACACGCTGCTCGACGACGAGGCGACGAGCCTGAGCGTGGGGGAGCGGCAGCTCATCACCATCGCGCGCGCTTTCCTGGCCGATCCCCGCATCCTCATCCTCGATGAGGCGACCTCATCCGTCGACACCCGCACCGAGCTGCTGATCCAGCGTGCGATGTCGCGACTCCGCGAGGACCGCACGGCCTTCGTCATCGCCCACAGGCTGTCCACGATCCGGGATGCCGACCTCATCCTCGTGATGGAGAACGGCGCGATCGTCGAGCAGGGTTCCCACAACGAGCTGCTGGCGCTGAAGGGCGCCTACTGGCGGCTGTACAACGCCCAGTTCGAGGGCGCGGCCGAGGACGAGGACGTGGTGTCGGTGGCGACCGTGCCGCTGGCAGCCCCGCCGACCACGGCGCAGATCGTCGTCGAAGCGCTCGCTGAGTCCGAGGACGCCGTGGAGTAACCCACTAGTATGTGAGGACGCGGGGCGCAGGGTCTCCGTGCATCGGACGGGGAGGACACGGCGTGCCGGAGGTTTCCACCGAGTCTCTCGCCGTCCCGGTGCCCGGCGGCGTGCTGGAGCTCTCGTGGGCGGCGGTGACCGACACCGGTCGCCGACGCGAGGTGAACCAGGACGCCATGTTCGCCTCGTATCCGCTCTTCGTCGTCGCGGACGGCATGGGCGGACACGTCGGCGGTGAGATCGCGAGTGCGAGCACCATCGAACGCCTTCGCGCGGTCGCCGACAGCGGCCATGTGTCGACGAAGACGATCGAGAAGGCGCTGGTGCGCGCGGTCAAAGACATCGCGTCGCACCCCGAGGCCACAGACGACGGCACCGGCACCACGGTGACCGGCGTGTTCCTCGACACGACGGGGGAAGCGGCGCACTGGGTGACGCTCAACATCGGCGACTCGCGGGTGTACCTGCTGCGCGACGGCGCGATCGTGCAGATCACGACCGACCACTCCGTCGTGCAGGAGCTCGTCGCCGCGGGCCGCCTCAGTCCCGAAGAGGCGGAGAACCACCCCTACGGCAACGTCATCACGCGAGCCGTCGGCCCGAGCGAGGGGGTCACGCCCGACTACGTCCGGCTCGACGTGGCGGAGGGCGATCGCTTCGTCATCTGCTCGGACGGGTTGACCAAAGAGCTGACCGACTACGGCATCCGTCACTTCCTGGACGAGAACGCTGACCCCGCCGACGCGGCATCCGCGATGCTCGAGGCCGCACTCGAGAACGGCGGGCGCGACAACATCACGGTGATCGTGCTCGACGTCGGTCATCCTGCGGAGGCGTCCTCGGACGAGGGATCGCCGGCTGACGACTCCTCCCCAATCGAGGAGTGAGCGAGGGGATCCACAGATCCCCGTCCATGCCGTCCACGGCGGCCGCGTGCGCGATGGACTGAGCCCATGCGCTCGACCGCTCTCCCGCCGCTGGATGCGGGCCTCCTCCACGACGAGCCGCTGACCCTTCCCGCCGCGTGGCGTCCGCCGGCGCGCGCGCCGCTGCCCGTCGCGGCGGCGGTGGTTCCGGTCATCGGCGCCGTGGCGCTCTGGCTGGTCACCGGCTCGGTGTTCACGCTGTGGTTCGCGCTGCTCGGGCCGGTCATCGCGGCGGCGACCGTGCTCGATGCGCGCCGGGCAGCGCGGAAGGACGGCAGGCGTGCCGCGGCTGACGCCGCCCGTGCCCGTGACGATGTCGCATCGGCAGTCGCCGCACGCCATACGCATGAGCGCGCGCAGCTGTGGGGTCGGCATCCCGACGTCGCCCGCCTGGCTGCGCGCGACGACATCTGGCGGAGCGCTCGTGCCGAGTCGATCGTGGTCGGCGCGGGTGAGCGCGCAAGCGTCGTGCGCGTGACCGGTGGCGACGGGGACCCGGATGCCGCGGAGCTGCGTCGCCGTGCGGCCCGGGTCGCCGGGGCGCCTCTCACGCTTCCCCTCGACGCCGGGATCGCTGTCGTCGGAGGCGACGCGATCGCGGCCGCGGTGCAGCGGTCGCTGGTGCTGCAGCTGTGCCTGATGCTGGCTCCCGGCGATCTGCGCATCGTGGGCGCGCTCGGCGAAGGTCTCGACTGGATGGAAGCGCTGCCGCATCGCGGCGCGCGGAGCGGACGGGCGGTCGCGGCGATCGCTCCCGGCGAACTGGCGCCGGCCGATGCGGACGTCGTGATCGCCAGATGCCGCCCCGGTGAGCCGCTGCCGCCGCGGTGCCGGGCCGTGCTCACCGTCGCGTCGCCCG
>NZ_DATCVK010000222.1:0-34207 GCF_036566905.1 Microbacterium sp. | reverse complement strand
CCGACCGCCGCGGTGTAGTTCGCGGCGCGCGCCCGCCCGCCGCCCGCCGCCCGGCCGTCGCGCAGCACGTCGAGGGCGAGCCGCTCGGGATCGTGCAGGGACGCGTCCCAATAGGTCGCCGTGTACTTGACGTCGGGGTTCAGCAGCGGCAGCTGGGCGAGTGACCGCTTGCGGCCGTAGAAGGTGTGACGCGGCACGGTCCCGCCGCCGAACACGCCCCCGCCTCGCGAGAACGAGTCGTAGATCACCAGCCCGATCTTGATGAGCGCGGCGCCGCGCTCCCGCGGCTTGCCCCCGCCGTGCCGCAGGAACCGCAGCGGGGCCGACAGCACGCCCGAGAAGGTGGAGAAGATCGGGATCGTCGTCTGCAGCGGTCGGACGTAGTGCGGGGCGATGCGCATCAGCGCGTTGCGCTCGGTCACCGCCTCGTGCACGAGCCGGAACTCGCCGTTCTCGAGATAGCGGATGCCGCCGTGGATCATGTGCGATGACGCCGCCGACGCGCCGCTGACGAAGTCGTCCCGCTCCACGAGCGCGACGTCGACGCCCTGCATGGCGAGGTCGCGGAACGTCGCGAGCCCGTTGATCCCGCCGCCGATGATCAGCACGTCCGCATAAGGCCGCGCTGCCAGTTCCTCGAATGCCCGCATCGATCCCGCCGTGTTCATCGCCTCTCCATCCCCCTCCCAGGCTACGTCGGCGCCAGGACATCGGGCCGAGCGACGCCCGGTGCGACGGGGCCGCAGTTCATGCGAAGACATGGAATGAATAGCCGGATGCCGCGTTGACTACACTCGAGAGCATCAACGTGCTCCGGGGTCGGTGAGAATCCGAACCGGCGGTGACAGTCCGCGAGCCAAGGCTTCAGCATCCGTTACGGATGACGCCGCGGCCGATCCGGTGGAATTCCGGAACCGACGGTGATGCGACAGGGTTCCTTCGGGAGCGCGGTCGCTAGTCCGGATGGGAGGCAGCACACCAGCGACGCCACAGGCGTCGCCGCTTCCCCTGCCCCGGAGCGTCGAGAACGACGAGACGAGGGGCGGGATGGCGAGCACGGCGGAACACGACGCGATGCGTCGGGCACTGGCGATCGCACAGCGCGGTCCGCGCGGTGTGAATCCGCAGGTGGGCGCTGTGCTGCTGGGCCGCGACGGCGACATCATCGCCGAAGGCTGGCACCGCGGCGCGGGCACACCGCACGCCGAGGTCGACGCCCTCTCCCAGCTCGCGCCGGGCGAGGCCCGCGGAGCAACGGCGATCGTCACGCTCGAGCCCTGCAACCACACCGGCCGCACCGGCCCCTGCTCCGAGGCGCTCATCGCCGCGGGCGTGACGCGCGTCGTCTATGCCATCGCGGATCCGGGCGACCACTCCTCGGGTGGCGGCACGCGGCTGCGCGCCGCAGGCATCGACGTCGAGGCAGGTCTCCTCGCCGACGAGGCGACGGCGCTGCTCGACTCGTGGCTCACGGTCCAGCGCCTCGGCCGCCCGCACGTCACCGTCAAGTGGGCGCAGAGCCTGGACGGCCGGGCGGCGGCGTCCGACGGCACCAGCCAGTGGATCACCGGACCGGCGGCACGCGCCGACGTCCACCGTCGCCGCGCCGAGGCCGACGCGATCGTCGCCGGCACGGGCACCGTGCTGGCCGACGACCCGGCGCTCACCGCGCGGGCCGAGGACGGGTCGCTCCTCCCCCACCAGCCCGTTCCCGTCGTCGTCGGCGCGCGACCGGTGCCGGAGGATGCGGCCCTGCGCCGGCATCCCCACCCGTTCCTGCAGTATCCGGGCGACGGGGCGTCGGGAGGCCTCGCCGCAGCGCTCGAAGACCTGCGCACGCGCGGTGTCCAGCGTGTCTTCGTCGAGGGCGGCCCCGCGGTGGCCGCCTCGTTCCTGCGCGAGCGGCTCGCCGACGAGCTGCTCGTCTACGTCGCACCGATGCTGCTGGGCGGGGACCGCCTGGCGCTGCACGACATCGGCGTCACGACCATCGGTGAGGCGAAGCGCCTGGCCGTGGCATCCGTCACCCCACTCGGCGACGACCTGCTGTACGTCGCCCGCCCCACGCCGCCCGCCGCCGCTGACGCGCTGCGAACCTCGGCGCGCGTGGATCAACCGTCGTCGGAAGGAGACGAGTGATGTTCACCGGAATCGTCGAGGAGATCGGCGAGGTCACCGCCGTGGAGCCCTCGGGCGACGGCGTGCGCCTGACCGTGCGCGGGCCGAAGGCCGTGTCGGATGCCGGGCACGGCGACTCGATCTCGGTCAGCGGGGTCTGCCTCACCGTCGTCGGCCAGGGTGACGGCTGGTTCACCGCCGACGTCATGAAGCAGACGCTCGACATGTCGACGCTCGACGGCGTCGCCGCCGGCCGCCCCGTGAACCTGGAGCGCGCGACCGCGGCCCACGGCCGCCTCGGCGGGCACATCGTGCAGGGCCACATCGACGGCACCGGCACGGTGCTGGAGGTGCGCCCCGGCGCGCAGTGGCAGGTGCTGCGCATCTCGCTTCCGGCGGAGCTCGCCCCCCTGGTCGTCGACAAGGGCTCGATCGCGGTCGACGGGGTCTCGCTCACCGTCAGCGCCGCGAGCCCCGCTCCCGCGGCCGACGCATGGTTCGAGGTGTCGCTGATCCCCGAGACGCTCGCGGCCACCACCCTGGGCGCCCGCGTGCCGGGCGACCGCGTCAACCTCGAGACCGACATCCTGGCGCGCCACGTGCAGCGTTTGCTGTCTTTCGCGGCTCCGGCCGCACCCGCGCCCCGCGAGGCTGCATTCGCGGCTCCGGCCGCACCCGCGCTCCGCGAGGGCGCATTCGCGGCTCCGGCAGCCGCACCCGAACTCCCCGCGGACGCGTCCGCACCGACGGAAGGAGGCTCGAGATGAGCCTTTCCACGATCCCCGAGGCCCTCGAGGCGCTGCGCGCCGGGCGGCCGGTCATCGTCGCCGACGATGAGAACCGCGAGAACGAGGGCGACGTCATCCTTTCGGCCCAGCTCGCCACCCCCGAGTGGGTCGCCTGGACGGTCCGCTGGACGAGCGGATTCCTGTGCGCCCCGATGCCCTCGGACTGGGCCGATCGACTCGACCTGCCGCCGATGGTGGAGAACAACCAGGACGCGCGCGGCACCGCCTACACGGTGAGCGTCGACGCCTCCGACCGCATCTCGACGGGCATCAGCGCGGTCGACCGCGCCCACACGCTCAACGTGCTCGCCGACCCCGAGTCGACGCCGACGAGCGTCATCCGACCGGGCCACATCCTGCCCCTGCGCGCCGTCGACGGCGGCGTGCGCGAGCGCGCCGGTCACACCGAGGCCGCTGTCGAGCTCATGAAGCTCGCAGAGCTCGCACCGGTGGGCGTCATCGGCGAGGTCGTCGCCGACGACGGCAGCATGATGCGACTGCCGGGGCTGCAGGAGCTGGGCGCCGAGTACGAGATCCCGGTGATCACCATCGAGCTTCTCATCGCCTACCTCGACGAGAACGCCCCCTGCGACCCGGCGATCCGCAACGCCCACAAGCGCCGCGTGAGCCTGCGTGCCGAGGCGAACGTGCCCACCTCGCACGGGGCGTTCCGGTTCCTGGCGTACAAGGACCGCGTCACCGGCACGGACCACATCGCCGTCGTCTCGGGCGAACTGGGCGACGCGCCGCTCGTGCGCGTGCACTCCGAGTGCCTGACCGGCGAGGCCTTCGGGTCGCTCAAGTGCGAGTGCGGCCCGCAGCTCGAGGCGGCGCTGGACGCCATCGAGCAGGACGGCGGCGTCGTGATCTACATGCGCGGTCACGAGGGCCGCGGCATCGGACTCATCAACAAGCTCCGCGCCTACTCGCTGCAGGAGCGCGGCCTCGACACGGTCGACGCCAACCTGGCGCTCGGCCTGCCCGCCGACGCGCGGGACTACGCGGCGGCCGCCGGCATCCTGTCGGATCTCGGCATCGAGCGCGTGCGGCTGCTGACCAACAACTCCGACAAGGTGAACCAGCTGCGCGAACTGGGACTCGACATCGTCGAGCAGGTGCCGCTGCTGGTCGGCGTCGGCCCGAACAACCACCAGTACCTGGCGACGAAGCGCGACCGCATGGGTCACCTGATCGCGGAGGCGGACCTCGCCGACGCACTCGCCCAGATGCACGAGGGAGCAGAACGATGAGCGGCAAGGGCGCGCCCCTGGTCACCGGAACGGTCGACGGCACGGGACTCGATGTCGTCGTCGTCGCCGGAACGTGGCACGAGACGATCACCGACGGCCTCATCGCCGGTGCTGAGCGCGCCGTGACGGCCGCCGGCGCCTCGCACCGCATCGTGCGGGTGCCCGGCTCGTTCGAGCTGCCGGTCGTCGCGAAGGCGGCACTGGATGCCGGCGCCGACGCGGTCGTGGCGCTCGGCGTCATCATCCGCGGCGGGACCCCGCACTTCGAGTTCGTCTCGAACGCGGCGACGGACGGCCTCACGCGCGTGGCGCTCGACACGGGCAAGCCGGTCGGTTTCGGCGTGCTGACGCTCGACGACGAGCCGCAGGGGATCGCCCGCGCCGGTCTGGAGGGCTCGGTGGAGGACAAGGGCTTCGAGGCGGCGGACGCAGCGATCCGGACGGCCCTCGTGCTGCGGGAGCTTCGGGTCTGACTGGGTGAGGCCGCCCTACCTGGCGGGGCGCGGCGTGAGGTTCTAGCGTGACGAGCATGGAAATCCTTCGCCACATCGTCGTGCTCGTCCACCTGGTCGGCTTCGCCGTGCTGTTCGGCGCCTGGGTGGTGGAGGCGGTGAACGGCAAGCGGCGATTCACCCGCGTCATGGACTGGGGTCTTGCGATCGCCGCGGTCGCCGGACTCATCCTCGCCGCGCCGTGGGGCATCGATTACGAGCTCAACTACGTCAAGCTCGGCGTGAAGCTCGTGATCCTGCTCGTGATCGGCGCCCTCCTCGGCATCGGCCGCGGCCGCCAGCGCAAGACGGGGTCGCTCCCGCCGGCGATGTTCTGGGCCGTCGGCGTGCTGACGCTCACCAACGCCGCGATCGCCGTGATCTGGCGCTGACTCGCCCTCAGAACTTCGACAGCGGATGCCGCGGCTTCGGCCGCGGCATCCGCTTTCCGGTATCCGCGCCCGGTGCGTGGTCTCGGGAGTAGGCTGGTTCTTCGTGCCGGACGACACCGTCCGCGCCCACGGTGATCCAGTGCAGTGCCGCCTGACGCGTCACCCTGCGCCATGCGGACGCCCACCGCCGCATCCCACCAGGATGCCCCGCTCCGCGCATGCCCAGGTGAAAATTGACCTCCCCCACCACTGCCGCGATCCCCGCGGCCCCCGCCAATCCCCGCTCCCGCGTCATCCTCGCCAGCCTCGTCGGCACGACGATCGAGTTCTACGACTTCTACGTCTACGCGACCGCCGCCGTCCTGGTCTTCCCCATCCTCTTCTTCCCCACGGGCAACGACACCACGTCGCTGCTGCTGTCGTTCAGCGTGTTCGGCGCCGCGATGGTCGCCCGCCCGCTCGGCGCGATCGTGTTCGGCCACTTCGGCGACCGCTTCGGCCGCAAGGCCACCCTCGTCGCTTCGCTGCTCACGATGGGCATCGCGACCTTCCTCATCGGCTGCCTGCCGACCTACAACGAGATCGGCGTGTGGGCGGCCGTGCTGCTGCTGGTGCTGCGACTCGCACAGGGCTTCGCGCTCGGCGGCGAATGGTCGGGCGCGGCACTCGTCGCGACCGAGAACGCCCCGAAGGGCAAGCGCGCCTGGTACGGCACGTTCCCCCAGCTGGGCGCACCGCTCGGGTTCATCATCGCCAACTCGGTGTTCCTCGCGATCAACTACCTGCTTCCCCACCCCGACGGTGCCGGCCAGCGGTCGGAGGAGTTCCTCGCGTGGGGCTGGCGCGTGCCGTTCCTGTTCTCGGCCGTCATGGTCGTCATCGGCCTGTGGGTGCGACTGCGCCTCGTCGAGTCCGAGACCTTCGTGAAGGCCGAGAAGAAGGGCGCGATCCGCAAGTTCCCGCTGGCCACCGTCCTCCGCCATCACTGGTGGCACCTGATCCTCGGCACGTTCATCATGCTGGCGACCTACGTGCTGTTCTACCTGATGACGAACTTCACGCTCTCGTACGGCACCAAGGCGGCCGACCTCGAGACGGCATCCGCCGCCGCGCAGGCCGCCGCAGAAGCCGCGGGCAACCCGTTCGACCCCACCGCCTTCGCGGCGCAGTTCTACCCGGGTCTCGGCTTCGGCTACACCGACTTCGTGGTGATGCAGATCATCGGCGTCGTGTTCTTCGGCATCTTCACGCTGCTGTCGGGACCGATCGCCGACGCGATCGGGCGCCGACGGCTGCTGCTGTGGGTGACCGGCCTCATCATCGTGTTCGGTCTCACGTTCAACATCTTCCTGCTGCCGCAGGTCGACCCGAAGTTCACCGGCGCGCTCGTGCAGGCGTTCCTCGTGTTCGGCTTCATGCTGATGGGGTCGACCTTCGGCCCGATGGGCGCGGTGCTTCCGGAGCTCTTCCCGACGAACGTGCGGTACTCGGGCTCGGCGATCTCGTACAACGTGTCGTCGATCCTCGGGGCCGCGCTCGCGCCGATCGTCGCGGTGTGGCTGTGGGCCTCCGCGGGCGGCAGCCCCGTGCTGGTCGGCCTCTACCTCTCGGCGATGAGCGTGCTCACCTTCATCGCGCTGCTCCTGGCGCCCGAGACGAAGGACATCGACTACGACGCCGACCTCGGCGTCGGGGCGACCGGCTCACTCTGACCTCGGTACTCACGACGACGGATGCCGCAGCCCGCGCGGGCTGCGGCATCCGTCGTTCGAGGCCCTGCCTCAGTCGAGGAACAGCGCGCGCAGGCGCTTCGTCGTGAACACGAGGCCGATCGTGATCATGACGACGTAGTACAGCACGTGCCACCACATCGCGGGTGTGAGGATGCCGGTGGTCAGACCGCGCACCAGCTCGACGCCGTGCCACAGCGGGAACGCCATGATGACGTGCTGGATCCACTCGGGATAGATCGTGATCGGGTAGAGCGTGGCCGAGAACAGGAACATCGGCAGCAGCACGAAGTTGATCCAGTCCATCTGCTGGAACGTCTTCATGTAGCTCGTGACCGCCATGCCGAGGCTCGCGAACCCGAAGGCGATGAGCAGCACGGCGGGAAGGGCGAGGATCGCAGTCCACGCCAGGTTGAGGCCGAGGATCTGCATGATGACCATGAAGCCGGTGGCGTACAGCAGGCCGCGCAGCAGCGCGTAGAGGATCTCGCCGAGCGCCACGTCGAGCGGCCCGAGTGAGGTCGCCAGCATGCCCTCGTAGAGCTTGCCGTAGTTGAGCTTGAAGAAGACGTTCCACGTGGAGTCGTAGATCGCGCCGTTCATCGCCGAGACCGCGAGGAGGGCCGGAGCGATGAAGGCCGCGTAGGGCACCTCGACGCCACTGGACGTCTGCACATCGCCGATGAGCGAACCCAGGCCGATCCCCATCGAGGCCAGGTAGAACACGGGTTCGAAGAAGCCCGACAGCACGACCGCCCAGCTCGACGAGCGCGCGGCGATGAGACCGCGCTGCACGACCGACTGCGGGTTGCCGGCCCACAGCGCCCGCACGCCGCCGGTGCGCGCGACCGCGGTCTCGGTTCCGGTCGCGACGGTCATGCGCCGAGCCTCCTCTGGAAGATGCGCCGGCCGATGGCGTACCCGCCGATCGACAGCAGCAGCAGATACCCGACGTGGATCACGATCGCGAACGGATCGACCGGCAGGCCGTAGGTGGCGATGCGGCCGAGCTCGGTCGCGTGCCACAGCGGCGAGACCCACCCGATCCACTGCAGCCACAGCGGCAGGGTGGCCAGCGGGTAGAAGGTGCCCGAGAACAGGAACATGGGCATGAAGATGAAGCGCTGCACGAGCGCGACCTGGCCCTTGTCATCGGTGATCGAAGCGGCGTACGCCATGTACGGGATGCCGAAGGCGAGGCCCGCGAGCAGTCCGATCGGGATCGTGAGCCAGCCGGTCTCGGGGTTCGGCACCGCCTGGAACAGCCACAGGAACAGGTAGTACGCCACCACGACGACGATGATGCGCGCGGACGCGCCGGCGACGACGCCGCCGGCGATCTGCCCCGGCGAGAGACCTGTCGCGCTGAAGCCGAAGAAGTAGCGACGCCACTTGAACCCGGCCATCACCGGGTACGAGAACTCCTCCGACGCGACCGAGATCGCGGCTGTCATCAGCAGCGCCGGTGCGACGAACACGAGGTACGACACCTCGACGCCGTTCTGCGTGATGGGTGCGTCGATGAGGGCGGCGAGTCCGACCGCGAGGCCGAGCAGGTACAGGATCGGCTGTCCCAGGGCGCCGACGATGATGGTCCAGCCGTACGCCCGCATCGCGCGCACCATGTGCTCGGTGACATACCACGTCCCGAACGCGCGGGGCCTGCGCCCCCACTGCATCGCCTCGGCGCGCAGTTCGTCGAGCGAGAGCTGCGTGGCCGTGGCGGACGGCGCGCCGCTGGGCCGCGGCATCCGTGACTCGCCGGACTCGCCGGTGGGCTGAGCGTCTTCGGGAACGGAGGTCATTCGATCAGCGACCTTCCGGTGAGGCGCAGGAACACATCCTCGAGGCTGGAGCGCCGTACGAGCGACGTGATCGGCGTCAGCCCCCGCTGCGTCACCGCCTCGAGCGCCGCCTCGCCGTCGTGGGCGTACACCAGGATGCGGTCGGGCAGCACCTCGACGCGTTCGCCGATGCCCTCGAGCTGCGGTGCGACCTGCTCGTTGCGCTCCGAGCCGAAGCGGACCTCGAGCACCTCGCGGCTGGAGTGCTCACGGATGAGCGTGGCGGGGGTGCCCTCGGCCATGATGCGGCCCTTGTCGACGACGATGAGCCGGTCGCAGAGCTGCTCGGCCTCGTCCATGTAGTGCGTCGTCAGCACCAGCGTCGTGCCGCGCTCCTTGAGGCGGAACAGGCGGTCCCACAGCACGTGGCGCGCCTGCGGGTCGAGGCCCGTGGTCGGCTCGTCGAGCAACAGGATGCGCGGGTCGTTGATGAGGCCGCGCGCGATCGTGAGGCGGCGCTTCATGCCACCCGAGAGCTGCTCGACCTTGCTCTTCGCCTTGTCTTCGAGCTGGGCGAACGCCAGCAGCTCGTCGGCCTTCTGGTGGCACACCTTGCCGGGCAGTCCGAAGTAACGGCCGTAGATGTAGAGGTTCTCGCGGGCGTTGAGCTCGCCGTCGAGGTTGTCCTGCTGCGGCACCACTCCCAGGCGCGAGCGGATCTCGGGTCCGTAGCGGTCGGGATCGAGCCCGAGGATCGACAGCTCGCCGCCCGTGCGGGTCGAGACGGCGCCGACCATCTTCATCGTCGTGGACTTGCCGGCGCCGTTGGGGCCGAGCAGGCCGAACGACTCTCCGGGCGCGACCTCGAACGACAGGCCGTCGACGGCGAGGAAGTCGGGCTTGCCTTTGACCTTGTAGGCCTTGACGAGGTTCTCAGCGGTGATCACGGGGGCAGGCACCGCACCACACTAACCCCCCGCTCCGACACCGCACAGCGCCCGACGCAGCGCCTCAGGTGTCAATGCGAGTTGACACCTGTTCGGGTGTCAACTACGGTTGACGACGGATGCCGCAGCCGCGGCATCCGTGATCCGACAGCTCATCCTCCGATGGGCGCCCACTACGAGAGGCGACGCGATGAGCGGTGACGACCTGCGCACCCTGATCGGCGCATCGGACGCGCGCGAGCCGCTCGCCGAACTGCACCGTCTCGCCGAGGTGCGCCGCGAGCTCGCTCGCGCCGAAGAGGTGCAGGTGCGCAAGGCCCGCAACCTCGGCTTCTCGTGGCAGGCGATCGCGAGCGCCCTGGGCGTGAGCAGACAGGCCGTCCACAAGAAGTACGGTCGAAGGTAAGCCCCCTTCACGAACGAGGTACACCCATGCCCTCCGCCGAACTCGACGAAGCCCCCGCCGCCGCATCCCCCGCGGCGTCCTCCCCGCGCCCCTCGCGCGGACGCCCGCGCCGCGGCAAGAACCAGGAAGGCCCGCGCGCGACCTTCGCGCAGCTGCTTCCCTACCTTTTCGAGCACAAGCGCACGCTGGCCGTGGTGGTGGTGCTCAGCATCCTGAGCGCCGGCGCCTCGCTCGTGCAGCCGCTGCTGGTCGGGCAGGTGATCACGCGCGTGCAGGAGGGGCTCGACCTCGGCCTGCTGATCTGGGCGCTCGTCGGATTCGTCCTGCTCGCCTCGCTGATCTCGGGCTGGCAGCACTATCTGCTGCAGCGCACCGGCACCGCCGTCGTGTACTCCAGCCGGCGCCGGCTCATCGCCCGGATCTTCCACCTGCCGATCAGCGAGTTCGACGCCCGCCGCACCGGCGACCTCGTCTCGCGCGTCGGCAGCGACACCACGCTCCTGTACGCCGCGCTCACCCAGGGCCTCGCGGACTCCATCGGCAACGCGCTGCTGTTCGCCGGCGCGCTGATCGCGATGGCGGTCATCGACCCGGTGCTGCTCGCCATCATCATCGTCGTGATCGGCGTCTCGGTGCTGGGCGTCGTCGCGCTGAGCGGCCGCATCCGCACCGCCTCGACCGAGCAGCAGGAGAAGGTCGGCGCGCTCGCGTCGGGCGTCGAGCGTGCCGTGGGTTCGATCCGCACGGTCCGCGCGTCGGGTGCGACGGGGCGCGAGGTCGAGGCCGTCACGACTCAGGCGACGGATGCCTACGCCGTCGGCATCCGCATCGCCAAGGTGTCGGCGCTGGTCGTGCCGATCGCCGGTATCGCCCTGCAGGTGTCACTGCTCGTGGTCATCGGCCTGGGCGGCTTCCGCGTCGCCACCGGCGCGCTGTCGATCGCCAGTCTCGTGACCTTCATCATGTTCCTGTTCATGCTGATCGCGCCTCTCGGCTCGTTCTTCGGCGCGATCACGTCGGTGAGCCAGGCGCTCGGCGCCCTCGGCCGCATCCAGGAGGTGCTGGACCTGCCGACCGAGTCGCAGAGCGACGCCGAGATCGCCGCCCGCGTGCGCGCGGCCGCGGTTTCGTCAGGCTCCGATGCCGTCGCCGAGGCGGCGATCGAGTTCCGCGACGTGCGGTTCCGCTACCCCGAGAACGTCGTCGAGGCGCGCCGCAAGGCGGAGTCCGAGGCACGGGCCGTGCTCGAGAGCGCGCACGTCGACACGTCCACGATCGCGCTCGGCGACGAGCCCGCCGCTGCTCGAACCGACGGGCGGACGGATGCCGCGGCATCCGTCTCCGCCGATGCCGACGTGCTGCGCGGGGTGTCGTTCTCGGTCCCGCGGGGTGCGCGCGTCGCGCTCGTCGGCCCGTCGGGCGCCGGCAAGAGCACGACGCTCGCACTCATCGAGCGCTTCTACGACCCGACCGGCGGCGCGATCCTGCTCGACGGCACCGACGTGCGGGCGCTCGACCGCGACGCGTTGCGCGCGCAGCTCGGCTACGTCGAGCAGGACGCCCCGACCCTCGCCGGGACGATCGGCGACAACCTGCGACTGGCGTCGCCCGAGGCCTCGGATGCCGAGTGCGAAGCGGTGCTGCGCGCCGTGAACCTCGGCGACGTGCTCGACCGCAACCCGCTCGGCGTCGACGCTCCCGTGGGCGAGTCGGGCGTCATGCTCTCGGGCGGCGAGCGCCAGCGTCTCGCGATCGCGCGGGCGCTGCTGGCCGCTCCCCCGATCCTGCTGCTGGATGAGTCGACCTCGTCGCTCGACGGGCTCAACGAGCAGCGCATGCGCGAGGCGATCGACGCGGTCGCCGCCGGCCGCACGCTCATCGTGATCGCCCATCGCCTCTCGACCGTCGTCGACAGCGACCACATCGTCGTGATGGACCACGGCCAGGTCGTCGGGCAGGGCACGCACTCCGAGCTGGTGCAGACGACGCCGCTCTACCGCGACCTCGCGAAGCACCAGCTGCTGGTCTGAGGGTCAGCGGAGCGTCACGGGGAACAGCTCGGTGCGCGCGATGACGCGGTCGCGCTCGGCGGCGTTCGCGGTGCGGCGGGGATCGGCCAGGTAGGCGTCCAGCGCCGCCTGGTTCGGGATCCGGTAGACCTGGGTCTCGAGAGGGCGGCCCTGCGTGCCGTCGCCGACGGCACGGAGGTCGAGCACGATCCCGTGGTCGGGCAGCAGGGCCAGCACGCCGTCCTCGTAGGCGACGAGTGCCTCCTCGGCGCCGGGGTGGGCCCAGAGCAGGCAGCACAGGGTGATCTCGGGATCGGCCATACGCGTCATCCTTCCACCGCCGTCGCGCCCCAGTGATCACCCGCCCGGAGGTGCGCTGACGAAGGATGCCCCGGCCACCGCACAGGTGGGGCCGGGGCATCCGCTCTTCGTGTACGCAGGAGTCCGCCGCGGTCAGGCGCGCTGCAGGCGGTACCGCAGTGCGGCGAGCTCGGCCCACAGCGGAGCGGGGACGCGTCCCTCGAAGGTGCGGTAGAACTCCTCGGTGAGGTCGGCCTCCTGCAGCCACAGCTGCGAGTCGACGGCGAAGAGCTCGTCGAGGTCGGCCTGCGTCACGTCGGTGCCCTCGAGATCGAGGTCCTCGGCGCGCGGAAGACGGCCGATCGGGCTCTCGACGGCGCCGACCTCGCCCTCGATGCGACGGATGATCCAGTCGATCACGCGCGAGTTGTCGCCGAAGCCCGGCCACAGGAAGCGTCCGTCCGTGCCCTTGCGGAACCAGTTCACCTGGAAGACGCGCGGCGCGCGATCGAACCGCAGCTTCTGCCCGACCTTCAGCCAGTGGGCGAAGTAGTCGGCCATGTTGTAGCCGCAGAACGGCAGCATGGCGAACGGGTCGCGGCGCAGTTCCCCGACGGTACCCTCGGCCGCGGCGGTGCGCTCGGATGAGACGTTCGAGCCCATGAAGACGCCGTGGGTCCAGTCGGTCGCCTCGACCACGAGCGGCACGTTGGTGGCGCGGCGCCCGCCGAAGAGGATGGCGTCGAGCGGCACGCCCTGCGGCGCGTCCCAGTCGTCGGCGATCTGCGGGCACTGGGCGGCGGCGACGGTGAACCGCGAGTTCGGGTGCGCGGCGGGGCGACCGGATGCCGGCGTCCAGGGGTTGCCCTCCCAGTCGGTGAGCTCTGCCGGCGGTTCGTCGGTCAGGCCCTCCCACCAGACGTCGCCGTCCGGACGCAGCGCGACGTTCGTGAAGATCGTGTTGCCCCAGAGCGTCTCGACCGCCGTCACGTTGGTGGAGGCGCCGGTGCCGGGCGCGACGCCGAAGAAGCCCGCCTCGGGGTTGATCGCCCAGAGGCGGCCGTCCTCACCCGGACGCAGCCACGCGATGTCGTCGCCGAGGGTCTCCACGCGCCAGCCCGGGATGGTCGGGCGGAGCATCGCCAGGTTCGTCTTGCCGCACGCCGACGGGAAGGCCGCGGCGAGGTGGTAGGCGCGTCCGGCGGGATCGATCACGCGGATGAGCAGCATGTGCTCGGCGAGCCAGCCCTCGTCGCGGCCGATCACCGAGGCGATGCGCAGGGCGAAGCACTTCTTGGCGAGGATCGCGTTGCCGCCGTAGCCCGATCCGTACGACCAGACCTCGAGGGTGTCGGGGAAGTGCACGATGTACTTCTCGTCGTTGCAGGGCCACGCGACGTCGGCCTGGCCGGGCTGCAACGGCGCGCCGACGGAGTGCACGGTCTTGACCCAGGGAGCGCCGCCGGCGATCTCGCGCAGGACGTCGGTGCCCACACGGGTCATGATGCCGATCGAGGTGACGGCGTAGGGGCTGTCGGTGACCTGCACGCCGATGTGGGAGAGCGGACCGCCGACGGGGCCCATCGAGAACGGCACGACGTACATCGTGCGCCCGACCATCGATCCCTCGAACAGCGGCGTGATCGTGGCGCGGATCTCGTCGGGCGCGGCCCAGTTGTTGGTCGGGCCGGCATCCTCCTCGCGCTCGGAGGCGATGAACGTCCGCGCCTCGGTGCGAGCGACGTCGCTGGGGTGCGAGCGTGCGAGGTAGGAGCCCGGGCGCCACTCGGGGTTGAGCTTGATGAGCTTGCCTTCGTCGACCATCTCGCGCAGCAGCGCGTCGTTCTCGGCACGGGAGCCGTCGACCCAGTGCACGCGGGCGGGCCGGGTGAGCGTGGCGATCTCGTCGACCCAGGCGCGCAGTGCGACCATGCCCTCGCCCTGAACTGTCGGCAGTTCGCCATACGTCCGAGTGGTGCCGGTCGTCGTGGCAGCGGGACGTGCGGGGGCGGAGCCTTCGGTTCGGGTGAAGATGTCGGCAAGGGCCATGGTGTCGCTCCTCGTTGATTCGACCGTCAGATGGTTTCGACGATGCAGATTCGTGCTCTTCCTCTACTTTCACCCGTGATGGATGCCTCTTCCCACGAAATCTCATGTCAAGAGTTGCGATTCTTTCGCTAGCATCAAGGAATGCCCCCCACCTCCCTGGAACTGTCGACCCTGGGCCACCGCATCCGTCATCAGCGTCTCGCCCACGGCTACACCCTGGATGAGCTCGGAGCCCTGGTCGGCGTCGCCGGAAGCCAGCTCAGCCTCATCGAGAACGGCAAGCGCGAGCCGAAGCTCTCGCTGCTCCAGGCGATCGCCACCTCCACCGGCGTCGACGTGGCCGAGCTCCTGTCGACCGAGCCGCCGAACCGGCGTGCGGCGCTCGAGATCGAGCTCGAACGCGCCCAGACCAGCTCGGTCTTCCGCCAGCTGGGCGTGCCGCCGATCAAGGTGTCGAAGGGTATGAGCGACGACACGCTCGAGTCGATCCTGGGCCTGCATCGCGAGCTGCAGCGCCGTGAGAGGGAGGCGATCGCGACCCCCGAAGAGGCGCGTCGGGCCAACACCGAGCTGCGCCTCATGATGCGCGAGCACGACAACTACCTGCCCGACATCGAGAAGCTCGCCGAGAAGCAGCTGAAGTCGGCGGGCCACGTGTCCGGGGCGCTGACCCACCGCACGGTCAGCATCATGGCCGAGAAGCTCGGCTTCGAGCTGATCTACGTCAGCGACCTGCCGCACTCGACGCGTTCGGTGACCGACCTCGAGCACGGCCGCATCTATCTGCCGCCGGCATCCATCCCCGGCGGGCACGGCCTCCGATCGATGGCGCTGCAGGCGATGGCTCACCGCCTGCTCGGCCACAAGCGCCCGACCGACTACGCCGACTTCCTGCAGCAGCGGCTCGAGATCAACTACTACGCGGCGTGCTGCCTGATGCCCGAGACCGCGTCGGTCGCGTTCCTGCAGCAGGCGAAGAAGGATCGCAACCTCGCCGTGGAGGACTTCCGCGACGCGTTCGGCGTCACCCACGAGGCCGCGGGCATGCGCCTGACCAACCTCGCGACGCACCACCTCGGCATCAAGCTGCACTTCCTGCGCGTCGACGGGTCGGGTGCCATCACCCGCGTGTACGAGAACGACGACCTGCCGCTGCCGATGGACGTCACGGGCGCGGTCGACGGGCAGATCGCGTGCCGCAAGTTCTCGGCGCGCGCCGCGTTCTCGGAGCAGAACCGCACGACCGAGCACTACCAGTACACCGACACGCCCGCCGGCACGTACTGGTGCTCGACCCAGACCGGCACGACGTCGGAGGGCGAGTTCTCGATCACCGTCGGCGTACCGTTCGACGACGCGCGGTGGTTCCGCGGGCGCGAGACGCAGAAGCGCGCGACGTCGACATGCCCCGATGAGTCGTGCTGTCGCCGGGTCGCCACCGACGTCTCGGAACGCTGGTCGGGCAAGGCGTGGCCGAGCGCGCGCGTGCACATGCAGATGTTCTCGCCGCTCCCCCGCGGCGCGTTCCCCGGCGTCGACGACAACGAGGTCTACGACTTCCTCGACCGCCACGCCTGACGCGCCGCGTTTCGTCTCTCGCGTCCCTCGCTCGCTCGACGGCCGCGCCCGGGGCGTGGTTGCCGAGCGAGCGCAGCAAGGAGAAGCCGGCTAGGCGGTGATGAAGTCCCGGTACCGGTCGAGCGCGGCGGCGACTTCCTCGTCGGTCGACAGCTCGGCGGTGAACAGCTCGGGGATCGGATCGTCGGCGTGGCGTCCGACGGCGACCGAGTGCGTCCAGACGCCCACGATCTGTCCGCGAGCCACGATGATCGGCCGCACGATCCCGTTCATGCTCGGGCCGATCGCGGTCAGGAACTCCGGCGCGCACGGGACGGTGCGGTCGGCGTACGAGATGTAGTACTCCTCGAACGGCGGGAGCGCGACGACCTCGGGCGCGGTCGGCACGACCCGGGGCCGCGTCCCCGCGACGATGTACTGCGGCTCGGGTCCGTCGCCGACGACGACGAGGCGATCGGATGCCGCCTCCGCCGCGCTGCGCGCGGTCCCGAGCGGCAGCGACGACCACCACGCGAAGTCCCGGGCGCCTGCCGGCCCGTGCGAGGCGATGAAGCGGAAGAAGTACTCGGCGAGCGGATCCGCCGGCGTCGCAGCCTCGCGCACCCACTCATCGACGAGCACCAGGTACTGCTCGCGGGTCGGGCCGGTCTCGCGTGGCACGACAGGTCCCTGGCACACGACTCCGCGCAGCGACAGCGCGACGAGCAGGTGGTAGCCGCGCTGCTTGGCGGTGGAGACACCCGCGAGCTCGAGCACCTCGAAGATCTCCTTGCGCGTCAGGCGGTTGCCGCCGCCGAGGGCGGCGCGCACCGCCGCCTCGGCACGGTCGAGCTCCGGCCCGTCGATGCCTTCGGCGCGGTGGACCGCCGCCGCCTGCCGGCGCTGCCGCTCCCCCGTGATCGACAGCACCCAGGAGAGGTCTTCGGCGGGGATGACGTGGATCGTGCCCCGCATGGTCCACGACCGCACGATCTCACCCCGGTCGAACGCCGCATCGACGTCACGGATCGTGGTCCGGCCGCGCGTGCGGGCCGCCAACGCCCACCGTCCGCCCCAGAACTCCTGACCCTGGGTCGCCAGCATGTGGCGCGCGGCTTCCGAGACGCTGGGCGCGGGAGCGCTCAGCCGATGGGACCGGAGCCGTTCGTCGCGCGTGGTCGAGGCTGCGTCCATCCGCTCATCATGGCGCAGGCCGCGGACGTGCGGTGTCCGCGATCGCGGAGTCAGCGCTGATGCGCGTCGTCGTAGGCTGCCCGGGATTCCTCGATGCTCGACTGGTTCTCGATCGCCCAGTCGGCGAGCGCCATGGCCAGCTGGATGAGCGTGCCGCCGAGCTCGGTGAGCTCGTACTCGACGCGCGGCGGCACCTCGGCGTGAACGGTGCGCGTGATGAGCCCGTCCCGCTCGAGCTGGCGCAGCGTGAGTGTCAGCATGCGCTGCGAGATCCCCGGGATGTGGCGCTGGAGCTCGGTGAACCGCAGGCGCTCGCCGCGCAGGGTGCCGATGACGAGCAGCGACCACTTGTCGCCGATGCGGTCGAGCACGTCGCGGATGGCGCGCCCGTGATCCGTGCCGGACGGGTGCCCCTCGCACGAACGCTCGTAGCCGGTGAGCGCGGGCGCACCCGCGACCTCGACGGTGAGTGTCTTCGCCATCCGATGTCACCTACTTACATCCGTGTGCCTTTTGTACGCGTCTTTCGAGTGACGCATCATGGGGTTGCTTACAAACAGTAACAGACCCCATGATCCCTTCCTGGAGTACCGCATGACCATCGCCCTCTGGATCCTCAACGGCCTGCTCGCGCTCGCGTTCATCGCGGCCGGTTCGATGAAGATCGCCCGTCCGAAGCCCGCCCTGGTGGCGAGCGGCATGTCGTGGGCAGACGACTTCGCCGACCCGACCGTCAAGCTCATCGGCGCCGCCGAACTCGTCGGAGGCCTCGGCCTGATCCTCCCGCTCCTCACCGGTATCGCGCCGATCCTCACCCCGATCGCCGCCGCAGCGCTCACCGTCGTCATGGTCGGCGCGATCGTCGTCCACGTCCGCCGCAAGGAGAACGCGACACCGTCGATCGTCCTCGGGGTGCTCTCCGCTGCGAGTGCGGTGCTGGGCTTCCTCGTCGTGCTCTGACCGCGCACAACGAGGAGAGTGGATGCCGCGACACGGCATCCACTCTCTCAGGCGCGGCAGCCAGGCGGGCGCCGGCGTCCGCTTCAGCCGAGTCGGCCGAAGGTGGCATCGATGTCGGCCATCTCCATCGCCGCCGTTGCTTCGATGAGCGCGATGAGGTCCTTGTCGGCGCCGGGAGAGAACTCCTCGGGCCGCTCGGGCGCGATCTCGATGGGCACGCCCTCCGGCGCCTGCTCGCTGGCGTCGAGGCTCGTGCCATCTCCGGACGACGACATGCCCTGGAAGATCCTTCCCGCTTCGGACTGGTCGCCGAGGTCGAACGAGAACTGCTTGCTCTGCAAGCCCAGGTCCAGCAGCCGCTTGACCTCGGGGAACCGTTCGGCGTCGGTCTTGGGGATCGGAAGGGTGTTCTTCCAATTGACGCCCAGCGTTTCGAGGGCTTTGGCGTAGGCGTTCTCGTGCGCCTGGTCACGCACGATCAGGTACGAGATCGTGGATCGTGCGGTCTTGTTGTCGGTCATCTCGTACAGCCGGCACTTCTGCAGGCGACCGGTGGACTCGAGCATGAGGTTGTAGAGCAGGTCGAGGACGAGGTTGCCGGAGTTGTAGACGTAGCTGCCGCTCCACGGGTTTCCGACCGCGTCCACCGGCAGCGCGCCTTGAGCGCCCACCAGATAGTGGTGGATGTTGCCGCGGTCCAGCGCGATGCTCAGTGGAGTCGCGCCCCCCGCGCCGGGCAGGTCGAGCGGGTCCTCCTTCTTACCCTGATACGCCGGAGAGCCGTCGAGCAGCCGCGCGATCGTCGTGCCGATCAGCTCGACGTGACTGATCTCCTCGGTGCCGATGCCCTGGATCAGATCCTTGTAGGGCTTCGCGTTGGCGCCGCGGAAGTTGATGCTCTGGAACAGGTACTGCATCATCGTGCGCATCTCGCCGAACTGACCACCCAGGCCCTCCTGCAACGCGTTCGCCGCGGCGGGATCCGGCTCGTCCTGCTCGATGGGGTTGATCAGGTTCTGGAGGTGAAAGTACATGGGGTTCCTTCCGATGCGGACGTGGCCCCTACGCTGTGGTCTCGAAGGGGCGCCCGCACCGGGATGGACACGGCGCACGACGACGCGTACTATCGCGCGCTCCACGCCGACGAGCACGTATCAATCGAAAGTGTCGGTCCAGGACGCGATGTCGACGCCGTGGTTGTCGGGCGACGCGAGCGACCACCACGCGGGGGCGTGCGAGTCGTCGACGAGTCTGCCGCCGGCGGCGAGCGCGGCATCCACTCGCGTGCGAGCCTCATCGGCCGGCACGAATACGTCGAAATGCGTCCGGCCTCTCGCCGGCGAGTCGCCGCTGATGGGGTTGAACGCGAGCTGCGGCCCGCAGCGCAGCGGGTCGACGGCATCCGTGTCCCCGAACGCCTCGTAGCCCAGCGCGGCGGTGAAGAACGGTCGGACATCGGCCTGGGAATGCTGGGCGACGTAGATGCCGATCGACTGGGAGAGCGACGGATCCGGCGTCAGCTGCAGCTCGGCGGCGGCCCGGGATACGGCGGCGGCGAACTCCGCGGCGGCTGTGGGGATCCCCTCGGGGCTGCGGTTGGGGATGCGCACCACGACTCCCTCGGGACGTACGTCGACGTCGGGCAGGACGCCGAATCGCTCGGCGGCGGTGATGACCGGGGCGAGGATGCCCGCCGCGTGGGACAGCGAGCTCGACGTGAAAACGGCCTGGGGGCCGATGCCGGTGACGCGCCAGTCGGAAACTCCCGTGGCCCGGTGGAACTCGGCCGGGGTGATCCACCCCGATCCGCTCGTCGACTCGTCCATGAGGGCTCCTTCGCTCGGTTGCGCCCACAGTAGTGGGACGCCCGGACACAAGTGAGGGCCGAGCGGCGTCCGGTCTTCACACTCATTCGACCAAGCGAGACAGAGAGATGAGCGGATGCCCCCTCCCGGGGCATCCGCTCATCTCATGTCTTCGATTCAGGCGGGGTTCAGAACGGGTTTGGCGTGAGGGTGTACTTCGTCTGCAGGTACTCGTGGATGCCCTCGGCGCCGCCCTCGCGACCGAGGCCCGACATCTTCCAGCCGCCGAACGGGGCGGCGGCGTTGGACACGACGCCCATGTTCAGGCCCATCATGCCGGTCTCCAGGCGCTCGATCATGCGCTGGCCGCGGGCGAGGCTCTCCGTGAAGACGTACGAGACGAGGCCGTACTCGGTGTCGTTGGCGAGGCGCACGGCGTCGTCCTCGGTGTCGAAGGGGATGATGGCGAGCACGGGTCCGAAGATCTCCTCGCGGAGGATGTCGGATCCCGGCTGCACGTCGGTCACGACGGTCGGCTCGTAGAACGTGCCCGGCCCCTCGATCTCGCTGCCACCGGTGGCGACCTTCGCACCGCGCGAGACGGCATCCTGCACCAGCTGCGACGCCTTGGCGACCGCGCGGTCGTCGATGAGCGGGCCGATGGTGACGCCGTCCTCGGTGCCACGGCCGACGGTGAAGCCGTTCACCCGCTCGGTGACGCGGCGGGCGAACTCGTCGGCGACCGAGCGGTGCACGATGAACCGGTTCGCGGCCGTGCACGCCTGGCCGATGTTGCGGAACTTCGCGAGCATCGCGCCGTCCACCGCCTTGTCGAGGTCGGCGTCGTCGAAGACCACGAACGGCGCGTTGCCGCCGAGCTCCATCGACGTACGCAGCACACCCTGGGCGGCCTGCTCGAGCAGGCGCTGACCGACCTGCGTCGACCCGGTGAACGACAGCTTGCGCAGTCGCGGATCGCGGATGATCGGCTCCGACACGGCGCCCGAGGTCGACGTGGTGAACACGTTGACGACGCCCTTCGGCAGGCCCGCGTCCTCGAGCAGCTTCGCGAAGAACAGTGTGGTCAGCGGCGTGAGCTCTGCGGGCTTGATCACCACGGTGCAGCCTGCGGCGAGCGCCGGCGCGATCTTGCGGGTCGCCATCGCGAGCGGGAAGTTCCACGGCGTGATCAGGAAGCACGGACCCACCGGATGCTGCGACACGATCATGCGACCGGTGCCCTCGGGGTTGGCGCCGTAGCGGCCCTGCACGCGAGCCGTCTCCTCACTGAACCAGCGCAGGAACTCACCGCCGTACGCGACCTCGCCGCGCGCTTCCGCCAACGGCTTGCCCATCTCGATCGTCATCAGCAGCGCGAAGGCCTCCTTGCGCTCCTGCAGCAGGTCGAACGCGCGACGCAGGATCTCGGCACGCTCGCGCGCCGGCGTCGCCGCCCACGCCGGGAACGCCTCGACGGCCGCATCGAGCGCGGCCTTGCCGTCCTCGGGCGACGCGTTCGCGATCTCCTTGACGACCTCGCCGTTGGCGGGGTCGTAGACCTTCAGCGTCTTGTCGCCCGATGCCGCGCGCCACTGCCCGCCGATGAACAGCCCGTCGGGCACGGACGCCAGCAGCTCGGACTCACGGGTTTCGGTGATCGTCGTGGTCACGGGGACTCCCTTGTCGTTTCACGGATGCCGCGTGCTCACGGCATCCGTTCTGTCGATGTCTACCGGGCCAATTCTGCCCGCCGCCGCCGAAGCGGCCGATATACGCGATGTACAGCTCTGTGTGTTGTTTCGCCGTCGCGGACGCACTCAGCCGACGACGGTCGCCGGCTCGTGCTGGGGCAGGAACACCTGGGCGAAGAAGTCCGCGAGTTCGTCGTGCGCGGTCAGCGGCAGCACCGCGGCGACGTACTGATCGGGGCGGACCACGACGACGACGCCGTCGCGCGACAGCCCGCGCTCGTCGAAGATGTCGGTCGTCGTCCAGGCGCTGGGCGCTGCGGCATAGACCTTCTCCCAGTCGATGAGTCCGAGCGGCCCTGTCCGAGGGAGGAACAGCTCGGGCACCCGGGTGATGTCGACGTCGTCGAAGCGCTGCTGGTAGACGACCTTGACGTCGAAGACGGCGTCGACGTCCGCCCCGGCCGGCGTGAAGCGCTGCACGGGCGATTGGGCCGATGCCATGAACTCCGCCCAGTCGGCGAGGACGGATGCCTCCCCCGCCGCCGGCGCGTCCGCAAAGGCGTACACGCGCCAGCGCCCGTCGGCTCTGGCGTGGTGTCCGAGGTGCACGGCGTTGCCGTCGCACACCCGGACGACCTCCACCGACTTGAAGCGCTTGCCCAGCGGGAAGCCCTCGGCGAGCTGCTGGTGCGCGGCATCCGTCACGATCATCGACGGGCCGTACTGCGTCATGAACCCGGACGGGAACTCGGCCGTGCCGAGGTAGAACGTGGCGAGCTCCTGCGGGTCGGAGATCTCCTCGGGCTTGCGCGCCATGAGCGCCGACCACTCGCGATCGAAGTCGATGAGCTGCTGCGCGACGGGCTGGCGCTCGGCCGAGTAGGTCGAGAGCAGCGACGCAGGGCTGAGGCCGGTGAGGACGTGCCCGAGCTTCCAGCCGAGGTTGAAGCCGTCCTGCATCGAGACGTTCATGCCCTGCCCGGCCTTGGCGCTGTGCGTGTGGCAGGCGTCGCCGGTGAGGAACACACGCGGGTCGTGGCCCTGGTCGACGTCGACGTCGTCGAACTTGTCGGTGACGCGGTGGCCCACTTCGTACACGCTGTGCCACGCGACCTGCTTCACGTCGATCGAGTACGGGTGGAGGATCTCGTTGGCGCGCCGGATGATCTCCTCGATCGGCGTGCGGCGGACGCGGTGGTCGTCGTCGGCAGCGACCTCGCCGAGGTCGATGTACATGCGGCTGAGGTAGCCGCCTTCTCGGGGGATGTGGAGGATGTTGCCGGCCTCGGAGTTGATCGCGCACTTGGTGCGCCAGTCCGGGAAGTCGGTGTTGACGAGGACGTCCATGACACCCCACGCGTGCGCCGAGAACGCTCCGACGTGCGCGCGGCCGATCGCCTCGCGGACACCGCTGCGCGCGCCGTCGCACCCGGCGACGTACTTGGCGCGGATGACGCGCTCCTCGCCGGCACGCTCCCCCGCCGTGTACCGCACCCGCACCTCCACGGGGTGCTCGCCGGCGCTCTCGCCGGCGCTGTCGTGCACGGTGAGGCCGACGAACTCGACCCCGTAGTCGGGGACGATGCGGCCGGGGCCGAGGGCTGCAGCCTCGGCGAAGTAGTCGAGCACGCGCGCCTGGTTCACGATGAGATGCGGGAACTCGCTGATCTTGAAGGCGTAATCCTCGGTGCGCGCGGTGCGGATGATTTTGCGCGGGTTCTCGGGGTCGGGTCCCCAGAAGTTCATGTAGGCGATGTTGTACGCCTCGGCGACGATGCGCTCCGCGAACCCGAACGCCTGGAACGTCTCGACGCTGCGCGGCTGGATGCCGTCGGCCTGGCCCAGCACGAGGCGTCCCTCGCGGCGCTCGATGATGCGAGTCGTGACGCCCGGGAACTGCGACATCTGGGCTGCCAGCAGCATGCCGGCCGGGCCGGACCCGACGATCAGCACGTCCACCTCGTCGGGCAGTTCGGCGGGGCGATCGACGCCGGTGCCGGCGGCATCCTGCACCCGCGGGTCGGCCGAGACGTAGCCGTGGTGGTGGAACTGCATCGGTGTCCTCCTCGGACGACGGTGTCGAGGGCTTGTGGCCTGGGAGCTTGTATCGAAGATCCGTGTGTTCTATATTCGAACACGCCGTTCTACTATTGAACAGATCGTATACGACCCGCGTCGACGCGGCAAGACCGCCGTGCGACGAGACAGCGAGCCTCGTGTCCCCTGCCCCCTCCACCCCTCCCGCCTCGCAGACACTGAGCCGCGGCATCCGGATCCTCGAAGTGCTCGCCGAGGCGCGCGGCCCGCTGTCGATCGACGAGATCGCCCAGCGCCTCGACGTGCACCGCTCGGTCGCCTACCGGCTGCTGCGCACACTCGAGGACCACGGGCTGGTCGAGCGCGACCCCGCCGGCCGCGTCGAACTCGGTGCGCGGATGGCCGCCCTCGCCGCGGGCGTCGCCCACGATCTGCAGGCCGAGGCCCTCCCCGAGCTCACCGCGGTCGCCGGCGACCTGGGCGTGACGTGCTTCCTCGCGGTGCTCGACCACGACGAGTGCGTGACGCTCTCGAGCGTCGAGCCGCGGCACGCGGTGAACCCCGTCGCGCAGCGGCCGGGTACGCGGCATCCGATCACGCGCGGCGCGCCGGGCAAGGCGATCCTGTCGCTGCTGCCCGAGCCCTCGTGGCCGGGCGACGTGTCGGACGCGCTGGCGGCGGAGGTGAGGGATGCCGCGGCCCGCGGCTTCGCGATCAGCCATGACGAGGTCATCCCGAGCCTCCGCGCCGTCGCCGTGCCGCTCGCCGTGCGCGGACGCGGCCCGGCGGCGATCGCCGTCGTGTTCGTGGCCAGCGCGCACACCGACGACGAGATCGCGGCGCGCCTGACGGAGTCGGCGACAGCGATCCGCGACGCGCTCGGCGGCTGATCCCGGGGTTGCGGTCGCGGTCCGGGTTTCGCAGGTTCGGGATGCCGGGAACCTGCGTTTCCAGGACCGCAGGGTTCGCGAAGCCGCGGGGTTCGGCTACGGGGTCGTGGGGAGCTCCTCGACCAGGCGGATGTTGTACCCGGCCACGCGCTGCGGCACACCTGCGAAGGCCTCCGCGCGCGCCTCGGACGCGAGGTACTCCTGCTCGAGGGCGGCGAACGCCTCGGCGTCGCCCTCGGCGCTGACCGCCCACACGAACTCGTTCGTCTCGGGCAGGCCGTAGGCGAACTCGATGGCGAAGCCGGCCGCGGGCCGCACCTTCGGCATCCATTCGTTCCACCAGGAGACGAAGGCGTCGTACTCCCCGTCGACGAGCGTGTACCGGCGCAGCTGGATCGTCTTCATGACTCCCATCTTGGCGGAAGACCTATACTCGACACGTCCGGCGGCATCGACGCCCGCCGGTGCTCGAAAAATGGGCACGCAGCGCGCACGCGCGAGACACATACGGCCTCGTCATCCGTTCCGTCTCGAAAGGCATCGCCATGCCCGCCACCCCCGCCATGAGCACCGTCTCGGCCCACGTCGCCCTCACCCTCGCCCGCCACATCGACCACGTCTTCGGCGTGATGGGCAACGGGAACGCGTACTTCCTGGACGCGCTCGAGCGCTCCACCGAGGTGCACTTCACCGCCGTGCGCCACGAGGCCGGCGGCGTCGTGGCGGCCGACGCGTATCACCGCGCCTCGGGCCGGCTCGCGGCGGCGACCGCGACCTACGGCGCCGGCTTCACCAACACACTCACCGCCCTCGCCGAGGCGGTGCAGGCGCATGTGCCGCTCGTGCTCGTCGTCGGCGACGAGCCCACGTCGGGTCCGCGCCCGTGGGACGTCGACCAGATCGCCCTCGCGTCGGCGGTGGGCGCGCGGACGTACACGGTCGGGCGAGCGGATGCCGCGGCCACGACGGTGATCGCGATCGAGCACGCGCTCACCTACCGGGTGCCGACCGTGCTGGCGATCCCTTATGACGTGGCGGCACGCGACGCCGGTCCGGTGCCCGAGGCTCCCGAGCCGCGCCTGCCGGGACCGCTCGTGCCGACCGGGCCGTTCGCCGAGGGCGCAGTCGAGCGGATCGTCGAGGCGCTGGCCTCGGCCGAGCGCCCGTTCCTGCTGGCCGGCCACGGCGCGTGGATCTCGGGAGCCGGCGAGGCGCTGGGCGAGGTCGCCGATGCGGTCGGCGCCATCACCGCCTCGACCGCCCTCGGCCGCGGCATCTTCCCGCGCTGCGAGTTCGACCTCGGTGTGACCGGAGGCTTCGGCGCCGAGGCCGCCATGGAGCTGGTGCGCGAGGCCGACGTGGCGGTCGTGTTCGGCGCATCGCTCAACCAGTTCACGATGCGGTTCGGCGACCTCTTCGCGCCCGGGACGCGCGTGTTCCAGGTGGATGTGGCGCCGGCCGCGACCCACCCGCACGTCGGCGGATATGTGCGCGGGGATGCCGCGACGGTGGCACGCGCGGTCGCGGATGGACTGCGCACGCGCGGCGCCGGCCCGAGCGGCTGGCGCGAAGCCGTGGACATCATGCCGCTGCGCGCATACGACCCCGGCGAGGGCGTGGCGCCGGACGGACGGCTCGACCCGCAGTCGGTGGCGACCCGGATCGGCGAGCTGCTGCCGGAGGACCGTGTGGTGGTGTCGGACGGCGGGCACTTCATCGGCTGGGCGAACATGTACTGGCCGGTCGCCTCCCCCGACCGGATGATCATGGTCGGGACGGCGTTCCAGTCGATCGGGCTGGGCTGGCCGTCGGTGCCGGGCGCCGCACTCGCCAAGCCCTCGGCCACCGTCGTGCTCACGACCGGCGACGGCGGTGGGCTCATGGCGCTCGCAGACCTCGAGACCGCGGTGCGGGTCGCGGGCGGACGGGGGCTCGCGGTCGTGTGGAACGACGCCGCGTACGGCGCAGAGGTCAACCTCTACGGGCTCAAGGGTCTCGCGCAGGAGCCGATGCTGATCCCCGAGGTCGACTTCGCGGCACTCGCGGCCGGCGTCGGCGCGGAGGGCGTCGTCGTGCGGACGCTGGGCGACCTCGACCGGCTCGCCTCCTGGACCGCCGAGCCCGCGGCATCCCGCCCGTTCCTCGTGCTGGACTGCCGGATCTCGGGCACCGTCGTGGCGCCCTACCAGCGCGAGATCATCCGCGTGAACTCCTGAGCGATGCTCCTGCGCGAGGAGAGCGGATGCCTCCTGCCGGAGCGCCGCTCGGTGCGCCGGCGACCGGCCACCGCCGCTCAGCGGAGGTCGTAGGCCGGCAGGCCGGCATCCGTGGCGAACGCGTCGGTGATCCACAGCATCGTTCGGTACATCAGGGCGTTGCGGAACGACCAGTCGCGCATGCGTATGCGCCAGGTCGACGTCGGAGCCAGGAAGGGACCCGCGTCACCCGTCCGCGCGACCCTCGTCGGCTTGCGCATCCGCCTGTCGTACGCAGCGAATGCCGTCTCGTGATCGCCACGTGCCGCCACCAACTCGCCCGCGAGGACGTAGGCGCCCACGATGGCGAGGCCCGTCCCGAACCCGCCGAGCGTGTTCGCGTAGCCGGCGTCGCCGACGAGCGCCGTGCGCCCGCGCGTGAACGTCGACATCCGCGTGCGGGTCAGCGCGTCGAGGTAGAAGTCCGATGCCGTGGCCACCGCCTCGAGCGCCTCAGGAACGCGCCAGCCGACGCCGGCGTAGGCGTCCGTCAGGAACCGCCGCTGCGAAGACGTGTCGCGCCGGTCGTAGTCCGGCCGCTCGGCGCGGAAGACGAAGAGGTTCGGCGCCTTCTGCCCACCGAGGAGAGCCAGTCGCCCGGGCGTGCTGTAGCCGTACGCCACTGCGCGACCGTCGGGAAGCCGTGTCTCGAGGCCACCGAGCGGCACCTCCCCGCTCGCGACGGCGTAGTAGCAGCCCAGCGGCTCGACGAGGTCCTCCTCCGACCCGAAGGCCAGGCGTCGCACCGCGGAGTGCACGCCGTCCGCGCCGATCACCAGATCGAAGCGCCGAGCGGCGCGCCCGGCGAATGCGACATCCACTCCGGTCGCGGTCTCGGTCATCGCGACGATCTCGTCGCCGAAGATGTACTCCGCGTCCCCGATCGAGTCGCGGTGCAGGATGCCGGTGAGGTCTCCTCGCAGGATCTCGAGATCGCCGCCGATGAACTCGCCGGGAACGACGGCGCTGACGCGGTCGTGGGCGTCCACCATCCGCCAGTCCGTCCTCGCGGTCTGCGCGGCCTGCACGTCGGTGAGCACTCCCATGCGCGTCAGCACGTCGCGGTGGGTGCGGCCCTTGAAGTCGACCGCCTGACCGCCGGGGCGCAGGCGGGGCGCCTTCTCGACGACCGTGACGTCGAATCCGTTGCGGCCCAGCCAGCGGGCAAGGGCGGGTCCGGCGATGCTCGCTCCGGAGATGAGCACTGTCGTGTTGGTCATGTCACTTTCCTGACTTCCAATTAATTGCGTCCTGTCGACACAGTATCTATTCGCGTACGCTGGACGCAATACTTCGAAGGAGGTCGGCATGGCATCCGCTGAGGACGGCGTCGCGGCATCCGTCCATCTGCTGTGGCACGAGCCGGCCGTGGGCAGGCGCGGCCCCCGCCCGAAGTTCACGGTCGAGGCGATCGTGGCGGCGGCGACGGCGATCGCCGACGCGGACGGACTCGATGCCGTCACGATGCAGCGCGTCGCGGAACGGCTCGGGACCGCGAAGATGGCGCTGTACCGGTACGTTCCAGGACGCGCCGAGCTCGACGCGGTGCTCCTCGACCGGGCCCTCGGCGGGCCGCCGGCATCACCGGACACCGATTGGCGCACCGCGCTGACCGCGTGGACGCTGGCCTTGCACGAGCGTGCCCTCGCGCACCCCTGGTCGGTCACGCTCGCGCAGCGTCCTCACGTTCCCGGCCCGGGAGAGCTGGCGTGGTACGAGCGAGGACTGGAGGCCATGAGCGAGCTGCCGCTCGGCGGCGGCGAGCAACTCGACCTGCTGGCGCTCTTGGCCGGCCATGCGCAGTCGATGGTCCGGCAGCAGGCTGACGGACCCCATCCCGAGCAGGATCTCGCCGCGCAGCTGGGACCGGTGCTCGCGGCGCGATCCGCCGAATATCCGCGCACGGCGGCCGCCTTCGCCGACGCGGCGCGCGAAAGCGACCGCGACGCCGCACTGCGCTTCGGCATCGACCGCCTGCTGGCGGGGGTTGCGGCGCTCATCGCCGAGCGGACGGATTCCGACCTCGCGTGACCCTCCCCGGCGGTCGGGTGTCACGACACGCAGCATCCCACCCCGCGAATCCGCACAGCGAGACCCGCGAAACACCCGACTCCGCGAGTCACTCGCCCTTGAAGTCGGGCTTGCGCTTCTGCTGGAAGGCCTGGAACCCTTCGCGGTAGTCGGCGGTGGTGCGCAGCGCCTCCTGTCCGCGCGCCTCCTGGGCGACGGCATCCCACAGCTTCTCGTCACGCAGGCGCGCGATGAGGCGCTTGGATGCGAGGAACGCGGCGGTGGGGCCGGATGCCGCCACCACCGCACGCTGCAGCGCGAAGTCGAACACCTCTTCCACGGGCATGGCGCGGCTGAACAGCCCCGCAGCGACCGCCTCGGCCCCGCTCAGCAGGTCGCCGGTGTAGATGAGATCCAGCGCCCGATGGGCACCGAGGCGCTCGTAGAGAAGGGCGTGGCCGCCCGAGTCGAGCATCGCACCGAGACTCGCGAACGGCGACCCGATCTTGGCGTCGTCCGCGACGTAGACGACGTCGGTCGCGATGGCCAGCCCCAGGCCGACACCCAGGCACGCGCCGTGCACGGCCGCGAAAGTCGGCGCCGGGAACGCGGCGATCCTCCGCATAAGGGTCTCCACCCCCGCGAGGTACTGCGGCACGTCGTCGGTCGCGGGGTCCACGCCGGCGATGTCGCGCCCGGCACAGAACGCGCGGCCCTCAGCCCGCAACAGGAGCGCCCGCACGCCGGACTCCTCGGCGCTGCGGTAGGCGGCATCCAGCTCCCCCAGCGCCCGCAGCGAGAGGGCGTTGAGCTTCTCGGGAGCGTTCAGCACGACCTCGGCCACATCGCCGGTGATGGACAGCTCGATCATCTCGTCCTCTCTCAGACGTCGTAGTCGACCACGACGGTGTCTGTCGTCGGGTGTGACTGACAGGTGAGCACGTACCCGCGCTCGAGCTCATCGGGCTCGAGCGCGTAATTCTCGGTCATCGTCACCGAGCCCTGCAGCAGACGCGCACGGCAGGTGCCGCAGACGCCGCCCGCGCAGGCGAACGGCACGTCCGGACGCACGCGCAGCGCCGCATTGAGGATGGACTCGTGCGCGGCGACCGGACTGTCGACCGCCTGCGACTGGCCGTCGAGCGTGAACTCGATGCGACGCACCGGTTCGTCCTCGGCGACCACCACCGGCCGGCCGGCGGCAGGCTCGGCCCGTTCCCCCTCGCCGGTCGTGAACAGCTCGTAGCGCACGTGCGCGGGGTCGACCCCGATGTCTGCGAGCGTGTCGCGGCAGAGCTGGACGAGCTCGAACGGCCCGCACAGGAACCACTCGTCGACGGTGTCGGGCAGCACGAGCTCGTCGAGGATGCGCCGCAGGCGCGGTTCGTCGATGCGGCCGGACAGCAGTGGGGCGGTGCGCTGCTCGCGCGACAGCACATGGTGCAGGGCGAGCCGCGTCGGGTAGCGGTCCTTGAGGTCGGAGAGCTCGTCCAGGAACATGACGTCGAGGCTCGAGCGGTTCGTGTAGACGAGGGTGAACTGCGATGTGTCGGACCGCGCGAGCACCGTGGCGGCGAGCGCCATCATCGGCGTGATGCCCGACCCGGCCGCGATGCCGGCGACGTGCGCGCCGTCGAGGTCGGCGAGCTTCGAGGTGAACGTGCCCTGCGGGCTCATCACGTCGATCTCGTCGCCCGCGTGCAGCTCGGTCTGCGCCCACGTCGAGAACCGTCCGCCGAGGTCGCGCTTGATCGCGACGCTGATCGTGCGCGGACCGTCGCCCCCGCCGCCCGCATCCTCTGCTCGGCACAGCGAGTACGAGCGGCGCAGCTCCTGGCCGTCGAGCATCGTCCGCAGCGCCACGTGCTGCCCCGCCAGGTAGTCGAACTCGCCGCGCACCTCTTCGGGGATCGCGAACGTCACCTCGACCGAGGCGTCGGTGAGCGGTCTGACTGCCGCCACCCGCAGCGTGTGGAAGCGTGCGCGGTGCCGGCTGCCGCGCGGTCCGCCCACGGCGGTCGTGAGCAGCGTCTCGGCGATGCGCTGGTTCTCCCCCGCCGTGACCCCGTCGTTCGGCTTCCGTGCACCGTCGTGCTCCATCAGTGCACCTTGAAGTGGTCGAAGGGCTCGAGACAGGCGCGGCACTCGTACAGCGCCTTGCACGACGTGGAGCCGAATCGGGCGACCTCACGCGTGTCGAGGGAGCCGCAGCGCGGACACCGCACCGACAGCGCCAGGCGGATCGGGCCCGTGGCGCCGGCGCGCCCGGTCGGCGGGGCGATGCCGTAGTCGACGAGCTTGCGCTTGCCGGCATCCGTCATCCAATCCGTCGTCCAGGCGGGCGCGAGCACGAGCCGCACGTCGACGTCGTCGAATCCGGCCGCCGTCAGGGCGAGCACGACGTCGTCGCGGATCGCGTCCATCGCCGGGCACCCCGAGTACGTCGGCGTGATCGTCACCGTCGCGTGTGCGCCGTCGACCGCGACGTCACGGAGCACACCGAGATCCTCGATGGTGAGCACCGGCAGCTCGGGATCGGGAACGGATGCCGCAGCCCGCCACGCCCGCCGCGTCGCCGCATCCGGGGCCACGGACCGCCGAGCCGCCCCCACCGGTTGCTGAGCCTGTTGAAGCATCACCATGTCGCCCCCGGATGCTGCCGCGCGAGTACCTGCATCTCGGCGAGGAGGTACCCCAGCGTCGGGAAATGCGAGCCGTGGCGACCGCCGGCCGACGACATCGGTGCGGACGGGAGCTCGAGCTCCGCCTCCGCGAACACCGCGGCGATGACCGCGTCGAACGCCGGCTGCAGCGTCGACGGCCGCGCGGCGACGTCGTCCAGCCGGTCGGTGAGCGGCTCGTCGCGGAAGAGCTCGCCGACGTAGGGCCAGACGTCGCCCACCGCGCGGATCATGCGGCGGCGCGACTCGTCGGTGCCGCCGGCGAGCCGCAGCGTCCACTGCACGGCGTGGTCGCGGTGGTACTCGACCTCCTTGACCGCCTTGGCCGCGATCGCGGCGAGCGTCTCGTCGGACGAGCTCTGCAGCGCGGTGTACAGCTCGAACAGGTAGACGGATGCCGCCAGCTGGCGTGCGATCGTCTGTGCGAAGTCTCCGTTGGGCTGCTGGAACAGCCAGGCGCAGCGGAACTCCGGCTCTTCGCGCCAGTAGGCGAGGTCGTCCTCGGTGCGGTCGTCGTAGCTGCCCGCGTAGCGCAGGAACGAGCGCGCGTGTCCGAGCAGGTCGAGCGCGATGTTGGCGAGCGCGACGTCCTCTTCGAGCTCGGGTGCCCGCGCGATCCACGCGCCGAGCTGCTGCGAGAGGATCAGCGCGTCGTCGCCCAGCCAGAGCGCGTACTCCGCGACGTCGGCCGTCGCAGCGCGGCCCTCACCGCCGGCGAGCTCGGCCGACAGCTCCACGCGTTCGACGGTCACCACCCCGTGGGGGTCGGACGCCCCCGCGGGCCCCTGAGTCGGTCGAGAGGTCACAGGTGCGGCACCCCCTCGGACGCCGTGTAGTACCTGGCGTGGCGGTAGTTCTTTCCGGCGGGGCTCTCGAAGAACGCACCCTTGGAGTCGGGGTCGCTCGTCGTGATCGCATCGGCGGGCACGACCCAGATCGACGTGCCCTCGCTCCGGCGCGTGTAGACGTCGCGTGCGTTGCGCAGCGCGAAGTCGGCATCGGGTGCGTGCAGCGAGCCCGCGTGCACGTGGCTGAGGCCGCGTCCGGCGCGGACGAACACCTCCCACAGGGGCCATGTCTCGCGCGGGGACGCGCCCGAGGTCGTCATGATGCGGCCTCCATTCCGGCGTCCGCGCCGCGACGCTCGTCGCTCAGCGAACGGATGCCCGCCTGCTTGCGGGCGTACTCGGCGGCCGCCTCGCGCACCCACGCGCCGTCGTCGTGCGCGGTGCGGCGGTGACGGATGCGCTCGACGTTCATCGGGCCGCGACCGGCGAGCACCTCGTGGAACTCCGTCCAGTCGATCTCGCTCGTGTGCCAGCGCTGCGCCCAGACGTCCCATCGCAGCTCGGGGTCGGGAAGCGTCACGCCCAGCACCTCCGCCTGGGGCACCAGCATCCCGATGAACCGCTGGCGCAGGTCGTCGTTCGAGAAGCGCTTGATCTTCCAGGCCATCGACTGTGCCGAGTTGGGGGATGCGTCGTCGGGCGGCCCGAACATCATGAGGCTCGGCCAGTACCAGCGGTCGACGGCATCCTGAGCCATGCGCTGCTGCGCGGGCGTGCCCTGCATGAGCGTCAGCAGGATCTCGAACCCCTGCCGCTGGTGGAACGACTCCTCCTTGCAGATGCGCACCATCGCGCGTCCGTACGGGCCGTACGAGGCGCGGCAGAGCGGCACCTGGTTGCAGATCGCGGCACCGTCGACGAGCCAGCCGATCGCCCCCATGTCGGCCCACGTCGGCGTCGGGTAGTTGAAGATCGACGAGTAGCGCGCCCGGCCCGCGATGAGCTGCTCGGTCATCTCGTCGCGCGTGATGCCGAGCGTCTGGGCGGCGCTGTAGAGGTAGAGCCCGTGACCGGCTTCGTCCTGCACCTTGGCCATCAGGATCGCCTTGCGCTTGAGGCTCGGAGCACGGGTGATCCAGTTGCCCTCGGGCTGCATGCCGATGATCTCGGAGTGCGCGTGCTGCGAGATCTGCCGGATCAGCGTCTTGCGGTAGGCCTCCGGCATCCAGTCCCGCGGCTCGATGCGGGAATCGGCCTCGATGATCGCGTCGAACGCCGCCTCTTCGGCAGCGTCGTCGATCAGCACATCGGTCGTCATCATCGACTCCTCATTTACAGAACGTTCGTTCAGTAAGTCTAGACCACGACGGATGCCTCGTCCACGGCGCCCTGCCGCCAGGCCGTCGGCTCGCGGCCGCCCGCACCCGCAGGAACGCAGACGTATCTCCCACCCCTGACTCCCCTCCTCAGAGGTATCGATCCGTCGAACACAAGGGAGACTCCGATGGACGCGACACCGCACGGCAATCGTTTCGACGTCGGCAGTCAGTCGGCCGGGAACATCAACAACGTCCAGCGCGACCAGTACATCCAGTACGTGCAGGCCCAGCGGGAGTCGTTCCTGCGCGAGGTCGCCGCCACGCGCACGAAGGCGCGCTGGCTGGTCTGGCTGGGGCTGATCGCGATGCTCGTGGGCATGGGGATCTTCTTCTGGGCGTTCGCCGGCACCTTCGGGTCGATCACCGATGCCTTCCAGAGCGTGGGCGACCCTGCGATCTTCCAGCAGGCCTTCGACAGCTTCGGTCAGGAGATCGCCGGGGTCAACGCGTTCATGCTCGGCCTGATCCTCGCCACCGTCGGCCAGATCATGCTGATCATCGGCATCGTGCTGCACATCGTCGCGACCGCGCGCCGCAAGCGCGCCGATCGCGAGCTGGCTGCCCCGCCGGCCTGGATGTTCAACAGCTGAGGAGCGGTCGACATGGGCTTCCACATCGGGCAGCAGAACGCCGCGAACATCAACAACGTCGAAGGCGACCAGACCATCCACGGCGGGCAGCACGGCACGTTCCTCG
>NZ_DATCVK010000221.1:0-3288 GCF_036566905.1 Microbacterium sp. | reverse complement strand
CCGCGCTCACCGGCCGCCCGCTCGCCGAGTGATCGCCCCGCGGCTGCCGATCCGCGTGGCCCGGGCGGGGAACCGCGTCGATGCCCGTCGGCGACACCGGGCGCGGCATCCGTCCTCTCAATAGACTCGAGGTCATGACCGTCGCCTCCACGCCCGCGCTCGAAGCCGATCGCCAGTATCTGATCGCCCTCATCCAGGACGAGGCGGTGTTCCACGGCGACTTCACGCTCTCGAGCGGCAAGAAGGCGACGTACTACGTCGACATGCGCAAGCTCACCCTCGACCACCGGGCCGCGCCCTCCATCGGGCGCATCATGCTCGACCTCATCCGCGACGTCGACGGCATCGTGGCCGTGGGCGGGCTCACGCTCGGCGCCGACCCCATCGCGAACGCGGTGATGCACGAGTCCGCCCGCACGCACATGCCGCTCGACGCGTTCGTGGTGCGCAAGGAGCCCAAGGACCACGGCCGCGGGCGCCAGGTGGAGGGGGCGGATGTCGCGGGCAAGCGCGTCGTCGTGCTGGAAGACACCTCGACCACGGGTCAGTCCGCACTCAAGGCCGTCGAGGCGCTGCGCCGCGAGGGAGCGGAGCCCGTCGCCGTCGCCGTCATCGTCGACCGCAAGACCGGGGCGCAGGCCGCCGTCGAGGCCGAGGGCCTGCAGTGGCTGGCGGCGATCGACCTCGACGACCTCGGGCTCGAACCGCAGTAGTTCTTCCCGCCGAGATGTCACACGGCGGCGCCGGCCGGTGTCTCCATGTCGAAGGACTCGTTCCCACGACACGGAGGAAGACATGACTGAGACGACCCGCATCCCCGCGACCGAGGTCACCGGCGTCTACGGCGCCCTGGTCAAGGCGGCGGCCCGGAAGATGATCGGCCGTGTGCCCGACTCGGTCGGCGTGCTGTGGCACCACAAGGCCGTCATGAAGGACTCGATGGGCATCGGGCAGAAGGTCGAGCACTGGCACGAGCTCGACCCGAACCTGGCGACGTACGCCGCGATGGCGGCGGCCGCGACCATCGGCTGCAGCTTCTGCCTCGACTTCAACTACTTCGCTTCGCACAACCGCGGCGTCGACGCGGCCAAGGTCCGCGAGGTCCCGCGCTGGCGCGAGTCGACGGTCTTCACGCCGCTCGAGCGCCAGGTGATGGAGTACGCCGAGGCGGCGAGTCAGACGCCGCCGGCAGTGACCGATGAGTTGTCGGACGCACTGCTCGCGCAGCTCGGCGAAGCCGGCCTCATCGAGCTGGCAGCCCGCGTGGCGTTCATGAACATGTCGGCCCGCATGAACGTGGCGCTCGGCATCCGCTCGGAGGAGTTCGCGGACTCGTGCGGCCTGCCGCCGCTGGCCCAGCGGCCGGCCGTCGCGGCCCGCGCGTAGGCTCGCCCTCATGAGCACCGCTCACGTCGACGATCCCTTCGTGGAGCACCGCAACCTGCTGTTCACGGTGGCGTACGAGATGCTCGGCTCGGCGGCCGACGCCGAGGACGTGCTGCAGGAGTCGTGGCTGCGCTGGGCCGCGGTGGACCACGACACCGTGCAGGAGCCGCGCGCCTACCTCGTGCGCATCGTGACGCGCCAGGCGCTCAACCACCTGCGCACGGTGTCGCGGCGCCGAGAGGACTACGTCGGCGAGTGGCTCCCCGAGCCGCTGCTCACGAGCCCCGACGTCGCGGAAGACGTCGAGCTCGCCGAGAACCTCTCGATCGCGATGCTCACCGTCCTCGAGACGCTCGGCCCCGCCGAGCGGGCGGTCTTCGTCCTGCGCGAGGTGTTCGATGTGCCGTACGACGAGATCGCGGATGCCGTGGGCAAGACTCCGGCGGCCGTGCGGCAGATCGCGCACCGGGCGAAGGACCACGTCGCGGCCCGGCGACCGCGTGTGCGCGTCGTGCCCGCGGAGCACGAGGAGGCGGTCGAACGGCTCGTCGCGGCGCTCAACACGGGCGACCTGCAAGGGCTGATGGACGTGCTCGCGCCCGAAGTCGTGTCGGTCGCCGACGGCGGTGGCAAGGTGCGTGGTGCGGCGCGGCGTCCGGTCGTCGGCGCGGAACGCCTCGCACGCTACCTCATCGGCGGCATGTCGAAGGTCGAGGGCACGCTCGTGGCATCGGCGACCTGGGTCAACGGCCAGCCCGGGATCCGGGTGGAGCTCGACGGTCAGCTCGCCGGTGTCGTCAGCCTGACCGTCGAGGACGGCCGCATCACGCGGATCTACTCGATCGCCAACCCCGACAAGCTCGGCTGGCTCGACGTGGAGGCGGAGGTCGCCCGCTGATCGTGTGATCAGTCGCCGCGTCCGCGCCCGCGCCACAGCTGCCAGACCACGATGACCAGCGCGGTCAGTGCGATGAGCGCGGAGATCGAGAGCAGCAGCGTCTGCTCGGCCGACGAGATCATCACGGGCGCCTCCCCTCGGCGGCATCCGCGACGACCTTCGTGATGCGTGCGGCGCGCGTGTCGGGCCGGCGGGCCGAGTCGACGCTCGCGATACCGATCTTGCGGGCCGAGGGCGGGAAGGCGTCCCACGCGCTGCGCGCGGTCGGGACCGCATCGAGGGCTGCGGCGAGGTCGTCGGGCTCGCGCAGCGCCTCGGCATTGTCGAGCACGGTCCACGATCCGTTCTGCTTGGCCAGTTCGATGGCACGGATGCCGGCTTCCGTGAGCAGGCCGTCGGCCTCGAGCTGCACGACCCGCGCCTTGTTGGTCGCCGCCCAGCCGCTCGAGGAGCGTCGCGGGGCGAACCACAGCCCTCCGCGCTGCTCGTCGAACGAGCGCACCGGGCCGTCGATCCAGCCGAAGCACAGCGCCTGCCGGATCGCGTCCTCGTAGGCGACGAACTCGAGCCCCGAGCCCGGTCGCGCCCGCACGAGCCACGCTCCACGGGAGGTGCGATGGTTCGCATCCAGCCACGCGCGCCACGCCGCGGCATCCACTGCCTCCACCATCTCGCCGTCGTCGAGCGCACCCATGCGGCGACCCTATCGGGAGGCGCCGACCCCCCGCGCGGCGACCTCGCGGACCGCGTCGCCGAGAAGCCTCACGGCCTCGTCGACGAGCGGGTCGGCGAGGTCGCCGTAGCCGAGCACGAGTCGCTCCGGCGCGGGCACGTCGGGCGAGACGCGGTAGCGGCGGAGGTCCGTGAGCGCGACGTCGTGGGCGGCGCCCGCGTGTACGACATCGGCCGCGCGCACGCCGGGCGGCAGATCGAGCACCAGGTGGAGCCCCGCCGCGATGCCCGACACGCGGCACTCGGGCAGGCGGTGCGCGAGCGCCGCGAGC
>NZ_DATCVK010000220.1:0-42862 GCF_036566905.1 Microbacterium sp. | reverse complement strand
GCCGCCGCGGGCGTCGACCTCGCGCCGCCGGCGCTCAACGACCTCGAAGGCGCCTATCTCGCGGGCTTCCTGTCGACGGTGCGCTCGGCGGTGCTCGCGCCCGGCGAGGTTCCGGTGCTGCCCGTCGAGGCGCCCCTCGGTGCGCGTGCGCGAGCGTGGTTCGACGGCGTGCTCGCCGGCGCCTTCTCGCGCACCACCGTCGGGGGCGGCGGGATGCCGGCGGTCGCTGCCCAGGACGAGGTCGTGGTGCTGTGGGGCTCGCAGACCGGCAATGCCGAGGAGTTCGCGACCGCGGCGACCGCGGCGCTCGGCGCGCGCGGCATCCCGGCGCGTGCCCGGAGCATGGCGGAGCTGCGCGCGTCGGATCTGACCGCCGTGCGCCGGCTGCTCGTCGTCACGTCGACGTTCGGCGACGGCGGCCCGCCCGACAACGCGGCGGCGCTCTGGCACGAGCTGAACGCCGACGGCGCCCCCGAGCTGTCGGGGCTGCGCTACGCGGTGCTCGCGCTCGGCGACTCGAACTACGACGACTTCTGCGGCCACGGGCGCCGTCTCGATGCGCGACTCGGCGAGCTCGGCGCGACGGCTCTCCTCGAGCGCGTCGACCTGGAACCGGATGCCGACGAGCCGCGCGCGGCGTGGCTGGCCCAGATCCTCGAGACTCTGGCGGCCGAGGGCGCGGACGCCGCGTCGTTCGGCGGCGGTGGAGCACTCGGGCTCCAGGCGCCGCCCGCACGCCGATTCTTCAGCCGTTCGAACCCGGTGGGCGCGACGCTGGTGCGCAACGACCTGCTCAGCGGCCCGGGCTCCCAGAAGGAGGTGCGGCGCATCGCGTTCGACCTCGCCGACACGGGCGCGCGGTACGAGGCCGGCGATTCGCTCGGTGTGGTCTGCGCCAACTCGCCCGGTGTCGTCGCGGAGTGGCTCGAGGCCACCGGGATCGCGCCGCACACGATCGTCGAACTCGACGGTCAGGAGCGCACGTTCGTCGACGCCTTGCGCACGCGACTCGACATCACCAAGACCCCCCTCGACCTGGTCCGGTTCATCGCGGAGCGCAGTGGCGACGGCACCCTGTCGGCGCTGCTCAGGCGCGAGAACAAGGGGCGTCTCGAGCAGTTCCTGTGGAGCCAGCAGGCGGTCGACCTCGTGCGCGACTTCCCAGTGACGGCCACCGCCGCCGACTGGGTCGGCGTGCTCAAGCGGCTGCAGCCGCGGCAGTATTCGATCTCGTCGAGTCCGAAGAGCGACCCCGACATCGTCGAGCTGACGGTCTCGGTCGTGCGCTTCGAGACGGAATCTGGCCGCGCGCGCGGTGGCGTGTGCTCGACGTTCCTCGCCGACGGCGATGCGGCCTCGGCTCCTGTCTACCTGCAGCGATCACCGGCCTTCCGGCCGCCCGCCGCCGGCGACGCCCCGATGATCATGATCGGCCCGGGCACCGGCATCGCGCCGTTCCGCGGGTTCCTCCACGATCGCCGGGCAGACGGGCACACCGGCCGCAACTGGCTCTTCTTCGGGGAGCAGCACGCCGCGACGGACTTCTACTACCGTGAGGAGCTCGAGGAGATGCGCGAGGACGGCTTCCTCACACGCCTCGACCTCGCCTTCTCACGCGACCAGCGGCAGAAGATCTACGTGCAGGACCGCATGATCGAGCACGGTGCGCGGCTGTGGCGCTGGCTCGAGGAAGGCGCGCACGTCTACGTGTGCGGCGACGCGACGCGCATGGCCAAGGACGTCGACGCGACCCTCGTCGCCATCGCGCAGCAGCACGGCAAGCTCTCGGAGGAGGCTGCGGCGGAGTACACGCGCACGCTCGCCGCCGACGAGCGCTACGTCCGCGACGTGTACTGACACGCCGTCGTCAGGGCGCTGACGCGCCTCGCGGCGTCGACGGCGACGGGTACTGGTGCGCCGTCGTCACACCGGTGCGCACGCGTACCGGCGTCCCGTCCGGGCTCCCTGACCGCGACCCTCCGGCACCAACCACGTCAGCGCCGCTCGGCCTCCGTGCCACACACAGAAGAGCGGATGCCTCGACTCGAGGCATCCGCTCTTCCGGTGACGACGTGCGTTCAGATGCGCTGCTTCGCCAGCGACGGGCGCGGGATGACGTAGACGAACAGGGTCAGCAGGAGCAGCCCCACGTAGGCGGCGACGAAGCCGACGAACGCGGCCGAGTAGCCGCCGGTGGCCAGCTGCGACGCGTTCAGCACCTGAGGCACCAGGAAGCCGCCGTACGCACCGATCGCCGAGATGAGCCCGAGGGCCGCGGCCGACTTGCGCTGCATCTTGACGGCTTCAGGCGTGCCCGCCGAGAAGCCCTTGGCGATCGTACGGGCGGCGAAGATGCTCGGGATCATGCGGTAGGTGGAGCCGTTGCCCATTCCGGTCGCGGCGAAGAGCACCAGGAAGCACGCGAGGAACACCGCGAAGTTGCCCAGCGGCAGCGTCCAGACGAGCGTGAGCGCGCCGAGCGCCATCACTGAGAAGGCGCACACGGTGACCCGCGCGCCGCCGAAACGGTCGGCGAGACGGCCGCCGTAGGGACGGGCGAGCGAGCCGACGAGCGCGCCGAGGAACGCCAGCGAGACGGCGGCCTGCCCGACCTGGATGGTCGAGAACTCCGGGAACTGGTCGGCGATGAGCTTGGGGAACACGCTCGCGAAGCCGATGAACGAGCCGAACGTGCCGATGTAGAGCACGGCCATGATCCACAGGTGCGGTTCGCGCAGGGCCGCGGCGGAGCTGCCGAAGTCGGCCTTCGCCGACGACAGGTTGTCCATGTAGCGCCACGCCCCGAACATCGCCACCAGGATCAGCGGGATCCACATCCATCCGGCGAGCGAGATGTTGAGGGTCGCACCGGCGCCGATGGTCACCGCGATCGGGACCGCGAACTGCGCGACGGACGTGCCGAGGTTGCCGCCCGCGGCGTTGAGGCCGAGCGCCCAGCCCTTCTCCTTCTGCGGGAAGAAGTAGGTGATGTTCGCCATCGAGCTCGCGAAGTTGCCGCCGCCGACACCGCCGAGCGCGGCCACGAGCAGCAGCACGCCGAACGGCGTGTCGGGATTGCCGACGACGATGCCGAGCAGCACGGCCGGGATCAGCAGGAGGCCTGCCGACACGATCGTCCAGTTGCGGCCGCCGAAGATCGCGACCATGAACGTGTAGGGGAAGCGCAGGGTCGCGCCGACGAGGCTGGGCAGCGAGATGAGCCAGAACGACTCAGAGCTCGTGAGCTCGAAGCCCGCCGCCGGGAGCATCACGACGACGATGCTCCACAGCTGCCAGATGATGAAGCCGAGGAACTCGGCGAAGATCGACCAGCCGAGGTTGCGCCGCGCGATGGCGCGACCCTCTCCGAGCCAGAACGTCGCGTTCTCGGCGTTCCACCCGTCGATCCAGCGCCCGGGGCGATGAGCGAGGGCGACCGGCGCATCGGCCGGCGAGGTGGTGCGGGGCGGTGATGCGGTATCCGTCAACGACGGCGAATCGGTCGTGGTCATGGCGCCTCCCTGAGGGTGAGCAAACACGTGGGGGTGAGTGTGTCTCCACGTTAGGAAGGCGGTGTTTCCGCCCGTCAGCCCGTGCGGTTACTTCTCGATCACTTCTGCGTCACCGCTGGCGCCGTGTCGAGGTGGACGGGCCGTCACACATCGGAAACACGGCGGCCTCCTAGACTCGGAGGCATGCGCGTCGACATCGTCACGATCTTCCCGACGTTCTTCGACGTGCTCGGGGTCTCGCTGATCGGAAAGGCCCGTGACCGCGGCATCCTCGACATGCACGTCCACGATCTGCGTGACTGGACGCACGACCGCCACCGCACCGTCGACGACACCCCGTACGGCGGCGGCGCCGGCATGGTGATGAAGCCGGAGCCGTGGGGCGAGGCGCTCGACGAGCTGCTGAGCGACGATGCCGTGCTTCTGGTGCCCTCGCCCGCCGGAGAGCTGTTCTCGCAGCCGATGGCGCGGGAGCTGGCCGAGGAGAAGCACCTCGTCTTCGCCTGCGGACGCTACGAGGGGATCGACCAGCGAGTCGTGGATCACTACGCCGCGCGCGGGCGCGTGCGGCTCGTCAGCCTCGGGGACTACGTGCTCAACGGCGGCGAGGTGGCCGCGATGGCGGTCATCGAGGCCGTGTCGCGCCTCATCCCCGGGGTCGTCGGAAACCCCGAGAGCCTCGTGGAGGAGTCGCACGAGCTGGGCCTGCTCGAGTATCCGAGCTACACCAAGCCGGCCGAATGGCGGGGCCTGGAGGTTCCGCCGGTGCTGCTCAGCGGCAACCACGGGGCGATCGCCGCCTGGCGGCGCGAGCAGAGCCTCGAACGCACCCGGGCGCACCGCCCCGATCTGCTGCGGGAGCCCGAGCCCGAGTCGGCGCCCTGACACGGCTCAGGCGGGTTCGATCACGTTGAGCCGGTAGCCGCGCTTGACGACCGTCTTCACCAGGTCGGGAACGCCGAGCGCCTCGCGCAGCCGTGCGACGGCCATCTCCACCGCATGGGTGTTCTCTCCCGACCGGGGAAGTGCCGCCTGCAGGCGGGGACGTGAGACCACCCCGCCCTGTGCGTCGAACAGGGCGGCGACGATGTCGGTGGCGCTCCGTGAGAGCGCGATGTGCCGGCCGTCCAGCACGATCCCGCCGCTGCGCAGCTCGAGCCGGCCGGCGGATGTCGGGAGGGATGCCGCGCCGCCGCCGCCGAAATGCGTCACGACGGCGCGTACGAGAGAGCCGAGGCGGCCGCGCTCTGCGATGAGCGGATGGAGGCCCGCATCCTGCAGCGGACCTGCGGTGATCGGCCCCACGGCAGCCATGAGCACGCGCCGCTCGTTCTCGCGCTCCACGATCGCCTCGAGCACGCCTTCCTGGCGTGCCGCGGTGATCCACTCGGCGGCGCCCGGCGCGGAGGTGAAGAGGACGGCGTCGACCTCGCCCGCCGCGGCCGCGACGACCGAGCGGGAGACGGCAACGGGATCCGGCGGCGGGCCCCAGCGGTACACGGTGAGGCTCACCACGTCGGCGCCGGCACGCGTGAACAGCTCGTCGAGGCCGTCGGCGCCGGAGCCGTGGTGCTGCACGGCGACGCGCCTGCCGGCGACTCCCTCGGCGAGGAGGAACTCGCCGAGCTCCACGGACGTCTCCGACTCCGCCACCCAGTCGGCGGTCAGTCCCGCCTGCTGGATCGCGCCACGGGCCTTGGGGCCGCGGGCGACGATCTGCGCGCGAGTGAGCGCCGCGTGGAGGTCGTCGAGGAGCCCGGCCTCGTCGGCCGCCTCCATCCAGCCGCGAAAGCCCACGCCGGTGGTCGCTACCACCACGTCGGGCTGACGTGCGATGAGCTCTCGCGTGGCCGCGATCAGGGCGTCGTCGTCGATGTGCGGCACGATCGTGAGCGCGGGCGCGTGGCGGACCTGCGCGCCGTGGCGCTCGAGGGCAGCGGCGAGCTCGGACGACCGACGGTCGACCGCGATCACGATCGTGCAGCCGTCGAGTGCGGCCGACAGGGTGGGGCGGGTGGTGGAGCTCAACGGACGGTGTCACCTGCCAGCTGGTGTTCGGGCTGCAGCAGCCCGGCACGGGCGACGTCGCCCACGACGATGACGGCGGGGTTTCGCACACCGGCACGACCGGCGTCCAACACCACCGAGCCCAGCGTACTGCGAGTCGTCCGCTGATCGCGGTGGTGTCCGCGCTCGACGATCGCCACCGGGCGGTCGGCCGGCACTCCGGCGTGCAGCGCGTCGGAGACGATGCGGGGCAGCGCGCCGACGCCCATCAGGATCACGGTGGTCACGCTGTCGTCGCGGAGCGCCGCGAGCGTCGCGTCGGTGACCTCGGACGGCCCGTTGACGATGTGGACGGCACCGGCGACGCCGCGATGCGTGACCGGGATGCCGGCGGCCTGCGGCACCGCGATGGCGCTCGAGATTCCGGGCACCACGTCGACGGGGATACCCGCCGCCAGGCAGGCCGCGACCTCTTCGCCGCCGCGGCCGAAGACGAACGGATCGCCGCCCTTGAGGCGCACCACGCGCTTGCCGTCGCGCGCGCGGGCGACCAGGAGGTCGTTGATGTCTTCCTGCGGCACCGGGTGGTGCCCCGGGTGCTTGCCGACATCGATCACCTCGACGCCCGGCCCGACGTGGTCGCGGATGTCGGTCGGACCGAGCCGGTCCATCACGACGACGTCCGCGCGCTGCAGCAGACGCCACGCCCGCAGGGTGAGCAGGTCGATCGGCCCCGGACCGCCGCCGATGAGGTCGACGCGCCCGACAGTGTTCTCTCCCCGCCCGGTCATTTCTCGCCTTCCCAGCGGACGAGCACGTGTCCGTCGTCGACTGCGACGGGCCAGACATGGAGGTTCAGGGGCTCCTTGCCCTGGGTGTCGAGGCACACGCCCGTCCGCAGGTCGAAGACCTGCTTGTACATGGGGGACGCGACCGTGGGGACGTCCTGCCGTGTTCCGACGATGCCGCGCGAGATGACGTGGGCGTGGCTGTACGGGTCGAGGTTCGACACCGCGTGCACGCGGCCGCCCGACCCGTCCGGTCCGTGGAGGAGGAACAGGGCGATCTGGGTGCCGCCCAGGAGGGCGGCCCTGCCGCGCTCCACCTCGAGATCGTCCAGGGCGCACACGCGCACCCAGCCGTCGGGAGCGGCGTACTCGGCCGTCTGCGGGTCGACGAGCGTCATCGGCGCACCTCCAGTGTCGTTCCGGCGATGAGCACACGCGAGTCGGTGCGCTCGTCCTCGGTCGCGGGTCGGGGCTGTCCGCGCTCGGCCGTGTAGGCGAGCGAGGGGTCGGGGGTCGTCGGCGCGTTCACGAAGGAGGCGAATCGACGCAGCTTCTCGGGATCCTCGAGCGTGGCCTTCCACTCGTCCTCGTAGGAGTCCACGTGCGCGGCCATGGCGGCGTCGAGGTCGGCGCAGATGCCCAGGCTGTCGTCGAAGATCACGGCGCGGAGTCCCTCGATGCCGCCGTCCAGATCCTCGAACCACGGCGCGGTCCGCTGCAGGCGGTCGGCGGTGAAGATGTAGTACATCAGGAAGCGGTCGATCGCAGTGAGGAGCTCTTCGTCGCTGAGCCCCTCGGCCAGCAGCACCGCGTGGCGCGGCGTGAAGCCGCCGTTGCCGCCGACGTACATGTTCCAGCCCGCCTCGGTCGCGATGACTCCGACGTCCTTGCCGCGCGCCTCGGCGCACTCGCGGGCGCAGCCCGAGACGCCCAGCTTGATCTTGTGCGGCGAGCGCAGGCCGCGGTAGCGCAGCTCCAGCTGCACGGCCATGCCGACCGAGTCCTGCACGCCGTACCGGCACCACGTGGATCCGACGCACGACTTCACCGTGCGCAGCGACTTGCCGTAGGCGTGGCCGGACTCGAAACCCGCCTCGACGAGGCGCTGCCAGATGTCGGGCAGCTGCTCGAGGCGGGCGCCGAACATGTCGATGCGCTGCCCGCCGGTGATCTTGGTGTACAGCCCGAAGTCCTTTGCGACCTCGCCGATCACGACGAGTCCCTCGGGGGTGATCTCTCCACCCGGGATGCGGGGGACCACCGAGTAGCTGCCGTCCTTCTGCAGGTTGGCCATCACGTGGTCGTTGGTGTCCTGCAGCGTCGCGTTCTCGCCGTCGAGGACGTGTCCGCGCACCAGCGTCGAGAGGATGCTCGCGAGCGCGGGCTTGCAGATGTCGCAGCCGCGGCCGGTGCCGAAGCGCTCGATCACGGCGCTGAAGGTGGTGAGCCCCGACACGCGGACCGCGTCGAACAGCTGGCGGCGCGACATGTCGAAGTGCTCGCAGATGGCGTTGCTCAGCGCCGCACCGGTCTTCGCGAGCTCGGTGCCGACGATCTTCTTGACCATCATCACGCACGAGCCGCAGGCGGCTCCCGCCTTCGTGCACGCCTTGATGCCGGCGACGTCGGTGCAACCCTCCTCGTGGACCGCGTGGCGGATCCGGCCGGCGGTGACGCTGTTGCACGAGCACACGAGCGCGTCGTCGGGGAGATCGCCGGTGGGAGCCGCGACGCCGCCCTCGGGCATGAGGTAGGCGGCCGGGTCGCCACCGAGCGCACCGCCGACGAGGGGACGCAGCGAGCCGTAGGCCGAGGCGTCGCCGACGAGGATGCCGCCGAGCAGGGTCTTGGCGTCGTCCGAGAGCACGAGTTTCTTGTAGACGCCGGCCACGGGGTCGGCGTACGTCACGTCGAGGGCGCCGGGGGTCTCGGCGAAGGCGTCGCCGAAGCTCGCGACATCGACGCCCGACAGCTTGAGCTTCGTCGACAGGTCGTAGCCGGGGAAGGACGCCTCGCCGCCGAGCAGACGTGTCGCCGCGACCTCCGCCATCGCGTAGCCGGGGGCGACCAGTCCCACGCACATGCCGTCGAAGTTGGCGACCTCGCCGATCGCGAGCACACGCGGGTCGGAGGTCTGACACCCGTCGTCGATCAGCACGCCGCCGCGCTCGTGCACGTCGAGGCCCGCCGTGCGGGCCAGTTCGTCGCGCGGCCGTACGCCGACCGTGAACACCACGACGTCGGTGCGCTCATATGAGCCGTCGCGGAACTCGAGGCCGGTCACCTGGCCCGATCGATCAGGGTCCAGTCGGGTCGTCACCGTCTGGGTCTTGACGGCGATGCCGCGCGATTCGATGAGCCGGCGGAGCGCGTTGCCGCCGGGCAGATCCAGCTGGGCCGACATCAGGCGGTCGGAGGACTGCACCACGGTGCAGGCGACGTCGAGCCCCTGCAGCGCACCGGCCGCCTCGAGCCCGAGCAGGCCGCCGCCGATCACGGTGCCCACGAGCGGCCGGCCGAGCTCTGCCGAACGTCGCTGCACGAACTCCTCGAGCTTCTCGACGTCGTCGAGCGTGCGGTAGACGAAGCAGCCCTCGAGGCCGAAGCCGTCGACGGCGAGCCGCGCGGCGTAGGAGCCGGTCGCGAGCACGAGCCGGTCGTAGGCGACGCTCGTGCCGCTGCGGGTGGTCACGCGGCGCGCCGAGCGATCGATGCGGGTCACGGCGTCCCCGCGGAGGAAGCGCACGCGGCTGTCTTCGAGGACCGCGCGCTCGAGCTCGAGATCCTCGGCGGACGCTCCCGCGAAGAAGCCCGTCAGCCCCACCCGATCGTACGGGTGGCGCTGCTCCTCGCCGATCAGCGTGATGTGCCACTGCTCGCCGGCCCGGCTCAGCAGGCTCTCGACGAATCGGTGCGCGACCATTCCCGCACCGACGACCACCACGTGGGTGCCGAGGGCAGGGGTGTCGCTCATGTCGTCACCGTACGCGGCTGATGTTGCAGCAGCGTCAGCGTCATGTTTCCGGCTGTCGACACGTTCCCGGTGGGCCATGGCTCCTCCTTGTGGGGCGAAGGTCTCGGTGATCCAGACGCTACGAGGGCGGTGTTTCACCCCCCGACCGCCCACCGTTACCCTGAGCGAACGTTTCTCTCACAGCCCGATCGGCAGGGGTGTGAGAACGGCTGGCCCGCCGCGCGCATACCGCGCCTCCGACGCTCGGCGCCACCCCGCGCCTCCGTTCCCTCGCGCCCGCTAGGGTGAAGGCCCCGCCGAAATGGAGGTCGCATGCAGATCTGGCCCGGTTCCCCGTATCCGCTGGGGGCGACGTTCGACGGCAGCGGCACCAACTTCGCGCTCTTCAGCGAGGGCGCCGAGCGCGTCGAGCTCTGCCTCTTCGACGAGGACGGCACCGAGACCCGCGTCGACCTCGTCGACGTCGACGCCTTCGTGCATCACGGCTATCTGCCTTCCATCCAGCCGGGGCAGCGCTACGGCTATCGGGTCCACGGAGAGTACGACCCCGCGACAGGCAAGCGGTTCAATGCGAACAAGCTGGTGCTCGATCCCTACGCCAAGGCGGTGGAGGGCCAGGTGCGCTGGGGGCAGGCCGTGTTCGGCTACGACTTCGGAGAGCCGGACTCGCGCAACGACGAGGATTCCGCGTCCCACCAGATGATGGGCGTCGTCGTGAATCCGTACTTCGACTGGACCGGTGACCGGCAGCCCAAGACGCCGTACGCGGAGTCGTTCATCTACGAGGCGCACGTGCGCGGGCTCACGAAGCTGCATCCGGCGATTCCCGAGGAGATCCGCGGCACCTACAGTGCGATCGCGCACCCCGCGATCATCGAGCACCTCGAGAAGCTCGGCGTGACGGCGATCGAGCTCATGCCGGTCCACCAGTTCGTCAACGACTCGGGGCTCGAGGAGAAGGGCCTCTCGAATTACTGGGGCTACAACACCATCTCGTTCTTCGCACCGCAGAACACCTACTCCTCGAGCGGCCAGCGCGGCCAGCAGGTGCAGGAGTTCAAGGCCATGGTCAAGACCCTGCACGCCGCGGGCATCGAGGTGATCCTCGACGTCGTGTACAACCACACCGCCGAGGGGAACCACCTCGGCCCGACGTTGTCGATGCGCGGCATCGACAACGAGGCGTACTACCGTCTCGAAGACGACGACAAGCGCTACTACACCGACTACACCGGCACCGGGAACAGCCTCAATGCCGGCAACCCGCACACGCTGCAGCTCATCATGGACTCGCTGCGGTACTGGGTGCTCGAGATGCACGTCGACGGCTTCCGCTTCGATCTCGCATCCACGCTCGCGCGCGAGTTCTACGAGGTCGACCGCCTATCCACCTTCTTCGAGCTGGTCCAGCAGGATCCGGTGGTGTCGCAGGTGAAGCTCATCGCCGAGCCGTGGGACGTCGGCCCCGGCGGCTACCAGGTCGGCAACTTCCCGCCGCAGTGGACGGAGTGGAACGGCAAGTACCGCGACACGGTGCGCGACTTCTGGCGGGGCGAGCCGGCGACCCTCGGGGAGTTCGCCTCGCGACTCACCGGCTCGTCGGACCTCTACGAGCACTCGGGGCGCCGGCCGGTGGCATCCATCAACTTCGTCACCGCGCATGACGGCTTCACCCTGCGTGATCTCGTCTCGTACAACGAGAAGCACAACGAGGCCAACGGCGAGGACAACCGCGACGGCGCCGATGACAACCGCTCGTGGAACGGCGGCGTCGAAGGGCCAACGGACGATCCGGACGTGCTCGCGCTGCGTGCCCGTCAGCAGCGGAACTTCATCGCCACGCTCATGCTGTCGCAGGGCGTTCCGATGCTGCTGCACGGTGACGAGCTCGGCCGCACCCAGAGCGGGAACAACAACGGCTACGCGCAGGACAACGAGATCACGTGGGTCGACTGGTCGGCGCCCGACCAGCCCCTCCTCGAGTTCACCGCTGCTCTGGCGCGGCTGCGTCGTGAGCATCCGACGTTCCGTCGCCGTCGCTTCTTCGATGGACGCCCGGTACGGCGCGAAGAGGGAGCGCCGATCCCCGACATCGTGTGGGCGCGTCCCGACGGTTCGCAGATGCAGCCGGAGGACTGGGGCTCGGGCTTCGGCCGTGCCGTCGCGGTGTTCCTCAACGGAGGCGGCATCCGCGAGCGCGACCGCCGGGGCGAAGCGATCTCGGACCGCCACTTCATCGTGCTCTTCAATGCCGGAGACGACTCCGTGGATTTCCTGATCCCGGCCGTCGAGTTCAGCCCGAAGTGGGACGTCATCGTCGACACCGCGGGGGTTCACGCCAACACCGAGCCGATCGAGCCGGGGTCAACGCTGGCAGTGCCGCCCCGGTCGCTCATGGTGCTGCGAGAGCACGAGCTGCCAGAGCCGGAGGTCGACCACTCCGTTGCGGCGTCGCTCGCGGCCGCGACTCCGATCGGACCGGACGAGGTGCGCGCAGCCGCCCCGCGCCCAGAGCTCCGCCACTGAGAGGAGAGCCATGCCGACGTCGCGTCCCGCCTCCACGTATCGTCTGCAGATCCGCCCGTCGTTCACGCTCGATGATGCCGTCGCGCTCCGCGGCTACCTGAGCGATCTCGGCGTCGACTGGGTGTACTTCTCGCCCCTGCTCACCGCTTCCGCGGGATCCGACCACGGCTACGATGTCGTCGACCCGACGTCCGTCGACCCTTCGCGGGGCGGCAGGGCTGCGCTCGAGCGTGCCGCCGACGCCTTCCATGCGGCCGGCCGCGGCGTCCTCGTCGACATCGTCCCGAACCACGTCGGCGTCGCGCGCCCCGAGGAGAACCCGTGGTGGTGGGATCTGCTGACGCACGGTCGCCAGTCGCGCTGGGCTGAGACCTTCGACATCGACTGGGACTTCGCCGGCGGGAAGGTGCGGCTGCCGGTCCTCGGCGAACACGTCGAGCAGGCTGCGGCGGCCGGCACGCTTCGCGTCGTGGACGGCGAGCTCCACTACTACGACCACCGTTTTCCGCTCGCGCCGGGGAGCGCCGAATCCGACCCTGACGACGTGCTGGCCGTCCACGCGCGCCAGCACTACGAGCTCACGTCGTGGCGCCGAGAGGCCTCCGACCTCAACTACCGCCGGTTCTTCGGCGTCTCGAGTCTTGCCGCGGTAAGAGTCGAGGACCCGGCGGTGTTCGAGGCGAGCCACGGCGAGATCGGCAGCTGGTTCGCCGACGGCCTGGTCGACGGCCTGCGGGTGGATCACCCCGATGGTCTGCGTGCCCCGGTGGAGTACTTGGAGCGCCTGAACGCGCTCACCGGCGGCGCCTACGTCCTCGTGGAGAAGATCCTCGAGCACGGCGAGGCGTTGCCGCAGTTCTTCGCCGCCGACGGCACGACGGGCTACGAGGCGCTCGCCGCGATCGACCGGGTGCTCGTGGATGCCGCCGGCGAAGCGCCGTTGGACGCCCTCGACGCCAGGCTGCGCGAGCGCTCGCACCTCCCCGCCGCGTTGCCGTGGCCCGAGGCGATCGCAGCGACGAAGCGGGCGATCGGGGAGGGGATCCTGCGCTCCGAAGTGCGCCGGCTCGCCCGTGACCTCGGCGCGCCCGACGATGCCGTGACCGAGGACGCGCTCGTCGAGCTGCTCGCGCGCTTCCCGGTGTACCGGTCCTATCTGCCGGCGGGCCGCGACCACCTGGACGCGGCCGCAACCGCCGCCCGCGCGCACCGGCCCGACCTGGCCCCGACGTTCGACGCGATTCTGCCGGCGCTCGCCGACCCGCGGCATCCCGCCGCTCTGCGCTTCCAGCAGACCAGCGGCATGGTGATGGCGAAGGGCGTGGAAGACACGGCGTTCTACCGGACGACGCGTCTCGGGACGCTCACCGAGGTCGGCGCGGATCCCTCTGTGTTCGCGCTGTCGGTCGACGAGTTCCACGCCGCCCAGGCCGCCCGGCACGCCGCCTGGCCCCACTCGATGACGACCCTGTCGACGCACGACACCAAGCGCGGCGAAGACGTGCGCGCGCGGCTCGCGGTGCTCTCCGAGATCCCCGAGCGGTGGGGCGAGGTGCTCGAGGAGCTGACGGATGCCGCCTCCACCGGCCACGGACCCTTCGACGCCCTGCTCTGGCAGGCCATCGTGGGTGCCTGGCCGGCATCGCGTGAGCGCCTGCACGCGTACGCCGAGAAAGCGGCGCGCGAGGCCGGCGAGGCCACCTCGTGGCTGGAGCCCGACCCGGCGTTCGAGCGCCGCCTCCACGCGGCGGTCGACACTGCCTTCGACGACCCTGCAGCGGCGGCGCGCCTGGAGAGCTTCGTCTCCGAGATCGAGGGCGCCGGCTGGTCGAACGCGCTGTCGGCGAAGCTGCTCCAGCTCACCGGTCCGGGGGTCCCCGACGTCTATCAGGGCAGCGAGCTGTGGGAGCAGAGCCTCGTAGACCCCGACAACCGCAGGGCCGTCGACTTCGAGGAACGTCGCCGGCTGCTGGCGCGCATCGACGGGGGCGAGCAGCCGATCGTCGACCGGAGCGGCGCGGCGAAGCTGCTCGTCACCTCCCGCGCCCTGCGGCTGCGCCGCGAGCACCCCGAGCTGTTCACGCGCTACACGCCCATGACGGTGGTCGGCTCCGCCGCCGAGCACGCGATCGCGGCCGACCGCGGCGGCGCGGTGGCGGTGGCGACGCGCCGCCCGGTCGGGCTGGCGCGGCGCGGTGAGGCGACCGGATCCCCGTGGGGCGACACGGTCCTGCTGCGGCACGCCGGACCGACCACCGACGTGCTCACCGGGCGGTCGTTCACAGGCCACATCGCGATGGCGGAGCTGCTCGACGTCTATCCGGTCGCGCTGCTGATCGCAGAGGAGCCGTCATGATCCCCGAGGTCTGGGCTCCGCGGGCGACGACGGTGGCGCTCCGCGCGCCGGGCCGCGGAGCCGACGCGCCGATGACCCACGTGGGCGGGGGCTGGTGGCGCGCTGCCGTCGAGCTGGAGCACGGCGACGAGTACGGCTTCGTCCTGGACGACGCGACGGTCGCACGGCCCGATCCGCGATCACGGCGCCAGCCTGGCGGCGTGCACGAGCTGAGCGCCGTCTTCGACCCCGGCCTGCACGAGTGGAATGACGGCTCGTGGACGGGGCGGCAGCTCGCCGGGGGAGTGGTCTACGAGCTGCACGTCGGCACCTTCACGCCCGAGGGGACACTGGATGCCGCCGCCCGGCGGCTCGGGCACCTCGTCGAGCTCGGCATCGACTTCGTCGAGCTGCTGCCGGTCAACGGCTTCAACGGCGTGCACAACTGGGGCTACGACGGCGTGCTCTGGTACGCCGTTCACGAGCCGTACGGGGGTCCGGCCGCCTACCAGCGCTTCGTCGACGCGTGCCATGCGGTCGGGCTCGGCGTGATCCAGGACGTCGTGTACAACCATCTCGGCCCGAGCGGCAACTATCTGCCGGAGTTCGGACCCTACCTGCGCGATGCGGAGTCGAACACCTGGGGGTCCTCCGTCGACCTCGACGAGGCCGAGGTGCGCCGCTACATCGTCGAGAACGCGCTGATGTGGCTGCGGGACCACCACGTCGACGGCCTGCGGCTCGACGCCGTGCACGCACTGAAGGACGACGGGCCGGTCCACATCCTGCAGGAGCTCGCGGAGTCCGTCGACGCGCTCAGCGCCCACCTCGGCCGGCCGCTCACGCTGATCGCGGAATCCGACCTGAACGACGCGCGGCTGATCTCGGCGCGCGAGGCCGGCGGCTACGGGCTCACGGCGCAGTGGAGCGACGACTACCACCACGCTCTGCACGTGGCCGTGACCGGAGAGACCACCGGCTACTACGCCGACTTCGCCTCCCTCGACGCGCTGGCGAAGGCAGCCACGCGCGGCTTCTTCCACGACGGCACGTGGTCCTCGTTCCGGGATCGTCAGCACGGCCATCCCATCGACACCCGCCTCCCCACCTGGCGGCTGGTCACGTTCTCGCAGGATCACGATCAGATCGGCAATCGGGCGGCCGGCGACCGCCTCTCGCAGACGCTCGACGAAGGCGGTCTCGCGATCGCCGCGGTCCTCACGGTGCTCGCACCGTTCACGCCCATGCTGTTCATGGGCGAGGAATGGGCGGCCTCCACGCCCTGGCAGTTCTTCACCTCGCACCCCGAACCCGAGCTGGGCGCGGCCACCGCCCGCGGACGCAAGGCGGAGTTCGCACGCATGGGCTGGGACGAGTCCGTCGTGCCGGATCCGCAGGATCCCGAGACGTTCCGGCGCTCCATCCTGCGGTGGGAGGAGAATGCTGCCGGCACCCACGCGCGGGTGCTCGCTCTCTACCGCGAGCTCCTCGCGCTGCGACGGGAGCGCCCCGAACTCACCGACCCCGACTTCCGCCGCATCGCGGCCACGGCCGACGACCGCGCACGCTGGTTCTGGCTCGAGCGCGGCGGAACAGAGATCGTCGTGAACTTCTCGACCGGGCTCCTGCACCTGCCGGTGAGCGGCCCGCGACGGATACTGCTGTCGACCGATCCGGCAGCATCGGCGGAGGGGGAGACGCTCGCGCTGCCGCCGCGCTCAGCGCTGGTGGTCGCGATCGAGGTGGACTGAGCTCAGCGGACGCCGAGCCACGAGCGGTCCGAGAGCACGATCGGCCCCTCCTCGGTGATCGCGACGGTGTGCTCCGAGTGGGCGCCACGCGATCCGTCGGCCGAGCGCAGCGTCCAGCCGTCCGGGTCGGTGATGAGCTCGTCGGTGGTCTGAAGGAACCACGGCTCGAGGGCGAGCACGAGCCCTGCCCGCAGGGGGTAGCCGCGCCCCGCCTTGCCGTCGTTGGCGACGTGCGGGTCGCCGTGCATCTCGCGACCTACGCCGTGGCCGCCGAAGTCCGTGTTGATCGAGTAGCCGTCGCCGTGGGCGACGGCGGCGATGGCCGCGGAGATGTCGCCGATGCGGTTGCCCACCGTCGCCGCCGCGATCGCGGCATCCAGCGCCCGCTCCGTCGTGTCGATCAGCGCGAGATCCTCGTCACGCGGTGTGCCCACGACGAAGGAGACCGCGGAATCGGCCACCCAGCCGTCGATGGAGACGGCGAAGTCGAGCGACACCAGATCTCCGTCACGGAGGGCGTAGTCGAAGGGCAGCCCGTGCAGCACGGCGTCGTTGACCGAGGTGCAGATGACCTTGCCGAAGGGGCGGGCGCCGAAGGAGGGGTGATAGTCGATGTAGCACGACTCGGCGCCGGCCCGGCGGATCAGCTCGTGGGCACGGCGGTCGATCGCCAGGAGGTTCGTGCCCACCTTGGTCTCGTCGCGCAGCGTCGCGAGCGTCTCGGCGACGAATCGCCCGGCGGGCTTCATCGCCTCGATCTCGGCAGGGGTGCGCAACTCGATCATGTGGAGCTTCCTCTCAGTCCTCCTCCATTCTGTCGGACTCGTCGCCGGTGGGCTGGGAGGATGCCCCGTGGCACGCGGAACCGCGCCATGACCCGCATCTGCGGCGTAGCATCGGAGGCATGTGGCTGCGTCGCGCGTTCTTCGGCTGGCTCATTCCGGCGGCCTTCCTGCTGCCGCTGTGGCTCTTCGTCGGATGGGCCGTCTTCAATGCGGGCGGATGGGCGTTCCTCTGGGTGCTGTTCCTCGCGATCCCCGGCGTCTTCGTCTGGCAGCTGATCCTCACCCTCCTGGTGCGGGCGCGCGGGACTGTTCGTGCTCATCGTGCCGTCTCGTGGTGGGACGTCCTCGGTTTCACCGTCTGGCACCTGCTCGTGATCTCGCTCGGCTTCTTCGCCGAGGCGTGGTGGGCTCCGGTGATGGTCGTCACGATCCTTGCCGGTGTCGGGCTGTTCTGGCTCGAGCTGTGGCAGCTGTGGAGCGAGGCTCGGCCGTCGCGATTCGTCCTGCGCACAGCCGACGGCGTCGCCTACATCCCGGCGCAGGCGGACGAGCCGCACGCCGCCGAACGCGAGGTCTTCATCATCTCTGAGAAGCAGACGCCGCCCGCGAGCTGACGCGGTTTGGCCGGGTGCGGCATCCATGGCAGAATGGCTGTTTGTGCCCTGACCGGTTCTGCCTCAGGGGAATCAGCTGAACGGCGTCACGCCGGAGGCCTGCGGCACACCGAGTCCTTCACCTTACTTCCCGCGGTCGACCTGTGGCGGCCGCAGAGAGAGACGATCATGCAGATCCTCGACGCCGTCGATGCGGCTTCACTCCGCTCCGACATCCCCGCCTTCAACGCCGGCGACACCGTGAAGGTGCACGTCAACATCACCGAGGGCAACCGCTCGCGTATCCAGGTCTTCCAGGGCGTCGTCATCGGCCGCTCGGGCGACGGCGTGCGCGAGACCTTCACGGTCCGCAAGATCAGCTTCCAGGTCGGCGTCGAGCGCACCTTCCCGGTGCACTCCCCGGTCATCGACCACATCGAGGTCGTGACCCGCGGTGACGTGCGCCGCGCGAAGCTCTACTACCTGCGCAACCTCCGTGGCAAGAAGGCCAAGATCAAGGAGAAGCGCGACAACTGACACCGCTGCCTGCAGCGCTGTCTCGAGGCCCCGGACGCTTGCGTCCGGGGCCTCGTCCGTACTCCGGACGGGCCGGAATGTGCGACCCTTGAAGGCGGGTCGCCGCGACCGTCGGCACCCGCGAAGGAACTCCATGACGACCGAGAAGTCGGCTCCTGCCGAGCCGGCGCCCGGGCCCGAGCCCGCAGCGACCATTCAGCCGCGTCGTCGGGGCTGGCTCGTCTTCCTGCGCGATGTGATCGTGATCATCCTGATCGCCGTCCTCGTCTCGCTCGTCGTGAAGACGTTCCTCGTCCGATCGTTCTACATCCCCTCCGGATCGATGGAGGACACCCTCCACGTCAAGGACCGCATCCTCGTGGACGAGATCACCCCGCGGTTCGGCGACTACGACCGGGGCGACATCGTCGTGTTCCAGGATCCCGGGGGCTGGCTGCCGCCGAGCACCGAGCCGGCGCGCCCGCCGATCGTCGAGGGCGTGGAGTGGGTGCTGTCCCTCGTGGGTCTTGCCGCGCCCGACAGCGATGACCACCTCGTCAAGCGCATCGTCGGACTCCCGGGCGATCACGTCGTGTGCTGCAACGCGATCGGTCAGATCTCGGTCAACGACGTTCCCATCGACGAGAGCGGCTACATCAAGCTGCCGGCGGGGGAGTCGGCCGCGTCCGGCGACCCCTTCGACATCGTCGTGCCCGAGGGCAGCCTCTGGGTGCTGGGCGACAACCGCTACCGCTCCAAGGACTCGCGGTACAACACCGACCAGCCGGGCAAGGGCTTCGTGCCGATCGACAATCTCGTCGGGCGCGCCTTCCTCGTGACCTGGCCCTTCGACAGGTTCGGCTTCCTCGACTTCCATCACGACGTGTTCGCCGGCGTTCCCGCGCCGGAGCCGGAGGGCGGCGCGAAGTGACCGTTGCGGAGCCTCGTCTCACGCTCGAGCGCCGACTCCTGCGGGAGCACACGCTCGTGATCGCGTGCGACGAGGTCGGCCGCGGCGCGCTGGCCGGTCCTGTCGCCGTCGGCGCTGCGGTGGTCGACGCCCCCCGCTCGCGTAGGCGGATCCCGCAGGGGCTGCGCGACTCGAAGCTCGTCCCGGAACCCCGGCGCGCGGACGTCGCCGCGCGGGCGGCGTCGTGGGTCGCCGCGAGCGCGGTGGGCTGGGCGAGCTCGGAGGAGATCGACGAGATCGGAATCATGCGCGCACTCGGGCTCGCCGCCATCCGCGCGATCGCCGACCTTCGCGCTCACGGGGTCGTCCCCGAGGACGCCATCGTGATCCTGGACGGCAACTACGACTACATCCGTCCCGCCGGCGCATGGGGGCTGACGGTGCAGCCGGTCATCAAAGCCGATCGTGACTGCGCGTCGGCTGCGGCGGCGTCCGTCATCGCCAAAGTCGCGCGCGACAGTCTCATGACCGAGCTCCACGACGAGCTTCCTGCCTACAACTGGGCACGCAACAAGGGCTACGCGAGTCCCGACCACCGCGAGGCCATCCGCACGCACGGCATCAGCCGACACCATCGCGCGTCCTGGTCGATCGCGGACGCGCCGACACTCTTCTGAGCGTTCGCCACGCGCGGACCGGCGTCGCGGCATCCGTTCGCGCCCATAGGATGGGAGCACCATGGATGACGAGGTCTTCGAAGACTATGACCGCGAACTCGAACTCGCGCTCTACCGCGAGTATCGCGATGTCGTCTCGCAGTTCCAGTACGTGATCGAGACGGAACGGCGCTTCTACCTCGCGAACGAGGTCAACGTCGTGCGCCGCGACACCGAGCACGACTTCTACTTCGAGATCTCGATGTCGGACGTCTGGGTGTGGGACATCTACCGCGCCGACCGCTTCGTCAAGGCGGTGCGCGTCCTCACCTTCAAGGACGTCAACGTCGAAGAGCTGTCGCGCCGGGACTTCCACCTGCCCGAAGAGCTCTCGCTCGACACCTGAGCCACCGGCTCCTCCCCAGCCCTCACGATCCGGGACCGCACGCCGGTTCTGAACGGATGCCGCCGCCGCGCGTCCGCGCGTGCATCCCCGCGCGCGACGATGCCGGAATGGCAGACAAAGACGTGCTCGGCAGAGCGGGCGAGGACCGCGCCGCACGGTATTTCGAGACCCAGGGCTTCACGGTCCTCGCGCGCAACTGGCGATGCCGTGAGGGCGAACTCGACCTCGTGGTGGCGGACGGTTCCGCGGTGGTCGTCGTCGAGGTCAAGACGCGGCGCGGCGAAGAGTTCGGGCACCCCTTCGAGGCCATCGACGCGCGCAAGCGCATACGGCTGTGGCGGCTCGGCGTCGCCTGGGCGAGCCAGCATCGCGACCTCGTGCAGGGGCGCCGGTTGCGCATCGACGCGATCGGGCTCACCGGCACGGAGGCTTCGACGGCTCGCCTGGAGCACCTCGTCGACGTGGAGGTGCCGTGAGCGTCGCGCGCACGTGGGCCGTCGCGCTCGTCGGCGCCGAGGGCGAATGCGTCGAGGTCGAGGCCGATCTGTCGCAGCAGACGCCGGAGTTCCGCATCATCGGACTGCCCGACAAGGCGCTCGGCGAGGCGGTGCAGCGCGTGCACAACGCGTGCGCCAACAGCGGCACGCCGCTGCCGCGGCGACGGCTGACGGTGAATCTGTCGCCGGCGAGCCTGCCGAAGCAGGGATCAGGCTTCGACATCGCGATCGCGGTCGCATCGCTCGCGACCGAGTCCTCGATGGATGCGGCCTCCGTCGCGTCGGCCGTGCACATCGGAGAGCTCGGCCTCGACGGGCGCCTGCGCCCGGTCCCGGGCGTGCTGCCGGCCGTGGTCGCCGCCCGGCGGGCGGGGCATCGGCGGATCGTCGTGCCGCACGCCAACGGCGCCGAGGCCGCGCTGGTCGGTGGGATGGAAGTGCTCGCCGCCGTCAACCTCGCACAGGTGGTGGCCTGGCACGGTGGCGACGTGGAGGTCGCCGACGAAGAGCCCGTCGCACTGCCAGACGACGAGCCGGCGCCCGCGCCCGCGCTCGATCTCGCCGAGGTGATCGGGCAGCGCGACGCCGTGGACGCGCTCATCGTCGCAGCGGCGGGCGGGCATCACCTGCTGATGTGCGGACCGCCCGGTGCCGGCAAGACGATGCTCGCGCGACGGCTGCCCGGCATCCTTCCCGCGCTCGACGACGGCGCGGCGCTCGCGAGTGCGTCGATCCGCAGTCTCGCGGGCTCGCGCGTGGTGGAGCTGTCACGGACACCGCCGTTCGAGGCGCCGCACCACAGTGCGAGCGTCGCCGCTCTCGTGGGCGGGGGATCGCGCCTCATCCGGCCCGGTGCGATCGCCCGCGCGAGCGAAGGCGTGCTGTTCCTCGACGAGGCGGGCGAGTTCGCGGCGAGCGCTCTGGACGCGCTGCGCCAGCCTCTGGAGTCCGGGGCCATCACGATCCATCGCGCGGGCACGTATGCGCAGTACCCCGCGCGCTTCCAGCTGGTGCTCGCCACGAACCCGTGTCCGTGCGGTGACTACGGGATCCGGGGCGGCACCTGCACCTGCCCGCCGGCGGCGATCCGCCGCTACCTCGGCCGGCTCTCCGGGCCGCTGCTGGACCGCATGGACATCGAGCTGACGCTGACGAGGGTCTCAGTCGCCCAGCGGGGCCTCGGACCGACGATCTCGACCGCGACGGCGCGCGACCGGGTTGCGGAGGCCCGTGCGCGCGCATGTCACCGCCTCCAGGCAACGCCCTGGCGCGTGAACGCCGATGTGCCGGGAACCTGGCTCCGCGAGGGTCCAGTCGCTCCGCCGCCCGTGGTCCGACGCCCGCTGGACGCCGCCCTGCACCGCGGTGCGCTGACGCTACGCGGCTACGATCGCGTGCTGCGGGTGGCATGGTCGCTGGCCGACATCGAAGGGCGCGGGCAGCTGAGTGCCGAGCACATCGGGCGCGCGCTCTATCTGAAGAAAGGTCTGGCGCTGTGACCGCCTTCGACCTGGGCACCGACGCCGCCCGGCGGGCGCTCGCGCCGCTGGGCGTTCACCACAGTGCGGACGCGGCTCGTGAGCGATACGCGACCGCGGTGTGGTGCCACCTGGTCGAGCCCGGCGACTCCGTAGCAGGGCGCATTGTCGCCGCTCGCGGTGCCGCGGCCGCGCTCGAGGCGGTGCTGGGCGAGAGCACAGTGGCAGAAGTCAGCCCGCGGGAACTCGCGGAGGGCCGCAAGCGGTGGCTGCCGCGGCTTTCGGCGCGCGCCGTCGCGGACTCCTTCCGCACGGCCGCGGCGCGCGGCGTCAGCCTCGTGACGCGGGCCGATCCCGAGTGGCCGGTCCAGCTGGACGACCTCGAGGCGCACGCGCCGCTGTGTCTCTGGGCGCGCGGCGATGCCTCCGCTCTCCGACGGCTCGACGCATCCGTCGCCATCGTCGGCGCACGGGCCGCATCGCGCTACGGGGACCATGTCGCCATGGAGCTCGCGGCCGACCTCGCCGGTGACGACATCGCGGTGGTGTCGGGCGGCGCGTACGGCATCGACGGGTCCGCGCACCGCGCGACCCTCGCCGCGGGCGGTCTGACGGTCGCCTTGCTCGCGGGCGGCGCCGACCGTTCGTATCCCGCCGGGCACGCGGGTCTGATCGACGACATCGCCCGGCACGGTGTCGTGGCGAGCGAGGTGCCGTGCGGCTCCGCTCCGACGAAGTGGCGCTTCCTGCAGCGCAATCGGCTGATCGCCGCGCTGTCGGCGGCGACGGTGGTCGTGGAGGCGGGCTGGCGGAGTGGATCCCTCAACACCGCCGGACATGCGGCGGCGCTGTCGAGGCCGCTCGGCGCCGTCCCAGGCCCGATCACCTCGGCCACGTCTGCGGGTACGCACCGCCTCATCCGCGAATACGGCGCGCAGTGCATCACAGGGGCCGATGATGTGCGGGAACTGCTCGGACTGCCGTCGGCGAATGATGCCGGCGCCGCTCGGGTACCGGGCCACACAGGGGAGGCGACCCGTGTGATGGACGCGATGAGTACACGCGCGTGGCGCGAGGCCGGCGACATCGCGCGGCGCGCGGGGATGGCCGCCGACGCCGTCGAGGGCGCTCTCGGCCTGCTGCGCCTCGACGGAGCCGTGGAGGCCGGCGCCGAGGGCTGGAGGCTGCGACGCGTGGGGGTATGACGAGCGCACAGCGTGACGCACGCGCAACGTGACGAGCGCACAGCCAGCACGTTCCGGCCCGCTGCAACAGGCGCTCCGTCTCGGCTCGCCGGGGGAGTGCGAACCGCGCGGTGCGTCGCTTCGCCGCGCACCGCGTGGGGGCGCAAGCTGGGGGTGTGGAGATCGTCGACGCGGCAGAGGCATATCTGCGCCATCTGGCGGAGGTTCGTCGGCTGTCGCCGGCGACGGTCCGTGCGTACCGCTCCGACCTCGCCGGGCTCGCCGTCGCGTGCGGCGACGTCGATCTCGCCGTCATCGACCTCGAGAACCTCCGTGACTGGCTGTGGCAGGCCGTGCAGCGGGGCGACAGCCGCGCCACCATCGCCCGGCGGACCGCTGCCGTACGGGGCTTCTTCGCCTGGGCGACCGAGACCGGCGCCGTGGCGTCCGACCCCAGCCTGCGACTGGTCGCCCCCAAGCGCGGTCGCACGCTGCCGAAAGTCGCGACCGCCGATGCGCTGACAGGCGTCCTGGAGCGGCTCGAATCCGCAGCCGCGGAAGGCGACCCGCTGGCGCTGCGCGACCACGCGATGCTCGAGCTTCTCTACGGAGCGGCGGTGCGCGTCTCCGAGCTGTGCGGACTGGACGTCGGCGACCTCGACCGCGAACGGCGAACCGCCCGGGTGCTGGGCAAGGGCTCCAAGGAGCGTGTCGTCCCCTTCGGGCTGCCTGCGCTGCGGGCAGTCGATGCGTACCTCGTGCGCGGCCGGCCTGCGCTCGTGGCGCGTCGAGTCGACGAGCCTGCGGCATCCCCCCTGTTCCTCGGTGCGCGAGGCGGCCGTATCGGACCTCGTGCGGTCTACGACCTGGTCTCTCGCGAGCTCGGGCCCGAACTCGGCGGGCAGGTCGGCCCGCACGCGCTGCGCCACTCGGCGGCGACGCATCTGCTCGACGGGGGCGCGGACCTCCGTGCCGTGCAGGAGATGCTCGGCCACGCGAGTCTGGGAACCACGCAGATCTACACCCACGTCTCGAGCGAGCGGCTGGCCGCCTCCTACCGCCTCGCACATCCGCGCGCCTGAACAAGCCCTCAGCAGCAGGGCAGCAGCACCGCTCGCGGCACGTCGCCGAGCAGCACGAGCGGGTTGATGTACTGACCGTCGAGGCGCACGCGGAAGTGCAGCGCGCCGGGCGCCGTGTGGCCACCGACGGAGACGTGCCCGACGGCGGCACCGGCGATCACCGGCGTGCCGGCGACCAGGGTGGACTCCACCGGCTCGAGGGTGGACACGAGGCCATCCCCGTGGTCGATCGTCAGGATGCCGCGCCCGGCCACCTGGCCGGAGAAGGCGACCGCGCCCGCAGCCGGGGCGTAGACGCCGTCGTCGCCGAGCACCGCGAGATCGACGCCACGGTGGCCGGGGCCGTACTCGTGCGGCGGCGCGACGAAGGGCCGCTCGAGGCGGAACGCATGCAGGGGCCACAGCCAGTCGCGCGCGAGAGAGACCGACCCGCCGTCCGCGGAGCGCCCGCCCGGACCGTCGCGGTCATCCGGCGTCGCCGCCGACACGGTCGCGGGCGCTGCGGCGATCCACACGACGAGCGCGAGGGCCGCTGCTGCACGAAAGCGCCGGAAAGAAGCGGGTGCGATGGCGGGCATCACCCGACCATCCCGCATGCCGTTCGGGCGCGATGATCCGCGCAGCGGACCCGTGGAGAACGGTCGCCCGGCACCGATGGGGGAGGAGGGTCGGCCCGGTCGCCTGCTGGTACACTGGACGCGCACTCAGCATGTCGGAGTGACTCCGCGTGCCCACAGCGCCACACACCCCGAGTCTGACGAAGGGTGACGGCGCGGCATCCACTCCCAACGGTCCCTGCGAACGCTCATGAGCGGGCGCGGGGTGGGAATGTGCCGGGCACCAGGCTCGCCGGCTCCACGCCGGCGCGAGAACAACCGCAACAGGCGCACACGCGCCGGAACAGGAGAACGGCCATGGCCGTCGTCACCATTCGCCAGCTGCTCGACAGCGGCGTGCACTTCGGACACCAGACCCGCCGGTGGAACCCGAAGGTCAAGCGCTTCATCCTCACGGAGCGCAGCGGCATCCACATCATCGACCTGCAGCAGTCGCTGACGTACATCGACAAGGCGTACGAGTTCGTCAAGGAGACGGTTGCCCACGGCGGCACCATTCTCTTCGTCGGCACCAAGAAGCAGGCGCAGGAAGTCATCGCCGAGCAGGCGACGCGCGTGGGCCAGCCCTACGTGAACCAGCGCTGGCTGGGCGGTCTGCTCACCAACTTCTCGACCGTGTCGAAGCGTCTTGCCCGCATGAAGGAACTCGAGGAGCTCGACTTCGAGGACCCGGCAGCGAGCGGCTTCACGAAGAAGGAGCTCCTCCTCAAGAAGCGTGAGCTGGACAAGCTGCACAAGTCGCTCGGCGGCATCCGCAACCTCCAGAAGACCCCCTCGGCCATCTGGGTCGTCGACGCCAAGCGCGAGCACCTCGCCATCGACGAGGCGTCCAAGCTCGGCATCCCCGTGATCGGCATCCTCGACACGAACGCCGACCCCGACGAGTTCCAGTACCCGATCCCCGGCAACGACGACGCGATCCGCTCGGTGGGCCTGCTCACCCGCATCATCGCCGACGCCGCCGCAGAGGGCCTGATCCAGCGCCACCAGCCCACCGACGAGACCGCTGACGCGGAGCCCCTCGCCGACTGGGAGCGCGAGCTGCTCGAGCAGGGCGCGCCCGTCGAGACGGACGTCGCCGAGGTCGAGACCATCGCGACCGAGTCCGCCGCCGATGAGGCCGGCGCCGAGGCCGCTGAGGTCGCCGAGACCGCTGAGGTCGTCGAGACCGCTGAGGCCGCTGACGCTGCCGAGGTCGCCGAGGCGACCCCCGCCGAGTAAGCCTCACTCACACTCCGCCTCGGCGGGATCGTCCTGGCCCCACGGCCGGACGGTCCCGCCGAGGCATCCACGAGAACTCACGAGAATCAAGGAGCCGCCACCCATGGCAAACTTCACGATCGCCGACATCAAGGCCCTGCGCGAGCAGCTCGGCACCGGCATGGTCGACACCAAGAAGGCGCTCGAGGAGGCCGACGGCGACCTCGAGAAGGCCGTCGAGATCCTGCGTCTGAAGGGCGCGAAGGGCAACGCCAAGCGTGCCGACCGCTCCACGAGCGAGGGACTTGTCGCGGCCAAGGAGGTCGACGGTCAGGTCACGATCATCGAGCTCAACACCGAGACCGACTTCGTCGCGAAGAACGAGCGTTTCATCGCCCTCGCCGACAAGGTGCTCGACGCGGCCGCAGCCGCTCACGCCGACTCGGCCGAGGCTGCACTGGCCGCGCCCGCCGGCGCTCAGACCGTCGCCGAGCTCATCTCGGACGAGGCCGCGATCATCGGCGAGAAGGTCGAGCTGCGCCGCGTGAGCACGCTCTCGGGCGACAACTTCGAGATCTACCTCCACAAGACCAGCAAGGACCTGCCGCCGCAGGTCGGCGTCGTGCTCGCCTACTCGGGCGACGACGCCGAGACGGCGCGCAGCATCGCGCAGCACATCTCGTTCGCCAACCCGTCGTACCTGTCGCGCGACGAGGTCCCCGAGGCGGATGTCGACAAGGAGCGCGAGATCGTCACCGAGATCTCCCGCAACGAGGGCAAGCCCGAGGCTGCCCTTCCGAAGATCGTCGAGGGTCGCGTGAACGCGTTCTTCAAGCAGGTGTCGCTTCTCGACCAGGACTACGCGAAGGACAACAAGCAGTCCGTCGCGCAGGTCGCGAAGGACGCCGGTCTGACCCTGACGGGCTTCGCCCGCTACAAGGTCGGCGCCTGATCCATTGAGAAGGCCCGCATCGGCAATCCGATGCGGGCCTTTTCTCATGCCCTTCGGTAGTTTGTCGTAGACGAGAGGACCACAGTGATCAACGAGAACACCGGGCGCCGCCGCGTCCTTCTGAAGCTGTCCGGCGAGGCGTTCGGTGGGGGCCAGCTGGGTGTCAACCCCGACGTGGTCAGCCAGATGGCGCAGGAGATCGCTGCCGCGGTCGACCGTGTCGAGATCGCCGTCGTCGTCGGAGGCGGCAACTTCTTCCGCGGCGCCGAGCTCAGCCAGCGCGGCATGGACCGCGGCCGCGCCGACTACATGGGCATGCTGGGCACCGTGATGAACGCCCTGGCCCTCCAGGACTTCCTCGAGCAGGCGGGCGCCGCGACGCGCGTGCAGTCGGCCATCTCGATGACCCAGGTCGCCGAGCCCTACATCCCGCGCCGCGCAGAGCGGCACATGGAGAAGGGCCGGGTCGTGATCTTCGGCGCCGGCGCCGGTCTGCCGTACTTCTCCACCGACACCGTGGCCGCTCAGCGCGCCCTCGAGATCGACGCCCAGGAGGTCCTCGTCGCGAAGAACGGCGTGGACGGCGTCTACACGGCCGACCCGAAGAAAGATGCCTCGGCCACGCTGATCGATCGCATCACCTACCTCGACGCGCTGCAGCGAGGCCTCAAGGTCGTCGACTCGACCGCATTCAGCCTCTGCATGGACAACCGCATGGACATGCGAGTGTTCGGCATGGAGCCGGCGGGCAACGTGACGAAGGCGCTCCTCGGCGAGCCCATCGGCACGCTCGTCACGGCGTGACGACGCTGCCGCCGATACACTTGACCAGCCCCATCTACCTGAAGGAGACACTGTGATCGCGGACGTCTTGGCCGATGCCGGAGTGCGCATGGACCGCGCTGTCGAGGCTGCGAAGGAGGACTTCGCGACGGTGCGCACCGGACGCGCGAACCCGCAGCTGTTCCAGAAGGTCCTCGTCGACTACTACGGCAGCCCGACGCCGCTCGCACAGCTCGCGTCGATCAACAACCCCGAGGCGCGCACGCTCCTCGTCACGCCGTACGACAAGTCGGCGCTGAAGGCGATCGAGCAGGCGATCCGCGACATCCCGAACCTCGGGGTGAACCCGACGAACGACGGCAACCTCCTGCGCATCACGATGCCGGAGCTCACCGAGGAGCGTCGCAAGGAGTACGTCAAGCTCGTGCGCGGCAAGGGCGAGGACGCCAAGGTGCATGTGCGCGGCATCCGTCGCAAGGCCAAGGACGACATCGACGCGCTGAAGGGCGAGGTCGGCGAGGACGAGCTCTCCCGCGCCGAGAAGGAGCTCGACGCGCTGACGCGCGCCCACGTCGACGGGATCGACGACGCGCTCAAGCGCAAAGAGGCCGAGCTCCTCGAAGTCTGAGGTCTGCCCATGACCGACGCATCGGACCCGCCGCGCGGCGAAGAGGCCGCTTCTCCGCAGACGCGGCGCGAAGCGGGCGACGCACGGCGTGCCGCGGAGGCCCACGACACCCCGCCGGCGCTGCAGGCCCATCTTCGCGCCGCGCGCAGTGAGCTGGAGAGCCAGGTCGCTCAGGCGAAGGCGGACTTCGAGGAGGCGAACGAGCGCATCAAGGAGCGCACGGGACGCGACCTCATCGTCGCAACCCTGATCGGGCTGGCCATCGGGGTCGCCCTGCTCGGCTCGCTGATCTTCGTGAAGTGGGCGTTCGTGCCGTTCGCCCTGGCGGCGGCGCTGCTCGCGATGTTCGAGTTCTCCCGCGCGCTGATCGCGAGCGGACGCCGCGTCGATCTGGTCCCGCAGCTCGTCGCGGGTGCCGTCGTCATGCTGTCGGCCTACTTCGCGGACGCGTGGCTGCAGTGGGTGCTGCTCTTCGTCGTCCTGGCGTTCCTGGTTGTGTGGCGGCTCGTCGCGCAGATGGCCTCCCACGACGGCCGCGTCTACTCCGCCGTGCTCGGGGATGTGCTGATCGCCGCATTCCTGCAGCTGTACGTGGCGTTCCTCACGAGTCTCTGCCTCGTGCTGCTGAGCAAGGACCGCGGCGAGTGGTGGGTGCTGTCGTTCATCATCGTGGCGGTCGCCGTCGACACCGGTGCGTACATCGCGGGCATCACCCTGGGCAAGCACCCGATGGCTCCCCGCATCAGCCCCAAGAAGACGTGGGAGGGCTTCGCCGGCGCCGCGGCGGCGGCCACCATCGCCGGCGTGCTGGTCGGCATGTTCATGCTCGGCCTCGAGTGGTGGATGGGCGCGGTGTTCGGCATCCTGATCCTTGCGACGGCCACGGTCGGCGACCTGGGAGAATCGATGATCAAGCGCGATCTCGGCATCAAGGACATGAGCTCCTGGCTGCCCGGTCACGGCGGCGTCCTCGATCGACTCGATTCGATCCTGCTGTCGGTCGTTGCGGCGCTTTCCCTCTACTACCTCTTCACTCCGCTGGTGGCATCATGACGGCATCCGAGACGACCTCCCGGACATCCTTCCCCGAGGCGCGAGGGCGCGAGAAGGGCTACGACAAGCAGCCGGTCGACGAGTTCCTCGCCCGCGCCCGCGCGTCGTTCGAGCAGGGCAGCGAGTCCCTCACGTCGGCCGACGTCCGCCAGGTGGCCTTCCCGCTGGTGCGGCACGGCTACGCGATCGCGTCGGTCGATGCGGCGCTCGGTCGCATCGAAGACGCGTTCGCGGCGCGCGAGCGCGCGTCCGCGATGGCGGCCGCAGGAGCCCGGGCGTGGGTCGGCCACACCCGAGAGCTCGCGCAGGAGGTGCTGGACCGCCTGTCGCGCCCGACCGGGCGCCGTTTCGACCGGGTGTCCCGGCTGCGCTACGGCTATCGGGTCGCCGAGGTCGACCTCGTCACCGACAAGCTCGCGCGCTTTCTCGAGACCGGCGATTCCGTGACCGTCGAGCAGGTGCGCGCGGTCGCGTTCCGCATGCAGCGCGGCGGCTATCGCGAGACGCAGGTGGATGCCGTGCTCGACGCGGTCGTCGAGGTGATGCTCGCGGTGAAGTGACACGCGCCGGCGTCGCGGATGGCACGCCGTCGTACCGGTATGCGAGAATCGGGGCACTGTGACTTCTGGAAACGAGCTGAACCCGACCAGGCGCGCCCGTCGTCACGAGGTGTCGACCCGGGCCGCGGGACGCGTCGCCTCGACTCCGCCCGTCGCTCCGGCGTCGACCGTACGCGCGGCCGGTTCCCCCGCCCGGTGGTCACGTCGCCGCGGTGTGCTGGGAGGCTTCGCCGCATTCGCGGTGCTCGGGTTCGTGGTCGCCTACATCGGTCCGACCGGCTTCGCGCTCGCGCAGGCCACGGCCGAAGAGGAGCCGCAGGTGTCGCTGTACGCCAGCTCGCTGGACGACGTCCAGTCCCTGAGCGGCGACGGAAGCGTCGAGGCGGCGGAGCCCGCCGCGCTCGACCGCGGCGGGTACTCCGTGTACGTGAAGCCCAAGCCCACGCCGACGGTGGCGCCGACGGCGGCATCGAAATCGTCGTCGGGCGGTTGGCGGCCTCCGTTCGTCACGCCCGACCCCGGCACCGCGCAGGCCATCGCCTACGACATGGTGCTCGCTCGCGGCTGGGGCGACGACCAGTTCGCCTGCCTGGTCGCCCTGTGGAACAAGGAATCCGGCTGGCGGGTAAACGCCTACAACGCCGGCAGCGGCGCCTACGGCATCCCTCAGGCGCTGCCCGGCAGCAAGATGGCGACGGCCGGCGCCGACTGGGAGACCAACCCGGCGACCCAGATCACCTGGGGCCTGGGCTACATCGGCGGGCGCTACGGGACTCCGTGCGGCGCCTGGGATCACTCGCAGCGCACAGGCTGGTATTGAGCCGTGCCCCGATCGAACCGCCGCCGTCCTGATTCGAGCGGCGACGAGTCCTTCGAGCGACTCCTCGCCGGCTGGAAGCGCAGCGAGATGCGGCGCGGCGTGGAGTGGATCGTGCAGCCGGTCTCGGCCGCTCAGGCGCAGAAGCCGTATACGTGCCCGGGCTGCGGTCGTCAGGTCGATGTCGGCGTCGCACACCTGGTGGTCTGGCGCGCCGACGGGGTGCTGGGCGATGCCGCTGATCTCGCAGCCCGCCGGCATTGGCATCAGCACTGCTGGAAGGTGGCGTGACATGGAGATCCGCGGACCGATGCTGCTGCCCGCGCGGCGCGAGGACATCGAGCTCGAGACGCTCGACGGGCTGACGCTCGTCGGCGAGCTCGCGCTGCCCGAGGACCGCGAGCCCGTCGCGACCCTTGTGACGCTGCATCCCCTGCCGACGGCCGGCGGATTCATGGACTCGCACATCATCCGCAAGGCGGCCGGACGCCTTCCTGCGCTGGCGGATCTGGCGGTGCTGCGATTCAACACGCGGGGCACCACCTCGCCCCGGGGCACGAGCCAAGGTGCCTTCGACGGCGGCCGGGCGGAGGCCTTCGATGTCGCCGCGGCGATGGACTTCGTCCACAGCCGAGGCCTGCCGCGGCCGTGGCTGGTCGGATGGTCGTTCGGCACCGAGCTCGCCCTCAAGTACGGCCGCGATCACGCGGTCGAGGGCGCGCTCCTGCTGTCGCCGCCGCTGCACCGCGCGACCGCGGAAGAGGTCGCGGGGTGGGCGGGCGATGACAGGCGCCTGATCGTGCTGGTTCCCGAGTTCGACGACTATCTCCGACCGGATGCCGCGGCCGAGCGTTTCGCGAGCGTCCCCGACGCGGTCCTGATCCCCGTCGAGGGCGGCAAGCACCTGTGGGTGGGGGAGAACCAGACTCGTCGCGTGCTGACCGAGATCGTGGCTGCCGTCAATCCGGACGCGTTGCCGCTGCCCCTGGAGTGGGACGGACCCGTCGTCGCCGACCTCTGATCCGGCAGCTGCCCCGCAGGGTGCGGCCGGTGCGAGACCAGCCCTAGCGCTCGTTCTGGCGCGGGATGACGACCTGGCGGTAGATGATCAGGATGCTGGCGGCCACGGGGATGGCGACCAGGGCGCCCAGCAGCCCGAGCAGCGATCCGCCCGCGAGGGCGGCGATCACGACGACCGCCCCGGGGACCGAGACGGCTCGACCCATGATGCGCGGCGAGATCACGTACGCCTCGATCTGCATGTAGATCAGGTAGTAGATGGCCGCGATGAGCGCGGTCGTGGGGGAGCCCACCACCAGACATGTCAGGACGATGATGATGGATCCGGTCAGGGTGCCGACCAGCGGGATCAGCGAGAAGAAGAACGCGATGACCGCGAGCACCGCGGGGAACGGCGCTTTGATGATCGACAGGAAGATCGCGCTCAGCACGCCGTTGATGAGACCCAGCGTCACCTGGCCGATGACGTAGTAGCCGACGGAGTCGGTGATCTGCTCACCGAGGTCCATGAACCGCGCCCGCTTCGAGGCGGGGACCAGCTGGTAGACCGAGCGCTTCAAGCTCGGAGTGGACGCCGTGAAGTAGATGGTGAGGATCAGCACGATGAATGCCCCGGCGAAGCCCGCGATGAGGGCACCGACGATCGTGATGATGCTGCCGCCGACCTCGCTGCCGATCGCGCCCACGTCGAGGGACGCGTACCAGTCCTCGATGTAGGTCCACACCTCGTCGACATCCAGTGCGGGAAACACTCCGTGCAGCCAGTTCTGGATCGCGCCGACCGGGTCGTCGAACATGCCCTCGCCGGCGAGCTTCTCGATGGTCGTCACGAGCTGACCGATCTGCTGCACGATGATCGGCACGATCATGAGAATGATGCCGGCGAACACCGCCAGCACACCGAGGATCGTGATGAGCACCGCGGCCCAACGCGGCAGCTTGCGGCGCTCGAGCCACGCCACGATCGGGTCGAGGCCCAGCGAGAGGAACAGTGCGGTGCCGACGTAGAGCAGGATCGTCTGGAGGTTCTGGATGCTGCCGATCAGCAGCAGACCCAAGCCGACACCGAGCGTCGCGAGCAGCGCGGTGCGGAACGGGCTGTGCAGCTTCATCGAGGTCCCCCTGCCGATCGACTTCCCGTCGATGCGTTGTGTCCGCCCAGGATACGCATGCGGAGCGCTCAGCCCGTGGAATGGTCCCTCCCACGCGCCTCCCAGGTCATTCCCGCTAGTCTGAAACGTCGAATCGAAGGGCTGCGCTGCGTCTGCGCGCCCGGGAAAGGTGTTCTTCGTGCGTTTCGTATGGGCCGTGGCGGCCTTCGTGCTCGCCACCGTGATGATCGGGGCGGGCATCGCCCAGCGGACGATCTTCCAGGGTCCCAGGACCGAGAGCACGGCGATCTCGGTCGAGGAGGAGACTCCCTACCTCCTCATCGACGGCGCCGTGCTCAACCAGATGCCGGGTACCCAGACACTTCGCGCCCAGACCGAGGGCGACATCTTCGCCTCGTACGGGCGGACGGCCGACATGGAGGCGTGGCTGTCCGACACCACGTACACCCACGTCACCGTGGCCGGCGACGGCGAGATCGAGACAGAGGTCGTCGAGCCCGAGATCGACGCGATCGCCGACCCCGCCACGGACGCGCCGGCGGACGGCTCCACGACAGACGACGCTCCGGCTGACGCGTCGACGGATGCCGCGACCGACGCCGCGGGCCGCAGCCCGGTCGGTTCAGACCTGTGGCTCGACGAGTATCAGCAGAAGGACCTCCTCATCGCGCCCCTCCAGCTGCCCGAGGAGATGAGCGTGCTCGTCGCCGCCGACGGCACCGCACCCGCACCGAGCAAGGTCACCGTGACCTGGCCCCTGCAGACCTCGACGCCCTGGGCGGGTCCGCTCATCGTCGGCGGCGGCATCCTCATGGCCGCAGGCGTGTTCCTCTACATCCTGGGCATCCGCCACGCCCGTCGGAAGCGAGGCCCTCGTCGCAAGGGCCTGCCCCTGCCGGTGACCGAGCCGATCGACATCGCGATCGACGGCGACGACAAGGGCGTCATCAGCAGCTCGCCCCGCACGCGGCGCGCGGTCTCGAGCGGGCGCCGTGCCTTCGCGTTCCTGCCGGTCGTCGCGGTCTCGGCCCTGCTGTTCACGGGCTGCTCTGCCGATGCCTGGCCCCAGCTCGGCGCATCGCCGACCCCCTCGCCGACCGCGACGGTCATCGCTCCCGACGGCCAGCAGGCTCCGGCGGTGACGAAGGCGCAGGCCGAGCGGATCCTCACGCGCATCGCATCCACGGTGGCGGACGCCGACGCTGCGATGGACGGCGACCTCGCCGACACGCGGCTGGAGGGTGCGGCACTGGCCGCACGCGATACGAATTACAAGCTGCGCTCGACGCTCGGCGACTATCCCGCGCTCCCCGCGATCCTCGCGAAGCCGCTCGAGATCATCCTGCCGCAGGCCTACGACGCGTGGCCTCGATCGGTGATCGCCATCGCCGACGACGATGAGTCGAAGACCTCGAGCATCATGGTCTTGACCCAGCAGGATCAGTGGTCGGACTACAAGTTGTCGTATGTCGGCAGTCTGGAGGCGTCGACCGCCATTCCGGACCTTGCCCCCGCCTATATCGGCGCGCCGGCGGTCGAGCCCGACTCGCCGTTCCTCGTGCTGCCGCCCGATCAGGTGGCCGCCGCATACGCGGACGTCATCAGCCACGGCGAGGACAGCGCGTCCTACGACCTCTTCGAGCCCGACGGAGATCAGTTGCGTGTCAGCATCGCCGCAGACCGACAGCGACGGCTCGACGAGTTCAACCAGACGGCCAATTCCGGCGCAACCACAGGAAGCCTCGAGTTCAGCGCGGTCGCCGGCCCGCAGACGCCGTTCGCGCTGCAGACGGTCGAAAGCGGAGCGATCGTGGTCGTGAACATCAACGAGGTCGACACGGCCAAGCCCACGAATGCGGACGCGGTCATCAAGGTGGAGAACAACCGGACGGTCAAGACACTGGCCGGCGCCGACCAGTCCGCCACGGGATTCGAGACGACATTCAGCGATCAGGTGTTCTTCTACGTGCCGAATGCCGGCTCGAACGAGAAGATCCGCCTGCTCGGTTACTCATCCAACATTCTCGATGCGAAGATTCTGTAGTGACCGATCCCACTCTGGGCGCCTCGCTGCGTGGTGCCGTCGACCTGTCCACTCTCCGCAATCGGCCCGCGTCCACTGCGCCGACCGCACCCGGTGAGGAGGCTCTCGCGGGGAGCGCGGCCGTGGTCCCGTCCCTCGTGCTCGATGTCACCGATGAGACCTTCCCGCAGGTGCTGGAGCTGTCGCGCACCGTTCCCGTGGTCGTCGACCTCTGGGCCGAATGGTGCGGCCCGTGCAAGCAGCTGAGCCCCATCCTCGAGAAGGTCGTCCTCGAGCTCGGCGGCCGCCTCGTACTCGCGAAGGTCGACGTCGACGCCAATCCGCAGCTGTCGCAGGCGTTCCGCGCGCAGTCCATCCCGATGGTCGTCGCGCTCGTCGCGGGGCAGCCGGTGCAGATGTTCACCGGAGCAGTCCCCGAGCAGCAGGTGCGCGAGGTGTTCGCGCAGCTCCTCCAGCTCGCGGCGCAGAACGGTGTGACCGGCACGGTCGCCGTCGACGGCGAGGCGCCGCAGGAGGCGCCCGAGGAGCCTGCGCTCCCGCCGCTGCACGCCGAGGCGTTCGAGGCCATCGAGGAGGGCGACTACGCCCGGGCCGTCACGGCATACGAGAAGGCGCTCGCGGAGAACCCTCGCGACGCCGAGGCGCGTGCCGGGCTCGGACAGGTGCAGCTTCTGCTCCGTGTGCAGGGCGTCGACCTCCAGGCGGCACGTGCGGCCGCCGCATCCGCGCCGCAGGACATCCCCGCGCAGCTGACGGTCGCCGATCTCGACCTCGCGGGCGGCCACGTCGAGGACGCCTTCGGTCGCTTGCTCGATCTGTTCGCGCAGCTGCCGGCGGACGAGCGCACGCCCGTGCGCGAGCGCCTCCTGGAGCTCTTCGCGCTCGTGGGCGACGGCGACGCGCGCGTCCTCGCCGCACGCGGTCGCCTCGCCTCCCTGCTGTTCTGAGTCGCGCCGCGATCGACGGCGGGTCAGCCCCGCGTCGGTGACGGGATGTGTGCGCTCGTCTCATGGCGGAGCCACAGCACCCCGAGTGGCGGAAGCACGAGCGACGCGCGGCCGTCCGCTCCCGCGTGCACGACGCCCAGGTTCCCGACCCCCGATCCGCCGTACGCCTGTGCGTCGGTGTTGAGGATCTCGTGCCACACGCCGCTCTCGGGCAGGTCCAGCTCGTACGACGTGAGCGGCTGTCCCGAGAAGTTCGCCGCGACGACGATCGTGTTGCCGTGCCAGTCGCGCCGGGCGAAGGCGATCACGTTCGGGTTCCACTTCGGGGAGCCGAGCCGCGTGAACGCCGCGCCGTCGCTGTCACGCGCCCAGAGCGCGGACTGCTCGCGGTAGACGCGATTGAGGACGCCGACGAACTGCTGCAGCTGGGCGTGCGTGGGCTGATCGAGCAGCCACCAGTCGAGTGAGCGACCCTCCGACCACTCCGACAGCTGGCCGAACTCCTGGCCCATGAACAGCAGCTGCTTGCCCGGGTGCCCCCACATGTAGGCGAGGAACGCGCGCATGTTCGCGAGCTGCTGCCAGTGGTCGCCCGGCATCCGCGCGAACAGGCTGCCCTTGCCGTGCACGACCTCGTCGTGGCTGATCGGCAGCACATAGTTCTCGCTGAACGCGTACACGAACGAGAACGACAGCTCGCCCTCGTGATGCGCGCGATAGATCGGGTCGCGCTTGATGTACTGGAGCGAGTCGTTCATCCAGCCCATGTTCCACTTGAACCCGAATCCCAGGCCCGCCTGACTCGTCGGCGCCGTCACGCCGGGGAAGCTCGTCGACTCCTCGGCGATCATCGCGATGCCGGGGTACCGCTTGTACGCGGTCGCATTGACCTCCTGCAGGAAGTGGATCGCCTCGAGGTTCTCGCGGCCACCGTGGACGTTCGGCGCCCATTCGCCCTCGTTGCGCGAGTAGTCGAGGTACAGCATGGACGCGACCGCGTCCACCCGCAGGCCGTCGACGTGGAACTCCTCGAACCAGTACAGCGCGTTGGCCACGAGGAAGTTGCGCACCTCGCTGCGGCCGTAGTCGAAGATGTACGTGCCCCATTCGCGGTGCTCGCCGCGTCGAGGATCGGCGTGCTCGTACAGCGGCTCGCCGTCGAAGCGGGCCAGTGCGAAGGCATCCTTCGGGAAGTGGCCGGGAACCCAGTCCATGATCACGCCGATGCCGGCCTGGTGGAGCCTGTCGATGAGGTAACGCAGGTCGTCGGGGTGCCCGAACCGGCTGGTGGGTGCGTAATAGCCGGTGACCTGATAGCCCCACGAGCCGCCGAACGGGTGCTCGGCGAGCGGGAGGAACTCGATGTGCGTGAATCCCTGGCCGGTGACGTAGTCGATCAGCTGATCCGCGGCGTCGCGGTACGTCAGTCCCTGACGCCATGAGCCGAAGTGCAGCTCGTACACCGACATGGGTCGCGAGACGGGCGTCGAGCGGGCGCGCTCGGCGAGCCAGGCGCCGTCGCCCCAGGAGTACGACGAGCCGACGACGACGGATGCCGTTGCCGGCGGCACCTCGGCGAACCGGGCCATGGGGTCCGCCTTCAGTGCCCACTCGCCGCCACGACCGCGCAGCTCGAACTTGTAGGTGGTGCCCTGGCCGATGCCCGGGACGAAGATCTCCCACACGCCGCTCGCGCCCATCGAGCGCATGGCGTGGCCCTGGCCGTCCCAGCCATTGAAGTCGCCGACCACCCTCACGGCCCGCGCGTTGGGCGCCCACACCGTGAAGGCGGTGCCCATCGTGCCGTCGTGCTCGCGCTCGTGCGCGCCGAGCGCACGCCACAGCTCCTCGTGGCGTCCTTCGGCGATCAGGTGCAGGTCGAGCTCGCCGATCGTCGGCGTGTGGCGGTATGGGTCGTCCGCGACGTAGTCGGGTCCGTGCGCGTAGGTGGTGAGCAGCTCGTAGCGGGTGAGGGCGCCGGCGCGCGTGCCCTCCCAGATCCCCGCGCGCACGTGCTCGAGCGGAACGCGCGTGCCGTCGGCGAACACCGCCGTGACGCTGCGGGCGAGCGGTCGGCGCGCGCGGATGATCCACGTCGCAGTGCCCTCGGCATCCGTGTCGGGATGGATGCCGAGCACGGCGTGGGGGTCGTGGTACGTGCCCGTCGAGACGGCATCGAGGATCTGGTCGGTGAGCGTCATCGCGGCCCCTTGACGTGGAGGATGTGGACCGGCTCTGTGAACGCGTCGAGCATCACGTAGTTGTGATCCGACCACGTCCACCGACCGCCGGTGACGAGGTCCTCGACCTCGTACGGCGAACCGGGCTCGACGCCCCAGATGCGGGTGTCGAGGTGGACCATCGTCTGGCGCACCGAGTGGGGGTCGGTATTGACCACGACGATGACGGTGTCACTGCGACCGTCGGGGGAGAGCGCCGCGTCCAGATGCTTGGCGTACACGAGGATCGCGTCGTCGTCGCTCCAGTGGATGCTGAGGTTGCGCAGCTGCCGGAGGGCGGGGTGCGCGCGCCGGATCTCGTTGAGCCGGGCCAGGAACGGCGCCAGCGAATCGCCGCGCACGGCGGCTCCCGCCCAATCGCGGAACTTGTACTCGTACTTCTCGTTGTCGATGTTCTCTTCCGAGCCCGGACGCGCCACGTTCTCGTAAAGCTCGTAGCCGGCGTACACGCCGTAGGTCGGCGCCGCGGTGGCCGCGATGGCGGCCCGGATGCGGTAGGCGGCGCGCCCGCCGAACTGCAGGTACTCGGTGAGGATGTCGGGCGTGTTGACGAAGAGGTTCGGCCGCAGGAAGTCGTCGGTCTGGTGCGCCAAGGCCGAGAGGAACTCCTCCAGCTCGGCCTTGGTGTTGCGCCAGGCGAAGTACGTGTAGCTCTGCTGGAAGCCCGCGGACGCGAGGCTCTGCAGCGGCGCGGGGCGTGTGAAGGCCTCGGCGAGGAACACCACGTCGGGGTCTTCCGCGGTGACGGTCGCGATGAGCCACTCCCAGAACTGCAGGGGCTTCGTGTGCGGGTTGTCGACGCGGAAGATGCGCACGCCCTGCGCGATCCAGTGGCGGACGATGCGGAGGACCTCGGCACGGATGCCGGCCGGGTCGTTGTCGAAGTTGACCGGGTAGATGTCCTGGTACTTCTTGGGCGGATTCTCGGCGTACGCGATGGAGCCGTCGGGGAGCGTCGTGAACCACTCCGGGTGAGCTGCGACCCAGGGATGGTCGGGAGCGGCCTGCAGCGCGAGGTCCAGGGCGACCTCGATGCCGGAGGCACGGGCATTGCGCACGAAAGCCCGGAAGTCCGCGAGCGTGCCGAGATCGGGATGGACCGTGTCGTGCCCGCCGTCGGCCGACCCGATCGCCCAGGGCGAGCCGGGATCGCCCGGACCTGCGTCGAGGGTGTTGTTGGGTCCCTTGCGGTTGACGGTGCCGATCGGGTGGATCGGCGGGAGATAGAGCACGTCGAAGCCCATCTCGGCCACGGCCGGAAGGCGTTTCGTCGCAGTGCGGAAGGTGCCGCTCTTGACCGTGCCGTCCTTGAGTCGTCGGGCGCCCTCGGAGCGCGGGAAGAACTCGTACCACGCGCCGACTCCGGCGCGCTCGCGCTCGACGAGCAGCTCGAGGTCGTCGCCGATCGTGACGAGCGACATGAGAGGCCGCTGTCGGAAGAAGCCGGCGATCACCGGGTCTTCGACGATGGTCAGCGCGGCCGTGTCATCGAGCGTCGCGTCGCGGAGCGATGCCGCCGCCGCGGCGAGAGCGCGGCGCTCGGCGACCGGGCGTCCCTTTTCGGCGCCGGCGCGATCGAACAGGAGCGCACCGAGTTCGCGCATGAGCGCGGCATCCACTCCGGCGGCGATCTTCAGCGAAGCGGCGTGCTCCCACGTGGCGAAATCGTCGCCGAAGGACTCGAACCGGAAGCGCCAGACGCCCTGCTCGAGCAGCACCACCTCGGTCTGCCAGCGGTCGAAGCCGTCCTCGAGCGATGCGAGGCGGTGCAGCGACTCGTCGCCGGACGGCGAGAAGAGTCGCACCTGGACGCCGATGCGGTCGTGTCCCTCGCGGAACGCCGTCACGCGGAACGGCACCGCTTCGCCGTCGTACGCCTTCGGCCGGTAGTCGCCCCAGGGGACGGCGGGCGACGGCTGGGCGAGCGGAACGCGCCGTGCGGCGGTGTCTCGTTCAGCCTGCCAGGCATGGATGTCGCGGACAGGGAGGGCCGAGGCGCTCCGCCACGGGCGGGAGCGCGCGGAGCGCGTCGTCGTGACCACGTGTCGAACCTATCGCGCGACCGACCGGGATGACAGCGACGTGACGGGGCGCGTCCGCCGGGTCACCGCTTCCGGTCTATTCGGCACGGAAGAGGCGCATCGATGTGCCGGGCAGCATGACCGTGTCGCCCGGTGCGAAGGTCGGCGTGCGCTCGGAGGGCGTCTCGTCGGCGCTCGACCACAGCGAGACATAGCCGGTCACGCCCTCCACGTCGGGAAGGGTGACCGTGGTCGGACGCTCGGTGCCGTGAACCATGAGGAGCACACGGTTGAACCCTTCGAACTCCGGCGTGGACGCCGCCACGTACTGGAGCGTGCGGTGCGCGGGGTCGGTCCACCGCTCGAGGGACATGGTCTCGCCGCGCTCGTCGTACCACTCCATGACGGATGCCGAGGGCGTCCGCTCGCCGAGGCGCGCGAAGCGGCTGGGGCGCAGGGCCGGGTTCTCCCGTCGCAGCCGCAGCAGGTGCCGCACGTGCGCGTACAGATCGCGCTGCCACGGAGCGTGCTCCCACGACAGCCAGGTGAGGACCGAGTCGTGGCAGTACGCGTTGTTGTTGCCGCGCTGCGTGCGTGCGAACTCGTCGCCGGCGGTCAGCATCGGCACGCCTGCCGACAGCAGCAGCGTGCCGAGGAGATTGCGCATGGCCCTGCGCCGCGTGGCGAGGATCCCCTGGTCGTCTGTCGGCCCTTCGGCGCCGTGGTTGAAGGAGCGGTTCGTGTCGGCGCCGTCGCGGTTGTGCTCCCCGTTGCCGAAGTTGTGCTTGACGTCGTACGAGACGAGATCGCGCAGCGTGAAACCGTCGTGCGCCGTGACGAAATTGACGCCGGCGAGCGGGCCGCGCTCGTCGGCGAACGTGTTCGCCGAACCGGCGAGCCGGTTGGCGAAGCCGCCGATGCCGACGGGTGAGGTGGACGCGCGGCGCGCGTAATCGACGTCGCTCAGCCAGAAGTTGCGGACGCGATCGCGGTAGCGGTCGTTCCACTCGCTCCAGCCGTCTCCGAAATTGCCGGTCTGCCAGCCCCCCATGCCCACGTCCCAGGGCTCTGCGATCTTCTTGACATCCGCCAGCGCGGGGTCGTCCACGATGGCGCGCAGCAGCGGGTGCTCCGGCGTGAACGCGTGTGCCTCGTTGCGGCCGAGCGTCGCGGCGAGATCGAACCGGAACCCGTCGACCTGCACGTCGTTCGCCCAGTACCGCAGCGAATCGAGCACCAGGCGGGCCGCGGCATCCGTCGACGTGTCCAGCGAATTGCCGCAGCCCGTGACGTCGATGTAGACCCCGTCGTCCTGCTGGCGGTAGTACGCGCGGTTGTCGATGCCGCGCAGGCTCGAGCGCGGGCCGCCGATGCCCTCTTCCGCCGTGTGGTTGTAGACGACGTCGAGGATCACCTCGAGACCCGCCTCGTGCAGCAGCCGGACCATGCCCTTGAACTCGCGCAGGACGGCCTCGGGTCCCTGGCGGCGAGCCTCCTCAGTCGCGTACGCACCGTGGGGCGCGAAGAACCCGAGAGAGTTGTAGCCCCAGTAGTTCGCGAGACCGTGCTGGAGCAGGCGCGGCTCGGTCGCGAACGCGTGGACCGGCAGGAGTTCGATGCTCGTCACGCCGAGGTCGAGGAAGTGCTGCACCATCGCCGGGTGCGCGAGCCCGGCGTACGTGCCGCGCAGGCTCCCCGGAACATCCGGATGCCGCTTCGACAGGCCCTTGAGGTGTCCCTCGTAGAGAACGGTGCGGTCCAGGGGGACAGCGGGCTTGGACACGCCGCCCCAGTCGAACGAGCCCTCGACGACGGCCGACCGCCAGCCGTCGTAGCCGGTGCGCTCGAGGCCGCGGGCGTAGGGGTCGAGCAGGAGCGTGCCGCGGTTGAAGGTGTTGCCGGCTCCCTGGGGACCGTCGACGCGGATGGCGTACCGGGTGCCCTGCCGCAGGAGCGGGGTGGAGATCTCCCACACTCCACCGCCGATGGGGGCGAGGGGCTCGGTCGCCGTGATCCAGTCGAGGTCGGTGTCGTCGAAGACGACGAGGTCGACGGCGTCCGCCGCGCCCGACCACACACGCAGTCGGCCGCCGTCGGAATGCAGCACGACGCCCAGCCCGTCGAGCTGCGAGCTGAGCAGACCCGCGGCTGGGGGCGAGAGGACGGACTCCGGGCTGATCATGCGGACTACCATAACCATGGTCCGAGTCGGACTTGTTACGAGACCCGGTCCCGCGGTCCACGGAACTGGGATGCACCGGCCGGGCAGGCGATCGTGAAGGAGGTCGAGCGGTCATGAACGACGTGCAGATCTATCTCGACCACGCCGCGACCGCACCGCTGCGCCCCGAGGCGCGCGACGCGTGGCTCGATGCCGCCGCCGCGGTCGGCAACGCTTCGTCGATCCATGGCGCCGGCCAGCACGCGCGGCGCGTGCTCGAAGAGGCGCGCGAGCGCCTGGCAGCGGTGATCGACGCCGACCCGATCGAGGTCGTCTTCACGTCCGGCGGCACCGAGGCCGTGAACCTGGCCGTCAAGGGCCTGTGGTGGGCGCGTCCGGCCGATGCGGACGCCGTCGTGCTGCCCGACGGCGAACATCACGCCACCCTCGACGCGGTCGAGTGGCTCGAAGCGCAGGGCGCGCGCGTACGGCACGTCGGCATCGACGCCACCGCCCGCATCGGCCTCACCGAGTTCTCCGCTGCGCTGCCGGGGGCCGCGGTCGCCACGGCCCTCGTCGCCAACAACGAGGCGGGGACGATCAACGACGCCGCCGCTCTCTCGGCCGCGGCCGCCGGGGCCGGCGTGCCGCTGCACCTCGATGCGGTCGCCGCGTTCGGACATGTGCCGGTGTCGTTCCGCGACTGG
>NZ_DATCVK010000219.1:0-76227 GCF_036566905.1 Microbacterium sp. | reverse complement strand
GCGCCGTTCCCGCGGCCCGCCGAGCCGGCCGCTGTCGCGCCCGCCCCGGTTCCGGATTCCGCGGTCGACCTCGGAGTCTCTCCGCTGACCCGCCGCCAGGCGCGCCAGCAGGAGCGCATCCGCACCGCGTCGGTGCCCGTGATCACCCCGGAGGTCGTCGCGGCGCATGCCGCCGCCTCGACGGGCGCCGGCCCCGCGTTCGCCTTCCCGGCGGCGCCCCCGCCGGTCGCCCCCTTCCGCGAGCCCGAGAGTCCCCTGGTCACCGCACCGCCGGACGACTCGCAGGTGCCGACCGACAGCGGGATGCACGCGCTGTTCGGTCTGCCGCGAGAATCCGCACCCCAGGAGGCGGCCCCCGCCCCGCGCTGGGAGGAGCCGGCAGCCGCGGCGACCATCGCGGTTCCCGAATTCGCCGCCGCACCGCAGACCTCGGTGGCGCCCGAGCCCGAGGTCGAGCAGTTCTCGTCGGTCTTCGGCGACGTCGCGCACACGGACGAGGCGGCCGACGAAGAGGCGGTCGAGGAGCCGGTCGCCGTGCCGAAGGCGGTCAGCCCGCTGCTGGGCGCCAGTCTGCTCGATGCCGCACCGGTGCCCGGCGAGCCCACCGCCGTCGAGTTCCCGCCGTCGTTCGATCAGCTGCTGTCGCGCACCACGGGCTCCATCGCGATCCCCAACACGCTGATCGTGTCGCAGGCGCCCGAAGTCTCGCCGCTGGTGGCTCCGGTCACCGCCACCGGCGAGGTCATCGTCACCGGCACCTTCAACCTTCCCGAAGGACTCGGCTCGACGGGCCGCGCCAAGGGGACCGCCGACGGCAAGGAGATCGACGCCACCCTCGTGGACGGCGAGCTGCCCTCCCACTCGTCGCCGACGCCGATCGCGGCCAGTGCCGCCGTGAGCACGGTCAAGATGCCCGGCGATGTCATCAAGCCGCCGACACCCGAAAAGGGCGGCAAGCTGATGATGTCGCTCGCCATCACAGCGGGCGTCCTCGCCCTCGCACTGGTCGGCGTGCTGATCCTCGCCTTCGTGACAGGAGTCTTCTGATGGTCGCGAGTGCGCAGTCGCATGACATGCTCCAGATCGCCGCAGCAGCGGCGGACGCCAAGGGCGGCGAGGACCTCGTCGCCCTCGACGTGTCGGAGCCGCTCCCGCTGGTCGACATCTTCCTGCTCGTCACCGGGCGCAGCGAACGCAATGTCGCCGCCATCGCGGACGAGATCGAGGACAAGCTGCTCGAGGCCGGCCACAAGCGGCTGCGCCGCGAGGGCCGGCAGGAGTCGCGCTGGGTTCTGATCGACTTCGGCGACCTCGTGGTGCACGTCTTCCACGAGGAAGAGCGGGTGTACTACGGGCTCGAGCGCCTGTGGAAGGACTGCCCCCTCGTGCCCGTCGAACTTCCCGCGCCGGCGGCCGCCGAGGACTGATCCTGGTTCGGACCACGGCTCGGAATGTTGTAAGCTAGACGAGTTGCCCCGCGAGAGCGGGAGCAGCGTCAGGGCCTGTGGCGCAGCTGGTAGCGCACCTGCATGGCATGCAGGGGGTCAGGGGTTCGAGTCCCCTCAGGTCCACCGAAAAAGGCCGCCCGATCAGGGCGGCCTTTCGGTTTTCCCGCCGCCGGCACGCGCGACGCTGGGATGGAGACCGCGGATCATCCCTGCATCCGCGGATCCTCGGTCGGATCCGCGTAGGGGGCGGGGCATCCGCCGCCGATTGCGTCGCGGCGCAGTTCGAAGTGCCACGATTCGTTGCCATAGGTCTGGCAGAGTCCGTACGAGTCACCGTGCTCCGACATCCAGGCGACGGCGTCGAACGAGCCGATGTCGACCGCTTCTCCCGCGACGTGTGCCGAGGTCGCAGCGGTAGCCACCCACCGAGCGGCCTCCGCTTCCGACCCGTACTGCGACACCGCCTGGTGAAGAAGCTCGTCCTGGTACTCGGGTGAACGCCACCCGCTGTTGACATGGATCACGATGCCCTGCCGCCGGGCGTCCTCTGCCGCCCGCCGCAGTGCGTCCAGCAGATCCGGAGAGAGGCGCGTGATGCCCGGATGGGCGCCGTCGAACACCGTGACGCCGTCGGGAAGGACGCCGTCCTCCTCTGTGACCATGCCGTCGGCCACGACGTCCGCCGTCCCCTGCGCCGGGGCGCCGGGACCGGGCTCCTGCGCGGCGGCGCTGCCCGGAAGGGCTCGGTCCGCGCCCGCTGCGGACTGGTGGAGCGCCGCCCCGACGGACACCGCGCACACGAGGACCAGTGCGAGGATCACTCCCCGCACGGCGACGGCGGGCTTCAGGCGTGCGGAAGCAGTTCGAGACATGCTCCCACTCCACACGCGCGCGCGTTGCGACCGCGTATGCGGTTTCGCATAGGGGGACGATATGCGCCGACTCGTACCATCGGAGCATGCGCGTGCTGGTGGTGGAAGACGAACCTCTCATGGCCGAGGCCATCCGCGACGGCCTGCGTCTCGAGGCCATCGCGGCCGATATCGCGGGCGACGGCCACACCGCGCTCGAGCTGCTGAGCATCAACGCCTACGACATCGCCGTCCTGGACCGCGACATCCCAGGGCCCTCGGGCGACGAGATCGCCGGGCACATCGTCTCTTCAGGCAGCGGCATCCCGATCCTGATGCTCACCGCCGCCGACAGGATCGACGACAAGGCCACGGGCTTCGGGCTCGGCGCCGACGACTACCTGACGAAGCCGTTCGATCTGCAGGAGCTCGTGCTGCGCCTGCGCGCGCTGGACCGCCGCCGTGCGCACAGCCGGCCGCCGGTGCGGGAGATCGCAGGATTGCGGCTGGATCCGTTCCGGCGCGAGGTGTATCGCGACGGTCGCTACGTCGCGCTCACCAGGAAGCAGTTCGCGGTGCTCGAAGTGCTCATGGCCGCCGACGGCGGGGTGGTCAGCGCGGAGGACCTGCTGGAACGGGCCTGGGACGAGAACGCCGACCCGTTCACCAACGCGGTGCGCATCACGGTCTCGGCCCTGCGCAAGCGACTGGGCGAACCGTGGGTGATCGCCACCGTGCCCGGAGCCGGCTACCGGATCGACGCGGACGGAAGTGCCGACGGTGATTAGGGAGCCCGGGCTGAGCGTCCGGCTCAAGCTGACCCTGAGCTACGCGGCGTTCCTGATGGTCGCGGGCGGCGTGCTGCTCGCGATCGTCTGGGTCTTCCTGCTGCGCTACGTGCCCGACGGGCCGATCACCGGCCCGGGTCCGTTCGTGCCGAACCGCGGCGATCTCATCCGCGCCTTCGCCCCGGCCGCTGTCTGGGCGCTGCTCTTCCTGCTCGCATTCGGGCTGCTCGGCGGGTGGTTCCTCGCCGGGCGGATGCTGATGCCCCTGCGACGGATCACCGAAGCCACCCGACTCGCCGCGGGCGGTTCGCTGTCGCACCGGATCGAGCTCGAAGGCGCCGACGACGAGTTCCGCGAGCTGGCGGACAGCTTCGACGCGATGCTCGCGCGGCTGGAGGCGCACATCGCCGAGCAGCGCCGGTTCGCCGCCAACGCATCGCACGAGCTGCGCACGCCGCTGGCGATCACGCGGACGCTGCTCGACGTCGCGCGGAGCGATCCCGATCGCGACGTCGACGAACTGATCGAGCGTCTGCGCATCGTCAATGCACGGGCCATCGGCCTCACCGAGGCACTCCTCGTGCTGAGCCGGGCGGACCAGCGCTCGTTCCGGCGCGAGCGCGTGGATCTGTCGCTCATCGCGGAGGAGGCGGCGGAGGCGCTGCTGCCTCTCGCCGAGGCTCGCGGCACGACCCTCCGGACGCAGGGCACGGTCACGCCCGCGTACGGATCACCCGCGCTGCTGCTGCAGCTGGTGTCGAACCTGGTCCACAATGCGATCGTCCACAACCTCCCTCAGGGCGGCACGGTCGATCTCACGACGACCGTGCAGGCCGATGCCGCCGAGATCGTCGTGGAGAACACCGGTGAGAGGCTCAGTCTGCAGCTCGTGTCGACCCTGACCGAGCCGTTCCAGCGCGGCAGCGAGCGCGTGCGCACCGACGATCATGCCGGCGTGGGGCTGGGACTCGCGATCGTCCGCAGCATCTCCGACGCTCACGGAGGGACGCTCAGCATCGTCCCACGCCCGGATGGCGGCCTACGGGTGACGGTGCGACTGCCGCCGCATGCGTGAGGGCGGCGAATCCACCCATTGCGTGCGTCCCTCCGGTCGGCGAGTGTGGGACGCATGAGCGCAGTCACCCCTTTCCTCTGGTTCGACGACAGCGCCGAAGAGGCGGTCACGTTCTACACGGCGCTCATCCCGGACTCCGAGGTCGTGACGATCGACCGGTATCCCGACGAGGTTCCCGGCATGGGCGGGAAGGTCATGCACGTCCACTTCCGGTTGGGGGGACGCGACTACTACGGGATGGACGCCGGACCGCAGTTCCCCTTCACCGAGGCGTTCTCGCTGTACGTGCCGTGCCGGGATCAGGCCGAGGTCGACCGCTACTGGGACGCCCTGACGGCGGACGGAGGGCAGGAGCAGCCCTGCGGGTGGCTCAAGGACCGCTGGGGCCTCTCGTGGCAGATCATCCCCGACCGGCTGGTCGAGCTGATCCGTCACCCCGACCCCGACATCGCGCACCGGGCGGTGCAGGCCATGCTCCGCATGCGGCGCATCGATCTTGCTGTGCTCGAAGCTTCCGTGGCGGACGGATGAGGCGACGGGCTCCGAGATCAGCGATCGGAGGCCTTCTCCTGCTGCTGATCGCAGCACCCGGCTGCACTGTCGCCGCGCCGCGGCCGGCGCCTTCCGCCGAGGCGCCGACGGTCGGGCCGAGCCGGTCGCCGGCGGCCGAGACCTGGTGGCGGGCCGGAGACGTGACCGGCGCTCTCGCGTCGAGCCTCGCCGCGCCGTGGTCGGTGGTTCCGCTCGCCGGCGGAGGGGCATTGCTCTCGCAGCGCGATGACGGCGCCGTGCTCGAACTGACGACGGCCGGATCGGCGCGCAGGGTCGGCACGGTGCCCGGCGTCGTGTCGGGCGGAGAGTCCGGGCTCCATGGGCTCGCTGTGCTCACGAGCGGCGATACACCGATGCTCTACGCCTACTTCGGCGCCGCAGACGACAATCGCGTGGTGCGGATGCCGCTGCAGGGCGACCCGGGATCGTTCGAGCTCGGTGAGCCGGACGTCGTGCTGGACGGCATCCCGCGGGCGAACACCCACGACGGCGGCCGTCTGGCGTTCGGCCCGGACGGCTACCTGTATGTCACCACGGGCGACGCCCAGCAGCGCGACGCCGCTCAGGATCCCGATGCGCTCGGCGGCAAGATCCTGCGCATCACCGCCGACGGTGAGGCGGCCCCGGGCAATCCGTGGGGCACGCGCATCTGGTCGATGGGGCATCGCAATGTGCAGGGCATCGCCTGGACCGCCGACGGGACGATGTGGGCGAGCGAGTTCGGGCAGAACACGTGGGACGAGGTCAACCGCATCGAACCGGGCACGAACTACGGCTGGCCGATCGTCGAAGGGGTCGCCGGACGTGAGGGCTTCGCCGACCCCGTCGCCCAGTGGGCGACCAGCGAGGCGAGTCCGAGCGGAATCGCCACCGTCGGCGACACGGTCTTCGTCGCGGGGCTGCGTGGCGAGCGGCTCTGGCAGCTCGACACGCGCGCGGGAGCGGCCGTCGGCGAGCCGACAGCCGCCTTCGCCGGCGAGTACGGGCGTCTCCGTGACGTCGTCGCCCTGCCGGACGGCTCACTGTGGCTGCTGACGAGCAACACCGACGGGCGCGGGTCGCCGCGACCCGACGACGACAAGCTGCTGCGGGTGGAGCTCGTTCCGGCGCCGTGACACATGCTCCCGCCGCCACGCGCGCACGCTACGGTGAGAGCGTGAGCTCGCAGCCCCGCTGTCCGCATTGTCGCCACTTCGTCTACCTCGACACCCTGCGGTGTCCGAACTGCGAGGCCGAGATCGGCTACCACCTGCAGACACGCGAGTTCCACGGCATCCGACACGGTCAGGTCGCCATCGACGGCGAGACCTGGTACACGTGCTCGAACCGCGAGTGGGCGTGCAACTGGCTGGTGTGGGAGAACGCTCCGGCCGGCCGGTGCTTCTCGTGCCGGCTCACGCGCCGCCAGCCGGCCAGCAACGACACCGTCGCGCTCGAGAAGCTGGCCAAGACGGAGGAGGCGAAGCGTCGCCTCATCCTCCAGCTCGCCGACCTCGGCCTGCCGATCGTCGGCTGGGACGTCGAGAAGGGCGGCCTCGGGTTCGACCTCATCTCGAGCCTGTCCGACGGCAAGCCCGTCACGATCGGGCACGCCAACGGCATCATCACGATCGACCTGGCCGAGAGCCTCGACGACCGCAGGGAGGCGCTGCGCGTGCGCCTCGGCGAGCCCTACCGGACGATCCTCGGGCACCTCCGACACGAGGTCGGCCACTACTACCAGAACGTGCTGCTGACCGACGACGAGCTGTGGGCCCGCTGCCGCGAGCTGTTCGGCGACGAGCGCACGAGCTACCGTGACGCCTTGAAGCGTCACTACCAGGTCGGTGCGCCGTCGGACTGGAGCCAGTCGTTCATCTCGGAGTACGCGACGATGCATCCCTGGGAGGACTTCGCCGAGACGTTCGCCCATTACCTCCACATCACCGGCACCCTCCAGACCGCGGCGGTCATCGGCATCCATCTCGACGCGTCGGTGACGAACCTCCGCGACACGGATGTCGTGCCACGCGAATCGTACGAGCGCGAGCCGATCCAGCGGCTGCTCACCGACTGGGAGTGGCTGTCGCAGGGATTCAACCGCATCAACCGCGCGATGGGCTTCGGCGACCTCTACCCGTTCACGATCGTGACACCGGTGCGCCACAAGCTCGCGTTCGTCCACGACATCGTGACGCGGGCGCCGCTCAGCCCGGGACAGCAGTACGCCCTCGCGATGGCGGTGGAGACGGAGCGGTCATGACGTCGTTCGCGCGAGGGCAGCGGGTGATCGGCGCGGCCACGCACTACGTCGAGAACCAGCCGCCCTGGCGGGTCGATGTCGACGAGTACGCGCTCAACGCGCCGCTGAACGCCGCCGTGCGCGCGTTCGGCGCCGACTGGGCCGACGACAGGCTGCGGGAGGCCGGGGGAGTCGTCGGATCGGGCTCGTTCCAGCGCGACGCGGAGCTCGCGAACATCCACACCCCCGTCGCATACTCGCACGACCGCTGGGGCTACCGCCTCGACGAAGTCGAGTACGACCCGTCGTATCACCGCGTCATCGGCGAGGCCGTCGCCCGCGGAGCGCACACCTCGGCGTGGGCGGATCCGCGGCCGGGCGCGCACGTCGCCCGCGCCGCCATGTTCATGCTCTTCGCGCAGGTCGAACCGGGACACGCCTGCCCGGTCTCGATGACCCACGCCGCCGTCGCCTCGATCGAGGGCTCGCCGTGGATCGCCGACACCTGGCTGCCGCGACTGTACTCCCGCGCGTACGAGCCGCGCCTCATCGTGGAGGGCGAGAAGCCCAGCGCGCTCATCGGCATGGCGATGACTGAGAAGCAGGGCGGCTCCGACGTGCGCGCCGGCACGACCGTCGGCGAGTCGATGGGCGGTCACGCGTACCAGCTCACCGGCCACAAGTGGTTCTGCTCGGCACCGATGTCGGACGGATTCCTCGTCCTGGCGCACACGCGCAGCAGCGGGGCCGACGAGGGGCTCACCTGCCTGTTCGTGCCCCGCGTGCTGCCGCACGGCATGCGCAACGTGTTCCGCATCCAGCGGCTGAAGGACAAGCTCGGCAACCGCTCGAACGCCTCGGCCGAGGTGGAGTTCGACGGCACCGTCGGATTCCTCGTCGGAGAGCCGGGCCGCGGGGTGCGCACCATCATCGAGATGGTGCAGCGCACACGCCTCGACTGCGTGCTGGGCACGGCGGCGGGCATGCGGCAGTCTCTCGCCGAGGCGCTCTGGCACGCGCGCGGACGCGAGGCGTTCGGCGCGCTGCTCGTGGATCAGCCCGCCATGACCGGTGTGCTCGCCGACCTCGCGGTCGAGTACGAGGCGGCGATGCTCACGGGCATGCGCCTCGCGCAGCTCTTCGAGGCGGGGGCATCGGATCGCGACGTGGCCCTCCGTCGCCTCGCCACGCCGGTGTCGAAGTACTGGGTGTGCAAGCGCGGCCCCCAGCACGCGTACGAGGCGCTGGAGTGCCTGGGCGGCAACGGCTACACCGAGTCGTTCCCGCTCGCGCGCCGCTATCGCGAGCAGCCCGTCATGGCGATCTGGGAGGGATCGGGCAACGTCATCGCCCTCGACGTGCTGCGGGCGCTCACGCGCGACCACGACTCGGGCGACGCCTTCGCCGATGAGCTCGGCAGCACCGCCGGCGCATCCGTCGTGCTCGATCGCCACGTGGACCGCACGCTGGGCCTGCTGCAGCAGCTGACGGCCGATCCCGGCGGGGCCGCGTCGCAGGCCCGCCGCCTCAGCGAAGACCTCGCACTCGCGTTCCAGGCGTCACTCATGCTGCGGCACGCGCCGGGGCGCGACGCAGAGGCCTTCATCGCCGCACGTCTGGGCGAGGAGCGCGGGGCGCAGTACGGCGTGCTGCCGGCGGGAACGGATGCCGCGGCCATCGTCGCGCGCCACTGACGCCCCTGCCGTTCCCAGACCCCTCGCACGCAGCGCGCTTAGGCTTGGCGGGTGACTCCTGCGCCGCGCCTCGCCCTGCTCGCGGCGATCGTGGCGCTCGCGGCGATGTGCGCGTCATGCGCCCCCGGCCCCGCTGTGCAGCCGTCGGCGTCGCCCTCACGGACCGCCTCGGCAGAGCCGGTCCCGTCGCCCACCCCCGAGGCGACGTCGGCCGAAGCGGCGGTGGCGGCGATGACTCTGCGCGAGCGCGCCGCGAGCGTCGTGATGGGCCACATCCCGACCACGGATGCCGCCGCCCTCCACGTCTACATGGAGTCCTCCGGCGTCGGCGGCTTCCTGCTCATGGGTGCGAACATCCCGGGAGACGAAGCGGCGCTCCAGACGATCACCGCGGCGTTGACGGTGGATCCGGCACGACCGCCGCTGGTCGCCGTCGACCAGGAGGGCGGTGACGTCTCGCGACTGCCGTGGGATGCCTTCCCCTCTCCGCTCGACCTGCAGCAAGCCGACCCGTCCGCCGCCGAGGCGGCGTTCGCCGGTCGCGCGGCGCTCGTGCGGCGGGCCGGGATCCCGGTGAACTTCGGCATCGTGGCTGACGTCACCCCCGACCCGAACTCGTTCATCCACCGGCGGGTGCTCGGCACGACGCCTGATGCAGCGTCGGCGAATGTGGCCGCCGCGGTACGGGGAGAGGAGGGCTCGGTGTTCTCGACGCTCAAGCACTTCCCCGGACACGGCGCCGCCCCCGGCGACTCGCACACCGCGATCCCGTCGACCGCCCTGACACTGGACCAGTGGCGCGCCGCGGATGCGCTCCCGTTCGTGGCCGGCATCGACGCCGGAGCCGAGCTGCTGATGTTCGGGCACCTGGCCTACACCGCTGTCGATCCCGGGCCCGCGAGCCTGTCACCCGAATGGCACCGGATCGCGCGGGAGGAGCTCGGCTTCGACGGCGTGACCATCACCGACGACCTGGGAATGCTGCAGGGTTCGGGGCAGCCGGAGTACGCGGATCCCGTCGCCAACGCCGTGGCTGCCCTGGCCGCGGGTAACGACATGGTCCTGACGGTGGTGTACTCGACGCCGGACACGGCACCGCGCATCATCGACGGCATCGTCGCCGCCGTGGAGTCGGGCGCGCTGCCGGCCGATCGGCTCGAGGAGGCCGCGACACGCGTGATGGCGCTGCGCCTCGCCGTCGCTGAGGCCGGCGAGGGCGACCTGCCCTGCACGACCTGCGCCCCCGCTGACTGAGCTCAGCCCGCGGCGACGTCGATCAGTCGTCGCCGGATCACCCGGCCGCGGTCGGCGAACGCGCGCTGGGCACGCACGTAGGCGGCCTTGCCCTCCGCCGTCTCGATCGCGACGGCGTCGTAGCCCCAGTCGGCGAGGTCGTACGGCGAGGCGCGCATGTCGAGCACCCTGATGTCGCGGGCGAGCTCGAACGCGTCGAGGAGCAGCTCGCCCGGAACCAGGGGCCCGAGCTTCACCGCCCACTTGTACAGGTCCATCCCCGCATGAAGGCACCCCGGCTGCTCGAGATCCGCCTGCCGCTCCCGGCTCGGCGTCTCTCGGTTGCGGGGCGCCGCCTCAGGCGTGAAGAAGCGGAAGGCGTCGAAGTGCGTGCAGCGCAGCTCATGTGCCTCGACAACGGCGTCGGTCGAGTCCTGCCCGAGACGCAGCGGCACGGGATGCCGGTGCTGCGGCTGCCGGTAGACCATCGCCCACTCGTGCAGGCCGAAGCAGCCGAAGCCGGGAGCGCGGTCGGCGGTGGCCCGGAGGATCCGTCCGACGTTCGCGACGAGGGCGCCGCGCTCTGCGCGGAAGCCCGCACCGTCGACGGCGATCGAGCCCTCCGTCGTGGCGGGTCGGTACCAGCGCCACGCGGCCCGGGCGTCGGCGGCGGCATCCGCCAGTTCCACGCCCTCGCCCGGATGCCACCGGTGCAGCACCGAGGGCTTGTACGAGTAGTAGGTGAAGAGGAAGTCTTCGACCGGATGCGCCTCGCCCCGCGCCGCTCGTTCACGATGGGCGCTCGTCAGTGCCCGCGCACGCGTCTCGTGCGCCGCTTCTCGCGCACGCCAGATGTCGCCGGCGAGCACCGGGACGGCAGGAAGCGCGATCGTCACCGTTCGAGGATACGCGGGCGGTCCGCCGGGACCTCAGGGGGTCAGGGCTCGACCGGCTCGACGAGCTCCGGGGAGTTGTTGCGGACGTTGCCCACGGCCTTCGAGACCTCGTGGTCCTCGAGCGAGTCGGCGAGGGCCGGAGCCGCGTCGATCGCCGCGTCGAGCACGTCGCGCACGTTGTCGGTGGTCGGGTCGAGCCACGCGTCCGCGTGGTCGGGGTCGAGGAAGAGCGGCATCCGATCGTGGATCGAGCCGAGGTGACCGATCGAGTCGCGTGTGAGGATCGTGAAGCTCAGCAGCCACCGCTCGGGGTCGTCGTCGCCCTTGGTCTTGTCGCGCCACCACTCGTAGAGGCCGGCGAGGAACAGCGGCTCACCGTCGGCGGGGTGGATGAAGTGCGGGACCTTGACGCCGTCGACGTTCTTCCACTCGTAATAGCCGGATGTCGGCACCACCGCCCGCCGCTTCTCGAGCGCGCTGCGGAACATCGGCTTGTCTTCGAGTTCCTCCGCGCGCGCGTTGAAGGCGCGCGCGCCGATCTTGGTGTCCTTCGCCCACGACGGGATCAGCCCCCAGCGCGCCGCCTCCAGCCGCCGGGTCGGCGGCTCGGTCTTGGCCGAGTCCAGCACGATCGCGGCACGATTGGTGGGTGCGACATTGAATGACGGCTCCGGCAGGTCGTCGCCCTCGACGTCGACACGCAGCACCCCGACGAGCTCGGGACCGGCACTGGCCACTACGAAGCGTCCGCACATGCGACCAGACTACGCGCGGGCTCCGACGTCAGACCGTTGCGGTTCCGGTGCTCCCCAGGACGCCGACGGACTCGAGCCGCTCCAGGAGGCCGGCGCCGTCGTTGTCGCTCACCCAGGGCACCTCGGCCGCAGCGTGGTCGTTGACGGCGGTGCGCCCGCCCGCGAGGACCGCCTCGGCGGGGGAGAGGCGCCGGATGGCGACCGCGACCACTCGCGAGGGGTGCTCGTCGGTGAAGGTCGTGTAGATGGAGTCGTCGTGCTGGCCGTCGTCGCCGATCAGGAGCCACCGCACGTGCGGGAACTCTTCGGCGAGACGCCGGAGGTTCGACAGCTTGTGCGCCCGGCCGCTGCGGAACCACCGGTCGTGGGTGGGCCCCCAGTCGGTGAGCAGGAGCGCCCCCGGCGGGAAGACGTGGCGGCTCAGGAATCGAATCAGGGTCGGCGCGATGTTCCAGGCGCCGGTCGACAGGTAGACCAGCGGTGCTCCGGGGTTCTCGCGCACCACGCGTTCCATCAGCACGGCCATGCCCGGAACCGGCTGACGCGCGTGCTCGTCGACGACGAAGGAGTTCCAGGCCGCCAGCAGGGGACGGGGGATCGCCGTGACCATCACGGTGTCGTCGACATCCGACACGATGCCGAACCGCACGTCGGGCGCGACCACGAACGCGCGCGTCTCGATCGGCTCTCCGCCTTCGACCGACATCGTGAACGTCTGCCAGCCGGGCTCGAGAGCCGCCGGCAGACGCGTGTCGATCACTCCGCCGCGGTCGGCGACGACCTCGTGATCGACCCCCGCGATGGTCACAGTGACCTGCGCGTACCCGATCGGCACGGCCACGAAACTGCGCCAGCCCCGCACCCCGGCATACTCGCCGCCCTCGGAGACCTTCGCCGGCGGGACAATCATGACGCGACCCAGCACGCGCACCCATCCCGGACCGCCGTAGCCGGGGAACGGGGTCACCGTGGGCTTCTGGCCACGCCGGCGCGCACGTCGCTCGCGCCACGCGTGGAACCGGTACTCCAGGCGCGCGAGCCACAGAACCTTGGCGCGCACGGGCTGGGGATCCGTCTGAGGCATCCCCTCAGTCTTTCACGTCCGCAACGGACGCCTCGTCCGGACCCTCGTGGTCGAGGTGCTTGCGCTCGGCCCGCTCGATGACCTTCTTGCTCACGAACACGAGCACCAGGAACAGCACGATGACGCCGACGAAGATGTAGCCCGCGTAGTGGAGCTGGTCGGCGAGCTCGCGGTACGTGCCGGCCGCGAGCGCCGCCACCGAGATGTACAGGGTCGACCAGATCACGCACGCGGGGATCGTCCACGCGAGGAAGCGCCGGTACGGATAGCCGCTCATGCCGACGGTCAGCGGCACGAGCGAGTGCAGCACCGGGAGGAATCGCGAGATGAAGATCGCGGGGCCGCCGCGGCGGCGCAGGTACCTCTCGGAGCGCTCCCAGTTCGCCTCCCCGATGCGGCTGCCGAGGCGCGAGTGCCGTATCCTCGGGCCGAGGAACCGGCCGAGCCAGAAGCCGATGCTCTCGCCGATGAGGGCTCCCACCACGACCGCGACACCCAGCAGCACTCCCTCGAGCGGGGAGGCGACGGCGGTACCGGCCACGATGACGATGGTGTCACCGGGCACCACGAGCCCGATGAGCACGCTGGTCTCGAGCATGATCGCGAAGCCCGCGAGAAGGGTTCTCAGCACCGGGTCGACGCTCTGCACGGCGTCGAGCAGCCAGGTGAGGAACTCGTTCACGCCACGAGCCTAGAGGCCGCCGCGCCCCTCTAACCTGGGAAGATGTCGGAGACCTTCGCCGCCGTGCGCGCCGCGCACTGGGTGGATCCGGCATCCGTCTTCGCCGCCCTGTTCGCCCAGGAGCCGCATGCTTTCTGGCTGGATGCCGGACCCGGCGCCGCCGAGGGCTGGAGCTGGATGGGCACCGGCATGCCCGACGACCCGGCGAACGCCACGGCCACCGTGTGCAGCGGCGAGTCCGGCGGCGACGCCGACCTGCACGGCGTCCCGTTCCGCAGCGGGTGGGTCGGCTGGACCGGCTACGACGACGCGGCCGCCCGGGCGGGTGCGCCGTCGTCCCGCGACGCCGACGGCGTGCCGCAGGACCTCTGGCTGCGAGTGGAGCGCCTGGTCGCGTTCGACCACGGCGCGCAGCAGGTCCACGCCTTCGCCTCGTCGGGCGACCTCCCCCGCCTGACCGCGGCGCTCACCGCCGCCACACCGGCGCCGGACCCGGCGCCCGCCCTCGATCGGGGACTTGCGAGCGCTCGGCACGCACCGGACGAGTACGCCGGGCTCATCGAGCGCTGTCGCGACGCGATCCGCGAGGGCGACGCCTACCAGCTGTGCCTGACGACGCGGTTCGAGGTGGCGGCATCCGTGGATCCGGTCGAGGCCTACGGGCGACTGCGCCGAGCGACCCCCGCGCACCACGGCGGCTTCCTGCGCTCGGGGGAGATCGCGCTCCTCAGCGCCAGCCCCGAGCGCTTCCTGCACGTGCCGCCGAGCGGCGAGGGGGCCGGCGTCGTCCGCACCCGGCCGATCAAGGGGACGCGGCCGCGCGGCGGGGATCCGGCGAGCGACGCCGCGCTGGCCGACGAGCTGCGCGCCAGCGAGAAGGAGCGCGCCGAGAACGTGATGATCGTCGACCTGATGCGCAACGACCTCTCCCGCGTGTGCCTGCCCGGCAGCGTCGGCGTCGATGCGCTCCTCGAGGTCGAGTCGTACCCCGCGGTGCATCAGCTCGTCAGCACCGTGTCGGGCCGCTTGGCGCCGGACACGACGGTCGCCGACCTGCTCGAGGCGACCTTTCCCGCAGGCTCCATGACGGGAGCCCCGAAGCTCTCGGCGATGACGATCCTGCACGGTCTCGAAGCGGCGCCTCGCGGTGTGTTCTCGGGCTGCTTCGGCTGGATCGGCGACGACGGCGGGCTCGACCTCGCCATGGTGATCCGCTCCATCGTCGTCCGCCGCGACAGCGCCTACGTCGGCGCCGGGGGCGGCATCACGTGGCGATCGGATGCCGCCGCCGAGGTCGCCGAGGTCGGCATCAAGGCGCGCGCACCTCTCGCGGCGCTGGGGGCCGCGCTGCCGCCCGGCTGGTGAACCGCCGTTCCGCTAACCTGGAAGACGCGCTTCGCGCGCTGCGCGCGCTTCCCGGCATCCCATGATTGGTACTTCCCTCGTGAGTCACACCGACACCCCCGTCACCTCTGCGCCCGCCGAGGGCTACGACGCGTACTCGATCCAGCAGAAGTGGCAGGCGCGCTGGGCCGAGGCCGACCCGTTCCGCGCCGGCGGCGCCGACGACACGCGTCCGCGGAAGTACGTGCTCGGGATGTTCCCGTACCCGTCGGGCGACCTGCACATGGGGCACGCCGAGAGCTACGCCTACGTCGACATCGTGGCGCGGTTCTGGCGCCACCGCGGCTACAACGTGCTGAACCCCATCGGATGGGACTCGTTCGGGCTGCCCGCCGAGAACGCGGCCATCCAGCGCGGCGCCGACCCGCGCGAGTGGACCTACGCGAACATCGAGCAGCACAAGAAGAGCTTCCGCGAGTACGGCTCGTCGTACGACTGGAGCCGCATCCTCCACACCAGCGACCCGGAGTACTACCACTGGAACCAGTGGCTCTTCCAGCGCCTCTACGAGCGCGGCCTGGCCTACCGCAAGGAGAGCCCGGTCAACTGGTGCCCGAACGACCAGACCGTGCTCGCCAACGAGCAGGTCGTCGACGGACACTGCGAGCGGTGCGGCGCGGAGGTGATCAAGAAGAAGCTCACGCAGTGGTACTTCAAGATCACCGAGTACGCCGACCGTCTGCTGGACGACCTCAACCAGCTCGAGGGCTTCTGGCCCCAGAAGGTCATCCGCATGCAGCGGAACTGGATCGGCCGCTCGGTGGGCGCCGACATCGACTTCGAGATCGAGGGCCGCGCCGACAAGGTCACCGTCTTCTCGACGCGCCCCGACACGCTCCACGGCGCGACCTTCATGGTCGTCGCCCCCGACAGCGACCTGGCCGCCGAACTCGCCGCCGGCTCCTCGGCGGAGGTGCGAATGCGCTTCCAGGACTACCTCGAGAGCGTCCAGCGCGAGACCGAGATCGAGCGCCAGAGCACGGACCGTCCGAAGACCGGTGTCTTCCTGGACCGGTTCGCGATCAACCCCATCAACGGCGACCGCCTGCCGATCTGGGCCGCCGACTACGTGCTCGCCGACTACGGCCACGGCGCCGTCATGGCCGTCCCCGCGCACGACCAGCGCGACCTCGACTTCGCCCGCGCCTTCGACCTTCCGGTCAAGGTCGTGGTCGACACCACCGCCCCGATCACCGGCGCCATCCCGGTCATCGAGCTCGACGACGACGGCGTGCCGATCGACCCTGGCCCGCTCGATGCGCTCTCCGACATCGATCCCGCCCGCACCGGCATCGCGCTCACCGGCGAGGGCCGGCTGATCAACTCCGGGTCGCTGGACGGCCTGTCGAAGCGGAACGCCATCGCGCGCATCATCGAGCAGCTCGAGGCCGCCGGCACGGGCCGCGCGGCGAAGTCGTACCGTCTGCGCGACTGGCTCATCTCGCGTCAGCGATTCTGGGGCACCCCGATCCCGATGGTCCACACCGAGGACGGGCGCATCGTGCCCGTTCCCGCCGACCAGCTGCCGCTGCGCCTGCCCGACGCGCAGGGCCTCGACCTGGCGCCGAAGGGCACGTCGCCGCTGGGAGGCGCGACCGAGTGGATGCAGACGACCGACCCCGAGACGGGTGAGCCGGCTCTGCGCGACCCCGACACGATGGACACGTTCGTCGACAGCTCGTGGTACTTCCTGCGGTTCCTCGCGCCGAAGGACGCCGACGAGGCGTTCTCGTCGCGCGAGGCGGACCGCTGGGCGCCCGTCGATTCCTACATCGGCGGCGTCGAGCACGCGATCCTGCACCTGCTGTACGCGCGCTTCATCACCAAGGTCCTCTTCGACATGGGACTGATCGACTTCACCGAGCCCTTCTCCAGCCTGATCAACCAGGGCATGGTCCTCCTTGACGGCTCGAAGATGTCGAAGTCCAAGGGCAACCTGGTCGAGTTCGCGTCGAGCATGGTCGATCCGGGCGCCGACGCCGTGCGCGTCGCGATCGCCTTCGCCGGCCCGGTCGAGGACGACATCAACTGGGAGGACGTGTCGACAACCGGCGCCCAGAAGTTCCTGGCGCGCGCGTGGCGCGTCGCCACGGACGTCACGAGCGACCCCGACGTCGTCTGGGCGGAGGGCGATGCGTCGCTGCGCCGCGTGACGCACCGCCTGCTCGCCGATGCCCCCGGCCTCGTCGAGCAGACGAAGTTCAACGTCGTCGTGGCGCGCCTCATGGAGCTGGTCAACGCGACGCGCAAGGTGATCGACACCGGCGCGGGCCCGGCGGACCCGGCGGTGCGCGAGGCCGCCGAGGCCACCGCGATGATCCTCGACCTGTTCGCCCCCCACCTCGCGGAGGAGATGTGGCAGATCCTCGGCTACGACGGCTTCGTCGGCCTCGTGCCGTGGCGCAACGCCGACCCGACTCTGCTCGTCGAAGAGAGCGTGACGGCGATCGTCCAGGTCGACGGCAAGGTGCGCGGCACCCTGCAGGTCGCCGCCCGCATCGACGCCGCGGAGCTCGAGCGCCTCGCCCGGGCGGACGAGAAGGTCGTCCGTGCCCTCGGCGACCGTGAGATCACGCGCACCGTCGTGCGGCCGCCCAAGGTCGTGAGTTTCAGCACGCACTGACCTTCCTCCCCAGGAAGGCGGCGTCGGGGAGAGTCCACATCCCTGCGCCTGCGCGCCGACCGGCTGTCACCGGCCACTTAGCGTGAATCCGGTGACAGCCGGTGACCGCGACGAGCCACCCGCGGCGCATCCCTCCGCGGCACGGCGCCGTATCGGAATCGGCGCCGTCGTCGTGCTGGTGATCGCCGCACTGGCGATCACGGTCGGCATCGGCATCCTGCGCGGTGCGCTGGCGCCGGTCGACGAGGTCGTCGTCGACCAGACGCCGGCCGCGGCCGCCACGACCCGCGCCGACCTCTACGTACACGTGTCGGGGGCGGTGCGCGTTCCCGGACTGTACGTGCTGCCCGCCGGCGCCCGCGTCGTGGATGCCGTCGCCGCGGCGGGCGGTTTCGCCGACGACGCCGACCGCGACGCGGTCAACCTCGCGCGGCCGCTCGACGACGGCGAACAGCTGCCCGTGCCGCGCGAGGGCGAGGCGCCGCAGGCCGGCGCGGCTGCCGCTGCACCCGCTGACGGTCGCGTCGACCTCAACACCGCAGATGCCGCGCTGCTCGAGACGCTGCCACGCATCGGGCCCGCCCTCGCCGAGCGCATCATCACGTGGCGCGACGACAACGGCGGCTTCACCAGCATCGAAGACCTCCTGGCGGTGCCGGGGATCGGCGACAAGATGCTGGAGTCCCTCCGCGACCTCGTGACGGTGTGAGATGCCGCGCGCGGCGGCACTCAGACCGGTACCCGTCGCCGGGCTGTGCTGGGCGGCGGCCGGTGCTGCGACCCTCGCTCCCGCCGCCGCGCCCTGGATCGCCGTCGCCCTGTGGGCGATCGTCGCGATGGCCGCCCTCGCCGTCCTGGCCCTGAGCGGCCGTGCGAGATCCCTGCCTTGCCCCGCGCAGGGGCCGGGACTGCTCCGGATGCCGCGCCACGCGCTGCGTCGCGCCCTGGTCGTCGCGGTGCTCGCCACCGCCGCATCCGCGGCAGCCGCCTCCCACGTCGCCTGGGCCCAGCCTGCGCGCGCGAGCATCGCCGACCTGGCACTCGACGGCGGGCGTGCGGTCGAGGTGCGCGCGCAGGTCGTCGGCAAGGTCGAGCGCCGCGCCGACGGGACGCTCGCGTTCGACGCCCGTGCCGTGCAGTTCGCGACCGGCGCCGAGACGCGTGCGGCCGACGTCGAGATCATCGTGCGCGCCGCCATCGACGACGTGGATCGTCTCGGGCGACTCGACGTCGGCGCCGTGGTGGACGCCCGCGGCACCGCGGCGCCCGGCCGTCCCGCCGAGCGGGCGGTGCTGGTGCTGTGGGCCTCTCGGGGCGTCGATGTCGTGCACGCCCCGGAGGGTCTCACCGCCGTGGCCGCCGACCTGCGCCGCGGGCTCCTCCGCGCGGTGGCGGGCCTGCCGGGCATGGGCGCCGGCCTCGTGCCGGGACTGGCGGTCGGCGACACCTCGATCGTGTCGCCGGCGCTCGACACGGCGATGAAGGCGGCTTCACTGTCGCACCTCACGGCGGTGTCGGGCGCGAACTGCGCACTCGTCGTCGGCATCGCCTTCGCCATGGCCGCCGCGTGCGGTGCTTCCCGGGGTCTGCGCGTCGCGTGCGGTCTCGCGGTGCTCGTGGGCTTCGTGGTTCTCGTCACACCGGAGCCCAGCGTGGTGCGCGCCGCTGCCATGGCCGCCATCGCGATGCTCGCGGTGCTGCTCGGCCGTGCCGGGGTCGGGATCGCTCTCCTGTCCACGGCCGTGACGGTGCTTCTCGTCATCGATCCGTGGCTCGCGGCATCGCTCGGCTTCGCGCTCTCGGCTGCGGCGACGGCCTCGCTGCTGCTGTGCGCGCGGCCTCTCGCGGCGGGCCTCGCGCGCGCCGTTCCCCGTCCCCTTGCGCTGGCAGTGGCCGTTCCGCTCGCCGCCCAGCTCGCCTGCGGACCTCTGCTGATCCTCATCGAGCCGACCGTTCCCGTGTACGGTGTGCTCGCGAACCTCCTGGCCGGTCCCGCGGCGCCGGTGGCGACGGTGCTCGGCCTCGCCGCATGCCTTGCTGCACCCCTGCCGTGGCTGCAGTCCGGTCTGGCGGCCCTCGCGTGGCTGCCGGCATCCTGGATCGCTGCGACGGCGACGACGACCGCCGGCCTGCCCGGCGACGCTCTGCCGTGGCTCGAGGGGTGGCCGGGAGCGGTGGCCCTGGCGATCCTCGGCCTGGCGGTCGGGCTGGTCATCGTGCGGGGACGGGGCGGGTCGCGCGCGCAGCGGCTGGCTCGGGCAGGATCGGTCTGCCTGGTGGCGGTGGTCACCGGCGCGGCGGTGGGCGCAGGCGCGCTCACCTCGATCGCGGGCCGATGGACGCTGCCCGCCGACTGGGCGGTGCTCGCCTGCGACGTCGGTCAGGGCGACGCGGTGCTGCTCCGCTCTGCCGGCGCCGTCGCGCTCATCGACACGGGGCCGGATCCCGCGCCGCTCGCCGCATGTCTGTCGCGCGCCGGGATCGAGCGCATCGACCTTCTCGTGCTGACTCACTACGACCTCGACCACATCGGCGGACTCGCCGCCGTGCGGGGCCGCGTCGGCACCGTGCTCCACGGTCCCGGCGACGCCCAGGGCAAAGCCCAGATCGCCGCGCTGACGGCACACGGAGCGCAGGCGACAGAGGCATCAGCGGGTCTCACCGGCTCGCTCGGCGAGGCCCGGTGGCGTGTGCTCTGGCCGAAGCCCGGCAGCCGGGCGTTCCCGGAGGGCAACGACGCCAGCGTCGTCGTCGACGTGCGCGGCGGTGGTATCCCGCCCACGCTGGCACTCGGCGACCTGTCCGCGTCGCCGCAGCGCGTGCTCACGGCATCCGGTGCGCTCGCCCCGCCCTACGCGATCGTCAAGGTCGCCCATCACGGCAGTGCGGACCAGGATGCCGAGCTGTACGTCGCCGCTCGGCCCGCCGTGGCGCTCGTCACGGTCGGGACCGACAACGACTACGGCCACCCGCGAGAGGAGACGCTCACGATCCTCGAAACCGTGGGCGCGCGCATCGCACGCACCGACCGGGACGGCGCGATCGCGCTCTGGTCGTCGGAAGGAGCCGTCACGATCTGGCGCGAGCGCGGCGGCTGAGGGCCGGTGCTCCGGCGACGCGCACGGGTCGCCGCTGCAGTTGCCGCTGACGACCGCCGTCGGTGGTCGTCGGTAGGCTGGGGGAATGGCTTCTCCCGCTCGCCGAGCACCCGCGAAGGCGGCGCGCAGCGCCATTCCACAGCTGTCGTGGCGGGCGCCGCAGCCCGCGCCGATCGTGCTGGTGTCCGGTCCCGAAGAGGTCTGCGCCGAGCGGGCGATCGCGGGGGTGCGGGACTACCTGCGCGCCGAGGATCCGACGCTCGAGGTCTCCGACATCCGCGCCGACGACTACGCCGCGGGAACACTGCTGGGAGTCACGTCGCCGTCGCTGTTCGGCGAGCCGCGGTTGGTGCGCGTGAGCGGCGTGGAGAAGTGCTCCGACACCTTCCTGGCCGAAGCCGTCTCCTACCTGTCCGCCCCGCAGGACGGCGCGACCGTGGTGCTCCGCCACACCGGTGCGAGCGTCCGCGGCAAGAAGCTGCTCGACGCGATCCGCGCCGGGGAGGGCTCCGGCGTCGAGATCGCGTGTCCTGCCGTCAAGCGCGATTCCGACCGCTTCGACTTCGCCGCGGGGGAGTTCCAGGCGGCCAAGAAGCGCATCGCGCCCACCGCCCTGCGCGCCCTCGTCTCGGCGTTCGCCGACGATCTCACCGAGCTCGCCGCGGCGTGCCAGCAGCTGATCGCCGACGTTCCGGGCGACATCACCGACCAGATCGTCGAGCGCTACTACGGCGGCCGTGTCGAGACGTCGGCGTTCACCGTCGCCGACACCGCGATCGCGGGCCGCTACGGCGAGGCCCTCATCGCGCTCCGCCACGCGCTCGCCTCGGGTGCCGACCCCGTTCCGCTCGTCGCGGCGGTCGCGATGAAGCTGCGCACCATGGCGCGGGTGGCGGGTAACCGCGAGCCCTCGGCGGCTCTCGCTGCCCGGCTCGGCATGAAGGACTGGCAGGTCGATCGCGCCCGCCGCGACCTGATGGGGTGGAACGAAGAGAGCCTGGGCCGCGCCATCCAGGCGACGGCGCGGGCGGATGCTGAGGTCAAGGGCGGCTCTCGCGATGCGGTCTTCGCACTCGAGCGCATGATCACGGTCATCGCGACCCGCGCGCCGTACGGCGCCTGAGCCCGGAGCACATGCGAAAGGCCCGCCCCTGACGGGACGGGCCTTTTCGACTGACGCTCACCGGGCGATCTCGCGCCGGCGGCGACCTCACGGCCGCAGAGCGTGTCGAAGTCTCAGAGCGCGGAGACCTGCTTGGCGATGGCCGACTTGCGGTTCGCCGCCTGGTTCTTGTGGATGACGCCCTTGCTGACAGCCTTGTCGAGCTTCTTGGACGCCGTGCCCAGAGCCTTCTCGGCCGCGGCCTTGTCGCCTGCGGCGACCGCCTCGCGGGCGCGACGGACGTGCGTCTTCAGCTCGCTCTTGACAGCCTTGTTGCGCTCGCGCGCCTTCTCGTTGGTCTTGTTGCGCTTGATCTGCGACTTGATGTTCGCCACGTGTCGACGTTCTTTCGTTCGAAGGGAATCGGATGGATGTGCCGGTCAGCGAGAGAGGGGCGCTTCGCGACGGTCGTGAGGGCGAACCCACACGCAAGCCAAACAAGGATTCTATCAGGTCGGTCGACCTCCCATTGACGCCCGCCTGCGTGCACGAGGCAGAGGCGCGATGATGCATGATCTAGGCGTGGGTGCGCGCACCCGAGGCGTGCATCCATGACGAAGGAGTCCACCGTGCCGCAGCTTCCGTCCGTCGACCTCGCACCGTTCCCGCCGGGCTTCCGGTGGTCCGCGGCGACCGCTGCCTTCCAGGTGGAGGGTTCGCGCACCGCCGACGGACGGGGCCGGTCGATCTGGGACGACTTCGTCGATTCACCCGGCGCCGTCCGGGACACCGCGACCGCGGACCCCGGCCCCGACAGCTACCGGCGACACCGCGAAGACGTCGCGCTCCTCGCCGGGCTCGGCGTCGACCGCTATCGCTTCTCGATCTCCTGGGTGCGGGTGCAGCCCGAACCGAGCGGCCCCGTCCTGCAGGCGGGACTCGACTACTACCGCCGGCTCGCCGACGATCTCCTGGATGCCGGGGTCACGCCGTTCGCGACGCTGTATCACTGGGACCTGCCGAGCACGCTCGAGGAGCAGGGCGGATGGCTGTCGCGCGACACCGCGGATCGCTTCGGCGAGTACGCCGGAATCGTGGCCGAGGCGCTCGGCGACCGCATCCGTCACTGGTACACGCTCAACGAACCCGTCTCCACGTCGCTGCAGGGCTACGCCGTGGGAACGCTGGCGCCGGGTCGTCAGCTCCTGTTCGGCTCCCTCCCCACCGTGCACCATCAGCTTCTCGCCCACGGCCTGGCACAGCGGGCGCTGCGAGCCGCCGGCGCGGAGGAGGTCGGCATCGTCAACAACCACACGCTGGTGCTTCCCGCAAGCCGGACGGATGCCGACCTCACCGCCGCCGCGGTGTACGACGTGCTCCACAACCGCGTCTTCGCCGAGCCGGTGCTCACCGGGGCGTACCCGGATCTGGAGGCGCTCGGCATCCCGCCGATGCCGGTCGCGGACGGCGATCTCGGGCTCATCTCGACGCCCGGGGACTTCTACGGCATCAACTTCTACAACCCGACGACCGTCGCGGCCGCCGCGGAGGGCAGTCCCGTTCCCTTCGAGATCGTTCCCACGCCTGGTGCACCCGTCACCGGGTTCGGACCGGAGTGGCCCATCGTGCCCGCTTCGCTCACCGAGCTTCTGCTCGACTTCCGCGAACGCTATGGCGACCGCCTTCCTCCACTCGTGATCGGTGAGAACGGCGCATCGTTCCCCGAGCCCGCCCACGTCGACGGCCCGGTCCACGATGCCGACCGCATCTCGTATCTGGCCGGCCACATCGACGCCGTCGGCGCCGCGGTCGGCGCGGGCGTCGACGTCCGCGAGTACACCGTGTGGTCGCTGCTGGACAACTTCGAGTGGGCCGACGGGTGGTCGCAGCGCTTCGGGCTGGTGCACGTCGACTTCGACACGGCCGAGCGCACCCCGAAGGCCTCGTTCGACTGGTACCGCACGCTCATCGCCGAGGCGCGCTCGTGAGCGCGCGGCAGCGCGGCACGGTGGGCGCGAGCTGGTTCACGCTCTTCACTCTGGCGTGGCTCGCGCTGTGGACCGTCCAGCTGACTCCGCTGCAGCTGCTCATACCCCTCCAGCTCGACACGCCCGACGACGCCGCGGGCTGGGTGTCGGGGGTCGTCTCGTCGGGACTCGTCCTGGCGATCGGCGGCGTCGCGGGTGTCATCGCCGCCCCGCTCGCAGGCGGCCTGTCCGACCGCACCCGCGGACGATGGGGGCGCCGGCGGCCGTGGGCGCTCGGCGGAGTCTGGCTCGGCACGGCGTCGCTCACCGCCATCGCCTTCGCCTCGGGCCCCTGGGGCGTGGGTCTCGCGTGGGTCGGCGTCTCGGTGGGCGTCGCCGTGGCCTCGGCGGCCTTCACCGCACTGATCGCCGACCAGCTGACGACGCAGCGAGGCGCGGCGTCCGCGGCCGTCTCGTCCTCGCAGGCGCTCGGGATCGTGGTCGGGGTGGGCGTCATCGTGCTCCTGGAGCTCGGCGTCGTGGTCGGCTACCTCGCATTGGCCGGCTTCCTCGCCATCGTGGGCACGGTGGCGGCCCTGCTCCTTCCCGATCCGCCTGCGCGTGCGGAGGTGGCCGTGGCGCGAGAGGTCAGGACGCTGCGCGAGCGCCTCGCCGCCCTGCGCGACCGCGACTTCGCGTGGCTGCTCGCAGGGCGCCTGACGGTCAACATCGGCAACGCGCTCGGAACCGGGCTGCTGCTGTTCTTCCTGCTCTACGGCCTGCACCGGGATGCCGCGACCGCCGAGGACGAGCTGCTGCTGCTGATCCTCGTGTACACGCTGTTCGTCGTCGTGTCGTCCATCGTGTCGGGCTGGATCTCCGACCGCACCGGTCGCCGGCTGCCGTTCGTGGTGTGGCCGGCCGTGATCCAGGGCCTCGCGTCGATCATCCTCGTCGTGGCCCCGTCGCTCACCTCGGCGATGATCGCCGCCGCGCTCCTCGGCGTCGGCTACGGGGCGTACATGTCGGTGAGCCTGGCGCTGGGCACCGATCTGCTGCCGTACGCGGAGGACCACGCCCGCGACCTGGGTTTCGTCAACGTCTCGGCGAGCCTCGGGCAGCTCATCGGGCCGCTTCTCGGCGCCGGGCTGGTGGCGCTCGTCGGCGGCTTCTGGCTGCTCTTCCTGGTGGGCGGCATCCTGTCGATCATCGGCGGGTTCATGACCTACGCGATCCGCACGCGCGATCGCACGACGTCAGCGGTCTGACGACTCCAGGGTCGTCAGGGCCACTTCGAGGAGCGCGTCGAACACGCGCGGGCGCATCACGGTGACGTGGTGGGTCGTGCGGGGGACGACGACGAGCTCGGCATGCTGCGCGATGCGCATGAACAGCTTCTCGTTCACGCGGAGCTGGTCGTACTGCCCGTTGACGAACCACAGCGGCACGTCTATGCGGTGGAGGGCGGCGAGCAGGTCGAGCACCGACAGACTGCGCAGCGCGGTGTCCTGAGCATCCAGCGCGTAGCCGCCGGCGCCGAAGTCGGCGCGGGTCTCATCGGGAAGGATCCGGTCCAGCATGCGATCGGTCAGCCACATCCCGCGATCGGGGAGGGAGTCGAAGCCGCGCGCGAGCATGCGGTAGGCCCCGAGTCCCACGCCCCGGGGGATCGCGGTGCACGACGCCGCGATGAGGCCTGAGACAGGGGGCGGATCCTCCGCACCCACGTACTCGACGCACAGCAGTCCGCCCATCGAGTGCCCCGAGAGCAGGACCGGTCCGCGTTCGGCGGCGGAGCGCACCGCGCCGTCGATCGTCGCCATCGCCGATTCGAGCGTGAAGTCCTCGGCTATGCGCGATCCGTGGCCGGGCAGGTCGACGGCCGTGACCGGAGTGCCGCGCTCGGTCAGGTAGTCGACCTGAGCGCGCCACATCGTGGCGGACGTCCGGATGCCGTGGACGAGCACGACCTGCACCACCATGACGACAGGCTAGCGGGGGAGCCGCCTTAGCATGGCGGCATGCCCGAGATCGCTCCGCACATCGCGCACATGCCGGGCTCGGGGGTGCGCCACATCCTCGAGCGTGCGCTGCGCCGACCCGGCACGATCATCCTCGCGGTGGGCGAGCCGGGCGAGGTCGCAGGCGGCAGGATCCGGGATGCGGCGGCCGACGCCTGGCGGGCCGGCGCCATCCGCTACACGCCCAATGGGGGCATCCCAGCCCTCCGCGAGGCGATCCGCGGCAAGCTCGCGCGTGAGAACGGCCTCGATGTCGACACCGAGCAGATCTGGGTGACCGTCGGCGCCACGCAGGCGCTGCACCTCGCGATGGCGCTCACGCTGTCGCACGGCGACGAGGTGCTGGTGCCGGATCCCGGCTACACCACGTTCACGATGAACGCCCACCTGCTGCAGGCCGTGCCCGTGCCTTATCCGCTGCGGCCGGAGCGCGACTTCCAGCCGGATCTCGCGGAGCTCGAGTCGCTCGTGACGCCGCGCACGCGTGCGCTCATCGTGAACACGCCCTCCAACCCGCTGGGCTCGACCTTCGATCGTTCGACGCTGGAGGCGCTCATCGCGCTGGCGCAGCGGCACGACCTGTGGCTCCTCAGCGACGAGGTGTACGAGCGGTTCACCTGGGGAGCCCCGCACGTGAGTCCCGCGACGCTCGATCGCGACGGCCGGGTGCTGTCGGTGTTCTCGATGTCGAAGACGTACGCGATGACGGGCGCCCGCGTCGGCTGGCTCGTCACCCCTCCTGGCTGGCGGCAGACGATGCTGCGCGTGCAGGAGTCCGTCGTCAGCTGCGTCGACGAGCCGTCGCAGCGGGCCGCGGCCGAGGCGCTCACCGGCGACCAGGATGCCGTGTCGCAGAGCGCTGCGCACTACCGCGCCAACCTCGCCGTCGCGACGGCGCTGCTGTCGGCGCGCGGATTGCGCCACGTCGCGCCGACCGGCGCGTTCTACCTCTGGATCGACGTCTCTCACGTCTCGCACGGCGACGTCATGGCGTGGTGCGAGCGATTCCTCGACGAGCTGGGCGTCGCCGTCGCGCCCGGGAGTGCGTTCGGCGCATCGGGGGAGGGCTGGATCCGGGTGTGCGTGGCCAGTGACCGAAGCGAACTGCTCGAGGGCCTGAGCCGACTGCCCGCACCCGCCTGACGCACGCCGGTCGCATCGCGCGGAACTCGATCGCCGGGGCCCTCGCCGTCACAGCCCGGCGACTCGCAGTGTCTCGGCATCCCGCACCCGTACAATCGTCTGGACATGTCACCCCGCGCCCTGAAGCCCCTCGAGCCCTCCGCCACGCCGCCCGAGCTGATCCGCAACTTCTGCATCATCGCCCACATCGACCACGGCAAGTCCACGTTGGCCGACCGCATGCTGCAGATCACCGGCGTCGTCTCCGATCGCGACATGCGTGCGCAGTACCTCGACCGCATGGACATCGAGCGCGAACGCGGCATCACGATCAAGTCGCAGGCGGTGCGGATGCCCTGGGCGGTCTCGACAGGCTCAACCACCGACGACGTGTTCGCGCTGAACATGATCGACACGCCCGGCCACGTCGACTTCACCTATGAGGTCTCGCGCTCGCTCGCCGCGTGCGAGGGCGCGATCCTGCTCGTCGACGCGGCACAGGGCATCGAGGCGCAGACGCTCGCGAACCTGTACCTGGCGCTCGAGAACGATCTGCACATCATCCCCGTGCTCAACAAGATCGACCTGCCGGCGGCCGACCCCGACAAGTTCGCCGCCGAGCTCGCGAACCTCATCGGCGGCTCGCCCGACGACGTGCTGCGCGTGTCGGGCAAGACGGGGATGGGCGTCGAGACCCTCCTCGACCGCATCGTCGAGCAGATCCCCGCACCCCAGGGGAACGCGGATGCCCCCGCCCGCGCCATGATCTTCGACTCCGTGTACGACTCCTACCGCGGTGTGGTGACGTACGTGCGCATGGTCGACGGCAAGCTGGAGCCGCGCGAGCGCATCCAGATGATGTCGACCAAGGCCACGCACGACCTCCTCGAGATCGGCGTGTCGAGCCCCGAGCCCGTCCCGACGAGGGGGCTCGGCGTGGGCGAGGTCGGCTACCTCATCACCGGGGTGAAGGACGTTCGCCAGTCCAAGGTCGGCGACACCGTCACCACCGCGCGCAAGCCCGCAGTCGACGCGCTCGCGGGCTACACCGATCCCAAGCCGATGGTCTTCTCGGGCGTGTACCCGATCGACGGCAGCGACTACGGCGACCTGCGCGAGGCCCTCGACAAGCTGAAGCTCTCGGACGCGTCGCTGCAGTACGAACCCGAGACGTCGGTCGCGCTGGGCTTCGGCTTCCGCTGCGGCTTCCTGGGTCTGCTGCACCTCGAGATCATCACCGAGCGGCTCGCGCGCGAATTCGACCTCGACCTCATCACGACCGCGCCCTCCGTGATCTACGAGGTGACCACCGACACCGGAGAGCAGGTGACGGTCACGAACCCGAGCGAGTATCCCGACGGGCGGGTCGCCACGGTGAGCGAGCCCGTCGTCAAGGCCGCCATCCTGACGCCGAAGGACTACGTCGGCACCGTCATGGAGCTCTGCCAGTCGCGTCGCGGCCAGCTGCTGGGCATGGAGTACTTCAGCGAGGAGCGCGTCGAACTGCGCTACAACATGCCGCTCGGCGAGATCGTGTTCGACTTCTTCGACCACCTGAAGTCCCGCACGCAGGGCTACGCGAGCCTCGATTACGAGCCCGCAGGCAGCCAGGAGGCCGATCTCGTGAAGGTCGACATCCTGCTGCAGGGCGACAAGGTCGACGCATTCAGTTCGATCGTCCACCGCGAGAAGGCGTACGCCTACGGGACGATGATGACCGAGCGCCTGCGCAAGCTGATCCCGCGCCAGCAGTTCGAGGTGCCCATCCAGGCGGCCATCGGCGCGCGGATCATCGCGCGCGAGAACATCCGCGCCATGCGCAAGGACGTCCTCGCCAAGTGCTACGGCGGTGACATCACGCGTAAGCGCAAGCTGCTCGAGAAGCAGAAGGAGGGCAAGAAGCGCATGAAGATGGTCGGTCGCGTCGAGGTCCCCCAGGAGGCGTTCATCGCCGCGCTCTCGGGTGACGTCGAGGGAAAGGGTGCCAAGTAGGCTGGTCTGCATGCGTCGAGGAACCTTCCGTGACGACACCGTCGACTACGCCGCCGTCGGGGCGACGCAGGCGCCGGATCTGATGCACTACCCGCCGGAGCGCAGCATCCCGGCGGAGGAGTCGTGGCGCATCGGCAGCGGGGAAGCCCGATTCCGCGCCGCCGGCGAAGCGCTGCTGTCGTGGACCGCCCAGCGCGGCGCCGGCCTCGATCTGAGCGACGTGCGCCCCGCCTCCGGCCCGATGTACTCAGGCGTCAGCTTCGACGCCGAGGGCACCCCGGTCGCGCCCAGCCGCTCGGAGGCCGAGCAGCGCTTCGACGCCGACGGCACGCCGTACGTCAGCGCCGGCACGACCATCCGGGTCGACGGCCGCGTCAAGGGCCTGCGCGCCGACGCGGAGCTCCGCGTCATCTTCGCCGTGGAGGAGCCCCGTCGCATCGGCTTCGCGCTCGGCACGGTGAGCGACTCGGTCGTCAGCGGCGAAGAGTCGTTCATGCTCGACTGGTACGACAACGACGAGGTGTGGTTCACGGTGCGTGCGTTCGATGCGCCCCGTGCCGTCCTCTACCGCGTACTGCCCGGGCTCACCAAGCGCCGTCGGCGCGAGCTGTTCACGCGGTACCTGCGCGCCATCTCGCCGCTGTACACGACTCCCGCGTGAGGCGCTGATGGGCTCCGCTCTTCCGCTCGGCGAGCCCGTTCCCGCGGACGGCTCGCTGCCGTCGGGCACCCGCATCGATCCCTCGACCGATTTCGGCGTGTACCTGCATGTGCCCTTCTGCCGCGTTCGCTGCGGCTATTGCGACTTCAACACGTACACGGCGTCCGAATTGCGGGGCGCGCGCCAGGACCAGTACGCCGACACCCTCCTGCGCGAGATCGCCCTGGCGGCGCCGGTGCTCGAGCGCGCCGGCGGGAACCGCCGGGCCACGACGGTGTTCTTCGGCGGCGGCACGCCGACGCTCCTGCCCCCGGGCGACCTGGCCCGCATGCTCGGCGGCGTCCGCGACACCTTCGGCATCGTCGACGGCGCCGAGGTGACGGTCGAGGCCAATCCCGACACCGTCTCGCCGGCGATCGCGGCCGAGCTTGCGGCATCCGGCGTCACACGGCTCTCGATCGGGATGCAGTCCGCGGTTCCGCACGTGCTCGCGGCGCTGGACCGCACGCACGACCCCGAGAACGTCCGCACCGCGGTATCGGCTGCACGAGACGCCGGTCTCGACGTCAGCGTCGACCTCATCTACGGCGCACCCGGCGAGTCGCTCGCGGACTGGCGGTCGTCGCTCGAGTCAGCCATCGCACTGGATCCCGACCACATCTCGGCCTATGCCCTCATCATCGAGGACGGTACCAAGCTCGCACGCCAGATCCGCCGCGGCGAGGTCGCCGCGCCCGACGACGATCTGCAGGCCGACATGTACGACCTCGCCGACGACCTGCTCGCGGGCGCGGGATTCGACTGGTACGAGGTGTCGAACTGGGCGCGCGACGCCGCCCACCGCTCGCGGCACAACCTCGCGTACTGGGTGGGCTCGGACTGGTGGGGCTTCGGTCCCGGAGCCCACAGCCACATCGGGGGAGTGCGCTTCTGGAACGTGAAGCACCCCGCGGCGTACGCGCAGCGGCTCGCCGCGGGCGACTCACCCGCCGCCGGACGTGAGACGCCGGATGCCGAGGCCCGGGCGCTCGAGCGCGTGCTGCTGCGCACGCGGGTCCGGGAAGGGCTTCCGGTCGGCGAGCTGCAGGGCGAGGGGCGCCACGCGGTCGCCGCGCTCATCGCGGACGGCCTCATCGAGGGGCCGACGGCGCTGCGGGGCCGCGTGGTGCTGACGCGGCGGGGGCGCCTGCTGGCGGATGCCGTCGTGCGCGCGCTGACCGAGTGACACCGCCCGCCGCCCTGCCGCGGCGCGGCTCCATCGGGCGCGGCGTCGTTCGGCGATCCTGACAGGGTCATCGGATAGAATTGGCACTCCAGTCGTGCGAGTGCCAGACGCCCTGGTGCCGACAGCAGCGTGAGGAGGCGGGATGGTCAGCGAACGAGGCCTGCAGGTGCTGCGGGCGATCGTCCAGGACTACGTCGACACGCGTGAGCCGGTCGGCAGCAAGACGATCGTCGAGCGGCATGCGTTCGGCGTGTCCGCGGCCACGATCCGCAACGACATGGCTCTGCTGGAAGACGAAGAGCTCATCGTCGCGCCGCACACATCGTCGGGACGCGTGCCGACCGACAAGGGCTACCGCGTCTTCGTGGACCACCTCGCCGAGATCCGCCCGCTCTCGTCGGCCCAGCGCTCGGCCATCGCGTCCTTCCTGGACGGCTCGGGCGATCTCGATGACGTGCTCGTGCGCACCGTGCGTGCCCTCACGCAGCTCACCGGCCAGGTCGCGATCGTCCAATACCCGTCCTTCGCCCGCGCCAACGTCACACACGTCGAGCTGGTCCAGCTCGGCGGGGGACGGATGCTGGTGATCGTCGTCACCGACACCGGCCGCGTGTCGCAGCGGCTGACCTTCGTCGGAGAGGACTTCGACGACACCGACCTCGCGCACATCCGCGCCCGCCTCGGCACGCTGCTGGTCGGCCGGCCCGTCCGCGAGGGACTTCAGCGCATCGCCGAACGGCTCGAGGGACCGGATGCGCAGGCACCCGCACACGAGAAGGCGACGGACGAGATCATCCGTGCGGTCGCCGAAGAGCTCGAGGAGTTCCGCCAGGACAAGCTGGTGATGGCCGGCAGCGCGAACCTCGCGCGGAGCGAATCCGACTTCCGAGGCAGCATCTACCCCCTCCTCGAGGCGATCGAGGAGCAGGTGACCCTGCTGCGGCTGATGGGCGAGATGGTCGCCGACGAACAGGGCCTGGCAGCGAGCATCGGTCGCGAGAACGAGGCGTTCGGCCTGGCCGAGGCATCCGTCGTGGCCAGCGACTACGACGCGACCGGATCCCTCGCCCGCGTCGGTGTCCTCGGCCCGACGCGCATGGACTATCCCACGAACCTCGCGACGGTCCGTGCCGTCGCGCGCTACCTCACGCGGATGCTCGAGCAGGACGACAACTCCCGCTGACGCGCACGCGCATCATCGATTCCGCGGCACGACCGCGGCAGGAAGGCGAAAGTGGCTGACCACTACGAGGTCCTCGGCGTCTCACGCGACGCCACCACCGACGAGATCAAGAAGGCGTACCGCAAGCTGGCCCGGCAACTGCACCCGGATGTGAACCCCGGCGAGGACGCGTCCGAGCGGTTCAAGCTGGTGACGCACGCGTACGACGTGCTGAGCGATCCCGAGCAGCGGGCCCGTTACGACATGGGCGGGAGCGAGTCGCCGTTCGGCGGCGCCGGCGGTTTCGGCGGCTTCAACGACATCTTCGAAACCTTCTTCGGCGCGGCGGGCGGCACGCGGGGCGGGCGCCCGCGATCGCGGCGTGAGCGCGGCCAGGACGCCCTCGTGCGCGTGACTCTCGAGCTCGGCGACGTCGTGTTCGGCACGCACCGCGACATCGAGGTCGACACCGCGGTGCTCTGCGAGACCTGTCAGGGCTCGTGCTGCCAGCCGGGGACCAGCCCCGTCACCTGCGACATCTGCCACGGCACCGGAAACGTGCAGCGGCAGGTGCGGAGCCTGCTCGGCAACGTCGTCACGACGCAGCCGTGCAACGTGTGCCAGGGCTACGGCACCACGATTCCGTACCCCTGCGCGACGTGCCAGGGCCAGGGCCGCGTGCGCGCGCGCCGCACGGTGTCGCTCGACATCCCCGCCGGAGTCGAGACCGGCCTGCGGCTGCAGCTGCCCGGCTCGGGCGAGGTCGGCCAGGCCGGCGGCCCGAACGGCGACCTGTACATCGAGGTCACCGTCTCGCCCCACGAGGTGTTCAGCCGCGACGGCGACGATCTGCTCGCCACCCTCGAGGTGTCGATGCCCGACGCGATCCTCGGCACCACGACGACGATCGAGTCGCTCGACGGCCCGGTGGACCTCGAGGTGCGCCCGGGCGTGCAGGCCGGCGACATCCTCACGATCAAGGGCCGCGGCATCACCCCCCTGCGCGGCTCGCAGCGCGGCGATCTGAGGGTCGGCGTGCATGTCGTGACGCCCACGCGCCTGGATCACAAGGAGCGAGCCCTCATCGAGGAGTTCGCCAAGCGCACCAAGGCGCCCGCCCCGCGGCTCTCCGAGTTCCACCAAGGCCTGTTCGCCAAGCTGCGCGACCGGTTCCGGAACGCCTGACCGGTGGCCCTCCACTTCCTCCTCGACGGGCCGGCGGATGCGCCGGGCGATGCCGTGACGCTCACCGGCGCCGAGGCGCACCACGCCTCCAGCGTTCGGCGGGTGCGCGTCGGCGAAGAGGTGACGGTCGGCGACGGCCGCGGCGTCTGGCTCACGGGCGTCGTCGAGTCGGTGGCACCGCGCGAGGTCGTGGTGCGAATCCACGAGCGGACGGATGTCGCGCAGCCGAGTCCGCGCGTGGTGCTCGTGCAGGCGCTCGCCAAGGGCGACCGTGACGAACTGGCGGTCCAGGCGGCGACCGAGCTCGGAGTGGACGAGATCGTTCCGTGGCAAGCCGCACGAAGCGTCTCGCGGTGGGATGCGGCGAAGGCGGTCAAGGGCCGTGCGCGCTGGACGAGCATCGTGCGGGAGGCCGCGAAGCAGGCCCACCGCGCCTGGGTCCCCGAGGTGGCGGAGCTCACCACGACGTCCGGACTCGTGCGCCGGGCAGCGGCATCCCGCATCCTCGTCCTCGAGCCCACCGCGGCCGAGCCGCTCAGCGCCCTCGCGGTCGAGGCCGGTGACGACCGAGACGTCGTGCTGGTCGTCGGCCCGGAGGGCGGCATCGCACCCGACGAGCTGGACGCCCTCGCCGGCGCCGGAGCACGACTCGTCCGGCTCGGCGACACCGTGCTGCGCACGTCGACGGCCGGTCCGGCGGCCCTCGCGGTCGTGAGCACCGCCCTCGCGCGCTGGTGAGCCGTTCGACGGGCTCACCGAGCGGCCCCCGAGCCCCTCGAACGCCCCCGTCGCTAGACTTGCGACCATGAGCGAGCCGTCGATCTTCACGCGCATCCGCAACGGAGAGATCCCATCCGAGATCATCGCGGAGACCGAGAATGCGTTCGCGATCCGCGACGTCGCGCCGCAGGCGCCCCTGCATCTGCTGGTGATCCCCAAGACCGAGGAATACCGGAACGTCGTGGAACTCGCCGCCGGGGATCCCGAGCTGATGGCCGAGCTGGTCGGCCTGGCGAACACCCTCGCCGCGGAGCATTCCGACGGGGACTTCCGCCTCGTGTTCAACACCGGCCCGAATGCGGGCCAGACCATCTTCCACGTGCACGCCCATGTGCTCGCGGGAGGCCTTGAAGAGAAGAGTGTCGGTGCCTGATCAAGACGGTCACGAAACCGTGAGCGACCGCGTCTACGCGGACGGGGTCGCGATGGTGCAGCTGCTGGGTCCCCAGGATCGTCTGCTGCGGGTCGTCGAACGGGAACACCCCGGTGTCGACGTGCACGTGCGCGGCAACGAGATCACGCTCACGGGCGAGGCCGACGCCGTCGCCGCCGCGCGGTCGCTCGTCGATGAGCTGCTCGCGATGACGAAGGCGGGGCACGCGCTCGGCGAGGAGGACGTGACCTCGTCGAACCGCATCCTGCGCACGGAGGGCGGTCCTCGGCCGTCCGAGGTGCTCGGGGAGGCGATCCTGTCGTCCCGCGGCCGGGTCATCCGCCCGAAGACGCTGGGCCAGAAGGCGTACGTCGACGCGATCGAGCAGAATACGATCGTGTTCGGCATCGGTCCGGCCGGAACCGGCAAGACCTACCTGGCGATGGCGAAGGCAGTCCAGGCGCTGCAGCGCAAGGAGGTCAGCCGCATCATCCTCACGCGTCCCGCAGTGGAGGCGGGGGAGCGGCTGGGGTTCCTGCCCGGCACGCTCACCGACAAGATCGACCCCTACCTGCGGCCGCTCTACGACGCCTTGAACGAGATGATGGACCCCGAGCTGGTGCCCAAGCTGATGGCGACGGGCACCATCGAGGTGGCGCCGCTGGCGTACATGCGCGGGCGCACGCTCAACGACTCGTTCGTCGTGCTCGACGAGGCGCAGAACACCACGCCCGAGCAGATGAAGATGTTCCTCACCCGGCTCGGCTTCGGCACGCGCATGGTGGTCACCGGCGACATCACGCAGGTCGACCTGCCGCAGGGTGCGTCGGGGCTGCGCCTCGTGACCCGGGTGCTGGGCGACATCGACGACATCCACTTCGCGTACCTCACGAGCGACGACGTCGTGCGGCACACCCTCGTGGGACGGATCGTCGACGCGTACACCGTCTACGACGAGCACCGCCTCGCCGCACGACGGGAGCGGGACGAGGCCTCCGAGTTCGCCAACCGCGCGGAGCGCCGCGCCGGCATGCCGCGCACCGGCGGACCCCGTGACCACCTTCCGAAGCGAGGACGCTCATGACCATCGAGATCGGCAACGAATCCGGGATCGCCGTCGACGAGACGGTGCTGCTGCGGCTGATGGAGCACAACTTCGCGGAGCTGCACGTGAGCCCCGACGCCGACGTCGCGATCCTGCTGGTCGACGAGGGCGCGATGGAAGCGCTGCACGTGCAGTGGATGGACGAGCCCGGTCCGACCGACGTCCTCAGCTTCCCGATGGACGAGCTCCGCCCGGGCACCGAGGACGCCCCGACGCCTCCCGGACTCCTCGGCGACATCGTGCTGTGCCCGCAGGTCGCAGAGACGCAGGCGGTGGCGGCCAAGCACTCGACGCTCGACGAGCTGATCCTCCTCACGACGCACGGCCTGCTCCACCTGCTCGGCTTCGACCACGCCGAGCCGGAGGAGGAGCGCGAGATGTTCGGACTGCAGCGGGAGCTCATCACCTCGTTCCAGGCATCCGAGCGTCGACGACCGCGCGCATGACCGCTGCCCTCCTTCTCGTCGCGGCGGTGCTGCTGCTCGCGTTCGGCGCCCTGATGGTCGCCATCGACGCTGCACTCAGCGTCACCTCGCGCGCCGATCTCGCCGAACTCGCCGCAGGGGACCGCAATTCGGAGCCGCTGCGCAAGATCGCGGCCGACCCCGACGCCCACGCCAACGCGGTGATCTTCATCCGCGTCCTCGCCGAGACGACAGCGGCGGTGCTCGTGACGGTCGCGTTCACCGACCTCTTCAACAACATCTGGTGGGCCATGCTCGCCGCGGCGGTCCTGATGACGGGCGTGTCGTACGTCATCGTGGGGGCGAGCCCGCGCACCGTCGGCAGGCTCCACGCCAAGGCGCTCCTGCGCGGAGCCGCGCCGGTCATCCGCGGTGTGCGCATCATCCTGGGACCGCTCGCCCACGGCCTCGTCGCACTCGGCACCCGCATCACGCCCGGCGCCTCTCGCGGGTCCTCGTTCGCGTCCGAGGAGCAGCTGCTCAGCATCATCGACGAGGCGGCCGAGAACGAGCTCATCGAGCAGGACGACCGTGAGCTCATCCATTCGGTCTTCGACTTCACCGACACCTTCGTGCGGGCGGTCATGGTGCCGCGCACCGACATGGTGACGGTCGATGCCTCGGCCTCGACGCGCGAGGCGATGTCGATCTTCCTCGAGAAGGGCGTGTCGCGCGTGCCCATCGTCGACGACGACGCCGACGACGTCGTGGGGGTGCTCTACCTCAAGGACCTCGTGCAGTTCGGCTTCCGCGACGAATCGGGGTGGCGCGATGCCCCGATCAGCCGCATCGCGCGGCCCGCGGTCTTCGTCCCCGAGTCGATGAAGGCCGAGACACTGCTGCAGCAGATGAAGCGCGACGCAGTGCACGTCTGCCTCGTCGTCGACGAGTACGGCGGCGTGTCGGGGCTCGTGACGCTGGAGGACCTCATCGAGGAGCTCGTCGGCGAGATCTCCGACGAGTACGACCCCCGCGCGGAGGAGGTCACCGAGCTCGAGCCCGGTCACTACCGGGTGAGCGCCCGCCTCGGACTCGACGAGGTCGGGGATCTCTTCGGACTCGAGCTGGAGGACGAGGACGTCGACTCGATCGGCGGACTCCTGGGCAAGGCGCTGGGCCGCGTGCCGCAGCCCGGCGCGACCGCCGAGTACGCCGGACTCGTGCTCACCGGAGGCTCGTCGCGCGGACGCGGACGCGGCATCTCCACGGTGTTCGTCGAACGCGGCGCCCCCACCCTCGACATGGGCCGGCCGCGCACCGGCGAGATCCGCATCCCGAGCCCTCGCACCGGCGAGATCCGGCTGCCCAAGAAGGAAGACACTCCATGACCGACAACGACGCCGCGCCGGCTTCCGAGCCCGCCGCGGTCCCCGCCTCTGCCCAGGCCCCCGAGCCTGCCGACGGGCGTTCCGGCTTCGTCACCTTCGTCGGCCGCCCGAACGTCGGCAAGTCGACCCTGACGAATGCCCTCGTGGGCGAGAAGGTCGCCATCACCAGCGACAAGCCGCAGACCACGCGACGCGCCATCCGCGGCATCGTGAACCGGCCCGGCGGCCAGCTGGTGATCGTCGACACGCCGGGGCTCCACAAGCCCCGCACCCTGCTCGGACAGCGTCTGAACGACCTCGTCGAGCAGGTGCTGGGCGACGTCGACGTGATCGGCTTCTGCGTACCCGCGACGGAGAAGGTCGGCCCCGGCGACCGTCGCATCGCCGAGTCGCTGGGCGGCTACGGCCGGGCGAAGAAGGTCGCGATCGTCACCAAGACGGATGCCGCATCCCGCGACGAGATCACGGAGAGGCTGATCGAGGTCGACCAGCTGCGCGAGGACTGGGCCGCCGTCATTCCGCTCTCCGCACTGACCCGCGATCAGCTCGACGTGCTGACCGACGAGCTGCTCGTGCTCATGCCGAAGGGCCCCGCGCTCTACCCCGACGGCGTCGTCACCGACGAGTCGACCGAGGACCGCATCGCCGAGATCATCCGCGAGGCGGCGCTGGAGGGTGTGCGTGATGAGCTGCCGCACTCCATCGCCGTCACGATCGAGGACATCGCACAGCGCGACACCGGGTCGATGACCGACATCCATGCGAACCTCATCGTCGAGCGCGATAGTCAGAAGGCGATCATCATCGGCCACAAGGGCTCGCGCCTGCGCGACGTCGGCGTGCGAGCCCGCGCGCAGATCGAGCCGCTGGTGGGCACCAAGGTCTTCCTGAAGCTGCACGTGCGCGTCGCCAAGGAGTGGCAGCGCGACCCGAAGCAGCTCGGCCGCCTCGGGTTCTGACATGGCGCGGCGGTGGATCGCCCCGACGTGGGGGAGTCCCGACGGGTGGGAGTTCGTGACGAGCGACGTGCCCGAGCCCCTGACCGGTGAGGTGACGATCCGCGTGCATGCCGCCGGCGTCAATCCGGCCGACTACAAGCACGTCGCGGCCGAGCGGCCCGGCCTCAGACTGCCCATCCCCATCGGCTACGAGGTGTCGGGGGTGGTCACCGCGATCGGTCCCGACACGCGTATCGTCTCGGGCGACGTGCGCGTGGGTGACGAGGTCGTCGCGTTCCGGGTGCACGGCGGGTACGCCACCGAGCTCACGGTGGCGGCGACCACGGTGCTCGCCAAGCCGCCGACCCTCGCCCACGAGGCGGCCGCGAACCTCCTGCTGGCCGGGTCGACGGCATCCGAGATGCTCCACGTCACCGGGGTGAGCGCGGGCGACACCGTGGTGCTGCACGGCGCCTCCGGCGCCGTCGGCGTCAGCGTCCTCCAGCAGGCCCGTCTGCTCGGTGTCCACGTGGTCGGCACGGCTCGTCCGTCGAGCTTCGACCGCGTCCGTCGCTACGGCGGCCTCCCCGTGGCCTACGGCCCGGGAGTCGTCGAGCGGATCCGGGATGCCGCGCCCACCGCCATCGTGGCGGCCCTCGACGCCGTGGGCACCGACGAGGCCGTGGACGCGTCGCTTGCCCTCGTCACCGATCCCGCGCAGATCGTGACCATCGCGGCGGCTCAGCGGGCAGCCGCCGAGGGCATGACGGCGATAGCCGGGTCGCGGCCCGACAGCGCGGCCTACAGGGACAGCGTCAGAGCGGAGCTCCTCGCGCTGGCCGGCAGCGGGCGGCTCGAGGTCCCCGTCGCGCGCACATACCCGCTCGCCGAGGCGCGAGAGGCCCTTCGGCTCCTCGCTGAAGGGCATCCCGGAGGGAAGATCGCGCTGCTGCCCTGACAGACCGCGAGCCGAAGCAGCTCGGCCTCGGCTCCGCGCACCCCGGCGTCCGTTGTGGCGCCGGGATCAGCCGCCCGTCGGCGTCATCGCCGACCGGATGATGACGGTGTCGTCGCCGTACTCCGCGTTCGCGGCATCCTGCCAGCTGCCATCGTCCCAGACGACGTCGACCCAGAGCCACCCGTCCTGCGGGGAGGAGCTCAGGTATGCGTCGCCGAGGCGTTCGGGGAGCTCCTCCTGGATGGCGGCGAGCGTCGCCTCGCTGCCCGCGCCCGGCTTGCCGCCGGTCGGGTCCTCAGAACGGATCGGGTCGTAGAGGGCGAGCAGGATGGGCGCCTGCGTCACGGTGAACGACGTGCCGTCGTACGTGCCGCGTACCGCATAGGCGCCCCAGGTCACGTCGCCCGACGATTCGGCACCCTCGACGCCGTCCCAGCTCCACCCCTCGAGCGGGATCCCCGTGCACTGCGGCGGGTACGACTCCGCCACCGGGCCCAGGCACAGCTGCACGTCGCCCGCGGCGTCCAGCACCGTGCCGGTCGCGGCGACCTCGCCCTCCGGCAGGACCGGCGTGATCGCCCCGAGGGCAGCCGGCGGGGGCGTGCTCGCCGGATCGGCGCGCGCGCACGCGACGGCGACGAGCCCGACGAAGACGGCGGTGGCGGCGATGCCGAGCGGGCGGCGGAGACCTCTCATACCTCGATGGTGTCGCGCGCACCCCGATCGTCTCAGAAGCGGCTGCCGCGGCATCCGTGTCCGAGCGGTTCGCGCTGCGCGCAGAACCGGGTGTAGCCTGGTGCCATGCGCTTCGGCCGGCTTCTCCTTCTTAGCCGCCGCGACGAGACCTCGTTCTAGGGCCTTCCTCGTCGCGGAGCTTTCGCCTGGCCCGCATCATCAGGCATCGAGCCACCCCGATCGGGTTGACGGCTCGAGACAGACGAGAGAAGCGATCGATCATGAAGAACAATCAGAAGCCTTCGGGCATGCCGATTCACAAGTATCTGCCGTTCCACGAGCAGATCACCGTCGAACTGCCCGACCGCACCTGGCCGGATCAGCGCGTCACGACCGCACCCCGCTGGTGCGCGGTCGATCTGCGCGACGGCAACCAGGCGCTCATCGATCCGATGAGCCCCGAGCGCAAGCGGGTCATGTTCGACCTCCTGGTGCGCATGGGCTACAAGGAGATCGAGGTCGGCTTCCCCTCGGCGAGCCAGACGGACTTCGACTTCGTGCGTCAGCTCATCGAAGAGAACCTGATCCCGGATGACGTGACGATCCAGGTGCTGACGCAGGCGCGTGCGCACCTCATCGAGCGGACCTACGAGTCGATCGCGGGCGCGAAGCAGGCGATCGTGCACCTGTACAACTCGACCAGCGTGCTGCAGCGCGAGGTCGTGTTCCGCACCGACGAGCAGGGCATCATCGACATCGCCCTGGAGGGCGCGCGGCTGTGCCGCGAGTTCGAGAAGCGCATCCCCGAGACGCAGGTGTTCTACGAGTACTCGCCCGAGAGCTACACCGGCACCGAGCTCGCGTTCGCCGTGGACGTGTGCAACCAGGTGATCGAGATCTTCGAGCCCACGCCGGAGCGCAAGGTCATCATCAACCTGCCCGCGACCGTCGAGATGGCGACCCCGAACGTCTATGCCGATTCGATCGAGTGGATGAGCCGTCGCCTCGCGCACCGCGAGAACGTCATCCTCTCGCTGCACCCGCACAACGACCGCGGCACCGCGATCGCCGCGGCGGAGCTCGGCTACATGGCCGGCGCCGATCGCATCGAGGGGTGCCTGTTCGGCAACGGTGAGCGCACCGGAAACGTCGACCTGGTCGCGCTCGGCATCAACCTGCTGACGCAGGGCATCGATCCGCAGATCGACTTCAGCGACATCGACCAGGTCAAGCGGACGGTCGAGTACTGCAACCAGCTGCCGGTGCACGAGCGCAGCCCGTGGGCGGGCGACCTGGTCTTCACCGCCTTCAGCGGATCCCACCAGGACGCCATCAAGAAGGGGTTCGAGGCGATGGAGGCCCGCGCTGCGGCAGCCGGCGTCACCATCGACGAGATCGACTGGGCCGTGCCTTACCTGCCCATCGACCCCAAGGATCTGGGCCGCTCCTACGAGGCGGTCATCCGCGTCAACTCGCAGTCGGGCAAGGGCGGCGTCGCCTACCTTCTCAAGACCGACCACTCGCTGGACCTGCCGCGCAAGCTGCAGATCGACTTCTCCGGCGTGGTGCAGGCCAAGACCGATGCGGAGGGCGGCGAGGTCACCAGCGACCAGATCTGGAAGATCTTCACCGACGAGTACCTGCCGTCGGATGTCGCCGACGAGCGCTGGGGCCGCTTCGAGCTGCTGGCGACGAGCACCCGCAGCGACCTGTCGGGCGATGTCGCACTCGACATCACGCTGCGCGACGGCGATGAGCGCTTCGAGGCCTCCGGCCGCGGCAACGGTCCCGTGGCGGCGTTCCTCGAGATCGTCCGCGCGCAGGGATTCGACGTCACGCTGTACGACTACGTCGAGCACGCCCTCAGCGCCGGCGGCGACGCCCAGGCCGCCGCGTACATCGAACTTCAGGTCGATGGCGAGCGCCTGTGGGGCGTCGGCATCGACTCTGACATCTCGACCGCATCGCTCAAAGCGATCGTGTCGGGCGTGAACCGCGCCATCCGCACGCGGGAGCGCTCAGGGGCCCTCGCGGCCGTCTGAGCGCGAACCGTCGACGGGTGTGCGCGGGTGATCCCCGCGCGCGCCCGTCGGTGTGCGTCCGAGCCGGCAGCGGTCAACCGGTCGATCAGGGTTTGACGATCGGGATGGTCGAGGTCTCGACGGCGACCTTGCGGCGATACAGGGCGCGCTGCTCCGGCAGCGAGATGTCGAACATCACCGCGAGCAGCCGGATCACCGTGGTGACCACGATGCCGACGATCGCGGCGATCACCAGATCGAGCCCGAGCGCGTTCGCGACAGCGAGGACGAGGCACCCCGCTCCGGCGGCGACCGCATAGAGCGAGCCGACGTGCATGATCGCCACCGGAAGGCCCATGATCATGTCGCGGAGGATGCCGCCCCCGACGGCCGCGCACACGCCGACGAAGACAGCCGGCACGAGGGGGAGGCCGAGCGCGAGCGCCTTGCTGGTGCCGAAGGCGCCGAACAGGCCGATGACCAGGGCGTCGAGGCCGACGATGACGCCGTTGAGCCTCTGAAAGAGGCCGGCGAGCAGCATCCCGAGCAGTGCCGCGCCGGTGGCTGTCAGCAGGTACCAGTTGCTCTGCAGCGTGGTGGGCGTGACGTTCAGGAGCAGGTCGCGGATGAGACCGCCGCCCATCCCGACGACGATGCCGATGATGGCGACGCCGAGCAGGTCGAGCCGCCGCTGGCCTCGGAAGCCCGAGGCGAAAAGGGCGCCCTGGATCCCGCCGAGTCCGACGGCGGTGAGGTCCGCCCACAGCGGGATCACGAAGATCGGCTCGTCCACCCCTCCATTGTCGGGGCGCGTCAGGGGATGTGCGTACGCACCGCCGTCATGAACCCGTCCAGGTCGTCGACCCAGAGCCGCACGGCGTCGACCTCGGCGGCGGTATCGCCGAGGCGCGCGGTCACCGGACGCTCGAGGATGACGAGGACGTTGGTCTCGTCCTGCATGCGCAGTGCGAGGGTGCGTCCGTGCGGCTCGTCGCGGATCTTCGGCGCCTTCTCGAGCACATCCCGGGACTTCTCGACGCTCGCCACGGTCTCCCACGGCAGGTCGATGTCGACCTCGGCGCCGGAGCGAGCGCGGATGCCCTCAGGACCGACGGCGTGGGGACGGGTGAGGAAGCCCAGCAGGAGGCCGATCATCCACGTCACGCCCCAGATGCCTGCGGCGAGGAGGGGGATGCGCACCCACGGCCAGTCGTGGACGATCAGGTCGACGATCGGGATCTCGATCGCCGAGAGGACGATGAAGATCACCAGGATCGTCAGCACGGGGGAGTGGTAGGAGAAGCCCGATGCTCCCCTCGGCACCCGTGGCCGACGGAACAGCCAGCGGTAGAGGCTCTTCCACACGCCGATCTCGGCGCGCCACGCGGCGCGCGCCAGCTTCGCGACCCGCGCGGCGAGCGGAGTGCGCGGGGCCGCGGTGGATGTGACGTCGGTCACGTGTGATCCTCCCTCTCGCGCTGCGCCCGCTCGTGCTCGGCGATCAGGTGCTCGAGCCTGCCGCGCACGTGGTCGATTCCGCGGACCATCGCGTCGACGGTCTGCGCGTCGAGGCCGTCGACGAGGGCGGCGCCGAGTTCGGCGTGTTCGATGTCCATGGCCTGCATGAGCGTGCGCCCTCGACCGGTGAGGTGGACGAGCACGGCACGCCGGTCGGTGGGATGAGGCTCGCGGCGTGCCAGGCCCGTCGCGTCGAGGGCATCCACCAGCGTGGTGATGTGGCGCGGAGTGACGTCCAGGGCCTCTGCCAGCTGCACCTGCGTGGCCGGCCCGCCGTGATGGAGCACCCAGAGCAGATGCGTGCGGGGAGCGGTCAGCCCGCGACGGTCGAGCTCGCGCTCCTGGTCGGCCTGGAGGACCTGGGTGAGCGCGAGCAGCGAATCGAGCACCTGTGTTCCGGACATAGTGAATAGACTACATTATGTTTCTCGGGGTTGACCTGAGCCGCGCCTGCTGGGATCCTTGCGAGGGCTCACGCGGTACTGGGGAGAGGTGATCGCGATGGCGGCGATGTCCGATCGCGCGACGCGGGCGAAGGCGGCGGTCGACGTCGTGACGGCCTTCTTCGCACGCATCCAGGCGACGGCCGACGACCCCGACGCTCTCGACTTCACCTTCGGCAACCCGCACGAGCTTGCCCTTCCAGGGCTGACGGCGGCCATGCGGGCGCAGGTCGAGCCGCGGTCGGTGGACTGGTTCGCCTACAAGACGAGCGAGCGGCTTGCGCAGGAGACGGTAGCGGCGGGCCTGCGCACCGAGCTCGCCCTCGACTTCGAGCCCGACGACATAGCCATGACCCAGGGCGCCTTCGGCGCGCTCTCGCTGGCGTTCGCGCTGTTGGCGGACGCGGGCGACGAGGTCATCATCCCCCTGCCCGGATGGTTCTGCTACGAGCCGATGCTCCATGCCGCGAACCTCCTTCCCGTGCGCGTCGCGCTCGATCCTGAGACGTTCGATCTCGACGTCGACGCGATCTCGCGCGCGATCAGCCCGCGCACACGGCTCGTCGTCGTCAACTCTCCGGCCAACCCGACCGGACGCGTCTATTCGCAGGACACTTGGCAGGCGCTCGCGGACGTGCTCGAACAGGCCTCGCGCACGCACGGTCGCCGCATCTGGCTCGTATCGGACGAACCGTATCGGCGCATCCGCTTCGACGGCATCGACTTCGCGAGCCCCGCCGCCTCGTACGCATGGACGGTCATCGACTACAGCTACGGCAAGGTGCTGCTCGCACCGGGGCAGCGCCTCGGGTACCTCGCCCTGTCGCCGCTTATCCCGCCGGCCGAACGGGAGGAACTGCGCGCCGCGCTCATGCCCCTGGGTCTCGCGATCGGATGGGGATTCCCCGACGCCGTGATGCAGTACTCCGTGCCCGCGCTCGAGTCGGTGTCGCTCGACATGGCCGAACTCGCTCGGAAGCGCGATCGGCTGCTCGGCGCGCTCGTCGACGCGGGCGTGCGCGTCACCCGCCCCGAGGGCACCTTCTACCTGTGGGGGGAGGCCCCGGGCGGCGATGCGGCCGCCTTCTGCGACGCCCTCGCTGCGCGCGGTGTGCACGTGATGCCCGGCACGCTCTTCGACCAGCCGCGCCACTTCCGGATGTCGCTCACCGCCACGATGGAGACCATCGACCGGGCGCTGCCCGATCTCGCGCAGGTCGCCGCGGCGCTCAGCACGACGGCGTCCGGGGCGTCAGGGCCCGAGCCGGGGACACGGCATCCATAATTGACGGGTGCCCACCTACCGCGATGAAGTCGTGGTCCTGCGCACCCACAAGCTGGGGGAAGCCGACAGGATCGTGACGATGCTCAGCCGTCGCCACGGCAAGCTGCGCGCGGTCGCGAAGGGGGTGCGTCGCACGTCCTCGCGGTTCGGCGCGCGGCTCGAGCCGTTCATGGTCGCCGATGTGCAGCTGTACCAGGGCCGCTCGCTCGACATCGTGCAGCAGGCCGAGTCGCTGGGCTCCTACGGCGCCGAGATCGTCGCGCACTACGACCGCTATACCTCGGCTCACGCGATGGTGGAGGCCGCCGACCGGCTGAACGAGGCCGAGGCGACGCCGCAGCAGTACCTGCTGCTCGTCGGCGGGCTCCGCGCCCTCTCGCGCGGCGAGCACGCCTCGCGCAGCGTGCTGGACTCGTACCTCCTCCGCGCGATGGCGCTCTCGGGTTGGGCTCCCGGGCTCGGCGAGTGCGCCCGCTGCGGCCGCAGCGGCCCGCACGACACGTTCGTCGCGCAGCAGGGCGGCATCATCTGCCGCGACTGTGCGCCGACGGGCGCCGCCCGCGTGGACGCCGCCACCGTGTCGCTTCTCCAGTCGCTCATGGCGGGGGAGTGGGACCTGGTGGATGCCGCATCCGCCGGCTCGACGGCCGCAGCGTCAGGGCTCATCGCCGCTTACGCCCAGTGGCACCTGGAGCGCGGCATCCGTTCGCTCTCGCACGTCTCAGCCCCGCAGGAAGGCGACCGGTGACCCCGAAGCCCTACACGCACCGCGACGCGGTGCCGTATCGCCCGTTGGACTGGACCGGTGTCTACCCTCCTGCATACCCGCGCGGTGCGGTGCCGAACCACGTGGCCATCGTGATGGACGGCAACGGCCGCTGGGCGAACCGCCGGGGTCTCACGCGCATCGAGGGCCACAAGGCCGGCGAGGCCGCCCTCCTCGATGTCGTCGCCGGCGCGATCCAGGCCGGCGTCAAGCACCTGTCGGTGTACGCGTTCTCCACCGAGAACTGGTCGCGCTCGCCCGAAGAGGTCCGCTTTCTCATGGGGTACAACCGCGACGTCCTGCACCGTCGACGCGATCAGCTCAACGAGTGGGGGGTGCGCATCCAGTGGGCCGGACGCAAGCCGCGGCTGTGGTCGAGCGTCATCAAGGAGCTGCAGTTCGCGGAGCGACTCACCGCGGGCAACGACGTGCTGACCCTCACGATGTGCGTCAACTACGGCGGACGCATCGAGCTCGTCGACGCGATGCGCTCCATCGCCGACGACATCGCGGCCGGCAGGCTCAAGCCGTCCGCCGTCTCGGAGAAGCTCATCCAGCGGCGGCTCTACCGTCCCGACATGCCGGACGTCGATCTGTTCCTGCGCTCCAGCGGCGAGCAGCGCACGTCGAACTTCCTGCTGTGGGAGTCGGCCTACGCAGAGTTCGTCTTCCTCGACACGCTGTGGCCGGACTTCTCGCGGCAGGACCTTTGGCACGGCATCGACACATACCTCGGGCGCAACCGCCGATTCGGCGGCGCCGTGGACGCGCCCGACGCATCGGCATCCTGATTCGACGCCGGCACGCGGTCGGGGTATCCAGCGAGCCCCCGCGCCCTCATCATTGACGTGAGCCGCGTATGCGGCCGGTCAGGAGGCGCATCATGGCGCTGTCACGACCTGGGGTCGCCATTGCGGCGGGCCTGAGCATCGTCCTGCTGCTCACCCTGTCGGGATGTGGAACCCCGGTGACCGAGGAGGGCGCAGGTCGCACGACGACCGCGAGTCCCCGTCCATCTCCGGATGCCACGCCCACGCCCACCGACGAGGGCGGTGGCGACGAGGGCGGAGGCGACGCGGACGGCGGGGAGGACCCGGCGCAGGACCGTGTGCGCACCGGGCCCGTCGCCCAGTACGGCGGCCCGGCCTACGGAGACCAGGGCTCCGCCGAGATCATCGAGGCGGGGCTGTGGTGCAAGACCATCGCGGTCTTCTGGGGCGGCGACGTTCCGGAGGGCGTCCGCTTCACCTTTCAGAGCGCGGTGACAGACCGCCCCGGCCTTGCGGTGGAAAGCGCCGTCTGCGGTTCGCGGGAAGCCGATCGCGGATGCCTCGACATGACTGTCGAGGCGAACCAGTCCCAGATCACGTGCAGCCTCGTCCTCCGTCCTGGAAGCGACTTCCAGGACGGCACCGCGATCACTTTCGTGGGCACCCTGGAGTGCCCGACCGCCGAGATCTGCGACATCGTCGCCGCTCGGGAGGTGGACCCCGGACCGCCGATCATCGTCGACGACCCGGAAGTCTCGGACGACGAGGAGCAGAACCAGGATCAGGACCAGCAGGATCAGGACCAGCAGGATCAGGACCAGGATCAGCAGGAGGAGGGGAGCGGGTGATGGCCCGTCGCGCACGCAGTCCGCGGCCGGAGCAATCAGCCGCCGGCGCGCCCGCGCACGCGACGCAGACGACGAGCACCACCGCAACCCCTCCCGACCCCGCCGCCGCACCGCGCAGTGAGCCCGGACTCGGCTTCGAGAAGTGGATGGGCTTCCTGTCGTCGTTCGTGGCCCCGCTCACCCTGGTCACGGCGCTGCTGTTCTACTTCGGCTACGTCTCGACGCGCGAGTTCTTCCGCTACTTCGGCGTGGACGTCGACATCATCGGACTGAGCTCCCAGGAGTTCGTCATGCGCAGCCCCGGAGCGCTGTTCATCCCCGTCATGGTGCTCACCCTGCTGGCGGTCCTGGCGATCCTCGGCCACCGCGCACTGCGGAAGTGGCTCGTGGTGCAGCAGCGGGCGACCCAGCGCCGCGTGATCGGAATCGTCGCGTGGACCGGCATCGCGTTCGTGCTTGCGGGTCTCGCACTCGCCTTCGTGGTGCCGTTCCTCCCCGGATGGACCTACGGACAGCTGCTGACGCCCTTGTTCCTCGCGATCGGCGCGGGCCTCGCCGCCTACGCGGCGTCGACCGTGCGCGCCCTGGACAGCGCGAGCGGCGGCCGGGGCGTCGTCGTCCTGCTGGTCCTGGTGATGATCGCCGGCACGTTCTGGTCGACGGCGACCATCGCGCAGTGGTGGGGTCTCGGCCAGGCGCGGTCCCTCGCGGCCGACCTCAGCACGCTGCCCGCGGTCGTCCTCGACACACGGGAGCGGCTCTATCCCGGCAACGACGACATCACCTTCCAGCAGCTCGGAGGCGAGGCATCCGCCGAGGATCCCGGCGCAGGGGAGCCCACGTTCGGCTACCGCTACTTCGGCCTGCGCCTGCTGGCACAGGGCGGCGGGCGGCTCTATCTCGTGCCCGACGCCTGGTCGCCGGATGCCTCGACCATCGTCGTCCCGTACGACGATGTCCGCGTGCGATTCCGGTTCGTCCCCGACGCGGACCCGCCGACACCCTGAGCTTTCCGTCTCGCGACGCATTCGACGGAATAGAAGCGTGCGCTCGGACCGTTGTCCTCAGCATGACGGACGCCATCAAGATCGACGTGTGGAGCGACATCGCCTGCCCCTGGTGCTACATCGGCAAGCGCAACCTCGAGAACGGGCTGGCTGTGGCATCCGCGGATGACGACGCCCCCGCTGTGGAGGTGACCTTCCACTCCTTCGAGCTGTCGCCCGACACACCCGTCGACTTCGAAGGCGATGAACTCGACTTCCTCGCGAAGCACAAGGGGATGCCCCGCGAGCAGGTGCAGCAGATGCTCGAGCGCGTCACCGGCGTCGCCGCCGACGCCGGGCTGGAGTACCGTTTCGACCTCCTCAAGCACACCAACACCGTCAAGGCCCACGAGCTGCTCCACTTCGCGAAAGAGCAGGGACGCCAGCACGAGCTCGCCGAGCGCCTCATGGCGGCGTACTTCACCGAGGGCCGCCACCTCGGGCGCGAGGACGAGCTCGTCGACCTCGCCACGGATGCGGGACTCGACGCCGACGCCGCGCGTGAGGCCCTGCAGAGCGGCCGCTACCTGGACGCCGTCCGCGCCGACCAGGCGCAGGCCACGGCGTACGGCATCAACGGCGTGCCGTTCTTCGTGATCGACGGCAAATACGGCGTGTCGGGCGCGCAGCCCGCTGAGGCCTTCGCACAGATCGTCCGCCAGGTGTGGTCCGAGCACCGCGAGCCCGCGGGCGTCGACGCCTGACCTCGTACGCACCTGAACGGGCCCGCCGCGATTCATCGCGACGGGCCCGTTCGCTGTCTCCGGTCAGCCGTCACGGACGGTTTCCTCCAGCGAACCCGGGCGCCGAGGCTCGGCCACGCACAGGGAAGCCCTCCGTTCAGCCAAGGGACGGATTCCTGTAAGAGAATGGAGACGTGACGACTGCCCTCGCTCCCGCGCGCACGCTGCGCATCGGGCCCATCGAACTCGATGCGCCCGTCGTGCTGGCGCCGATGGCGGGTATCACCAACACCGCGTTCCGGCGACTCTGCCGTGAGTACGGCGCCGGCCTCTACGTCAGCGAGATGATCACGACGCGCGCGCTCGTCGAGCGCAACGCCACGACGATGCGCCTCATCACGCACCACGAGTCCGAGAAGCCGCGTTCGATCCAGCTCTACGGCGTGGATCCGGCGACGACCGAGGCGGCCGTCCGCCTCCTGGTCGAAGAGGATCGCGCCGACCACATCGACCTGAACTTCGGGTGCCCCGTCCCCAAGGTCACCCGCAAGGGCGGCGGAGCGGCCCTGCCGTGGAAGCTCGGACTGTTCCGCGACATCGTCACGCGCGCGGCGCGCGCTGCCGGTGACATCCCGCTCACGGTCAAGATGCGCAAGGGCATCGATGTCGACCACCTGACGTATCTCGACGCCGGACGCATCGCCGAGGACGCCGGCGTCGCGGCCGTCGCCCTGCACGCCCGCACGGCGTCGGAGTTCTATTCGGGGCAGGCCGACTGGTCGGCCATCACGAAGCTCAAGGAAGCGGTCACGAGCGTCCCGGTGCTCGGGAACGGCGACATCTGGTCCGCCGACGACGCGGTGCGCATGATGGACGAGACGGGATGCGACGGCGTCGTGGTCGGTCGGGGCTGCCTCGGGCGCCCGTGGCTCTTCGGCGACCTGGCCCGCGCGCTCGGCGCACCCGGCTCCGCACTCGCCGAGCCGGTCGATGCGACCCTCGGGTTCGTCGCCCGAGCCTTCCGCCGCCACGCGGAGCTGCTGGTCGAGTTCTTCGAGGACGAGGGCCGCGGCTGCCGCGACATCCGCAAGCACGTCGCGTGGTACTTCAAGGGGTACCCGGTGGGCGGCGACCTGCGCGCGAGCCTCGCCACCGCATCCACCCTCGCCGAGATCGACGACCTCCTCGCGACCCTCGACCTCGACGCGCCCTACCCGGGCGCCGCCGCGGAGGGCCAGCGAGGTCGCGCCGGCACCCCGAAGCGTCCCGCGCTGCCCGATGGCTGGCTGAACTCGCGCGAGCTGGGGGCCGCGGCATCCACCGCCCTCGCCGAAGCGGAACTCGACCACAGTGGCGGGTGACGTGGCCGGCGCCTCCGACCGCCCGGCGGGGTACGACGACGCCGACGCCGCCCGCTTCCACGCCGAGCGCCACCGATCGCAGCGCGACGACTTCGCTCGCGACCGTGCCCGCGTGCTGCACTCGGCGGCGTTGCGTCGCCTCGCCGCGAAGACCCAGGTGCTCAGCCCCGCGAGTCCGGCGGATTTCGCACGCAACCGCCTGACGCACTCGCTCGAGGTCGCACAGGTCGGGCGCGAGCTGGCGACCGCGCTGGATCTGGCCGCCGATGTCGTCGACACCGCCTGCCTCAGCCACGACCTCGGTCACCCGCCGTTCGGTCACAACGGCGAGCGGGCGCTCAACGAGTGGGCCGAGGGCTTCGGCGGCTTCGAGGGCAACGCGCAGACGCTGCGCATCCTCACCCGTCTCGAACCCAAGGTCATCGACGCCGAGGGCCGCAGCTTCGGCCTGAACCTGACGCGTGCGAGCCTCGACGCCGCCTGCAAGTACCCGTGGACGGCCGACCACCCGCTGCCCGATCCGGGCGGACGCCTGAAGTTCGGCGTGTACCCCGAAGACGAAGCGGTCTTCCGCTGGCTCCGGGCCGATGCGCCGGGGCGCGTGCGGTGCATCGAAGCCGAAGTCATGGACCTCTCCGACGACATCGCCTACTCGGTCCACGACTTCGAGGACGCCGTGGTCAACGGCTACCTCGACCCTGCCCGGCTCGTCGACGCGCGGGAGCACCAGTGGCTGCTCACCGCGATCCAGTCCTGGGTGGGCTTCGACTTCGCGCGCGACGAGCTCGAGGACGCCCTGTTCCGCCTCACGCGGATTCCCGAGTGGATCGACTCGTTCGACGGCACGCGTGCGGACCTGGCGCGCCTCAAGAACCTCACGTCAGACCTCATCGGCCGATTCGCCCGCGCTGCGACCACTGCGACCCGGGAGTCGTACGCGACCTCGGTGCTGACCCGTTACCGCGGCCACCTCGTGGTGCCCCGCGTCGTCGAGGCCGAGATGGCGGTGCTCAAGGGCATCATCGGTGCCGCGGTCGTGTCGATCGAGGGACGCAAGGACCTCTACAGGGAGCAGCGACGGCTGCTGAAGCGCCTGGCGACGGCGCTGTGGGAGCGCCCTGACGCGCTGGACCCCCTGCACGCGGAGGACTTCGCGGCGGCGATGACGGATGCCGCACGCCGGCGCGTCGTCGTCGACCAGGTCGCCAGCCTCACCGACCAGCTGGCGATCGCGTGGCACGGGTCGCTCGTCGGACCGGTGGATCCGGCATCCGTCGGCGTGTGGGCACCGGGCGCTCGCCCGATGGACGCGGCCGCGCGCACGGCCCGCGATTCGTCCGAGGTGCGCTGATGGCGGGGCGCATCCGTCAGGCCGACGTCGACGAGGTGAAGGCCCGCACCAACATCGCCGACATCATCGGCGAGCGGGTGGCGCTGAAGTCCGCGGGCGTCGGCTCGCTGAAGGGCCTCTGCCCGTTCCACGACGAGCGCAGCCCGAGCTTCAACGTGCGCCCGCAGGCGGGTTTCTACCACTGCTTCGGGTGCGGTGAGTCCGGCGACGTGTACTCGTTCCTGCGCGCGATGGACCACGTGACGTTCACGGAGGCGGTCGAGCGCCTCGCGGGCCGCATCGGCTTGACGCTGCATTACGAGGACGGCGGCGCCGCCCCCGAGCACACGGGGCGGGCGCGGCTGTACGCCGCCAATGCGGCGGCGGCGGAGTTCTTCCGCGCGCAGCTGATGACGCCCGAGGCCGACATCGCGCGGCGCTTCCTCGGACAGCGCGGGTTCGACGCGGGCGCAGCGGGGCATTTCGGCGTGGGCTACGCGCCGAAGGGATGGTCGGGCATGCACTCGGCGCTGCGCGCCCAGGGTTACACCGACGAGGAGCTCTCATCGGCGGGCCTGGTGTCGCAGGGCCAGCGCGGCGTCTACGACCGGTTCCGCGGCCGGGTGGTGTGGCCCATCCGTGACGTCACCGGTCAGGTCATCGGCTTCGGCGCGCGCAGGCTCTACGACGACGACAACGGCCCGAAGTACCTCAACACCCCCGAGACGACGATCTACAAGAAGGCGCAGGTGCTCTACGGGCTCGACCTCGCCAAGCGCGACGTGTCGCGCGAGCACCGCGTCGTCGTGGTCGAGGGGTACACCGACGTCATGGCATGCCACCTGGCCGGCATCACGACGGCGATCGCGACGTGCGGCACCGCGTTCGGCTCCGACCACATCACCGTGCTCCGCCGCGTGATGGGCGACGATTCCACGGCGGGCGAAGTCGTCTTCACGTTCGACCCGGATGCCGCGGGCCAGAAGGCTGCGCTGCGCGCGTTCGCCGACGCCAAGCGGTTCAACGCCCAGACGTACGTCGCCACCGGCCCGGAGGGCCTCGACCCCTGCGACCTTCGGCTCGCGCGGGGCGACGGCGCCGTGCGCGCGCTCCTCGAGACGAAGGTGCCCATGGTCGAGTTCGTCCTCGATCAGCGCATCTCCGGCTACGACCTCGCCAGCGTCGAAGGCCGCGTCGGCGCGCTGCGCACGGCCGCCCCGGTGGTCGCAGAGCTGCGTGACCCGCTCTTGCAGCCCGAGTACGTGCGGGTGCTGGCCCGGCGGCTCGGCATGGACACCGAAGATGTGCGCCGGGAGGTCGAGCGGGCGGGCCGAGGCGGTAGCCGTCGCGACGCCGCGCCTGGGACGCCGGCCGCAGAACCCGCCGCCGACGACGGCGCGCTGCGCGTCACGCTGGCCACCCTGCCCCGCACCCCGGAGGTCGGTCTGGAGCGCGACGCGCTCATGGGGGTGCTGCAGTTCGGTCATCGCATGGACGCGACACTGGTCGAACGGGCTCTGGAGCTGCCGTTCCGCAACGCCGCCCTCGACGCCGTCCGGGTCGCCGTTCGCGAAGCTCCCGGCATGCAGCGGCCGGGCTGGTCGGCGGATGCCGTCGCCACCGTGCGGGAGCCCTTCCGCTCGCTCGCCGCAGAGCTGCTCGCCGGCGATTTCCCGGCGCTCAACGACGACGCGGCGGTGACATCGGCGGGCGATCTGGCGCGACGCCTGGTGCTGCGTCGCTTCGATCGAGAGAAGGCAGAGCTCCTCGGCGCGATCCAGCGCGTACCGGCGGCATCGGAAGAGGGCCGCACCATCCGGCTGCGGCTGCGCGAACTGGATGCGCAGCGCCAGGCACTCGTCGACGAACCATCGTGACGCGCGGATCTCGGCTGGCGCCGACGGCGCTCGCGCGGCAGGATGAACAGATGGCTCGCCGACGAGACGCGGATGTCGCGATCGACTGTTCCGACCTTTCGATCGCCCGCCGCGCGGGCCGGGGCGGGCCGTCCCAGCGCGTCGTCGACGGCGTCTCGTTCCGCCTGCCTCACGGCGGCATCCTGGCGGTGATGGGACCGACCGGCTCGGGCAAGTCCTCGCTCGCTTCCGTGCTGGCAGGAGCCGACGAGACGGGGCTCGCCGTCGTCGGCGGAGACGGTCTCCTCGAGGGCATCTCGGTGCGGCGTCCGGGTCGCGCGCACCGCCAGCTCACGTACTACGCCGGCTATCTCCCGCAGTCAGCCGGCGCCCGCCTGCCCGCGCGGCTCACGGTGGGCGATGTGATCGGTGAGCCCATCACCAGCCGCGACCGCCGGGTGAGTGCGCGTGCCCTCGCCGTCAGGGTCGCCTCGCTGCTCGACGAGCTGATGCTGCCCCTCGGGGCCGCCGCCAAATACCCTTACGAACTGAGCGCCGGCATGCGCCAGCGGGTGGCGCTGGCGCGCGCGCTGGTTCTGCAGCCGCGGGTGCTGATCGCAGACGAGCCCTTCGCGAACATGGATGTCGAGGTGCGCAAGGCAGCACGCGAAGCCGTGCTGCGTCGCCGGCGCGAGCTGGACATGGCGGCCCTCATCGTGACCAACGAGCGTGACGTCGTGAACGAGCTGGACGCGGACGTCCTGGTGCTGCGGGCGGGGCACGCCGTCGCCTACGGGCACGGCACCGACGACCTGCTGTGGACTCCCGGCGGCGAGGCTGACCGGCGCCTCGTGAGCTCGTGACGAAGCCGGCCATGGTCATGAGCACGGGCTGAGCTTTGCTAGTATGGTCTGGTTGCCCGCGCGAGAGTGCGGACCATTCCTCCATAGCTCAATTGGCAGAGCAATCGGCTGTTAACCGATAGGTTCTTGGTTCGAGTCCAAGTGGGGGAGCGAAGGCCTCGGGGCTCCACCCCCGAGGCTTTCTTCGTCTCCGGGATCAGATCGAGGGGTGCACATGGCGGGTCGCGCGAAGCCCTCGCCGCTGCTGGCGGTCGAAGGCGGCGTCCCCGCCCCGGCACCGATCTACCGCGCCGCGCCGCTGCTCGGCGCGCTCGCGTTGTTCGCCGGGGCGGTCGTCTGGGTCGGGCTCGTCGTGCTCTTCGACGGGGAGCCATGGATGTTCCCCGTCTCCGCGCCGGAGCCCTGGCTGTTCCTCGCGCTCGTGCCGTCGATCGCGGCGATCCTGCTCGCGGTCCGCGGGATCGTGCTCTGGTCTCTGGCCCTCGCGATCGTGAGCTGCTGGCTCGTGCCGACCGGCATCGCTACGGTGCTCGTCGTGCTGGTGGCCCTGTGGACGGTGCGCGGCATCCGCAGCCAGTGGGCCGCCCACGACCTCGACGCCGTCATCGCCACCGCTGCCGCCCACGGCCTGCCGGTGCTGGTGGTGCAGCACGTCGCGGGGAAGGCCGGCACGCGCAAGACCACGGACACCACGCAGGTGCAGGTGCGCGACGTCGACACCGGCGAGCTGACCACTGCCCGAGTGTGGGGCCCGATGCGCACCGGCACGACCCTCGTGCGCCAGGGCATGAACGTGATCGCACAGGCGCCGCCCGGAGCCGACGCGGAGCTTCGCCGGTGGGTCGAGCGCCAGAATCGCCGCGGCGACGGTTGACGCCCTGACGGGCGGGTCCACAGATCCCCACCCGCCAGAGCCTCGTTCACAGCGTGGCCGCGAGCTCCTGCATCTCGGTGATCTCCGCGTTCTGGTCCTCGATCACCTGTTGGGCGAGGGCGCGCACGTCAGGATCCTCGGCCGATTCCAGGGCTGCCTCCGCCATCTCGACGGCACCCCGGTGGTGCTCGACCATCTGCTCCAGGAAGAGCCTGCCTGCCGTCGTTCCGTCGGCGTCGCTGAGAGCGGTCATGTCGGCCTCCGACATCATGCCGTCGCCGTGATCCATGCCGCTCGGGGCACGTTCGACGCCCCAGTCATCGAGCCAGCCCGCCATGAGTTCGATCTCGGGGCCTTGTGCGGCCCGGATGCGCTCGGCGATCGCCACCACGCGGGGATCGACCCCGTCCTTAGCGAGGACGATCTCAGCCATCTCGATCGCCTGCTCGTGGTGGGGGATCATCATGGTCACGAACATCTGGTCGGCCATCTTCGCGTCGACCGGCGATGCCGAGCTCGCGGACTCGTGGTGCATTCCCGGTATGTCGCGACTCGTGTCGGCCGCTCCTGCACAGCCGGTCACGGCCAATGCCATCGTGAGCGGCAGGATCACCGCAAGGGTGCGCGTGCGCGTGTTCATCTCTTCTCCTTCGATCAGTGCCGTCAGCGGTACTCCGTGACCTCGCACGAGGCCCGGAGGCGTGTCCCGGCAGAGAGCCGGGAGTCGGCGACTCAGGTCCGGCTGATCGAGAGCAGAGTGAGGGAGGGTGGATGCCGCGGCGCGCTGTCGATCCCGCCGACCGACCGCACTCCTGCGGGAGGAAGGAGGCGCCATGGCGACTGCCACGAGCGCTGAGAGGGAACGACCAGCAGCACGGTCAGCAGCAGCGCCAGCACGCAGATGACGGTCCAGATGCCGTGGTCCTGACCGTGAGACGAACCACGGCTCGACGGATCCGCGCATACGCCCGTGCAGCTCTCGTCGAGCGCGGCCGCGTCCGTCATCGCCGCGGCCGCCGCCGATCCGTCGTGGTGCGACTGCGGGGAGACGGTGAAGGCGGCCATGGCAGAACCGTCAGCGGCGGCGGTCATGTGCGCGGCGTGCGTCGCCGGGGACATGAGCACATGCATGCCGAGGAGTCCGACGATGATCGCCGCCGCGGCGACGATCCGCGCCGCGATCGACCAACGGTGCCAGGAGCGGGGGAGTCGCCGTCGCGGCATCCGTCTCTCCTCGCTCGGAACGCAGATCGCGAGACCTGTTGCCTCGCCCTGCCTCCAGCGTATACCCGACAGGGGTATACGCTGGAGGCCGAGGATCAGGCCTCGATGTCGTCCACGCCCGGAGTCCAGGAGCTTCCCGGCCGGCCCCAGCCGCGCTTGCGTGCGATCTTCTGCACCGTCTTCCAGTCACCGTCGTCGAGGCGGTCGACATAGAGGATGCCGTCGAGGTGATCGAACTCGTGCTGCATGATGCGCGCCCGCCATCCGTCTACCTGGATGCTCACGGGTGCGCCGTCGAGGTCGATGCCGGTCACGAGCACCTCCTCCGAACGGCGCAGGGGGAACCGCTCGCCCGGGAACGACAGGCACCCCTCCGACTCCTCGTCCGGATCGGGCGCACCCGGCTCGAGAGGCCGCATCCAGAGCTCCGGGTTGATGATCACGCCGCGCCAGGGCTCACCGTCGTCGCCGGCGTACGTGTACGTGTAGATGCGCAGAGGCACGCCGACCTGAGGGGCCGCCAGGCCCACGCCAGGGGCGGCATCCATCGTCTCGAACATGTCCGCGACCAGTGCGCGGACATCATCCGTGATCTCTTCGACGACGGACGCGGGGGCATGCAGGACGGGATCGCCCATGATGCGAATCGGGAGAACAGCCACGCCTTGAGCCTATCGAGCGGCGCCTGCGGCTAGTGTCGATACGTGCTCTGGACAGCGGTGGAACTCGAGGACGTCGGCGATCAGCTCGTCGGTGCCTTCCAGAACCCCGGCATCCTGATCGGCATCCCTCTCGCCCTGCTCGGTGCGGTGTTCATGTCGTTCGGCGCCCAGTACCAGCACCGCGGCGTCACGAAGGTGGAGCGCCTCAGTGGAGGGCACTCGACCCAGGGCCTCGGGCCCAGTCACCTGGTGAAGCTGCTCGCCCGCCCCTCGTGGGTGATCGGCACCGTGATGCTGGGGCTCGCCATCGTCTGCCAGCTGTCGGCCCTGTACTTCGCACCGCTCATCGTCGTGCAGCCGCTCGGCGCGGTCGCCCTCGTCATCACGACCCTGCTGAACGCGCAGATAAGCGGACACCGGCCGACGAAGCGCTCGCTCATCGCGATCGCGGCCTGCGTCGGCGGCATCTTCATCTTCGTCACGATCGCTGCCCTGTTCGCGACCGAGAAGCCGGTGTCGAACGGCCAGCTGATCACGATTCTGGTCCTGCTGCTCGTCGTCACCCTGGTGTTCGCGGGACTGTGGATCTGGCTGCGCAAGCGCATGGGTGCGCTGTTCTACATCACCGCCGCCGGCGTCATCTACGGTTTCGTCGCGACTCTGGCCAAGGTCGTCATCGAGCGTGTCAAAGACAGCAACTTCAACTGGCTTACCCTCCTGTGCCTGGCCGCGCTGATCATCGGCGCCATCGTGGGTGCCTACTTCGTCCAGAGCGCCTACGCGTCGGGCCCGCCCGACCTCGTCGTCGCGGGGCTCACGGTCATCGACCCGATCGTCGCGATCATCATCGGTCTGACGGTGCTCCAAGAGGCGGCGGGCGCCCCGCTGTGGGTCTACATCTCCTTCGCCGTCGTCGGCGCCATTGCCGTGTGGGGCGTGTTCCAGCTCGCACGACATCATCCGCAGGTGCTCAGCGAGAGCCAGGAGCTGCCGATCCAGCGGGGGAGCGACGGCGGAGCAGGGGATGCCGCGCACCCGCGCACCGGCTCCGTCAAGGTCACCGAGGCGGTCGCCAAGGTGTGGCCCGAGCCCCCCGTCAAAGACCGCCTCGACGATCCCGACAAGCGCTGACGCACGCACCGCTCGGAGCGGACCGGTAGGCTCGTTGCGCACTCCGTGCCGAGGGGCGGTGGCCAAGCTGGTCAAGGCAGCGGGCTCATAACCCGACGATCGTGGGTTCAAGTCCCACCCGCCCTACGAGTCGAGAACCGCCGCTGCCCGAAGGGTTGCGGCGGTTCTCCATGCGTCTGGCTGTGATCAGCGTCGTGCGTCGCCCGGATCGGGATCGGGGCCGTACGGCTCCGGCTCGCCGGTGTACTCGTTCACGACGCGCTCGGTGAACTCGTGGGCCATCCGGCTCGTCTGCTGCTGCTTGCGCGCGACGTCCTCGCCGGTCTCCGTCGTCGCCCAGAGGTCGGTGATCCTCTCCTCCAGGTCGTGCACCTGCTCGCGCATCACCCGGTCCGAACGGATCCGCGCCTCCTCGGCCGCATCACGCACCACCTTCACGGCGCTGTCGATGATCCGCCGCTCGAGGAGCAGCACAACGCCGACCAGCAGCAGGGTCGTGCCGACACCGCCGAGCACACCGGCGAGGTATCCCGATCGGTCCTCGGGCGGGGCGACGAGCATGCCGAGGAGGATCCCCGCGGATCCGAGGAGGATGCACGCCGCGAACCAGCCCCACCGGATGCGCGTCGCTGTGTCGGTCGGCGAGTCCGTCATGGAGCCAGCGTAGAGGGCTGCCGGTGAGGTGGTGCCGCGCGCCACGGCCCACTCGGGTACGCCCCGGGCGGATTCGTTCACCCTCCTTACTTTCGGAGGGGGACCCAGTGCCGCGCGAGTCGGTTTGCCTGTAGCGTCATCGACATCACCTGTCCCCTGGCCCCTCGTGGAGGCGAACAATGAAGTTCTTACAGAGGCTCGGCCGATCGATCATGCTCCCGGTGGCTGTGCTGCCGGTTGCCGCGATCTTGTCGGGCCTGAGCTACTGGATCAGCAACGGCGGGAAGAGTCCCAACCTCGTCTCGGCGTTCCTCGGCGCTGCGGGCGGGTCGCTGCTCGACAACATGGCACTGCTGTTCGCCGTCGGCATCGCACTCGGAATGGCGCAGAAATCCGACGGCACCTCGGCGCTGGCCGGGCTTGTGTCATGGCTCGTCGTCACCACGCTGCTCAAGCCGGAGACGGTCGCCCTCTACACCGGCATCGCCGACGTCAACGAGGTCGATCCCGCCTTCCTGAAGGTGCAGAACGTGTTCGTCGGCATCATCTGCGGACTCATCGGCGCGTACTGCTACAACAAGTTCAAAGACACCAAACTCCCCGACGCCCTGTCGTTCTTCTCGGGCAAGCGTTCGGTGGCGATCGTCACGGCTGGCTTCTCCCTCGTGGTCGCCATCGCGCTGTTCTTCGTGTGGCCCTGGGTCTACGGCGGCCTCGTCACGTTCGGCGAGTGGATCGTCACCCTCGGACCGTTCGGCACGGGCATCTACGGCTTCCTCAATCGCCTGCTGATCCCTGTCGGTCTGCATCACGCCCTGAACTCCGTGTTCTGGTTCGATGTGGCTGGGATCAACGATCTGAACAACTTCCTCTCCGGTGAGGGCACGTACGGCGTGACCGGTCAGTACATGACGGGCTTCTTCCCGATCATGATGTTCGGTCTGCCCGGTGCGGCCCTCGCGATGTACCTGACGGCCAAGACCACACGCAAGAAGCTCGCCTACGGCATCCTGCTCGGCGGCGCGATCTCGTCGTTCTTCGTCGGTGTGACCGAGCCCCTCGAGTTCGCCTTCATGTTCCTGGCGCCGGTGCTGTACCTGGTGCACGCGGTCTTCACCGGCATCTCGATGGCCATCAGCCAGATTCTGCCGGTGCGCATGGGCTTCGGCTTCTCAGGCGGCTTCATCGACCTCGTCCTCAACTGGATGAACCCGATGGCGCAGAACCCGTGGCTCATCCCCGTCATGGGTGTGTTCTGGTTCTTCATCTACTTCGTGGTGTTCTACTTCTTCATCAAGCGGTTCAACCTGAAGACGCCGGGCCGTGAAGACGACGACATCCTCGGCGAGGGCACGGAGTACGACACGCACGCGGCCGATGACAAGTACCTGGTCACCGGCGGCCGCTTCATCGATGCGCTCGGAGGAAAGGACAACATCCTCGAACTCGAGAACTGCGCCACGCGCTTGCGGATGGAGATCGACGACCCCAGCAAGGTCGACGAAACCGCACTCAAGCGCGCGGGGGCTGCAGGCACCATGAAGCCGGGCGGCAAGTCGGTGCAGGTGGTCTACGGAACCAACGTCCAGTTCGTGAAGGACGCGATGGAGCAGATCATTGCGGGCGAGGTCGCCGTGCCGGCAGGCGCAGCGCCCGAGCCTTCGATCGCTCCCGCCGCGGGCGCCACCGCGGTGCTCACCGACACCCCGGCGACCACGACAGTGACGCTGCGCCAGCCACTCGAGGGACGGGTGGTTCCGCTGTCCGCGGTGCCCGATCCGACGTTCGCGCAGGGCATCATGGGCCCGGGCCTGGCCATCGAGCCGACCGGCGACACGGTGGTCGCTCCCGCCGACGGCACCATCGGGGCGACGTTCGACAGCAGTCACGCCGTGGCGCTCGTTCTGAGTGACGGCACCGAGCTGCTGATCCACGTCGGCATCGACACGGTCGGCATGAAGGGCGATGGCTTCCAGACCCTCGTCGAGAAGGGGCAGAAGGTCACGGCCGGCACGCCCCTGCTCCGCTTCGACCTGGCGAAGATCCAGGCAGCGGGCCACCCCTCGATCACCCCGGTGATCGTGCTGAACAACGAGAACGCCGCCGTCACCTTCGAGTGACGCCCGCGCGCGACCCACGATGAAGGGGACGGATGCCTCGAGCCGAGGCATCCGTCCCCTTCTCACATCGCGCTGCCGATGTACGAGTACTTGACGAAGACCTCGGCCGCGAGGCCCGCCTCTTCGAGGACACCCTGCACGGCGCTCAGCATGTAGCTGGAGTCCCACCCCATGTAGAGCGAGTGCTCATCGTCGAGGCGATCCCATTGGCCGTTCCACGACTGCGCGGTGTAGACGGGCCCGCCGCGTCGCGCGCTGTACGCGACCACGGCGTCGCGTGAGTCGGCCCACAGCCGCTTGAAGACGCGGTTGAAGAGGTACTTGACGTCGGGCACCTCCCAGTGCTCGCCGCAGTACTCCACGTACGACCACTCGCGGTGCCATCCCGGAGGCCACCCTCGCCGGCGGACGGCGTCGAGGATCGGGGTGAGCCCGTCGTCGTCGATCGCAGGACCGCCGGGCCGCTTCCACACCTCGACGAAGCGCCGCGTCAGCTGCATCGATCGCTGCGCGATCGCCGCCGTCCCCCACCCGGGGAGCTCCGCCAGCGCCGACGTCGTCTCGATGGTGCTGCGGGCGTACAGCGCCTGCTTCTGGGGGAACGAGCGGTCCCAGGCGCGCAGCGCGAGATCCTCCTCGAGGACCGTGAGGTTGCCGATCGTGTTCGCGAGGGCGCGGTGGCTGTTCTGCTCGTCGTCGCTGTACGACGCCCACTCCCGCACACCGTCGCCCGACCAGCCATCACCGGGCGCGAGCGGGAAGATGTGCTCGACGTCGAGCCCGCCGGCACCATCGACCCCGGCGAGGCGACCCAGCACGTACCGGGCGTGGGGGAGCTCGGAGTACTTCAGCGCCACCGCGACGCGCTCGTCCGACGGAGTGATTCGCGAGATCGCCGAGACCAGCGCCCCGCGGCCCTGTTCACGCGCCCGGCAGAGGCGCGCCACCAGGCGGTCCACTCCGGTGCCGACGACCGAGCGGCGCACGAGGAGCGACTGCACCATCTCGAGCGTCTCGATCAGCTCGCCGCGCGCGATCGAACCCAGTTCGAGATCTCGGTACGCCCGCATGACGAGCGGGTACATGCCGGTGCCGAAGGTGCTGAGGTGGGACAGATGGCGAGTGATCTCGGCATCCGGCGCCTCGCTCGGGTGCAGCAGCACCCGGTACACGCGGGACAGGTCTCGCCATTCGGCGGCGTGGCGCACCAGATCGGCGAACTCGAGGCGGGGGAACTCGTGGCGGAAGGCCTCGTACACGCCCCGCCCGCCGACGACGGTCACCTCACGCCCCGTTCTCATGACCAGGTACTGCCGCCAGAATTCGGCGATCGAGTCGCCGGTGTTCTGTTCGATCGGCTGCCAGTACTCTGCTTCGATCTCACGCTGCTCTGCATGGGTGAGGCCCATGAGCACGTAGTTGTGGATCAGCTCGTGGTCGCGCAGCGGCTCGCCGGTCGAGTTGAGGCTCTCGAAGATCTGCTGCGCGTTCGCACCGATGCCGAGCGTGATCGCCACGTGCTCGAGCTTCTGCAGACCGCGCCAGATGTGGGGTGCCTCGTCGAGGCTGATCTGGCTGCGGAAGAACGCGTAGTTGTCGTCGAACCGCGAGTCGCGCTGCTCGCCGTGGGGGAGTGGGAGGTCGAGCACGACCCGCTCGAAGACCGACGCCCATGCGCGATGCGGGCGCAGCTTCGTCTGCGTCGCGTCGTGGGAGTGCACGAGAACGCGCTGCAGCTGATCGGCGAGTTCCGGATCCGCCTCGCGGACGGTGTGGTGCAGCGCCGCGACGAGCAGCATGAGGGTCGTCGTCCGCTGCTGGCCGTCGATCAGCACGAGCTCGGCATCCTCGCCCTGGCCGCTGGCCGACGAGAGGATCGAGCCGATGAAGTGCATGTGGCGATCGTCGAGGTCGGCCACCGCGCGGATGTCTGAGAGCAGCTGCTCGCATCCGCCGATGTCCCACCGGTACTGGCGCTGGTAGACAGGGACGACGATCGTCCAATCCGCGGCCGAGAGCCATCCGATGGTGTTGACAGCAGTGGCGTCGACATTCGTGGCAGTGACCATGGCCCATCCAGTCTAAAGGGGGCTCACCCCGCCGAACCGGCTGCCCGGGCGCCCCGCGGTTATTCACGGCGCGGTCCTCCGGAGCCTTCAGGGGCCCGAGGTAGGCTTGCCTAAGTTGAGCCTGTTAAAACGTGCTGGCTCACTGACCGAAAGGCATGATTCGTCATGGGTTACATCAAGTCTGCCGCTCTCGATGAGACCGGCTTCGTGGTCCTCGACCCCTACGACAGGGAGCTCGACCCGAAGGAGTGGCTGTCCATCGAGTACGTCGACTGGAAGTCGTCGGGTGACACCCGCTTCGCGCCGCTGGCCTCGGCCAAGGGCGAGATCGAGTGCAACGGGTTCTGGAACCACACGCCCCCGCGCACCGACAAGGACGGCGTCTGGATCCCCTCGCAGGTCGAGAAGGCACCGGACATGACGCGTCGCGCGCAGGAACCGGGCGCGAACGTCGGCCGCTGCCGCGTCATCGAGCTGCAGCCCAACACGTACGCCGACGCGCTGTACAACCTGCACCAGGACGACAACAACCGGCTCAACCCCGACGGCACCGGCTGGGTCGTCCGCGGCTTCTTCAACCTCACCGACGACAAGAACAGCTACTTCGTGCTGCGCGAGAACCGTACCGACCCGAGCATCGAGTACCGCGTCGCCCTTCCGGCCGGCGCCCAGCTGATCGTCGACACGCAGCGCCTGTGGCACGCGGTCCACCACACCGGCGACGAGGCTCGCTACTGCCTCATCACGTCGTGGGAGTCCGGCCCCGAGCTCGACGCCTACATCGAGAAGTACCACGGCAAGCCGACCACCGACTACGTCGAGGTCGCGCAGGACGTGCTCGACGCCGGCCAGGCCGAGCAGGCTCGCCGCGACGCCGCCCGCGCCGCGTACTACGCCGCCAAGGGCAAGGCCGAGGTCCAGGCGATGAGCGAGGCCTGAGCCTCCTCGTCCCGATCGCAGAGGGCGGGGAAATCACAGTCTTGTGATTTCCCCGCCCTCTCCGCGATAATGGGCGGCAGCACAACCGAACAGCACGTCATGACACCGTCACAGGTCGTAGGGGAAGACGCACCTGACGAACGGAGAGATCATGGCGACACAAAAAGCGCGTGGGGTGATCTTCATCCACTCCGCGCCACGGGCGTTGTGCCCGCACCTCGAGTGGGCGGTCGGTCGAGCACTGGGCAGAGCGGTCAGCTTCGACTGGGTCGACCAGCCCGTCCTCACCGGCAGCCGCCGCGCCGAGTTCTATTGGGAGGGCGCCGCCGGCACCGGGTCGGCTCTGGCGACGGCCATCCGCGGCTGGGAGCATCTGCGCTTCGAAGTCACGGAGGATCCCACACCACGCAGTGACGGCGGCCGCTGGCTGCACACGCCGGGTCTCGGCATCCACTATGCGCAGACCGACACCGCCGGCAACGTCGTCATCGGCGAGGACCGCGTCCGTTACGCGATGGAGATCGCCGGCGGCGACGCGTTCGAGCTGCGGCGGGAACTGGACGTCGCGCTCGGCGCCGCATGGGACGAGGAGCTCGAGCCGTTCCGGCACGCGAGCGACGACGCGCCCGTCGTCTGGCTGCACAAGGTCGGCTGAGACTCTCTCAGACGCAGGCGGTGCGAGGCGCCACTACCGAGGCTCGGAGGCCGTGAATCCCGGGCAGCGAGACCGCGAACCACCGCCTGACACGACAGACGCCCCCGGTCGGCTTCACCGGGGGCGTCTTCGTGTGAGGGAGGTCGACCCGCTTCGCGGGCCGACGCAGTCGCTCCGGCGACCTCAGATCGAGGCGAACGCGGCGACCGCGTTGTGCCCGCCGAAGCCGAACGAGTTGCTGATCGCGAGGTGCGGCCCGTCTCCGAGCGGCGTAGGGGTGCCGGAGATCCGGAACGGCACCTCGGGGTCCTGCGTCGTCAGGTTGATGGTCGGCGGAGCGACGCGGTCCTGGAGGGCCAGCACCGTGAAGATCGCCTCGAGCGCGCCGGTGCCACCGAGGAGGTGGCCGGTCGACGCCTTGGTGGCCGACACCGGGATCTCGTCGATGCGGTCGCCGAACACCGAGTGCAGCGCGGTGTACTCGTTCGGGTCGCCGACGGGCGTCGAGGTGGCGTGCGCGTTGATGTGCGTGACGTCGTCGGCAGAGGCATCCGCCATCTCGAGCGCCAGGCGCACCGCGCGCGAGGCGCCGAGCCCCTCGGGATCGTTGGCGGTGATGTGGTACGAGTCCGCGGTGACGCCGCCGCCGGCCGCGACCGCGTAGATCTTGGCGCCGCGCGCACGCGCGTGCTCCTCGGTCTCCAGGATGAGGACGGCCGCGCCCTCGCCCATGACGAAGCCGTCACGGTCGACGCTGCACGGCCGCGAGGCGGTCGCGGGATCGTCGTTGCGACGGGAGAGCGCCTGCATCGAGGAGAACGCGGCGATCGTCACCGGGTGGATGACGGACTCGGTGCCGCCGGCGATCACGACGTCGGCGTAGCCGGCGCGGATGTGCTCGATCGCGTTGACGATCGACTCGGTGCTCGACGCACAGGCACTGGCGACGGTGCGCGCGTAGGCGCGGGCGTTGAAGTGGAGCGAGAGGTTTCCGGCTGCCGCGTTCGGCATGAGCATCGGGACCGTCATCGGCAGAACGCGGCGCGGTCCCTTCTCGCGCAGAGTGTCCCAGCCGTCGAGAAGCGTGTGCAGCCCGCCGATGCCCGTGGCGAAGTCGACGCCCAGTCGCTCCGGTTCGATCTCCGGGCTGCCGGCATCCGCCCACGCCTCCATGGCCGCGACGAGCGCGAACTGGGACGAGGGGTCGAGGCGCTTCGCGATGGGGCGCTCGAGCACGGTGTCGGGACGCACCTTCGCCTCCGCGGCGAAGGTCACCGGCAGCTGGTACTTCTCGACCCAGTCGTACTCGAGGGTGCGGGCGCCGGAGACGCCCTCCAGGAGCGCGGACCAGCTCTCGGGTGCCGTGCCGCCGAGCGGCGACGATGCGCCGATGCCGGTGACGACGATGCGGGAGTTGCTCATGTCGTTCTAGATCCTCATGGATGCGCCGGTGGGGGCCGCAGCCCCCACCGGGGGGTTTACGCCTGGTTCGACGTGATGAAGGTGACGGCGTCGCCGACGGTCTTGAGGTTCTTGACCTCGTCGTCGGGGATGGTGACGCCGAACTTCTCCTCGGCGTTGACGACGATCGTCATCATCGAGATCGAGTCGATGTCGAGGTCGTCCGTGAACGACTTCTCGAGGGCGACCTCGTCGGCCGAGATGCCGGTCTCGTCGGTGATGAGCTCCGCGAGTCCGGCGAGGACCTCGTCGTTGGTGAATGCCATGGGGTTCTCCTGTTTTCTAGGGGTTGCGGGGGCCCGAACGGGCCGTCTCAGTCTAGGGTCGCGCTCCGCCGGGTCAGGGAAGGACGACGACCTGTGCACCGAACACGAGTCCGGCACCGAAGCCGATCTGCAGCGCCAGCCCGCCGCTGAGCTCGGGATGCTCCTCCAGCAGACGGTGCGTCGCGAGCGGGATGGACGCGGCGGAGGTGTTGCCGGTCGTCTCGATGTCGCGGCCGATCACAACCGTGTCGGGGAGCTTGAGCTGCTTGGCGAACTCGTCGATGATGCGCATGTTCGCCTGGTGCGGCACGAAGGCCGCGAGGTCCGAGGCCTCGATTCCGGCCGCCTCGAGCGCCTGGCGGGCGACCTTGACCATCTCCCACACCGCCCAGCGGAAGACCGTTGGTCCTTCCTGGCGGAGGGTCGGCCACGGTGCGACGCCGTCGCGGAATTCGGTGAGCGTGTGGTTCATGCCCACGGCGTCGGCCTTGGAGCCGTCGGAGCCCCAGACGGTCGGACCGATGCCGGGCGTGTCGCTCGGACCGATCACGACGGCGCCGGCGCCATCGCCGAGCAGGAACGAGATGCTGCGATCAGTCGGATCAACGACGTCGCTGAGCTTCTCGGCGCCGACGACGACGGCGTAGTGGGCGAGACCCCCGCGGATGAGGGCGTCAGCCTGCGCGACTCCGTACGAGAAGCCGGCGCACGCGGCGTTGACGTCGTAGGCCGCTGCAGGGTTCGACCCGACGCGGTCGGCGACGATGGCTGCCACGGACGGCGTCTGCTTCGGGTTGGTGACGGTGGCGACGATGACGGCATCGATCAGCTTCGGGTCCACACCGGACTTGGCGATCGCCTCGGTCGCTGCATCCGTCGCGAGATCGATGGCCGAGGTCTCGGGAACGGCGCGCATGCGCGTGATGATGCCGGTGCGCTGGCGGATCCACTCGTCGCTCGAGTCGATCGGACCGATCAGGTCGTCGTTCGGCACGGCGATCTCGCCACGGGCGGCGCCGTACGCGTAGATGCGCGTGTGGGCGGCACCGGTGGGCTGAACGAGGATGCGGGTCATGCGGATACTCCGGTCATGCGTCGACGGCCACCAGGGCGATGGCGGCCTCCAGGTCATCGGGCGTCTTCACGGCGACGGCCGGCACTCCGCGCAGCGCGCGCTTGGCCAGCCCGACGAGCGTCCCCGCCGGAGACAGCTCCACGAGGCCCGACACGCCGGCGTCGGCGAAAGACGCCATGCAGAGGTCCCAGCGCACCGGAGAGGCGACCTGGTCGACCAGCAGGTCCACGAACTCGCGGCCGGACGTCACGGCCGAGCCGTTGCGGTTGGTCCACAGCAGGACGTCGGGGTCGGATGCCGCCACCTCGGCCGCCGCGGCGCGCAGCGTCTCGACGGCCGGCGCCATGTAGCGGGTGTGGAAGGCTCCGGCGACCTGCAGCGGGATGACGCGGGTGCCGGCGACCGGCTCCGCCGCCAGCGCCTGGAGCGCATCGAGAGCACCCGCGACGACGAGCTGGCCGCCGCCGTTGTAGTTGGCCGGCGCGAGGTCGAGCTCGTCGAGGCGCGCCAGGATGGACGCCTCGTCGCCGCCGATCACCGCGCTCATGCCCGTCTCGGCGGCAGCCGCGGCTTCGGCCATCGCGCGACCGCGGATGCCGACGAGCGTCAATGCTGCCTGCTCGCTGAGGACGCCGGCTGCGGCCGCCGCGGCGAACTCGCCGACGGAGTGACCGGCGACACCGGCGATGCGCTCACGGTCCGGCAGCGCGTTCCACGACATCAGGCTCGCAGCGACGATCAGCGGCTGCGCCACCTGCGTGTCGCGGATGCGGTCGGCATCCCACTCGGTACCGGCGGCGACGAGGTCCACGCCGGACCACTCCGAGTACTGCGCGAGCCGATCGGCTGCGCCGTCCGCGTCGAGCCAGGGTGCCAGGAAGCCGGGGGACTGGGAGCCCTGTCCGGGGAAGACCGCGATTCTCACCGTTCCATCCTGTCAAGGATCGTGGAGGGGGTTCTGGCGACACCGTCACAAGAATCGCGGTTGCCTTTGTGCGTGGTCCACACGTCGGGTCGTCCTCGGCGTCAGCCGGCGCCGCGTCGCGCCGCCGGCGGGCGGCGGCGGGCGGCATCCGTTCCGATGGAGCCGAGGATCAGCGCGGTCTGCAGGATCAGGGCCTCACGGGGGCCCGTCGCATCCCAGCCGATGACCTCCGACACGCGCTTGAGGCGATAGCGGACCGTGTTCGGGTGCACGAAGAGCTCGCGGGCGGTCGCCTCGAGCGAGCGGCCGTTGTCGAGGTACGCCCAGAGAGTCGCGACCAGGTCGGCGCTGTGCGCCTGGAGCGGTCGGTAGATGCGATCGACAAGGGTGAGCTTGGCGAGGGGGTCGCCGGCGAGGGCGCGCTCGGGCAGCAGGTCGTCCGCTTCGACGGGGCGGGGCGCGTGACGCCACGCCCGCGCGACGGCGAAGCCTGCCAGCGCCGCCCGCGCGCTCTGGCTCGCGTCCACGAGCGCCGGCACCGTCGGACCGAGCACGAGGTAGCCGGCTCCGAACCCCGGCTCCAGGCGTCGGGCGATCTCGGCGAACGGCAGGTCTGTCACGGCGTCCTCGGCCATGGCGGCCGGCTCGGCGCGCCCCACGACGAGCACCAGGCGAGAGCCCTGCACACCGATCAGCACGTCCACGCCGAGCTTGCGCGCCGTCCGGCGCAGCTGGTCGACGTCGAACTGCGGGGGAGTCGTGCCGACGAGCACCGCGACCTCGCCGTGGCCGTGCCAGCCCAGTGCCGCGATGCGGCTCGGCAGCTCCTCGTCGGCCTCCCCGGTCAGGATCGAGTCAACGACGAGGGCCTCGAGCCGGGCATCCCACAGTCCACGGGCCTCCGCCGCGCGGGCGTACACGTCCGCCGCGGCGAAGGCGACCTCTCGGGAGTACAGGAGGATCGCCTCCCGCAGATGCTCGCCCTTGCCGGCTACCCGCTCCTCGGTCACCTCGACCGTCACGCGGATCAGCTGCAGCGTCTGCGTCAGGCTCACGCTCCGCAGGAGCTCCCGGGGAGCGGCCGCGAAGATGTCGGCCGCGATCCAGGGCGTGGAGGCGGGATCGTCGTACCACTGGATGAACGACGTGATGCCCGCCTGTGCCACCAGCCCGACGGCGGAGCGTCGGGCCGGCGGCATCTCGGCATACCAGGGCAGCGTGTCGTCGAGGCGCTTGATCGTGACGGTGGCGAGGTCACCCGAGATGCGTCGCAGCCAGGCGAGCGTCTCGACCTTGTCCATCACCTCGGCGGGTTTGCCCATCGTCGTCAGGTCAGCTCTCGCCGCCCGCGTTCCCACTCGTTCCCGCGGTCACGTCGTGCAGGCGGTACTTCTCGATCGCCTGCGCGGCGAGGGCGCGGTCGACCGCACCCTCTTCGGCAAGCGCCTGCAGCGTGCGGACGACGACCGACGGTCCGTCGATCTTGAAGAAGCGACGGGCGGCGGCGCGCGTGTCCGAGAACCCGAAGCCGTCGGCTCCGAGGGTCGCGAACCGGTTCGGCACCCACGGGCGGATCTGGTCCTGGACGGCGTGCATGAAGTCGCTCACCGCGACGACGGGGCCTGCGGCATCCCGCAGCTTGTCGGTGAGGTACGCGGTGTGCGGCTCCTCCTCGGGGTGCAGGAAGTTGTGCTCGTCGGCGGCAAGGCCGTCGCGGCGCAGCTCGCTCCACGAGGTGACCGACCACACGTCGGCCTGCACGCCCCAGTCGTCGCGCAGCAGCTGCTGCGCCTCGAGCGCCCACGGCACGCCGACGCCCGACGCCAGGAGCTGGGCCTTCGGGCCCTCGCCCTCCGCGGTCGAGACGCGGTGGATGCCGCGCACGATGCCGTCGACATCCACGCCCTCCGGCTCCGCCGGCTGCACCAGCGGCTCGTTGTACACCGTGAGGTAGTACATGACGTTGGGGTCGGGGTGGTTGCCGCCGTACATGCGCTCGATGCCCGAGCGGACGATGTGCGCGATCTCGTAGCCGTAGGCGGGGTCGTACGACAGGGTGGCCGGGTTGGTCGACGCCAGCAGGAGCGAGTGGCCGTCGGCGTGCTGCAGGCCCTCACCGGTCAGCGTCGTGCGTCCTGCCGTCGCGCCGATGATGAACCCGCGCGCCATCTGGTCGCCCGCGGCCCACTGCGCGTCGCCGGTGCGCTGGAACCCGAACATCGAGTAGAAGACGTACACCGGGATCAGCGGCTCGCCGTGCGTGGCGTAGGACGTGCCCGCGGCGGTGAACGCGGCCACCGCGCCGGCCTCGTTGATGCCGACGTGGATGATCTGACCCTGCGGGCTCTCCTTGTACGCGAGCAGCAGCTCGCGGTCCACGGAGGTGTAGTTCTGGCCGTGCGGGTTGTAGATCTTCGCCGTCGGGAAGTACGCGTCCATGCCGAACGTGCGCGCCTCGTCGGGGATGATCGGCACGATGCGGTGCCCGAAGTCCTTCGCCCGCAGCAGGTCCTTCAGGAGCCGGACGAACGCCATCGTGGTGGCGATCTCCTGCGTTCCCGAACCCTTCTTCGGCAGCGCGTACGCCTCGTCGCCCGGCAGCTGCAGGCCGACGTGATGCGAGCGGCGCTCCGGCAGGAACCCGCCCAGCGCCCGGCGACGCTCGAGCATGTACTGGATCGTCTCGTCGTTGCCGCCGGGGTTGTAGTACGGCGGCAGGTACGGGTTCTCTTCCAGCTGCGCGTCCGAGACCGGGATCCGCATGGAGTCGCGGAAGTACTTGAGGTCCTGCAGCGTCATCTTCTTCATCTGGTGGGTCGCGTTGCGGCCCTCGAAGTGATGTCCGAGCCCGTAGCCCTTGATCGTCTTCGCGAGGATGACGGTCGGCTGACCCTTGTGCTCGGTCGCCGCCTTGTAGGCGCCGTAGACCTTGCGGTAGTCCAGACCGCCACGGCGGAGCTTGCCCCAGATGTCGTCATCCGACCAGTCCTTCACCAGAGCAGCGGTGCGCTCGTCGCGGCCGAAGAAGTGCTCGCGGATGAAGGCGCCGTCCTCGGCGCGGTACGTCTGGAAGTCGCCGTCGGGCGTCGTGTTCATGAGGTGCACGAGCGCGCCGTCGGTGTCCTTCGCGAGCAGCTCGTCCCATCCGCTGCCCCAGACGACCTTGATGACGTTCCAGCCGGCGCCGCGGAAGAAGCTCTCGAGCTCCTGGATGATCTTGCCGTTGCCGCGGACGGGTCCGTCGAGGCGCTGCAGGTTGCAGTTGACGACGAAGGTCAGATTGTCCAGGCCCTCGTTCGCAGCCACCTGGAGCTGACCGCGGCTCTCGACCTCGTCCATCTCGCCGTCGCCGAGGAAGGCCCACACCCGCGAGTTCGAGAGATCCTTGATCCCGCGGTTGGTGAGGTATTTGTTCGACATCGCCTGGTAGATGGCGTTGATCGGGCCGAGACCCATCGAGACCGTCGGGAACTGCCAGTACTCCGGCATGAGACGGGGGTGCGGGTACGACGGCAGCGCGTTCGGCGCCTTCGACTTCTCCTGGCGGAAGCCGTCGAGCTGCTCCGAGGTGAGACGCCCCTCGAGGAACGAGCGGGCGTAGATGCCGGGGGAGGCGTGGCCCTGGATGAAGATCTGGTCGCCGCCGGTCGGGTCGTCGAGGCCGCGGAAGAAGTGGTTGAAACCCACCTCGTACAGCGAGGCCGACGACGCGTACGTCGAGATGTGGCCGCCGACGCCGATGCCGGGCCGCTGTGCGCGATGGACAGTGACGGCGGCGTTCCAGCGGATCCACCGGCGGTAGCGGCGCTCGAGCTCTTCGTCGCCGGGGAATTCGGGCTCGTTCTCGGGGGCGATCGTGTTGATGTAGTCCGTGGTGGGAACCTGCGGGACGTTCAGCTGCAGTTCGTGCGAGGTCTGCAGCAGGCTCAGCATGATTTCGCGGCCACGCCCGTGGCCCTTCGCCTGCACGAGCTGCTGGAGGGACTCCTGCCACTCGGAGGTCTCATCGGGATCGCTGTCGAGGGGTTCCTGCGAGTACGGATCCTGATCGTTGACAGTCACAGAAGACCTTTCGTCGTCTGGCAGATCATGCCAGGGAATCGCTACCGGAGCGCCGCGGGCTTTGTCAGCCCTCCACAACGCACCATCTGCCAGCCTACCGAGTTCGGGACGAACCGGACGCACCTCGTAGACTGACCGCGAGGGCCTTTAGCTCAGCTGGTAGAGCGCCACGTTTACACCGTGGATGTCGTCGGTTCGATCCCGGCAGGGCCCACCGTGCTCCTCATTCCCGATCCGGCCGCGGATCGTCGTCGCTGTCGTCGCGCTGGTGCGAGACGACATGCGGCAGCGCGAAGTCCTCGTAGCCGGGCTGGCCGATCTTCGAGTGCCGGTGCGAGTAGGCGAAGTAGATCACGAACCCGATGACGAGCCACACCACGAATCGCAGCCAGGTCTCGACGGTGAGGTTGAGCATCAGGTACACGCAGATCGCCGCCGACAATGCGGGCAGCCACGGGTTGAGCGGCACGCGGAACGCCCGAGGCAGGTCGGGGCGCTTGCGGCGCAGCACGATGACGCCGACCGAGACCAGCACGAAAGCGGAGAGCGTGCCGATGTTCACCATCTCCTCGAGGAGTCCGACGGGCGTGAACCCGGCGACGACCGCGACGACGATCGTGACGATGAGCGAGATGAGCCAGGGCGTGCGGTACCGCGGGTGCACCTTCGCGAGGCCCATCGGCAGCAGCGCATCGCGCGACATCGCGAAGATGATGCGGGTCGCGCCGATCAGCAGCGTCAGGACGACCGTCGTGAGGCCGGCGACGGCGCCCGCCGAGATCAGCGTGGCCATCCAGGTCTGACCGTGGAACGCGAAGGCGTTGGCGAGGGCGGCAGCGGGGTCGAGGTCCTGATAGGGCACCATGCCCGTCACGACCAGCGCGACCGCGCAGTAGAGCAGCGTGCAGATCACCAGCGACGCGATGATGCCGATCGGCAGGTCGCGCTGCGGGTTGCGCGTCTCCTCGGCGGTCGTGGCGACGACGTCGAAGCCGATGTAGGCGAAGAACACGAGGGCGGCGCCGGCGAAGATGCCGCCGACGCCGAAGGCGGTCGGCTCGATCCCCGAGAAGAACTGCAGCAGCGGCTGGCTGAGGCCGGTCGGCGCGTCCGTCGGTGCCGCGGCGGGCACGAACGGCGACCAGTTGGCGGGATTGATGAAGAGGAGGCCGGCCACGATCACGAACAGCACGATGAAGAGCTTCACCGCGACGAGGACCATGTTCACCCGGAGCGATTCCTTGATGCCGAAGGTCATGAGCCCGCCGAGCACGAGCACCAGCAGGATCGCCATGAGGTCGACGACGCCGCCGTAGCCGATCTCTGCCGGGATCGGCATCCCGAGCTGCTCGAGGAGCGTGCCGAGGTACGCGCTCCATCCCTGCGCCACCACGCTCGCGCCCAGGAACATCTCGAGGATGAGGTCCCACCCGATGATCCAGGCGAACAGCTCGCCGAGCGACGAGTACGAGAACGTGTACGCCGAGCCCGATACGGGCACGGTCGACGCGAACTCCGCGTAGCAGAGGGCGGCGAGCGTGCAGGCGATGGCGGCGACCGCGAAGCTGATGACGATCGCGGGGCCAGCGACCTCATGCGCGGCGCGACCGGTGAGCGTGAAGATCCCCGCCCCGATCACGACGCCGATGCCGAAGACCGTGAGGTCGAGAGCTGTCAGCGACTTCTTGAGGCGGAACTCCGGTTCATCGGTGTCGGCGATGGACCGCTCGACGGACTTGGTGCGGAGAACGCCCATGGTGCGCGCCTTTCGTCATCGGAAGGACCGGTCGTCGAATGCTAGCCGCCGCCGATCGCGGCGTCGATGCCCACGGTAGGTTGGACACGTGAAAGCCAGCCCCGCAGACCAGCGCCGCCTCGTCGAGGTCGCCCAGCTCGACGCCCGGATCCGCCAGGCCGAGAACGCCCGCAAGAACCCCCCGCAGGCCGGTCGCGTCCAGGAGCTGCTCGGGCGCCGTCAGCAGCTCTCGCAGGAGCTCACGACGCGTCTCGGCGCCCGCGACGATCTGCGCACGGAGCTGTCGCGCATCGAGTCCGACGTCGCCGTCGTCGACGCCCGCGCCGCGCGTGACGCGCAGCGGCTCGCAGCATCCACCAACTCCAAGGAGGCGCAGGGCTTCGAGAGCGAGCTCGCCGCCCTCGCGCGACGCAAGAGCGACCTGGAGGACGCCGAGCTCGCGGTCATGGAGCGGCTCGAGCTGACGGACGCGGCCGTCGCCGAGCAGGAGGCGCTGATCGCGGCGACCAACGCGGAGGGAGCCGAGCTCAGCGCCGAGGGCAAGCGCGCGGTCGCCGAGGCGACGGCGGCGTTCGATGCCGCCACCCGCGACCGCGCAGCGATCGCCGGTGCCCTTCCCGCCGACCTCATCGCGCTGTACGACCGTGTCGCCGTCCGCAGCTCCGGGGCGGCGTTCCTGCGCCGTCGCACGTGCGAAGGCTGCAACATGGTGCTCGCCGGCACCGACCTGCAGGTGCTGCGGCAGGCCGCGGACGACGAGGTCGTCACGTGCCCGGAGTGCGGCTGCCTGCTGGTGCGCGACGACGAATCCGGGCTGTGAGCACAGCCGGACCGTGCCGGCGTGGACGCAGCTGAGGCTCCGGCCTGGATCGTCCTCGGACGGACCGCACGCCTGGTCCGCGCCATCCTGCTGGATGCGTCCGCGACCGAACTCGGCCGCGAGGAGGTCGACCCGGCACGGCTGACGTCGTGGATCGCGGACGCCGAGGCGCGCTGGGCGCCACGCTGGGTCTGGCATGACACCCCGCAGTGGTACGGCGCCCTCCTCACCGACGGCATCCGCGTCGCCCGCTGCCACGACCTGCGGCTCTGCCACGCGATCCTCCGCGACTCGGCCCTGGTCGCCGACTCCGCTGCGGTGCGGCGTGCGGTGGAATGGGATGCCGCACCCTACGTCGATGCCGAGAACGCGGCGCCTGCGCTGTTCGAGCTCGATCAGGCGCAGCGCCCCGCGGGCCCGCCCGCGGATGCCGACGCCGCCCTGACCGAGTTCGTCCGGCAGCGTGCCGCCATCGCGGACAGTTCCGAGGCGGGCAGGCTGCGGCTGCTCATCGCGGCGGAGTCCGCCGGCGCACTGGTCGCTTCTGAGATGAGGGCCGCGGGACTCCCGTGGGACGCCGAGGCGCACGACCGCATCCTCGTCGAGACGCTGGGCGAACGCCCACCGGGTGGCGGCCAGCCGGCGAAGCTCGCCGATGCCGCCGAGCGGGTGCGCGCGGCGCTGGGGGATCCGACGGCGAGCCTCGACTCGCAGCCGAAGCTGCTGCGGGCGCTGCATCGCGCCGGCGTGCTCGTCGAGTCCACGAGCCGTTGGGAGCTCGCCGAGCAGCGGCATCCCGTCATCGAACCGCTGCTCGAATACAAGAAGCTGTCGCGGCTGCTGTCCGCCAACGGGTGGACGTGGCTCTCCGAATGGGTCGCGGACGGCAGATTCCGCCCCGTCTTCGTCCCCGGCGGCGTCGTCACCGGCCGCTGGGCGTCGTCCGGGGGCGGCGCCCTCCAGCTGCCGCGGCAACTGCGCGAGGCGGTGCGGGCGGACCCGGGCTGGCGGCTCGTCGTCGCCGATGTCGCCCAGCTCGAACCCCGCGTCCTGGCGGCCATATCGAGCGACACCGCCCTCGCGGCGGCGGCGCGCGGGCGCGACCTCTATGCGGGCATCGTCGAGAGCGGTGCCGTCGCCACCCGGCAGGAGGCCAAGATCGCCATCCTGGGCGCGATGTACGGCGCGACGACGGGGGAGTCCGGCCGCCTGGTGCCGCGCCTGCGCCGCGCGTACCCGCGCGCCATGGGTCTCGTGGACGACGCGGCGCGCGTCGGCGAGG
>NZ_DATCVK010000218.1:0-112630 GCF_036566905.1 Microbacterium sp. | reverse complement strand
CGGCGCACCCGGCGCGCAGCCCGGGGTTCCGACGGGATGGTCCGTGCCGCCTGGCGGCGCCTATGCCCCACCGCCGGGGTATGCCCCGCCCGCGGGCTACGCGGCGGCGCCTGCCGCGGCATCCGCGCCGGTGTACGGTGCCCCGCCGGTCAAGCGGAGCAGCGTCCTCGGTGTCGTCGCCCTCGCCCTCGCACTCGTCGCGACCGTCGGCGCGAGTCTCGTGGCGGCCATCGCGAGCTATCGCATCGGACTCGGCGCCGGCCGCCAGATCACCGCGGGGGCGCTCGACACCGACTTCGACTGGTCGGTCCTCACCCCCGTGCGCGACTGGGTGCTGCTGGGCGAGGTCTCGTTCTGGGTGGGCACCGCGCTCGGCGTCTGGGCTCTCGTGCAGGGTGTGGTCGCGATCGTCAGCGCCCGCGGCCGTGGCGCAGGCATCGCCGCCGTGATTGTCGCCGCGCTGGGCCCGATCGTCTTCGGCGCCGTCGTGCAGGGCTTCCTCACCGCCGGGCTCGCCGCCGGCACCGGCATCGGCGCCTGATCGGCAGGGGTGTCGCCGCGCGGCATCCGCCTGCACCGTGCGTGTTCCTGAGTTGAGGATCTGAGCCGAAACGAGGGCCCAGCTCGGCCCACCCTCCCGCATCTCGGCACCCTTCCTCACATGAGGAACGCGGATGCCGGACACGCGGCTCAGACGCGCGGCGCGTGGTGCTTCTGCTGTGCGGCGAGAAGGCCCTCGGCCACGAGCTGCTCGACGGCATCGGCGGCGTCGCCGATGAGGATCGGCAGGTTCTTGCGCTCGGTGGCGCCGAACGGGTCGAGCACCCAGTCGGCGGCATCCTGTCGCCCCATGGGACGCCCGATGCCGACGCGGACGCGCGGGAACTCCGCAGTGTCGAGCGCCTTGGCGACGTCGCGGACGCCGTTGTGGCCCCCGTGGCCGCCGCCGACCTTCAGCTTGATCGTGTCGAACGGGATGTCGAGCTCGTCGTGCACGACCACCACGTGGTCGGCGTCGATGCCGTAGAACTTGGCGAGCCCGGCGACGGGACCGCCCGACACGTTCATGAACGTGTTCGGCTTGGCGAGGATGAGCTTCGCGGCGCCCGGGCGCAGCCAGGTCTCGACGACGCGTGCGTTCGCCTTGTGCGACTTGAAGGATTCGCCACGGCGTCCGGCGAGCTCGTCGACGACGAGCTGTCCGACGTTGTGCCGCGTGAGCTCATAGCGGGGGCCGGGATTTCCCAGCCCGACGACCAGCCACGACTCTGCCATGTCATCCATCCTGCCCGAGCGGCGCGGCCGCCGACGAAATCGGTGGACTTGCCCTATACGCACGACACGCCCGGCGTGTCGCGTACATACAGCGCAAGTCAACGGTGGGTGCGATCGGCACCCGGTGAAACGAAGGCGAGGGGGTGCGGCATCCGCACCCCCTCGCCATCGTGAAAGGGATTACTCGGAGGCGGACTCTTCCGACGCCTCGGCCTGCTCGGCGGCGACCTCGGCATCGGCCTCGGCGATCTCGTCCTCGGCGGCCAGCGTTGCAGCCGGGACCGAGATGGCGACGATGAGCAGCTCGGCGTCGGCGATGAGGACCGAGCCCTGCGGCAGCTTCAGGTCGGCGGCGGTGATGTGCGTGCCGTCCTCGAGGCCCTCGACGTCGACCTCGATGTGCTCGGGGATGTGTGTGGCCTCGGCCTGGAGGGTGACCGTCGTGTTGTCGAGGTTCGCGATGGTGCCGGGGGCGGACTCGCCCACGACGACGATCGGCACCTCGATCTCGACCTTCTCGCCCTTCTTCACGACGAGAAGGTCGATGTGCTCGATGACCTGGTGCACCGGGTCCTTCTGCACGTCCTTGACGAGCGTCAGCTGCGACTTGCCGTCGAGGTCGAGCTCGAGCACCGCGTTGGCGCGGCGGATGAGCAGCGAGACCTGGTGGCCCGGCAGGGCGACGTGCACGGGGTCGGTGCCGTGACCGTAGATGACGGCGGGGATCTTGCCGGCGGCGCGGAGACGGCGGGCGAAGCCCTTGCCGAAGCTCTCGCGGAACTCGGCCTGGACCTTGGTATCGGGCTCGGACGACATGGGGTTCTCCTTGTGGGCGCACTGGCCCGGTAAGCTGCGGCGCGTGGCCGTTCTGACTCGGCCTGCGCGGTGGCGGGCCCGGGGTATTCGGGATGTCTTCGACTCGAACGCACGCGCGTGAGGAAAGCCCGTTGGGCCCGCATCACTGCGTCGATCACGGATGCCGCAGCCCGCCGGGATCGACGGGCGCGAGGCATCCCTCGCCGAAGTTCGACACGAGTCTACCAGCGCCCCCGCTACGATGAGGAACGCACTTGCTTCCCGCGCCCCACGGAGGACCCCATGGACTACGGCTTCTGGAGCCACGCTCTCTTCTGGCTGATCGCCGCCATGGCCGCGGTCGGCGCCATCGGGGCCGTCCTCGCGTTCTGGAGCCTCGGGCGCCAGGGCTACCGCAAGGACTGAAGCCTCTCCAGCGCAGCCGCCGCCGCATCCACGACATCGGCCAGCGGCGGGTCGCCCGCGACGACGACTCCCGGTTCATCCGGCTCGAGATGCTCGAGCGTGCGCAGCTGCGATGCCAGCAGGGACGAGGGCATGAAGTGCTCGCGTGAACCCATCCGACGGGCGAGCTCGTCCTGCGGCACGCGCAGCTCCACGAAGACGACGCCCGCGGCACCGGCGCGGATGCGGTCCCGGTAGCGGCGCGCGAGCGCCGAGCAGGCCATCACCGCTCCCCCACTCGCATCGTGCAGTGTCGCGGCGACGACGTCGAGCCACGGCATCCGATCGTCGTCGTCGAGCGGGATGCCGGCTGCCATCTTCGTGACGTTGGCGGCAGGATGCAGGTCGTCGGCGTCGACGAAAGGCAGCCCGAGGCGCTGCGCCAGCGCCAGTCCCACGGCGGACTTGCCCGAACCGCTCGGGCCCATGACCACGACGCGCACGCCCGGCTCGGGGCGCGCGTCGGCGTCACCCGGCAGGACGGGCTCGGGATGCGAGGGCTCGGTCACGACGGCCACGGTATCCGACGCCCGGGAACACGTCACACCCTGCCCGGGCCGGGTGTGAGCATCCCGCCGCTGCGGTGTAACACGGACGCGCCAGACTCTAGGCTGAAAGAGACGATCTAACCTCAGGAGCGCGTGTGTCTTCGAACGACCCTTCAGCGAGCGGCAATCAGGCCGAGACCAACATCTCGACGGATCAGGACCAGGCTCCTGACGAGGCGACGACGGCACACGAGGCCGCACCGGCACCCGAGGACGTGGCCCGGGAGACCCCGGAGCCCCAGGGTCCTCAGGCCGACCGTGTGGCGACCGCGAACATCGGCGTCGTGGGTCTCGCGGTGATGGGGTCGAACCTCGCACGCAACCTGGCCAGCCGTGAGGGCAACACCGTCGCGGTGCACAACCGCAGCCGGTCGAAGACCGACGAGCTGCTCGCCACGCACCCTGAGGCCGGCTTCGTGCCCGCGTTCTCGTACGAAGAGTTCGCCGCGTCGCTGCAGAAGCCGCGCGCCGCGATCATCATGGTCAAGGCCGGGCGGCCCACCGACGCCGTCATCGACGCGCTCGTCGAGGTCTTCGAGCCGGGCGACATCATCGTCGACGGCGGCAACGCACTGTTCACCGACACGATCCGCCGCGAGAAGGCCGTGCGCGAGACCGGCATCAACTTCGTCGGCGCCGGCATCTCCGGCGGCGAGGAGGGCGCCCTCCTCGGCCCGTCGATCATGCCCGGCGGCTCGGACGAGTCGTGGGTCACGCTCGGTCCGATCCTGAAGTCCATCGCGGCGGTCGCCGAAGGCGAGCCGTGCGTCACGCACATCGGCCACGACGGCGCCGGCCACTTCGTGAAGATGGTGCACAACGGCATCGAGTACGCCGACATGCAGCTCATCGCCGAGGCCTACGACCTCATCCGGCGCGGCACCGGCAAGACGCCGGCCGAGATCGCCGACGTGTTCGCCGAGTGGAACCGCGGCGAGCTGGAGTCGTACCTCATCGAGATCACGGCGGAGGTGCTGCGTCAGGTGGATGCCTCCACCGGCAAGCCGCTCGTCGACGTCATCCTCGACCAGGCCGGCGCCAAGGGCACCGGCGCCTGGACCGTGCAGACCGCACTCTCGCTCGGCGTGCCGGTGTCGGGCATCGCCGAGGCCACGTTCGCCCGATCGCTGTCGTCGCACCCCGAGCAGCGCGAGGTCTCGCGCGAGCTCCCCGGCCCGGCCGAGGGCCTGACGGTCGAGGACGCCGACGCGTTCATCGAGGACGTGCGCCTCGCGCTGTACGCGTCGAAGATCGTCGCCTATTCGCAGGGCTTCGACGAGATCCGCGCCGGCGCCGCCGAGTACGACTGGCAGATCGACCTCGGCGCGGTGTCGAAGATCTGGCGCGCGGGCTGCATCATCCGCGCACAGTTCCTGAACCGCATCGCCGACGCCTACGGCGAGACGCCCGACCTGGCCGTGCTGCTGACCGCGCCGTACTTCGTCGAGGCGCTCGGCCGCGCGCAGGGCGCCTGGCGCCGCATCGTGTCGACCGCGGCGGGCGCCGGCATCCCCGCCCCCGCGTTCTCGTCGTCGCTGTCGTACTACGACGGCCTGCGTGCCGAGCGACTGCCCGCCGCCCTCATCCAGGGACAGCGCGACTTCTTCGGCGCCCACACCTACAAGCGCATCGACAAGGAAGGCACCTTCCACACGCTGTGGTCGGGCGACCGCACCGAGATCGAGGCCGAAGACACCCACTGACGCCGACGCGTCGGACCGACGCGTCCCGCACACGACGAGGGCGGATCCCCATCACGGGGATCCGCCCTCGTCGTGTCTGCCGGCGCGGTGCGGCGTCTCAGGCGGCGCGGCCGTCCGGCGCGGGCTTGACGTTGTGGTTGCGGCAGAACACGTTGCCCGGGTCCCACGCGTGCTTGATCGCGGCGAGACGGGCCATGGTCGCCGGCGGATACATGCGCTGGACGATCGTGTCGGCCGTCGAGACCGTGAAGTTGCCGTAGACGCCCGACCCCTTGGCCTCGATGGCGTCCCACGCGGCGTCGGCCTCCGCGCGCCCTGCGTCGTCGAGCATGCCCGGGATGTCGAACGCGCCGGCCATCGCGAACCACGTCGCGTCGCGCGCGGGGAAGGCGGTGTCGTCCTGCGCCACGTCGGCGTACGCGCCGCCCAGCGAGCGCAGCATGACGACCGACGCGGGATGCTGCTCCCGGAACGCCACGAGGCGATCGATCGCCTCGTCGTCGAGCACGCCCAGCAGCGTGTTGCCCCCGACGAACCCGGGCATCGGCCGCTCGGGGTCGAACTCGGGTGCCTCCATCAGCACGTCGGGGTAGTCCTGCACGCCGAAGTCCCGCTCGGTGACCCCGGGCGCACTCGCGAGCGGCGCCAGCGCACGACGCGCGGCATCCTCGTCGGTGCCGACCCAGACCGCCGTGATCGAGGCGCCCGCCGGGGCGTTCGGGTCCATCGCCGGGACGTCCATGTACGTGACGGTGAGATCTCGCGGGGCGTCCGCCATGACCTCGCGCAGCACGCGCAGGACCGGGCGGGCATCGCCCTCGAGCCCGTAGACGGCGTGGACGACGCCGTCGAGCGGGTGCGCCTCGAAGTCGAACCTCGTCACGACGCCGAAGTTGCCGCCGCCGCCGCGGAGCGCCCACAAGAGCTCCGGGTGAGAGGTCTCGGTCACCTCGACCACATCGCCGCGGGCGGTGACGAGCTGCGCACCCACCAGCTGGTCGGCGGCCAGTCCCCACGCCCGCACCATCCAGCCGATGCCGCCGCCGAGGGTGAGACCGCCGACGCCGACAGAGGCCGTGTCGCCGGAGCTGAGCCCCAGGCCGCGTTCGGACAGCGCGTGGGCGACGCCGCCCCACAGGGCGCCGCCGCCGACGCGCACGCGGGTGCCCTCGACCTCGACGGCGTCGAGGGCGGAGATGTCGAGCGTGAGGCCGCCGGGCACGCCGCCCCAGGCGCTGTGGCCGCCGCCGCGGATCATGATCTCGAGCCGTTCGGCGGAGGCATAGCGGACGGCGCCGCGCACGTCATCGACGCTGGCGGCGCGGATCACGGCAGCGGGCTCGCCGATGCCGGAGTGGAAACGGCGGGCGGATTCCCATTCGGAATCGCCCGGACGGATGACGGTGCCGACGGAACCGTCGCTGAGGTCGTCGTTGCTCATGACCGCAACGCTAGGGCTCGCCGCCGACATCGGGGAAGATGTTCGCCGTCAGCGAGTGAGCGCCTCCCACCGAGGCGCCCGGGTCGCGGCGTAGGCTCACGTGGGTGACGAGCATCCTCTACATCGGCGGTACCGGAACGATCAGCGCGGCGTGCGTTCGCCGCTCCGTGGCTCTCGGGCACGACGTCGCAGTCCTCAACCGCGGCAGCGCACGACGTCCGCTGCCGCCGCAGGTCGAGCTGATCGAGGCCGACGTGCGCGACGCAGGGACGGTGCGCGCCGCCATCGGCGACCGCCGGTTCGACGTCGTCGCCGAGTTCCTGGCCTTCACGCCCGAGCACATCGCGACCGATCTCGAGCTGTTCGAGGGCCGCACCGGGCAGTACGTCTTCATCAGCTCGGCCTCGGCGTACGAGAAGCCGCCGCGCCGGGTGCCGGTGACCGAGTCGACGCCGCTGCGGAACCCCTTCTGGCAGTACTCGCGCGACAAGATCGCCTGCGAGGACGTCCTCGTCGCCGCGCATCGCGACCGCGGCCTGCCGGTGACCATCGTGCGACCGTCGCACACCTACGACGAGCGCCTGCTGCCGACCCTCGGCGGCTGGACCGACATCGCGCGCATGCGCGCCGGGCGCCCCGTCATCGTCCACGGCGACGGCACGAGCCTGTGGACGATCACGCACTCCGACGACTTCGCCGTCGCGTTCAACGGACTGCTCGGCAATCCGGCGGCGATCGGCGAGGCGTTCACCATCACCGGCACGCACGCGCCGACCTGGAACCAGATCTACGACTGGCTGGCCGATGCCGCCGGCATCGACTCCCCCGACCTCGTGCACGTGGCATCCGACACCATCGCGGCGTTCGCACCGGAGCTCGGCCCGACTCTCATCGGCGACAAGGCGCACTCCATGCTGTTCGACTCGTCGAAGGTGACGCAGCTCGTGCCCGAGTTCCGTACGACGATCACCTTCGACGAGGGCGCCCGCCGCATCCTGGCCTATTACGACACGCACCCCGAGGAGCAGCGGATCGACGAGGGCCGCGACGCGCTCTTCGATCGCATCGCGGCCCATGCCCGCTCGGCGGGCTGATCGGCGGGGTGACGCCGCCGGTCAGCGCGTGATGTCGCGCACCGTCCCCTTGTCGAGCCGCAGCCGCCGTCGGGCGCGGCGCGCGACGGCCGAGTCGTGCGTGACGACGATGAGTGTGAGCCCCTCGTCGTTGAGCGCCTGCAGCACCGAGAGGATCTCGTCCCGCATGCTCTCGTCGAGGTTGCCGGTGGGCTCGTCCGCGAGGAGCACGCGCGGGCGCTTGACGATCGCCCGCGCGATCGCGACCCGCTGCTGCTGACCGCCCGACAGCTCGCCCGGCCGATGGTCCGCGCGCTCGGCCAGGCCCACGTGCGCGAGGGCCTCGGCGACGCGGGTGGCGCGCTCGTCCTTGGTCAGCCCCAGCGGCTCCAGCGCCATGTCGACGTTCTCGTGCGCCGTGAGCGTCGGGATGAGGTTGAACCCCTGGAACACGAAGCCGATCTCGTGCGCGCGGATGCGGCCGAGCTCACGGTTGCTCGCGGTCGCGATGTCGATCTCGCCGAGGTGCACCGAGCCGGTGCTGGGGCGGTCGAGCGCCCCCAGCAGCTGCAGCAGCGTCGACTTGCCGCCGCCGGTGGGTCCCTGGATCGTGACGAAGTCCCCCGCGACGATCGTGAGGTCGACGCCGGCGAGCGCCTTCACGACGCGACCCTTCTGCGTGTAGGTGCGGGTGACGCCCTCGAGCCGGTACTGCGCCGCGGCTGCGGCATCCGGAGCCGAGGCGGCCTCGGTGTCGGTCATGGTCATGACGTGCTCTCCCCTTCTTGGAGATGGTGTCGTGGTGATGGATTCGGGTGCAGGGGGGATGGTCCCGGACACGGAAGCCTCAGCCCACTGACCGCAGGGCTTCGGCGGGGCTCAGCCGCGCAGCCCGCCAGCCGCCGAAGGCGCCGGCGACCAGGCCCCCGAGGACCGCGATGCCGACCGCCGCGACGACGACCCACAGCGTGACCGGTGCCTGCAGCACGATGTCGGCGCCCGTCTGCTGCATGACGGAGTTGCCGAACGTGCCGGGGCCTCCGCCCGGCATCTGGGCGCCGTCGCCGCCAGGCCCGAAGCCCTGGGTCGACGGCGCCGTCGAGATGGTCGGGGCGATGACGTTGATGGCGAGGATGCCGGCGAAACCGACCACGAGGCCGACGACACCGCCGATGAGGCCCTGCACGACCGATTCGCCCGCCACCTGGCCCACGACGCGGCCGTTGGACCACCCGATCGCCTTGAGCGTGCCGAACTCGCGCGTGCGGCGCGAGACGCCCGAGATCGTGAACAGCACCGCGAGGACGAGTGCGACGGCGAGCACGATGAGCGACAGCCACGTGCCGAGGCTCGTGATGAGCGACGACGCGCTCGAGAGCGACCCCGACACGGTCGAGGCGAGATCGGACTGCGAGCTCACGGTGGCGTCGGGCAGCTCCTCCTGGAGCGCCGTCTGCACCGACGAGATCGCGTCGGACGAGGCTGCCTGCACGTAGACCGTCGAGATCACGTCTCCGGCGCCCGAGAGCTCCTGGGCGACGTCCAGCGGGACGTAGACGTTCGACGCGGTGTCGGCCTCGTCGGACGTCGAGGCCACGAGGCCGACGATCTCGAAGTCCTGGCCGCCGACGTCGATGGTGTCGCCGACCGCGAGGTCGGCGGTCGTGGCGTAGGTCGCATCGAGCACGGCGACGTACGCGCCGTCGTCGGACGCCTCGAGGCCGCGGCCGTCGCTCAGCTCCACCGCCGACAGCGGGCCCACGGCGTCGGCCGCCGGGTCGATGCCGAGCACCGTGAACGAGTCCACGCCGAACGAGCCGCCGCCGAAGCCACCGCCACCGCCCTCGGTCTGCTGCGGAGGCTGTACCTGCGTCGTGCCGGTGTCACCCGAGTCGGGGCGCTGCGGCAGCTCGCCCGAGAACGTCATGTTCGTGAGGCTGAGCGCAGCGGACGCCGACTCCACGCCGTCGACGGCGGTCACCGTGTCGAGCGTCGAGGCGTCGAGGGTCGAACGCATCGGCTCGGTCACCAGCCGCGACTGGCTGAGCTCCGTCGTGCCGTCGTCGGTGGTCTCGCCGCCGTCCTCGCCGAAGTCGAACCGCGCGCCGCCCTGCCCGGGCTCGGCCTGCGCGCCCGTGACGGTGAGGTCGGTGCCGACGCCGTACACCGACTCGAGCGCCTGCGCCTGCGCGGCGCTCACGCCGGCCGCGAGCGAGTTCACGATCATCACGAGCGCGATGGCGATCGCGAGGCCGGCGGCCACGATGATCGTCTGCTTCTTGCGGCCGGCCAGCTCCCGCCGCAGATAGGTCATGTACATGGGTCTCCTCTTGGCGGGCGGATTGCCGGCCGTCGAGAGGACGCTACGAACAGCGGTGATGCGCTCCGCAAGGAGCACCTATGAAGCGGTTATGTGATGCCGCCGCGCTCCTCTTCCGGAGGCGCCGGGATTTCACAGCCCGCGCATAGCGCGCTCCATAGGAACCGCATAGGAAGACGTCCACAATGGACGCATGACCAACCCCGCACCCGCCCTGCTGCGTCCCGACGGCTCGAACCTCCGCGTGCTCGTGGTGGACGACGAGCAGATGCTCACCGACCTGCTGTCGATGGCGCTGCGCATGGAGGGATGGGAGGTGCGGACGGCCGGCTCGGGTTTCGAGGCGCTGCAGTCCGCCCGCGAGTTCGAGCCCGACGCGATGGTGCTCGACATCATGATGCCCGACCTCGACGGCATGGCCGTGCTGCAGCGGCTGCGTCAGGCGGGCGACGACGTCCCCGTGCTGTTCCTCACCGCGAAGGATGCCGTGAGCGATCGCGTCGCCGGCCTCACGGCGGGCGGCGACGACTACGTCACGAAGCCCTTCAGCCTCGAGGAGGTCGTGGCGCGCCTCCGGGGCCTCATGCGTCGCGCCGGCACCGCTCACGCCGCGGGGGCTGAGCCGATCCTCCGCGTGGGCGACCTCACCCTCAACGAGGACAGCCACGAGGTCGAGCGCTCGGGCGAGGAGATCGAGCTCACCGCGACCGAATTCGAGCTGCTCCGCTACCTCATGCGCAATCAGCGCCGCGTCGTGTCGAAGGCGCAGATCCTCGACCGGGTGTGGAACTACGACTTCGGCGGCCGCTCCAGTGTCGTCGAGCTCTACATCTCGTACCTGCGCAAGAAGATCGACGCCGGCCGCGAGCCCCTCATCCACACCGTCCGGGGCGTCGGCTACATGATCAAGGCGCCCCAGTGACCGACGGGACCGGCTCACCCGAGGCACAGAAGACGGGGACGGATGCCGCGGCCGGCGCCTCGGCATCCGTCGAGGATTCCGCAGCCCCCGCCGAGACCGCGGCCGACGCCGCCGCCGAGGACCGGCTCCCGCGCCGTGCGCCGTGGACCCTGCAGCGCAAGCTCATCGTCACGGTGGTCGGCATCACGTCGTTCATCATGGTGCTCGTCGCGGTGGCGACCAGCGCGATCCTCGGGCAGGTGCTCGAGACACAGCTCGACAACGAGGTGAAAGCGGCTCGCCAGAGCGTCGAGTTCATGCGCGGCCCCATTGCCACCGGTCTCACGGCGGAGCAGATCCTGGAACAGCAGCCGGCGCCCCGGCCGGGTTTCTTCCTGGCCGTGGAATCGACGCCCGGCCAGCCGACCGCTGCCATCGTCGACTCGGACGGGTCCGTCGTGTCGCTCACCGACGACCAGATCGACGCCATCGCCCAGAGCCTCACGTCGCAGCAGGGTCAGTTCGTCGTCACGGTGGACGACCTCGGCACGTATCGGATCGAGGGTGTCTCCCTCGGCGGCGCGTACGCGATCGTCGGGCTGTCCCGGGCCGGAATCTCCGAGACTCTCGCCCGTATGCTCACCACGATCGGCCTCCTCACCGCCGGCGGCCTGCTCCTCCTCGCGGTCGCGACCGCCTGGACCATCCGGCGAGGCCTCGCACCCCTGCGCGCGGTCGCCGACACGGCGGCGCGGGTCTCGACCCAGCGACTGGACCAGGGCGAGGTCACCATCGCCGAACGCGTACCGTCGCACCAGGCCGACCCGCGCACCGAGGTCGGCCGCGTGGGCGAAGCGCTGAACACGCTCCTCGACCACGTCGACGAATCGCTCACCGCGCGCCAGCGCAACGAGGAGCGCATGCGCGCGTTCGTCGCGGACGCGAGCCACGAGCTGCGCACACCGCTCTCATCGATCCGCGGCTACAGCGAGTTGTCGCTCAAAGCCCTCAGCCGCGGACAGGGCGCGGCGACGATCGAGACCACGGAAGCCTCGCTCGAGCGCATCCAAGCGCAGTCGCTGCGCATGACCTCACTCGTCGAGGACCTGCTGCTGCTGGCGCGCCTCGACGAGGGCCAGGAGCTCGTCTACGGCACGGTCGACCTGACGCGGCTCGTGATCGACGCGGTCGGCGATGCCCGACCCACCGGTCCCGACCACGAGTGGGTGCTGGACGTGGGCGATGAACCCGTGCTCGTCGCCGGCGACACCGGCCGGCTCCACCAGGTCGCCGCCAACCTCCTGGCCAACGCCCGCACGCACACCCCCGCCGGCACCACGGTGACGGTGAGCGTCACCCGTGACGACGGCATGGCGGTCCTGCGGGTGCATGACGACGGCCCCGGCATCGATCCGTCGATCAAGGACGAGCTGTTCGAGCGCTTCGCGCGCGCCGACCGCTCACGTGCACGCCAGACCGGCGGCACCGGCCTCGGCCTCTCGATCGCCCGGGCCATCGTGGATGCCCATGGCGGCGGCATCCGTGTCGAGAGCACCCCCGGCGACACGATGTTCGAGGTGCGTCTACCCGCTCGCCCGGTCGACCCGGCCCGACCGACGTGAGTGCGGGCCCTCAGTAGCCGCTGAAGGCGTCCGTCGTGATCGTGCGGGCGCGCTCGAGCGCCGGTGCCAGGTCGGCGATGAGCGCCGCCGGGCCCGAGATGTACGCGTGACGCGACCCGATGTCGGGTACGACGCGCAGCAGCCCGTCGGCGTCGAGGCGAACACCCTGGGCCCACAGCCAGTGCTCGGGCAGATCCGCCGGCCGGTCACGGGTGAACAGGATCACGCGCGCCCCGGATGCCGCGATCTCGTCGCGGTACGCCAGCTCTGAAGAGTCCGACGCCACATAGACGAGCACGATGTCGCGGTCGAGGCCTGCGGCGTGCGCGTGGCGCAGCTGCGACACGAACGGCGTGACGCCGATGCCGGCGGCCACCATCAGGATCGGCGCCGCGTCGCGCTTGGGCAGCAGGAAGTCGCCCCAGACGCCGGTGATCGCGAGGGCGTCGCCGGGCTGCACCTCGGCGAGCGCCTTCTTGTACGAGCTGAGCGGCTTGGTGGTCTTGCCGTCCTTGAACGCCACCTTCAGCAGCGGCAGGTCCTCGGGCGCCGACGCGATGCTGAACTCGCGGCGCGTGCCGCGGGCGTCCGGGTGACGGTGGGGCACTTCGAGCTCGAGGTACTGGCCCGGAAGGAACGCGAGCCGGTCGTGCACGCGGAAGGTGAGCTCCTGCACGCTCGGCGTGGGCTCCGACCGTGCGACGAGGGTGAGGCGCACGGCGGTGCGCACGGCGAACGCGAACGCCACGAGGTTGCCGACGAGGAGCGCCCGCTCCTGCCCGAGGGTGATGTCGCCGATCGGGATCGGCCACCCGGCCAGCACGCCGACCACCGTGGCGACGGTCAGCTGCTGCCAGCGGCGCGGCGGCAGGGTGAGCGGCTCGGACAGCATGAACGCCCCGAGGAAGAGGAACGGCGACGACCAGAGGATCGGCCACAGCAGGTCGAGCACGTCGATCTCGACGCCTGCGGCCTGGTACTGCGCGGCCGTGCGGAAGACCGCGACCGCGACCGCGAACACCAGGAACACGGCGACGACGCGCAGCTTCTCGGTGCGCACCAGCACCGCGAGCCCCAGCAGGATGACGGGGGCGGCGAGCGCGGGTGTCCCGACCCACCAGGATGACGCGCCGAGATCGGGCCACGCCACGCTCAGCAGGGTCAGCGCCGTCGCGCCCATCGCCGCAGGGTTGAAGATGTGGCGGCCGCGCCAGGCGAGCAGGTACTTCGAGAGCGAGGCGACCGCAGCGGCGATGACGATCCCCAGCAGCCCCACGAGCTCGAGCGTCGGGCGCAGCACGAACAGCAGGATGTGCGCCGTGATCAGCGACGACTCCAGGCGCCACGGCAGGTTGAGCACGCGCTGGGCGGCGGCATCCACCCCCACGCACACCGCCGAGAGCACCGCGAGCGTCACGATCAGCTGCAGCGGATCGGGGCCGACGAGGCCGAAGAACGAGAGCAGCAGGGCCACTGCCGCGAGCGTCGCGAGCGCGAGATACACCAGGCGGTACATCGACACGCGGCCGAGCACCGCGAACGCGCGATTCCAGATGGCGGTGAGAGTGCCCATCGGGGTCACACCGGCTGCAGGGGCTCGTGGCGGCCTGCGGACGGGATGACGCGGATGCCGTCGCCCGGACGCACGACGCCGCCCTCGAGCACGACCGACATGACGCCCGCCAGGCGCACGGTGGCGCCCGTGTCGTCGAGGTGGACGAGCTCCTTCATCAGCCCCTCCGAGACGCCGTCGATCTGGACGCACGGGTTGCGCAGGCCGGTGATCTCGATCACGGCGTCGTCGCCGAGCGCGAGTCGCGTGCCGCGCGACAGCCCGAGCAGGTCGATGCCGGCGGTGGTCACGTTCTCACCCAGGGCGCCCGGATGCACCTCGTGGCCGCGCTCGGCCATGTCGTCGAACAGCTCCGCGTGGATCAGGTGTACCTGGCGCAGGTTCGGCGTCGTGGGGTCCCGCCGGACGCGGGACAGGTGCTGCACGGTGGTGCCGGCGTGGGCGTCGCCCTCGACGCCGATGCCGGCGATCAGGGTGATGCTCTCGCGCGTCGGCTTGCTGAAGCGATGCGCGTCGTCGCGGGCGACCGCGACGACGTGTCCGGAGAGGGGTTCGGTCACTGTTCAAGGCTATTCGGTCGCGAAGCCGGCGCGATCCCGGGTCCGACATCCGTTCGCACGAAGAGGTCGGCGCGGCATCCCGGAGACCACTCGACGCGGCCGTCCGTCGTCATGCGCACCCATTCGGCGCCCCACTCGTGGGCGAGGCGGGGGCCGCCGTCGAAGAACAGGGCCGTCGCGACGGCGTCGGCGGCCATCGCGTCGGTCGCGACGGCCCACGTCGCGGCAATCGTCCGCACCGGCTGCCCGGTGCGCGCGTCGAGCACGTGATGCAGGGTGCCGGTGCCCGTCGCCGAGGGCCATGCGCGGCGGTTGACGGCCGACGCGCAGAGCGCGGCATCCGTCACCTCCCACACGCCGATCGCCCGACGCGGGTCGAACGGGTGCTCGAGGCCGATGCGCTGCGGGTGCCCCCGCACCGCGAGGTCGCCGCCGGCGTCCACCGTGATGTCGCCGGCCTCGGTGCGGACCAGGATGCCGAGGATCAGGTCCACCAGGCGGCCCTTGCCGAGAGCGCCGACGTCGATGGTGGCCGGCTCGACGAGCGCGAGACGCCCGTCGTGCCAGCTCAGCAGATCGCGCCATCCGGCGGGTGCCGGCGTTGCCCCGCGATCACGCAGCGAGTAGGCCGCGTCGTAGCCGAGGGCGTCGAGCGATCCGCCGACCAGCGGGTTGACGGCTCCTCCGGTCGCGTCCGAGAGGGCGGCCAGGGCGTCGAGCATCGGCACGGCGTCTGCGGGTGCGGGGACGGCGCCGGCCGTCCGCGCCAGCGCGCTCACCACCGAGTCCGCCCGGAACCGCGACCACTCGCGGTCGAACCCGTCGATGCGGGCGGTCACCTCGTCACGCACCGGCACCGGCAGGCGACGCTCGGTGACGATCTCCCACCTGGTGCCGATGGCGTCGAAGCGCCAGGAGTCCGGCACCGTGCTCACGGACTAGTTCGCCGCCTCGGACTTGATCGTCTCGATGGCCTCGTTGAAGCCGCCGCTGGTGAGCGACGAGCCCGCCACGCGGCTGACCTGGATGTCGTCGATGTCCTGCCCGACGACGACGTCGGCGATGCCGCCGATGAACTCGCCCTGGTACTGCTCCGACTCGCGCTTCTGCGGGTCGCCTGTCACCTCGACCGCGGTGATCACGTCGTCCTCGAGGGTCACCGTGACGGTGATCGTCTCGACCGACTCGGGCGTGGCGTACGAGCCGTCCGCCGTGTACGTGCCGTCGGCGTAGGAACCGCTCGAGCCGGTGTCGGCGGAGCTGCTGTCGGTGCTCTCCGAGGTGTCGGTCGTCGCCGGTTCTTCGGCCTCCGAGGCCTCCGGCGCGCATCCGGCGAGGAGCGCGACGCCGGCGACGGCGGTCAGCGCCGCTCCGGCGCGAACGGGGCGGGAAGCGAGTGCGGTGCGGATCATGACGGTCCTCCTGGCTCGGGTCGGGCTCGTGTCGTGCGAGCGGTGACGCGGAAGCGTCTGAAGAGGATCCTGTCAACCGGTCCTATGAGCCGCCTTTGAGCGTGTCAGCGGATGTCGATGACGTGCCGCGTGCCCGCAGCACCGCCTTGAGCACCTCGACGGCCAGGAAGATGCCGATGGACACCACGATCGGGAGGATCCAGGATGCCGCGGCCAACGGTCGCGAGTCGAACAGCACGTTCATGAAGGGGACGTAGGTGTAGATCACCTGCAGCACGATGAGCGCGATGGCGGACCACCACACCACTCGGTTGCCCCGCAGCACGTCGAGCGTGAGGCTCGAGCGCCCGAGGAACCGGCAGTTGAGCAGATACGCGAGCTGTCCGAGCGCGAGCATGAGCACGGCCTCGGTGCGGGCCACCTCGATGTCGGCTCCGGTCGCGACGACGCCGTAGAAGACGCCCATCGCCGCGCCGCCGATGAGGAACGACACGACCAGCACGAAGCCGAGCTCGCGGCGATCGATGATCGGCCCGCCGGTGGCGCGCGGCGGGCGGCGCATGATGCCGCGCTCGGCCGGCTCGTACGCGAGGGCGAGCGAGAGGGTCACCGCGGTCACCATGTTGACCCACAGCACCTGCACGCTCGTGATCGGCAGTGCAAGCCCGAACACGACGGCGACCAGGATCACGAGCGACTGCGCCCCGTTGGTCGGCAGCAGGAACACGATCGACTTGCGCAGATTGTCGTAGATGCGACGCCCCTCGGCGATCGCGCTGCGGATCGTCGCGAAGTTGTCGTCGGCCAGCACGAACTCGGCGGCCTCCTTGGTCGCCTCGGTGCCCTTGATGCCCATCGCGATGCCGACGTCGGCCCGCGTCAGCGCGGGAGCGTCGTTGACGCCGTCACCGGTCATCGCGACGACCTCGCCGTGCGACTGCAGTGCCCGCACGATGCGGATCTTGTGCTCGGGGCTCGTGCGCGCGTACACGTCGACGTCGCGTACGACCCCGCGCAGCTGCTCCTGGGTGAGCGCCTCGAGCTCGGCGCCGGTGAGCACCTCGGCATCGGCACTTGCGAGCCCCATCTCGTGTGCGATGGCGAGCGCCGTGCCGGCGTGGTCCCCCGTGATCATCTTCACGCGGATGCCGGCGGTGTGGCAGTCCGCGATCGCCTCGACGGCCTCCGGCCGGGGCGGGTCGACGATCCCCCACAGGCCGATGAACTCGAGGTCGATGAGGTCGTCGAGCGCGAACTCATCCGTCGTCGGTCGCACCGGCTTGCGCGCCGCCGCGAGCACGCGCAGTCCCTGCGAGCTCAACGCCTCGATCGCCGTGTTCCAGCGCACCAGGTCGAGCGGCTCGGACCCGTCGGCTCCCCGCTGGGTGAGCGAGCGCTCGAGCAGGCGGTCGGGTGCTCCCTTCACGAGGATCGCGCGCGAGACCTCGCCGGCGGCACCCCCGGACCGGGCGCCCTCGTTGAGGGTCGCCATGAGCTTGTTCGCGGAGTCGAACGGGATGACGGCGACCCGGCGTCCGCCGGCGCTGCCCACACCGCCCTTCATCGCGACCACCTTGAGCGCGCCCTCCGTCGGCTCGCCGACGAGGCCCCACGCGCCGTCGTCGCCGCGGACGATGTGGGCGTCGTTGCAGAGCGTCGCGATGGCCAGGAGCGCCGCCAGATCGCCGCGGTCGGCCGGCGTCCCGGCGCCCGCGGCAGCCTCCGCACCCCCGGCAGCAGGGACGATGTCGCCTTCGGGCACGTAGCCGAGCCCGGTGACGCTGTACTCGGCGAGCGGTGTGACGATGTGCCGCACGGTCATCTCGTTGCGGGTGAGCGTGCCCGTCTTGTCGGAGCACACCGTGGTCACCGAGCCGAGCGCCTCGACCGCGGGAAGCTTGCGTGTGATGGCGTTGTGGCGGGCCATCTGCTGCACGCCGATCGCGAGCGTGATCGTCACCAGCGCCGGGAGCCCTTCGGGGATCGCCGCGACGGCGAAGCCGATCGCCGCCGAGATGAGCTCGGGGTACGGCATCCCGTGCAGGAAGCGCCCGATCATCATCATGATCGCCGCCATCGCCAGGATCACGACGGTGAGCACGCGCCCGAAGCCGTCGAGCTGACGGGTGAGCGGGGTGGCGAGCGACTCGGCCTCGTCGGCGAGGCTCTGGATGCGGCCGAGCTCGGTGTCCGATCCGGTCGCGGTGACCACGCCCCGGCCCTGCCCGGCGCTGACGATGGTGCCCGAGAACGCCATCGATCCGCGGTCGCCCACCCCCGCCTCCGGCGCCGCCGGATCGGTGGTCTTCGACGACGGGACGGACTCCCCCGTGAGCGCGGCCTCGTCGATGCGCAACTGGAAGGCCTGCAGCAGCCGGAGGTCGGCGGGCACCTTGTCGCCGGGCATGAGCCGCACGACGTCGCCCGGCACCAGGTCGGCGGCGGGCACCGTCACCCAGCCGCCGTCGCGGCGCGCACTGGCATCGGCCGACAGCATCCCGCGGATGCCGGCGAGCGCCTTCTCGGCCCGCCCCTCCTGGATGTAGCCGATCACCGCGTTGATGATGGCGACGACCATGATCACCCAGAAGTCGAGCCAGTCCCCCATGAGCGCCTTGATGACGGCGGCGCCCAGCAGGATGTAGATCAGGGTGTCGTTGAAGTGCGCCAGGAACCGCAGCAGCGCCGGCTTGCGCGCCGGCTCGGGGAGGCGGTTGGGTCCGGCGATCCCGAGGCGCGCCACCGCGTCGTCGGTACTCAGTCCCGCGGCGTCGGCCTCGAGATGGGCGAGCACGTCGTCGACGGCCAGCGCCCAGGGACGCGCCACCGTCAGGCGCGCTTCGGTCAACGGTGGGGAGTTCAGCGGCTGCGTCATGGATTCTTCATCCTTCCGTCGCCGCCGCGGAGTCGGGGGTCCGACCCTGTGCCGGCGTCAGGCCGCCCCGTCGAACATGCTGGTGACGGAGCCGTCCTCGAACACTTCGTGGATCGCGCGTGCGAGCAGCGGTGCGATAGGCAGAATCGTAAGGCTCGGGAACCGCTTCTCGTCGGGGATCGGCACCGTGTCGGTCACGACGACCTCGTCGATCGCCGGGCTCTGCAGGCGCTCGGCCGCGGGATCGCTGAAGATCGCGTGCGTCGCGGCGACGATGACCTTGGTCGCGCCGTTGGCCTTGAGCGCCTCGGCGGCCTTCACGATCGTGCCGCCGGTGTCGATCATGTCGTCGACGAGCAGGCACACCCGGCCGTCGACCTGGCCGACGATCTCGTTGACGGTCACCTGGTTGGCGACGTTGGGATCGCGGCGCTTGTGGATGATCGCCAGCGGCGCGTCGAGGCTGTCGGACCACTGGTCGGCGACGCGCACGCGTCCGGTGTCGGGCGAGACGACCGTGAGACGGTCGCGGTCCGTCTCGCTGAGCGTGTTCTCGAAGTACTCCAGCAGCACGGGCTTGGCGAACAGGTGGTCGACGGGTCCGTCGAAGAAGCCCTGGATCTGCGCGGCATGCAGGTCGACGCTCATGACGCGGTCGGCCCCGGCGGTCTTGAAGAGGTCGGCGACGAGGCGGGCGCTGATGGGCTCGCGGCCCCGGCCCTTCTTGTCCTGACGCGAGTACGGGAAGTACGGCGCGACGACGGTGATGCGCTTGGCCGACGCCCGCTTCGCGGCGTCGAGCATGATGAGGGTCTCCATCATCCACTCGTTGACCGGGGGCCCGAAGCTCTGGATCAGGAACAGGTCGCAGCCGCGGATCGAGACCTCGAACCGCGTCAGGATCTCGCCCGACGCGAAGGTGCGGTACTCGGTGGGGACCAGCTCCGTGCTCAGCTGCTCGGCGACCTGCGCCGCGAGCTCGGGGTGCGAGCTCCCGCGCGCGATGACGAGCCGCTTCTTCGTCTTGGCGACGAGGCCGGGGGCGATGTCATTCGCCCGGTCGAGTTCAACGGTCTTCTTCTTGCGCGCCATCGTCCGCCTTCTGTGCGCTGCGGGCCTTGGCGGCGACATCCGCCGCGTGGGTACCCGGTCTGTTCTTCTCGACCCACCCCTCGACGTTGCGCTGAGGGGCGACGCTGAGAGCGAGAGCACCGGCGGGCACATCCTTGCGGATGACCGCCCCCGCCCCCGTCTTCGCGCCGTCTCCGATCCTAACGGGCGCCACGAAGACGTTATGCGAGCCGGCGTGCACTTCGTCGCCGATCTCGGTGCGGTGCTTGGCCAGATCGTCGTAGTTGGCGGTGATCGCGCCGGCCCCGAGATTGACGCCGCGGCCGATCGTGGTGTCGCCGATGTACGACAGGTGCGGCACCTTGCTGCCCTCGCCGATCGTCGAGTTCTTCGTCTCGACGAAGGTGCCGATCTTGCCCCTGGCGCCCAGGTACGTGCCCGGACGGACGAACGCGAAGGGGCCGACGGTCGCGTGGGCGCCGATCACGGCGAGCGTCGCGTCGGTGCGCCGGACGGTCGCGCCCTCACCGACCTCGCAGTCGACGAGGCTCGTGTCGGGTCCGACGATCGCGCCGGTGTCGATGACGGTGGCGCCGAGGATGTGCGTGTTGGGCAGCACGGTCACGTCGGGGGCGAGCTTCGCATCGACGTCGATCCAGGTGGTCGCCGGGTCGAGGATCGTCGCACCCTCGAGCTGCCAGCGGCGCACGGTGCGCGCGTTGAGCAGGCGCCCGACCTCCGAGAGCTGTGCGCGGTCGTTCACGCCGTACGTCACGGTGACGTCGTCGACGACGGATGCCGCGACCCTGCCGCCCGCGCGACGGACGAGGCCGGCGACGTCGGTGAGGTACTTCTCGGCCTGGGCGTTGTCGGTGCCGATCGCCGGCAGGTGGGTGCGCAGCGCGTCGACGCGGAAGACGTACATGCCCGCGTTGATCTCGCGGACCGCGACCTCGGCGTCGTCGGCGTCCTTCTGCTCCACGATGCGTGCGACGTCGCCGTCGGCGTCGCGGATCACGCGTCCGTACCCGTTCGGGTCGTCGACGACGGCGGTCATGACCGTCACTTCCGCGTCGGTCGTACGGTGCGCCGCGAGGAAAGCGGTCAGGGTCCCGGCATCCGCCAGCGGGCAGTCGCCCGAGAGCACCAGCACATCGCCGGCGAAGCCTTCGAGTTGCGCGAGGGCGACCTCGACGGCACGACCGGTGCCGGGGATCTCGTCCTGGTCGACGACCCGCGCGTCGGGCGCGAGGTCGGCGACCGCGGAGGCGACCTGATCGCGCTCGTGCCGCACGACGACGAGCGTGCGCGCCGGCGCCAGCGCGGCCGCAGAGGCGAGCACGTGCCCGACGAGCGGACGACCGCCGATCCGGTGCAGCACCTTCGGCAGCGACGACTTCATACGCGTGCCCTGTCCGGCGGCGAGGACGATGACGGCCAGAGCGTTGTCAGGGGTGGTGTCGGTCATGCTCCGCCGCCAGGATTCGAACCTGAACCTCACAGCTCCAAAGGCTGTCGTGCTGCCGTTACACCACGGCGGAACGCGGCGACCAGGACTCCGGATGCCGCCCGTCAAGTCTGCCAGACCGCCTCCGGTCGCTGAGCATGCCGGAGCGCCGGCCCCGCGATAATGAGGGCATGACGGCGCAGAGCGACGAAGTGGACCGCATCGTCGAGGCGTGGACGACGCAGCGCCCCGACCTCGACTTCTCGCCGCTCGGCGTGCTCTCGCGCGTCGACCGGCTCTCGCGGCACCTGGACCGCGCGCGGCGCGACGCCTTCCGACGCAGCGAGCTCGAGCCGTGGGAGTGGGACGTGCTGTCGGCCCTCCGCCGCGCGGGAGAGCCGTTCCAGCTCAGTCCCAAGCAGCTGCTGCAGCAGACGCTCGTCTCGAGCGGCACGATGACCAACCGCATCGATCGCCTCGTCGGCCGCCGGCTGGTGCGTCGCGAGTCCGATCCCGACGACGGCCGGAGCGTCCTGGTCACCCTCACCGACGAGGGGAAGATCCGGGTGGATGCCGCCATCACGCGTCTGGTCGACGCCGAGGCCCTGTTGCTCGACACCCTCTCGCGGAGCGACCGCGAGCGGCTCGCCGGGCTGCTGCGCAAGCTCAGCCTCGGCTTCGACGCCCACGACTAGATCCCGTGCTCAGCCGATCTGCTCGGTGAGCTCGAACCAGCGCTCCTCGACCGCGTCGCGCTCCTTCTCGAGCTCGCCGATGCGGGTCATCTCGGCGCCCAGGCCCACGTAATCCGCCTGGTCGTGGTCGGCGAGCGCCGTGCGAGCGGCGCCGATCTGCGCCTCGAGCTTGGTCAGGCGCCGCTCGAGGGCGGACACCTCCTTCTGCGCGGCGCGCAGCTCCGGCCCGGCGAGGCCCGCCGTCGCGGCGGGGCCTGCGGCCGCGGCATCCGTCCCGCTCGTGCGCTTCGCCTCGTCACGGTCGCTCAGCGACCGGGCCCTCAGGCGCAGGTACTCGTCGACACCGCCCGGCAGATGGCGGAGGTGACCGTCGAGGATCGCGTACTGCTGGTCGGTGACGCGCTCGATGAAGTAGCGGTCGTGCGACACGACGAGGAGCGTGCCCGGCCAGGAGTCCAGGAGGTCCTCGATGGCGGCGAGCATGTCGGTGTCGAGGTCGTTCGTGGGCTCGTCGAGGATGAGCACGTTCGGCTGCTCGAGGAGGATGAGCAGCAGCTGCAGCCGGCGCTTCTGACCACCGGAGAGGTCTTTCACCGGCGTCGAGAGCTGGGCGCTCTGGAAGCCCATGCTCTCGAGGAGCTGGCCGGGGGTGAGCTCCTGCGCCTTGGAGCCCGCACCGAAGGTGTACGTGGTGCGCAGGCGGGAGATGACGACGCGCACCGGATCGTTGAGGTGCTCCTCCAGCTCGTCGAGGCGCTGGGTGAGGGTCGCGACCTTCACGGTCTTGCCGCGCTTGACCCGCCCCGCGGTCGGCTCGACATCCCCCGCCACGAGCCCGAGAAGGGTCGACTTGCCGGCGCCGTTGACGCCGAGGATGCCGGTGCGCTCACCGGGGGCGATCCGCCACTCGACCGGATGCAGCACTTCGCGCCCGTCGTACGAGACGGCGGCGTCCAGAAGGTCGACGACGTCCTTGCCGAGGCGCGAGACGGCGAGCGAGCGCAGCTCGGTCGCGTCGCGGATCTCGGGCACGTCGGCGATGAGGACGTTGGCGGCGTCGATGCGGAACTTCGGCTTCGACGTGCGCGCCGGGGCACCGCGGCGCAACCACGCCAGCTCTTTGCGTGCCAGGTTCTGCCGCCGCTGCTCGATCACCGCGGACTGGCGGTCGCGCTCGACCCGCTGCAGGATGTACGCCGCATAGCCGCCCTCGAAGGGCTCGACGAGGCGGTCGTGCACCTCCCACGTGGTGTTGCACACCTCGTCGAGGAACCAGCGATCGTGCGTCACGACCAGGAGCCCTCCCTGGTTCGCCGGCCAGCGGCCCTTGATGTGCGCGGCGAGCCACGCGATGGCCTCGACGTCGAGGTGGTTGGTGGGCTCGTCGAGGAAGAGCACGTCGTGGTCGCCCACCAGCAGCGTCGCCAGCGACACGCGCCGGCGCTGACCGCCCGAGAGGCCCGCCACGGGCCCGTCCCACGGCAGGTCGCCCAGCAGCCCGGCGATGACGTCGCGCGCCCGGGAGTCGCCGGCCCACTCGTGGTCGGGGCGATCGCCGACGACCGTCTCGCGCACCGTGAGTGTGTCGTCCAGGGTGTCCGCCTGGTCGAGCACGCCGACGCGCACGCCGCCGCGCACCGTCACGCGGCCACCGTCGGGCTCGAGCCTGCCGGCGAGCATCGCCAGCAGGCTCGACTTGCCGTCGCCGTTGCGGCCGACGACGCCGATGCGGTCGCCCTCGTCGATGCCGAGCGATACCCGGTCGAAGACGACCTTCGTCGGGAACTCCAGGTGCAGGGCCTCGGCCCCCAGAAGATGTGCCATGTCTCTACAAACTGCCCTTGACTGTCCCTTTTTCTTGAAAATCAAAGGCTCTCACAGGCATCTCAAGCCTACCCAGTTGGCACGGAGTTGGCACGACGCCGCGCGTAGCGGCCAGTCAGCGGCGAGCGCCGGTCGGCTCGGCGTCAGTTGAACGCGCAACGCATGGGGCTGCGTGTCACGTCTAGTTATTGCGTAGGACGCACCACTCCGGTGGTGAACCATTGCACGAGCGTCGCCGCCAGGATGACAGCCGCCCTAGCCTCTTCGAGGGTGGCGTCTGCGTAGTCCGGCCTCCCGTGCCTACTTTCGTGGCCCCGCCAGAGAGTCCGCATCATCGCCGCGAGAGTCTTCGCACCTGGTGCCTTGTCGCTGTCGCGAAACACCAGCGTCCACTTGGGATTGTCTGCTTCGAGTATTGAGAACAGGTTGGCGAGCGTGGGTTCCGGCACCGGGGTCGGAATGACAGTCAGCGCGGCTGTCTCCACGGCAACTACAGCGTGGCCGAATGCTACGGATGGGCGCGGGTTCACTCCATACGCGTCTGACCAAGCCTCCTGAAGCTTGCGGGAGGCCACATCGGTGGCGGAAAGAACACTAGCCATTGCTGTTCTCACGCCATCGGGCACGCGTTGCGTCAGGGCTGCGTAGTTGCCTGCGCGGACCACCGTCCACGCTGACCCGCCGTCGCTGAGCACGTCTTCGAGGGGTAGCGTCTTGGTGCCCTGAGAGACAAAGTGCCTGCTCAGACCGTAGTGAACGAGATTGGTGAACACGGCATCGTCAACGGCTCTCAACTGCGGCAGAACCGCGTCGCGCCACTTGTGATACCCGCCAGATCTAAACCCGATGTCAGTTTTCGCTGCGTTCTGAAACTCAACGAAGAAATCTGCCTTTGCCCAGCCGCCGTCCGCGCCTGCCCGCGCTGACATCCACGGATAGATGGCCTCACGCAGATAGACGGGGAATCCTTCCGTTAGCACGTCCTCTCGTCCAGTCGCGACTATCGGTCTCCATGGCGGCTGTTCACTCACCGCTTCAGGCTATCGAGGCGTCGGGGCGGAAGTCAGATTCTTCTGCCACGGCCCGTCAGAGCGTCGCGATCACCCGGTAGAGGGTGGCAGGGGACACGCCGACCATGCGCGCGATGTCGGCGCGGCTGTGGTCTCCGGACGCTACGAGTTTCTTGATCGTCGCGAGCTTCTTCGCATCCACCACAGACGGACGCCCGCCGATCTTGCCTTTCGCCTTCGCGGCCAGGAGTCCCGCGCGGGTGCGCTCTGCGATGGTGTCGCGCTCAAGCTGGGCGAAAGCGGCCATGATTGTGAGCATCGCTTGTCCCATCGGGCCTGACGTGTCGATCTGCTCCGTCAGGCTACGGAACGCGGCTCCCTTGTCCGTGATGGTCTTCACGGCTTCCAGGACGTTCATCGTGTTGCGTCCGATCCTGTCGAACTTCCAAACGATGACCTCATCGCCCTCTTCGAGTCGATCAATCAGCCGGTCCCAGTCCGGACGGGATGCCAGCGTGCCGCTTACGCCTTCGTCAGCGTAGACGCGCTTGATCCCGTCGATCTTGGCGATTGCATCTCGCTGAAGGTCGGCGTTTTGATCCTTGGTGCTGGTGCGGATGTAGGCGTAGCGGCTCATGTCTCAATACTCTCAAAACCCATCTGTCTTAACAAGAGGTTGTGAGAGCTATATTTGAGATGGTGAGTTGGACCTGATCGCGGGTATCAGCACGCTCTCACCCGACCATCGTTTTTGATAGAGACATCCCCCACACGGAGGAACGCGATGAGACGAACCGTGTGGGGGATGCTGTGCCGCTCCCTGCGGGCGGCAGACTGAGCGCGGCTAGACCATGCGCACTCAGAATTCTGTGATCACTGGTTGCGAGCTTCCTCGGCGGCAATCTTGCTGAGGCGATCTACCTCGCGGCGCTCCTCGGGCGTGTACGTGTGATGCTCGCCGCGTAGAAGGCGCTCCGACTCGGGATTCTCGAAAATGCCCCGGATGGCTTCCTCGGTCCACGTGTCCGGCGTCGGCGCGTAATCGGCTTCGATACTCCTCATGTCTGCGATGAGGGCTCGAAGCTCTGCAGCATGGTTCATGGTCGCTCCCCTGCAATCCTGGCGAGCGCGAAAAGCCCACGATTCAAGTCCTCAACGGCACTGACCGGGAGTCGAAGTTTTCCGGTATGGATTTCATCGAGCACATCGAGCAGGGCAAGCATCGCGTCATCGGCGGTTCGCGACTTCGTAGTGCTCATTTTCTAGAAACCAATCGGGTGCGCGGGGTTGTACTGCGGGCGCACGTGGAGAACGTCGCCGTACTCGGCTTCTACATCCGCGAGTGCTTCTCTGCGGTCGGTGGGATTGCTGACGGCCTTGGCGTCCTCACGGGCGCGGAGTCCTGCCTTGTACCGGTAGCCCTCATCGTCATCGCCAACCTGGATTTCGGGAGGGCAAGGGCCGTCGGCCCACTTGACCATGCCGTACCGCTTAACCTGCTCCTCGGGGGTCTGATCGAGGAAGCTCGCTCCTGTACGGTCAATAGTCGCCGCGTATAGGTCGGGAGTGATTTCTACTTCCTCGCCGCGTCGCATGACGCGTCCCGCGACGGCATCGCCTGCGGCGCTCACGGCTGGCAAGGTCACGCCAGACGCGCGAATATGAATAATGCGGGGTTCCGTCGTCTTACTCATCGTGTCTTCCTCAATCTGCGCTGTAGCGCTTCTGCCAGTTGGGAAAGGGCAGGGTGCGCCCTCATGGTCCGCAGGAGTGAGCGAGTGCTGTCCGGATCGGTCATCGCGTGATCGGCCAGCGCTTGGAGGAGAGCCTGCGTCTGCTCGAATGTCTTCTCGGCGGCAGTGTCATCGATCCCGAGCCGGTCAATCACGACTGTGAGCGCTTCGGCCTCAACCTTGATTGCCCTCGCGCGAGCAACGGGCGTCGCGTTGAGCCGCTTTGTTCGGCGTCGAAGATCGCGAGCATCATCCGCAATCTCGATGGAGCGGAGGATCACATCTGTGGTGCTCGGCTCTCCATCTACGAGCTTGGCGAGGTCGGACTTTCGAGAAATTGCGAAGCGGCTCAAGCTGGAGACAGACAGCCCTGTCCAGGTGCGAATGGACTCGTATGTCTCGCCAGCGTCTAGCGCCTCTTCGATGCGTCCGCGAAGAGCGTGTGTCTCCACAGATGATGGTCTTCCCGTCCTGCTCATTCCTGTACTTCCCTTGAAATCTGTGGCGTAGTAGTGCAGAGAAGCCCAGTTTTCGACCAGCACATCGTCAAGGAGTTCCTACGAACACGATGTGATCGACGCTCTGCACTACCCGCCATTAGTTACTATCGCACTTTCGAGAAGTGCCTCCATTCTCGGATCGTTTCGCGAATGGCGTGAGGACTCATCGGTAATGGTGTATGCCCGTACAAAGCCTCAGAAATGTGCCAATACGCACCGATAGCTCGAATAGGTGTTTTGCTCTCAGATTGCCGCGCAGGGCGTCTCAGAGGCCATCGAGGACGGGCGAGCCAACCGAAGAAAGCAAGTCATCCATCCAGTCGGGAACCTCTTGTTCATCCCCGACATTCGGCGCGCCGGAGCGAGCCGAAGGCTCAGCGACGACAGGCGCGGGCGAGGAGGATTCTTCCGACGAGTCATTCATATTTTCCTTATGACTCCTATTGTGGTTCTGAGATTGACCCTCAGTGGTTCTGAGATTGACCCTCAGTGGTTCTGAGTTTTCTACTGGGGCTGTCTCAGTGGTTCTGAGATTGCCACTGCGGTAGTTGCGATCCTTCACCGTGAGGACTTCGCGCACGGTCTGACTAACGCGAAACCTGTACTCGGTGACCGGCGTGCCGCCGCCCGGGTTCCGGTGTGTGCCGACAGCTTCGAGCGCGCCGATCCGTTGCAGGTACGCGAGTACCTTCCGCACGGTCGGCTTGCTCACGCCCGCTTCGTCAGCGAGAGTTCCGACACTGGGATAGATATGCTCGCCAGTCTTGAACGTGCAATGCCGAGAAAGCATTACGCTCACGCTCACGAATGCATTGCGACTGATGCCAGCTTTCGCCAACGCGGCGTGCGGGAAATGTTGCACGAATTCGTGGAACTCGAACGGCTTCAGGGTATGCTGATCCGTCTTCTGAGTAGGCTTGGGTGCCATTTTCTTGATTCCATATCTTCATTGCCTCTCTGTTCGGAGAGAGGGGAAGCCAGCCGGTCGCGGAAGAGATGGAAGAAACGCTTACCGGCTGGCTCACCTAAGTGACGCGGTTTCCGAACTCCGCTGAGACTATGTATACGTCTCACTACTACTTATCGTCCAAAGTGGTTTCGGCACGTCTCCTGGCCCGGTACTCTCGTGCGTTTTCCCGGGCAGCATTGCGGCAGTCATCGCAACGGCACGTCTTGTAGCGCGTCAGACTGCCGTGGGGCGCGGGTTCCCCGTTCGGGCGACGGGCACCCTTCGGTGTCCTGCTCTGGCGCTTGGCGATCTTGCACTCGTCGCAACGGCAACCCAGCCTGTAACCACGTGAACCGTGGACAAGTGGCGTGCCCGTCTTCGGGTGCACCGCTAGCACAGTAGGAACGTGCTGTTGCTGCTCGCGCTCGGCCACGCGCTGAGCATGGTTCATGCCGATTACGTTGGCCCGGCGCTCGGGGATTTCGGCATCCGGCTTTCGCGGTTCCACGAAGCGGACAGTCACCGGACGCGCCGGGGGCAGGTAGATGCCCTCCTCAATCCTCAGAGGGCGGGAGACGAGCACTGAAGACTTCTCCGGCGCGTCCTCGGATAGTTCCCGCTCACGCATCGCCTTCAGGCGAGCTTCATAAACTTCCCGCCCGGTCTCCTCTAGCTCCTCGGACACACGCGCATCTTCGGCGCGAGCAACGAAGACAAGTCGAGCGCGGGCGGCATCGGTTGGCGCGTGGACGGCGCGTGCCATGAGTTCGCGTCGGCGCTGCGGGGCGAGCGCGTCGAGGGAGCGGAGGGCGGCTAGGGCATCTTCAGGCTTCACGTAGATATATATCGTCCAGACGAAGGCCTGAGTTTGCGCGTCCTGCACTACGACTTTTCAGGCGGCGACGTATGCCGCGAGATTCCCGCACACGTGCGGCTACGACATACATAGAGGACGTACGCACTAACGCTAGAAATGCCCGGACGACGCGAGCGACCCCAGACGCCTAGAAGGTCATCTGAGACACAATCGCCCGCTGGCGCTCCTCGTCCACATGCTGGTAGCGGAGCGCGGACCGATAGTCGCTATGTCCGGCCCGGCTCATGACCTCAGCCAAGGTCGCATTCTTCGCGAACGCGGACAGGTGAACGTGCCGGAGGTCGTGAGCATGCATGTCGTCCAACCCGCAGGCGAGCTTGAGTTTGACGAAATGATGGGAGAAGGAGTTATAGCTCATCGGCTTGCCGTACGCCGTCAGAAAAACGTAGTCACCGGGTACGGCGTTCCTTGACTTATACAGCCTGAAAAGAGCGTCTGTGGCCTCCTGAGGCATCATGAGGACTCTTCTGCCATCCTCGTGGCTCTTCGTGCCGTCGAACTCTCCGTAGTTCGTCCGGTGCCGGTGGATGTCCACCCTCCCGGCTGTCAGATCGATGTCTTCCCACTTGAGCGCGAGCGCCTCCCCCGCCCTCGCTCCAGTACCCACGAGTACCCAAAGCATGGCTTTCATCTGCTCGGAGTCGGCCATGTCGTGAAGCATGCGGAAGTCTCCGACAGTGAACGTCGGACGCTTCTTCGAAGGGTCTTTCGTCGCTCCCTCCACCTGGCACGGGTTCTCGGTGAGGATGCGCTCTTTGACGGCACGCTTCATGAACTGATTGAGGAGCGCGTATGCCTTCCGGCGACCGTGCGGGTTCTGCTCCATGGTCGTCCACCACGTTTCGACCCGTTCGACGGAGATGTCTGCGAGCGCCGTCGAACCGAATGTCGGCATCAGGTGGGCCTGAAGATTAAACGAGTACGTGTGAAATGTCGTCCGCTTGATCTTGTGGCGCTTCAGGTTCAGCTTGCGCTCGGCGTACGTGGCGAACTTCTCGCGGCCACGAGCGCGCGGTGCTCTCTTCGTGCCGGTCGATTCCGGAACCAACCCCATCTCTTCGATGAGGTCGGCCTTCGTGATGGCCCGCTCGGCGGCTTCCTCGGTATCGAAGGTCCCCAGACTGACGTACTTGCTTCTGGTCTTGTCCCAGCGCCGCGCCTGGGTCTTCCCGGACGGCAGTTTTCTCGTTGGCATCGTGTGCTCCCTCTGACGCATATATACGTCTGTGAGAGGCCGATGTAGAGATTTAGGTGAGCCGAAAAATTGGCACGAACTTGGCACGGACTCCAGCGCCCGCGCGGTTGCGCGGAACTGGCGAAAGTGCCATGTCCCCTCCAGGCTAGGCGAGCCGGAAGGGCTCGCCGCGCGCCCGGCGTCGAGGAGACCGGGTCAGTCGGCGATCTGCACGGCGCGGTCGAATGCGACGTACCCCGAGAAGTCGGCCCCGACGCGCGTCACGGCGCTGGCGTGCGGGGTCGGGTACGACCACGCACGGTCGGTGTGCTCGTGCTCACCGGCCCGGACGCTGAAGTACTGCGCCTCACCCTTCCACGGGCAGGTGTAGGGCGTCGTGCTCTCGACCAGGGCGCCCTTCGCGACCGCCACCGGCGGCCAGTACCAGTTGCCCTCGATGCGCACGAGGTCGTCCTTGTCGGCCTCGGCGATCACCACGCCGTTGAGCACAGCCTTCATCATTCCTCCAGGTGGGTTGGTCTGCCCCAGAGGACCGAACCTGCCCGCCTGCCGATGTGTTCCCGCCGGGCGTCGTGCGCGAGGATCTGCGGGCGTCAGTACCAGATGCTCAGCCGCGGCGCGGTGTGCCAGCCCAGCACGCGAGCGGCGGTCGCGGCATCCGTCGTCTCCACCCGGCCCGCCGCGACGAGCGTCGCGGGCGACACGGCTCCGAGGTAGGTGGCGGACAGCTCGGTGATTCCGAGGGCGACCTCTACGGCCCCCGCGGGCGCCGCGCCGTCGGCCAGGGCGGTCACGCGTCCGACGCCGGCGTCGCCGACCTCGAGCAGGTAACGGCCCGTCGAGAGCCCGATCGGATCGGAGACGTCGAGTACGAGCGTGCCCGCGGCGCCGTAGCGACGGGCCTCGAGGCATGCGACCACGTCGATGATCCGCACGTACTGGTGATCGCGCACCGTGACCTTCGCCGCACGCTGGTCGGCGATCATCCACAGCAGCGGCTCGTCGATCGACAGCTCGCCCGCGTGAACCTCCGCCACCAGGTCGAGCTCCAGCAGGAACCGCCACAGCGCCGCGTACGCGTCGTCCGTCTCGGCGAGGAGGTAGTGGACCGTGACCGTCGCCTTGGTGAAGTCGTCGTGGTTCTCGCGCACGGCGTACACCGCGGCGCCTCGCACCTCGCCCGCGGCATCCGTGTACTGCACGGCGCGCTTCTCGCCGACCTTCTCCGCGGCCGGATTCGTGCCGGCGAACCCATCCCAATGGCTTCCCGGAACGTCGATCTCGCCGGGGAAGCGGTGACGCACACGCTCGTGCAGCGACGGCAGCAGCTCCCGCACGCGCTCGCGGGTGACGAAGTCGATGCGCCCGGCGGGCTGCGGGCCGATCCACGCCGCGCGCTTCGTCTCGATCTCCCACGACGTGCTCGCCGCGGCGGGAGCGAATCCGTAGCGGCCGTAGAGCGGCGACTCGCTCACCGTGAGCATCGCCATCGGGATGCCTGCGGCCTGAGCGGCCCGCAGCTCCCCCTCGAGCATGGCCCGGGCGACGCCGCGCCGGCGGTGGGTCGGCGCCACCGTGACCGCCGAGATCGCGCACGACGGGATCGCCGCGCCGCCGGGCACGGTGAGCTCGCCGAGCCAGGAGGCGATCGTCGCCACCGGCGCGTCGGCCATCGGACCGGCGGGATCGTAGACACCCGTGAGCCGCCGGTAACCGCTGCGGTCGCGCGAGGCCGAGACCTGCTCGTCGGTGCGCTCGCCGTCCTGGAATCCTCTCGCCACGCTCTGCAGCCAGCCGACGAACCCGTCGTGGTCGACCGCGAGCCGGCGGTAGTCGAGGCCGTTCGCCGCGAGCCGTGTGCGGGACTCCTCATCGACGGGGCCGGTGCGGAACGCGACGCGGTCGGACTCGTCGGCACCGTGCGTGAGATCGAGCGTCTTCATGGGGATCTTCCTCTCCACGCCCGCCAGTGCGGGCTCAGGTCGACGTGCGGAACTCGGGGACTCAGGTCGCCGGTCAGGTGACCACGCGCGCCCCGGCCACCGGGCCGTGCACGTGAAGCGCCTCGTACCCCGCGGCCGAGAGCGTGATCTGCAGTTCGAGCGCGGACTCCGGATCGACGGTCAGGAATGCCAGGGTAGGGCCGGACCCCGACACCAGCCCGGCGAGCGCTCCGGACTCCTCGCCGAGCTCCAGCACCTCCCGCAGCTGCGGCCGCATGGAGAGCGCCGCGATCTGCAGGTCGTTGCGGGTGTGCTCCGCGAGGGCGACCGGGTCGCCGGCGCGCAGAGCCTGCAGCACCGCCGGATCCACCGCAGGCGTCCTCGTCGCCGCGATGTCGGGGCGCGCGCGCAGCTCGTCGAGGTGCGCGTACACCTCGGGCGTCGACAGTCCCGCGTTCGACGGCACCACCACCCAGTCGAACCGGCCCTTCGCGAGGGCGGGGCTGAGCTGGTCGCCGCGGCCGGTTCCGATCGCCGTTCCTCCCATCAGGGCGAACGGAACGTCGGCACCCAGCCGGGACGCCAGTTTGTGCAGTTCCGCGCTGCCCAGCTCTGCCCCCCACAGCGCGTCGCAGGCGACGAGGGCGGCCGCGGCATCCGCGGATCCGCCGCCCATGCCGCCGGCGACGGGCACGTGCTTGACGATGTCGAGATGCACGCCGCCGGAGTACCCGATGCGCTGAGCCACGAGGCGCGCCGCGCGCACGGCGAGATTGCGGTCGTCGGCCGGCACTCCCGACACGTCGACCGAGCCCGAGATCGCCACGGTGAACTCGTCGGACGGCGAGGCCCACACGTCCTCGTAGAGCGAGACCGCCTGGTACGCCGACGCGACGTCGTGGTAGCCGTCCTCGTGCACGCCGCCGACCTCGAAGAAGAGGTTCAGCTTGCCCGGCGCCCGCACCCGGACGCCGTCGGCGGCGAGGGCCTGAGTCACCGGTTCGCCGATTCCGCCCAGAGGTCCACGTCGATGCCGTCCGACAGCGCGTCGATGCGCTCGAGCTCCTCCGCGTCGAATGCGGGACCGTCGAGCGCCTTGAGGTTCTCATCGAGCTGCGCCGGGCGCGATGCGCCGATCAGCGCGGACGCGACCACGGGGTCACGCAGCACCCACTGGATCGCCATCTGGGCGAGCGACTGCCCGCGCTCCTTCGCGATGACGTCGAGCGAGCGGAGGGTGGTGAGGCCCTTCTCGCTGAGCGAGCCGCCCGGAAGCGACGCGCGCTGCTGCGCACGCTCGGCGGAGCCGTCGCCGAGGTACTTGTCGGTGAGCAGGCCCTGGGCGAGCGGCGTGAAGGCGATCGCCCCCATGCCCTCGTGCTTCAGGACGCCCGTCAAGCCGTCTTCGACCCAGCGGTTGAGGATCGAGTACGAGGGCTGGTGGATGACCAGCGGCGTGCCCAGCGAGCGGGCGACGGATGCCGCGACCGCAGTCCGCTCGGCGCTGTAAGACGAGATGCCCACGTAGAGGGCCTTGCCCTGACGCACGAGCGTGTCGAGCGCGCCCACGGTCTCTTCGACCGGGACGTCCGGGTCGACGCGGTGCGAGTAGAAGATGTCGACGTAGTCGACGCTCATGCGTCTCAGCGACTGCTCGGCGCTTGCGAGAAGGTACTTGCGCGCGCCGCCGTTCCCGTAGGGCCCGTGCCACATGTCGTAGCCGGCCTTCGACGAGATGATGAGCTCGTCGCGGTACGGGGCGAAGTCCTCGCGCATCATGCGGCCGAAGTTCGTCTCGGCGCTGCCGTAGGGCGGGCCGTAATTGTTGGCCAGATCGAAGTGGGTGATCCCGCGGTCGAAGGCGTGCCGCAGCAGCCCCCGCTGGTTGTCGAACGGGATGTTGTCGCCGAAGTTCCACCACAGGCCGAGCGAGACGGGAGGAAGGGTGAGCCCCGACGTGCCGACGCGTCGGTACTCCGCGCGGGCGTAGCGGTCGGCGGCGGCGGCGTAGGGGCGGTGGAGGTCTCCTCCACGGGACAGGTAGCGCGCGTCTTCGGTCACCGGTCCAGGCTATCGGCGCGGCGTCCGGTGCGCAGGTGACGGCCCCCGGCGTGTGCTTCACCTGCGCCCAGGGCGGCAGGCACACGCGATGCGCCGTGTCAAGGATGGGGGCGGAAACGTCTTCGTAACGGATGATGCCTAAGGTGACCACACCGGACGGCGACACGTCGTCGCCAGCGAAGGAGGAAATATGGCCGCACTCTCGGCTCTGCCGCAGCCCGCCCGCACATGGACGGGACTGCTGGAGCGCGCGGACATCGCCGTCGACCGCGGCATCCTGCATCTCGTGCACGACGATGTCACGCCGGTCGAGGCCCGCACGACGGATCTGCTGCTCGTCGCCGGCGCCCTGGAGGCGGCCGGCATCACCGTGACCCTGATCCGCCACGATCGCGCGATCCCGGCGCTGGCCGTCGACCTCGACGATCGGGACGCCGCCCTGGCCGCGCTCGCCGGCCTCTGCGAAACGGAGCCCGTGTACCTCAAGGCGAAGGGGCGTCCCCCGGTGCTCGCCTCCGACGCACCACCTCTCGCCGCAGCGCCATCGGCCGTGCGTGTCTACCGTCCCCGGATCAGCCGCAACGGCACGCTGCGCTACACCGCCGCGCTCGGCGCCCACCTCGAGTTCTGGCGCTCCACCGGCGACCTCGTCGAGGCGCCGCACGACAACGCGCTCACCCGCAAGCTCACGCCCGCCGACGACCTGTCGTACACGACGGTCGAGCGCTACGGGCGTCCCTGGCGGACGCTGGACGGCATGTTCGATCCGCAGCCTCACGAGTTCACCGAGGAGGTCGACCTCGTCTTCTCGTGGGTGGACGGCTCCTCGAGCGCCTTCCAGCGCATGCGCGCCGCCCAGATGGCGGAGTACGTCGTCGGCGACGGCGACGACAGCCCTGCGCGCTTCCGGCACGTGGACGAGCTGCGCTACGCGCTGCGGAGCGTCCACATGTACGCCCCCTGGGTGCGGCGGATCTTCATCGCGACCGACTCGCCCGCGCCGTCGTGGCTCCTCGACCACCCCAAGGTCACGATCGTCCGCAGCGAGGAGTTCTTCGCAGACCCGTCGGTGCTGCCGACCCACAACTCGCACGCCGTCGAGGCGCAGCTGCACCGGATCCCGGGGCTGGCCGAGCACTTCCTGTACTCGAACGACGACATGTTCTTCGGGCGGCTGGTGGAGCCGGAGCTGTTCTTCACGCCCGCGGGAGTGACGAAGTTCGTCGAGTGCGAGGTGCGGATCGGATCCGGAGCGCCGGCGCTGCATCGCAGCGGCCACGACAACGGACTCCGCGTCAACCGAGCCCTCCTCAGCGAGCGGTTCGGGCGCACGATCGTGCGCGACCTCGACCACTGCGCGACACCGCTGCGCAAGAGCGTGATGACCGAGCTCGAGGCCGCCTTCCCCGACGACTTCGCCCGGACCGCGGCGTCCCGCTTCCGCTCCGCCACCGACATCTCGGTCACCAACAGCCTCTACCACTACTACGCGCTCATGACCGGGCGGGCGGTCGCCACGCGCGAGCCGCGCGTGCGCTACGCGCAGACCACGATGGCGTCGGGGCTTCGCCGCATGCAGCGCCTGGCCGACCGCACCGACGTCGACATGTTCTGCCTGAACGACGGCGGCAATGCCGAGGTCCCCGAGGACGTGCGCGTTCGGAGCCTGCGAGATGCGCTGGAGCGCATGTTCCCGGTGCGGGCGCCGTGGGAGCGCGCTGAGCTCAGCGCAGCAGAGGAATCGGCTCGGTCGGCGCATCCCTCCGCACGGCGCTGAAGGGCGCGACCTCGGCCAGGCGCAGGCGGCGCTGCGCCTCGTCGGGGTCGATGTACTCGAGTGTGCGCGGAGCGTCGACGGGCACCACCGAGTGCACGACGGTGTCGTCGTAGACGTGCACGAGGTTGAACGCCTGCGCGCCGTCCTGCGGGCGGGTGCCGCCGACGGGGACCGTCAGGTCCTGCGCGTAGCAGGTGGATGACGCCACCGACACGGGGATGCCGGCGAAGGTCGCGAAGGTCGAGTAGTGCAGGTGGCCGGCGATGATGGCGCGGACGTCGCTGCCGCGCAGCACCGACGCCAGGCGCGCCTGGTCGCGCAGCTCCACGCTCGCCGCGAGCGGCAGCACAGCCGGAACCGGTGGGTGGTGCATGGCGAGGATGGTGCCGAGCGGGGCGGGCGTCGCCAGCACCTCGGTCAGCCACGCGAGCTGCTCGTCGCGCAGTTCGCCGTAGTGGTGCCCCGGGACGCTCGTGTCGAGGGTGACGACGCGGAGGCCGTCGAGCTCGTCGACGCGGTCGACGGGACGCGTGTCGGACGCCTCGCCGAACAGCTCGGCGCGGAACGCCGCGCGATCGTCGTGATTGCCCATCACCCAGAGCACGCGGGCGCCGATGCGCGCGGCGAACGGCTCGACGAGGGCGCGCAGGTCCGCATAGGCGCCGCGCTCCCCCAGGTCGACGAGGTCGCCCGTGAAGACGACCGCGTCGGGCCGGATGCCCGAGTCCTCGATGACCCCCAGCGCGCGGGCCAGCTGAGCCGCACCGTCCAGGGCGTCGAAGAGGCGAGGCGTCGACGCCGCACGCAGGTGGGTGTCGCTGATGTGCAGCAAGATGCGTTCAGGGGCCGGATACTCGGCGGGTCGCATGTCGATTCACTCCGGTCCACCGCGAGGCGAGCTGCCCGTGAACGGGACGGCAGACGCAGAAATGTTACCGGCATGTTTCGGCGCATCCGGTCACCACACGGTGAACAATCACCAAACTCACACGACGGTGGCGTCTCCGGCGGCTTGCGCGATGCGCACGAAATCGTCGATGGAGAGGTCCTCGCCGCGGGCGGTCGGCGCCACGCCGGCGCTCTCCAGCACCGCGGATGCGGCGGCCGCGGTGCCGCCGAGAACGCCCGACGTAGCCTGACGCAGCATCTTCCGCCGCTGCTGGAACGCGGCATCGACGATGCCGAACGTCCTCCGGCGCAAGGTCTCGTCGCCGCGCGGCTCGGGGTCGCGGCGGAATCCCACCAGCACGCTGTCGACGTTGGGGACGGGCCAGAACACCTGGCGCGAGACGGTGCCGGCCAGGCGCCAGGGTCCGTACCAGGCGGCCTTGACGCTCGGCGCGCCGTACACCTTCGATCCGGGCGGGGCGGCGAGGCGCTCCCCCACCTCGGCCTGAACCATCACGACACCGCGTTGGAGGCCGGGGAAGTTCTCGAGGAAGTGCAGCAGCACCGGCACGCTGACGTTGTAGGGCAGGTTCGCCACGAGCACGGCGGGGTCGCCGGGCAGCTCGGTCACGCGCAGCGCGTCCGCGTCGACGACGGTGAGGGCGCCGTCTGCGACGCCGTGGGCGGCCGCCGTCGCCGGCAGACGCTCGGCGAGTCGGTGGTCGATCTCGACGGCGGTGACGGACGCGCCCGCCTCGAGGATCGCGAGGGTCAGCGACCCGAGTCCGGGCCCCACCTCGACCACGCGGTCGCCGGGAGACACCTCTGCGACAGTCACGATCTTGCGGACCGTGTTGGCGTCGACGACGAAGTTCTGCCCGAGTTTCTTGGTCGGCGTCACGTCGAGGTCGGCGGCCAGCGCGCGGATCTCGGCCGCACCGAGGAGTGTCACGGGCATGCGTTCACTGTACCCATCGTCGCCGCGGCGCCTGGCCGGGGAACCCGTGGTCGCAGACATCGCGGGGTCGCAGCAGCCGTTCTGCGACGGCGGCGGCAGCCGCCCGCGCGGGTTCGCCGACGAGCCGTCGATGGCCTCGCCCTCGGCGCACTCGGCCGCTAGCGTACGACCATGAGTTCGACCGGATCGATCCCCGCAGACGCGTTCTCTCTCCGCAGCCCCTACGGGCGCCGCGCGATCGGCCTCTCGGTCGCCGCCGCCGTCGGCGGCTTCCTGTTCGGCTTCGACTCGTCGGTCATCAACGGCGCCGTCGACTCCATCTCGCAGGACTTCGGGCTCAACGACGTCATCACCGGATTCGTCGTCGCGATCGCGCTGCTCGGCTGCGCCGTCGGCGCGATCATCGCCGGCAACCTGTCGGACCGCTGGGGGCGCCTGCGGGTCATGTTCCTCGGCGCGATCATGTTCTTCGTCAGCTCCATCGGGGCCGGCCTCGCGTTCTCGGCCTGGGACCTGGCGCTGTGGCGCGTCATCGGCGGACTGGGCATCGGCATCGCTTCGGTGATCGCGCCGGCCTACATCGCCGAGATCGCCCCGCGACAGATCCGCGGCGGCCTCGCGTCGCTGCAGCAGCTCGCGATCACGATCGGCATCTTCGCCGCGCTGCTGTCGGACGCCCTGCTCGCCAACACCGCGGGCGGCGCCGACAACGTGCTGTGGTTCGGACTCGAGGCGTGGCGGTGGATGTTCCTCGTCGGCGTGATCCCGTCGGCCGTCTACGGCATCCTGTCGTTCACGCTGCCGGAGTCGCCGCGCTACCTCATCGCGAAGGGCCGCTACGCCGAGGCGAAGGAGATCTTCTCGCGGCTCGTCCCGGCCGCCGACCTCGACCACACCATCCGCGACCTGCAGACGGCGATCGAGACCGACCGCAAGAACGAGGGCGTGTCGCTTCGAGGACCTGTGCTCGGCCTCCAGCGGATCGTCTGGGTCGGCATCATCCTGTCGGTCTTCCAGCAGTTCGTCGGCATCAACGTGATCTTCTACTACTCGACGAGCCTGTGGCAGTCGGTCGGGTTCGACGAGAGCGACTCGTTCACGATCAGCGTCGTGACCTCCATCACGAACGTCCTGGTCACACTCATCGCGATCTTCCTCGTCGACCGAGTGGGGCGTAAGCCCATCCTGCTCACGGGCTCCGTCATGATGGCGCTCTCGCTGGGACTGATGGCGCTCTCGTTCGTGTTCTCCGAGACCGACGCCGAGGGCGCGGTGACCCTGCCGGCTCCCTGGGGACCGATCGCGCTCGTCGCGGCGAACGTCTTCGTCGTCGGGTTCGGCGCCTCGTGGGGACCCCTCGTCTGGGTGCTGCTCGGCGAGATCTTCCCCAGCCGCATCCGCGGCAAGGCGCTCGGGGTCGCCGCCGGCGCGCAGTGGATCGCGAACTTCCTCATCACGATCTCGTTCCCGGCGATGTCGTCGTGGTCGCTGCCGCTCACGTACGGCATGTACGCCCTGTTCGCGGCGCTCTCGTTCTTCTACGTGCTGCTGCGCATTCCCGAGACCAAGGGCATGGACATCGAGCAGACCGAGACGCTGTTCACGCACAAGGGCGCCGCTGCACCGACGAGCTGAGGCCACATCCCGGCAGCGCGCGTCGCGCGTCCGCCGCCCTCATAGGATGGCGGGATGCCTTCGCTCGGGGAGATCATCGCGCCGCGCCGCCTCGGGACCGACTTCCGGTGGCTGCTCGCGTCGTCGTGGACGAGCAATCTCGGCGACGGCATCGCACTCGCCGCCGCGCCCCTGCTGATCGCCTCGCTGACGTCGTCGCCGTTCCTCGTCGCCGCGGGCGCCATGATGCAGTTCCTGCCGTGGCTGCTCTTCGGCCTGCTCGCGGGCGCCGTCGCCGACCACCACGACCGCCGCCGCCTCGTGATGCTGGCGAACGGGCTGCGAGCGGTGGTCGTGCTCGCCCTGGTCGGCTTCCTCGTGACCGGCCAGGCGACCGTGTGGCTGGTGCTCGCGACGGCGTTCCTCTACGGCACGGCGGAGGTGTTCGCCGACTCCGCCGGCAGCACGCTGCTGCCGATGCTGGTGAAGCCGGCAGACCTCGGCATCGGCAACGCGCGGATGCAGGCGGGTTACCTCGTGGCCAACCAGCTTGCCGGTCCGCCGCTGGGAGCCTTCCTGTTCGCGCTCGGCTCGTTCTGGCCGTTCCTGCTGCAGGTGGTCTGCGTGTCGCTCGCTGTGCTGCTCATCTCGCGCATCGCGCGCACGCCCGTGCCGGATCATCCCGGTGCGGCGGGCACCAAGGTGCACGCGATCCGCGAGGGCCTCCGATGGCTGCGTCACAACGCGCCGGTGCGCACCCTCGTGATCATCATCCTGGTGTTCAACGTCACCTGGGCCGCCCCCTGGGGCGTGCTCGTGCTCTACGCCACCGAGCACCTCGGCATGGGCGCCGTCGGCTACGGCGCACTCACCACCGCGTCCGCGCTCGGCGGCCTCGTGGGCATCGCGAGCTTCGGCTGGCTCGAGAAGCACGTGTCGTTCTCGACGCTCATGCGCGTGTGCCTGTCGCTCGAGGTGCTCATGCACCTGAGTTTCGCCCTGACCACGTCGCCGGCGGTCGCGTTCGTCATCATGTTCGGCTTCGGGGTGTACGCCTTCGTGTGGGGCACGATCTCGACCACCGTGCGCCAGCGACTCGTGCCGATGGAGCTGCAGGGCCGGATCGCCTCGGTCAACATGGTGGGCGTCTTCGGCGGACTCGTGATCGGGCAGTTCATCGGCGGCATCCTGGCCCAGCTGTTCGGACTCACCGCCCCCTGGTGGTTCGCCTTCGCAGGATCGGCGATCACGCTGCTGCTGGTGTGGCGCTCGATCTCGCACATCGCCGCTGCCAAGCCCGTCATCGGCGAAGGCGCGGCAGGCGAGGTGCCACCTTCAGACGAGCCCGGAGCCGGCGGTATGCCGCTGCCCGACTGACGGGCGCGCTGGCGCGGTGCATCGGCTCAGCTGTGCCGTATCGGCTCGTCACCCGAGCCGACGCGCGGCGAATCAGCCGGCTACGCGCCTCGCGACTCCACGAGCTCGGCCAGACGCGGGCCGAACTGCTCCAGGCGCCGCACCCACGGCGCTGCCATCTCCCCCGCCGCTGCGCGGCGAAGCGCCTCCGCGAACGGGACCCATGCGCTCTCGCACACCTCTTCCGGATCGAGCGTCAGCGCCGGGTCGCCGGCCACGGCCGCGACGTAGACGTCGAAGAGGGCCGTCCTCTCGGTGAGCCGGCCGACCAGCACCACGTCGTCGGCGCTGACCCGCACCCCGGCCTCCTCGGCCAGCTCACGCACCGCGGCCTCGGCGCTCGTCTCGCCAGTGAGAGCGCTGCCGGCGGGGAACTCCCAGTCCAGCGGGAAGTCCTTGGTGGCCGCGCGCCGCGTCATGAGCACGAGCCCGTCGCCGCGCACGACGCACACCGACGCCACGATGTGGAACATCCCCGCAGGGAAGTCCGGGTCACCACGACGGTGCGTGCGCCCGGTCGGGATGCCGTCGGCATCCGTCACATCCCACAGCTCGCCGTCCACCGCTCCCCCGAACGCCCGTCAGTCCTCGAATGCTCCGTAGACCTCGAGCGTGTTCGCCGCCAGCTGTGCGCACAGCTCGTCGACGTCGATGCCGAGTTCGGCGGCCATGAACCGCACGGTCACCGGGACGAGGTACGGCGCGTTCGGACGACCGCGGTGCGGCGTCGGGGTCAGGAACGGGGCATCCGTCTCGACGAGGATCCGCTCGCGCGGGATCACCGCGAGCGCGTCGCGGAGGTTCTGCGCGTTGTTGAAGGTGACGTTGCCGGCGAACGACAGCCAGTAGCCGCGCTCGCCCGCGACCTGCGCCATGGCGGCGTCGCCCGAGAAGCAGTGGAACACGGTCCGCTCCGGCGCGCCGACCCGCTCGAGGGTCTCGAGCACGGCGTCGTGGGCGTCGCGGTCGTGGATCTGCATCGCGATGCCGTGCGTCTTCGCGAGCGCGATGTGCGCCTCGAAGCTCTCGAACTGCGCGGGCCGCCCGTCTTCGCCGGTGCGGAAGAAGTCGAGTCCGGTCTCACCGATCGCACGCACGCGCGGCTGCGCCGCCAGCTCGTCGATGACGGCGATCGCCTCGTCGAGGCGTCCGGCGTCCTTGTACGCGGGCGCCTCGTTCGGGTGGATGGCGACGGCTGCCAGCACTCGGGGATGGGATGCCGCTGCCCACGCCGACCACCGGCTGGAGTCGATGTCGCCGCCCGCCTGGACGACGCCGACGACACCGACCGCCGCGGCCCGCTCCAGCTGCTCGTCGAGCGACAGACCGACCTCGCCGTCCTCGATCTCGAGGTGGGCGTGGTTGTCGTACACCGGCACCGCGAGAGGCTCGGGCGCCACGGGGTACGTGACGTCGCGCGAGCCCTTCTCGCGGGTGCGGACGTACTGCGAGGGGTCCGAGCCCTCCGCCGGGTAGGGGACGGGGGGTGTCGCCATCAGACCGACTGCTCGACGCGCGGGAACAGCGGCGCCAGGCCGTTGACCGACGTGCCGGGCTTCAGCACGCCCCATCCGCCTGCCTCGCGGATCCGCTGATCCTGCAGGCGGCCGATCGACTCTGCGGCGCCGAGCGCGATCCAGAGCTTCTCGGTCGACTCCGGCATGACCGGCGACAGCAGCACCGCCAGGGCGCGAAGTCCTTCGGCCGCCGTGTACAGCACGGTGCCGAGGCGCTCGCGCCGGGAGTCGTCCTTGGCCAGCGTCCACGGCTCGTTCTCGGTGATGTACAGGTTCAGCGCGTCGACGATCGTCCAGACCGAACTGATCGCCTCGTCGATGCGGAAGCGCTCGATCGCGGCGTCGGCGCGGGCGGCGGCATCCGCCACCGTCGTCTGGATGTGCAGATCGGCCTCGGTGTACGCGGCGGGCGGCGGAACGATGCCCTCGAAGTAGCGCTCGACCATGGCGGTGGTGCGCGACGCGAGGTTGCCGAAGCCGTTCGCGAGCTCCGCCTGGTAGCGGGCCGAGAGGTCCTCCCACGAGAACGAGCCGTCCTGGCCGAACGCGATCGCCGACAGGAAGTAGAACCGGTAGGCGTCCGACCCGAACACGTCGGTGATCTCGGTCGGGGCGATGCCGGTGAGCTTCGACTTCGACATCTTCTCGCCGCCGACGAGCAGCCAGCCGTGCGCGAAGACGCCCTTGGGCACGTCGACGCCGGCGGCCATCAGCATCGCGGGCCAGATGACGGCGTGGAAGCGCAGGATGTCCTTGCCGACGACGTGGTAGGCGGGCCAGCGTCGCGCGAACTCCTCGGGGTCGCTGCCGTAGCCGACGGCTGTCGCGTAGTTGAGCAGCGCGTCGACCCACACGTAGATCACGTGCGATTCGTCCCACGGCACCTTGATGCCCCAGTCGAACGTGGACCGCGAGATCGAGAGGTCCTTCAGGCCGTTCTTGACGAACGAGACGACCTCGTTGCGCGCCGACTCGGGCCGGATGAAGTCGCCGCCGGAGTAGAGCTCGAGGAGCTTGTCCTGGAACTCGCTCAGCTTGAAGAAGTAGTTCTTCTCCTGCAGCAGCTCGAGCGGCTTGGAGTGGATCGCGCAGACCTTGAGACCCTCGAAGGGCCCGGTGCCGTCGACGATCTCGGACTCCGTCTTGAATTCCTCGCAGCCCACGCAGTACAGCGCCTCGAACTCACCGGCGTAGATGTAGCCGCGATCGTAGATCGCCTGCACGAACGCGCGGACGCGCTCCTCGTGGCGCGGCTGCGTCGTGCGGATGAAGTCGTCATTGGCGACATCCAGCGTCTTCAGCAGCGGGAACCACGACTCGCCGACGAGACGGTCGACCCACTCCTGCGGCGTCGCGCCGTTCGCGGCGGCCGCCCGCATCATCTTCTGGCCGTGCTCGTCGGTGCCCGTCAGCATCCAGGTGTCGTCGCCCGCCTGGCGGTGCCAGCGCGCGAGGGTGTCGACCGCCACGGTCGTGTAGCCGTGGCCGATGTGGGGCACGTCGCTCGGATAGTAGATCGGCGTCGTGATGTAGAAGGACGAGGGGCCGGAAGTCACCCGACGAGTCTAGCCAGCGCGGATGCCCCGACCGCCGCTGTGACCGGACGCCGCCGCGGGCGCACAGAAACCGGCCCGAACGTAATACTCAGGCCCGAACGCAACTCGGGCGCGAACGCAATGCTCAGGCGCTGTCGCGCACGATGAGCGTCGTCGGCAGCGTGATCGGCTCCGGGTTGGCGCCCGCGATGACATCGAGCAACAGCGACACCATCCCCTCGCTGATGCGGTCCCACGGCTGGCGCATCGTGGTGAGCGCGAGCTCGTGGGTGGCGGCGAGACCCGAGTCGTCGAATCCCGCGACCGCGATGTCTTCGGGCACGCGCAGGTTCGCCTTGCGCAGCGTCGCGACGGCGCCGGCGGCCATCCGGTCGCTCGCCGCGAAGACGGCGTCGATGTCGCGCGTCCGCTCCAGCAGGCGCGCCATCGCGACGGCGCCGGACTCCTGGCTGTAGTCGCCCTCCTCGACGAGCGCGGGGTCGAAGTCCGCGCCCATCTCCTCTTCGAAGCCCACGAGCCGGAACTTGCCGCCTGGGGTGTCGTGGGGGCCGGCGATCATCGCGATGCGGCGATGGCCGCGGCTCCGCAGGTAGCGCGTCATCTCGCGCGCCGAGCCGATCTCGTCGACCGACACCGTCGGCACCTGGGCTTCGTGACCGAGCGGGATGCCGCAGCACACGGTGGGCACGCCGGCTTCGAGCAGTTCCTCCACCAGCGGATCGGCTTCGTGCGACGAGATGAGGAGCACGCCGTCGACGTGTCCGGCGCTGACGAAGTGCGTGACGTTGGCGCGTTCCGCCGGCGTGCCGGCGACCAGCAGCACGAGCGTCATCGACCTCTGGGCGAGGGCTTCGGCGGCGCCGCGGAGCAGCAGCGCGAAGGTCGGGTCGTCGAACAGCAGATGCTGCGGCTCGGTGAGCAGGAATGCGAGCGAACCGGCCCGCCCGGTGGCGAGGCTGCGCGCCGCGTGGTTGGCGGTGTAGCCGGTGCGACGGATCGCCTCCTCGACGGCCACCCGCGCGTCGGGCGACACCCAGTGCCCGCCGTTGATGACCCGCGAGACCGTGCCGCGAGAGACGCCGGCCGCCGCGGCCACATCGCGGATCGTCGGTTTGCGCCGCACGGTCGTCGTCTCGTCCACGACGAGCGACTCTACTCCCGCCGCGACGCGATCATGGCGCCGACACGAGGCCGACTGTGACCGGTCACAGTTATGTAACGGTTGTCCACCGGAGCCTGCGTCCCCGCACCTGCTCGGGTAGAACTGTGACCGGTCACAGTCCAACCACGGACAGTGCCCGCCCACGACTTGCGGATCACCCCGCATCGACCCGATGGAGTGTCCATGACTTCGCCCGACCGCTGGCCCGAGATCCGGGGAATCGCCTATGGCGGCGACTACACCCCTGAACAGTGGCCACGGGAGGTGTGGCGCGAAGACGTCGCCCTGATGCGCGAGGCGGGCGTCAACCTCGTGAGCGTCGGCATCTTCGCCTGGGCTCTGATCGAGACGAGCGAGGGCGTCTTCGACTTCACGTGGCTCGATGAGCTGCTCGACCTGCTGCACGACAACGGCATCTCGGTCGACCTCGGCACCCCCACCGCCTCTCCCCCGGCGTGGTTCTTCGCCGATCACCCCGATGCCCGCGTCGTCACGCGTGAAGGGGTGACGATGGGCTTCGGAGCGCGCGGCATGGCTTCGCACTCCTCGCCCGCCTACCGCGAGGCGATCGTGCGCATCGCGTCGGCGCTCGCCGAGCGTTACGCGTCGCACCCCGCCGTGGTCATGTGGCACGTGCACAACGAGTACGGCGTGCCCGTCGGCGAGGACTACTCCGACCAGTCGGTCCAGGCTTTCCGCGGGTGGCTCCGCGACAAGTACGGCACCCTCGATGCCCTCAATGCGGCGTGGGGCACGACGTTCTGGGGCCAGCGATACGGCGAGTGGCACCATATCGGTGCGCCCGCGGCGGCACCCTCGGTCGTGAATCCGGCGCAGCGTCTCGACTTCGCCCGTTTCACCGACCGCCAGCTCCGCGAATGCTTCGTCGCCGAGCGCGATGCCATCCGCGCCCATGCCTCACAGCCGATCACGACGAACTTCATGGCGAACCAGAGCTGGACGACTGACATGTGGGCGTGGGCCCGCGAGGTCGACATCGTGTCGGACGACCACTACCTCTGGGCCGCCGACCCGGAGGGCGAGGTCGGGCTCGCGATCGCGGCCGACCTGTCGCGCTCGGTGGGCGGCGGCAAGCCGTGGATCCTCATGGAGCACTCCACGTCGGCGGTGAACTGGCAGCCCCGAAACGTCGCCAAGCGGCCCGGCGAGATGGCCCGCAATTCGCTCACGCACCTCGCGCGCGGGGCCGATGCGATCCTCTTCTTCCAGTGGCGCGCGTCGCGCTCGGGCGCCGAGAAGTTCCACTCGGCGATGATCCCCCACGCCGGCACCTCGTCCCGCGTGTGGCGCGAGGTGGTCGAGCTCGGCGATACGCTCGGACGACTCGACGAGGTGCGCAGCTCGCGGGTACAGGCGGACGTCGCGATCCTGTGGGACTTCGAGTCCTTCTGGGCGCAGGACCTCGAGTGGCGCCCGTCGGTGGACGTCTCGCACGCCGAGCAGATCCGCGCCTTCTACGAGCGGCTCTGGCGTGACGGCATCACGGTGGACTTCGCCCTCCCCGGTCAGGACCTGTCCGGCTACAAGCTCGTCCTCGCCCCCGCGCAGTACCTGCTGAGTGCCGCAGACGCCGCGAACCTGACGCGGTACGTCGAAGCGGGCGGCACCCTCGTCGTCTCGTTCTTCTCGGCGATCGTCGACGAGAACGACGCCGTGCACCCCGGCGGCTTCGTCGCGCCCCTGCGCGATGCGCTGGGCGTGGTCGTGGAGGAGTTCCTCCCCCTGCGCAAAGGCGCCCGCCACGCGGTGAAGTGGACGGCTGCCGCATCCGCCACACTCCTCGCTGATGCCTGGCAGGAGGACCTGGTGCCCAGCGCCGCGGACGTGATGGCGACGTACGTCGACGGCCCCGGTGCTGGCAAGCCCGCGATCACCCGCCACGCGCACGGCGCCGGGCACGGCTGGTACATCAGCACCCGCTTGGATGCCGCCGGCCTGCGCACCGTGATGACCGACGTCTACGCCGACGCCGGCGTGGCGCCCTCCGTCCACCCGGAGGGGCTCGAGGTCGTCGTGCGCCGCGGCGACGCGGCCGACTACACGGTCGCCATCAACCATCGAGAGGACGAGGTCACCCTCGCCGCCTCGGGCGTGGAGCTTCTCACGGGCCGGGCCGTCGACGGCGGGTTCGTCGTGACCGCCGGCGGCATCGCGGTCGTCCGCACGGATCGCACCTCCTGACCCGCACCCGAAACCTGCAACACCACCCACCACCGAAAGGGAAACCATGCGAAAGCAGATCGCACTCGGAGCGCTGGCGCTCACGGCAGCGGTCGTCCTCGCCGGCTGCGCCGGCGGCGGCTCGTCCGACAACGGCGACAGCGAGTCCGACGGCAGCGGCGCCGAGCTCGTCATCTGGACCGACGAGGAGCGCGAGCAGGCCATCGCCGACGCCGCGGCCGCCTTCGAAGAGGAGACCGGCGCCACCGTCACGCTCGTGAAGAAGAACTTCGAGGACCTCCGCAACGACTTCATCGCGCAGGTCCCCACCGGCGAGGGCCCCGACATCACCGTCGGCGCGCACGACTGGCTGGGCGCGCTCGTCGCCGCGGGCGTCGTCGACACGATCGACCTCGGCGACAAGGCCTCGGAGTTCGAGCCCGTCGCCCTCGAGGCCATGACCTACGACGGTCAGCTCTACGCCCTCCCGTACTCGCTCGAGACCATCGCGCTGGTGCAGAACGTCGACCTCGTCGGTGCCGATGCCCCCGCGTCATGGGACGACATGATCCAGAAGGGCCTGGCGTCAGGCGCGGAGCGCCCGTTCGTGATCAACACCAACGGCGAGACCGGCGACGGCTACACGATGTACGGCTTCCAGACGTCGTTCGGCGCTCCCGTCTTCGTGCAGGACGACTCGGGCTCGTACACGACCGAGGTCGGCATGGGCGGCGCGGCGGGCGAGGCCTTCGCCACATGGCTCGGTGCGAACGGCTCGGCTGGCACCGGCTACGTCTCGACGACGGTCGACTACGACATCAACAACGAGCTGTTCAACACCGGCAAGGCGCCGTACACGATCCAGGGCCCGTGGGCGATCAGCGCCTACCCCGACGTGGCGAACATCGCGGTGAACCCGATCCCTACGGCGGGCGGCGAGACGGCGGCGCCGTTCGTGGGCGTGCAGGGCTTCTACCTGAGCTCGCAGTCGAAGAACGCGCTGCTCGCGCAGGAGTTCCTCGTGAACTACCTCGGCACCGAGGAGGCGCAGCGCGCGCTCTACGAGGCCGACCCGCGAATCCCCGCGTGGTCGACCCTGGCCACCGAGGTCTCGTCCGACCCGATCATCGCGGGCTTCCTCGCGTCGGCGCAGAACGGCGTGCCGATGCCGAGCATCCCCGAGATGGGCTCGGTGTGGGATCTCTGGAACGCCGCACAGTCGCAGATCATCAACGGCGCCGACCCCGTGTCGACGTGGAACACGATGGTCGCCGACGTCCAGGCCGCGGTCGCGGGCTGATCGCGGTCGCCTGAACGGGCCGCAGAGCTGCTGCGGCCGACCGACTCCGGGAGGCGGGTGAGTGCCTCTCCCCGCCTCCCGGACCCCACAACCATCTCGACCCACACATCCGCACCCCGATGCCCCACAGGTCGACGGGGACCGTGACAGGAGCAGACGCATGACGGTGGACGCACCCACCACGCCACTGGCGCCGGCAGAGGCGCCGCCGCGCGAATCGCACGCGCGCCGCTGGCGCGGCCCCGGCTGGGGCTTCCTCGCGAAGCTCGCGCTGATGGCGCTCGTCAACGCGTTCGGGGTGATGACGCTGCTGAGCGCGTTCCGCGTCGAATCCTGGGTCGTGTTCTCGGCGACGCTCGTGCTGCTGCTCGCGGCCGACATCGTCTACTTCACCAGACGGTCGTTGCCCCTCAAGTACCTGCTGCCGGGGCTCGTGTTCCTGCTCGTGTTCCAGGTGTTCATCTTCGGGTATACGGCGTACATCGCCTTCACGAACTACGGCACCGGGCACGCCGGCACGCAGGAGCAGGCCGTCGAGGCGGCGCTCATCCAGGGCGAGCGCCGGATCGAGGACTCGCCGACCTACCCGCTCTCGGTGGTCGAGCGGGTCGGCGAGCTCGGCTTCGCGGTCGTCGACGAGAACGGCGACGTGCTCGTGGGCTCGGCGGAACAGCCGCTGGAAGAGGCCCGGGATGCCGAAGTGGGCAGCGGCGGCGTCCCCACGGAGGTCCCCGGCTGGGACGTCGTGCCGCGTGCCACGGTCATCACCGACGCCGAGCTGCAGGAGCAGATCGCCGGCCTGCGGGTCGCGGTATCGGAAGACCCCAACGACGGCTCGATCCGCACGCGCGACGGATCATCGGGCGCCGTCTACGAATCGACGCTGGTGTGGGACGCCGGGGCGGAGACGATCACCGACACGACCACCGGCACGGTCTACACCGCGAACGACCAGGGCTCGTTCGTCGCCGAGGACGGCTCGGCGCTTCCCACCGGCTGGTACGTGAACGTGGGGTTCGAGAACTTCGTCCGCCTGTTCACCGATCCCGCGCTCGCGCAGACGCTGCTCTCGGTCACCGTGTGGACCTTCGCCTTCGCGACGCTCTCGGTCGTGCTGCCGTTCGCACTGGGACTCCTCCTCGCGCTCATCTACAACGACGCGCGCTTGAAGGGCCGGCGGTTCCTGCGAACGCTGTACATCCTCCCCTACGCGTTCCCCGCGTTCATGTCGGCGCTGCTGTTCCGCGGCATGTTCAACGCCGAGTTCGGCATCATCAACGACCTGTTCTTCTTCGGCGCGAACATCAACTGGCTGGGCGATCCGTGGCTCGCCCGCGCCGCCGTGGTCTGGGTGAACCTGTGGCTCACCTACCCGTACTACTTCCTCGTGTGCACCGGCGCGCTGCAGGCGCTTCCGCAGGACGCGCTGGAGGCGGCATCCATCGACGGCGCCGGCCGTGCCCGCCAGCTCCGCTCGATCATCCTGCCGCTGGTGCTCGTCGCGACAGCGCCGCTGCTGATCTCGTCGTTCGCGTTCAGCTTCAACAACTTCACCGTCATCTACATGTTCAACAACGGCGGCCCGGCGATACCCGGCGCGCCGTACGCGCTCGGTGCCACCGACATCCTGATCTCCGCCATCTACGACATCTCAGGGGTCTCGGGCGGCGCGGCCGACTACGGCCTCGCGAGCGCCCTGTCGATCCTCGTGTTCGCCGTCGTCGGGGGCATCTCGGCGATCGCGTTCCGCCAGACCCGCAAGCTCGAGGAGTTCCAGTGATGACCACCACCACCGAGGTCGCTGCGGGACAGACCACCCGTGCCTCCGAAGATCGCCGTGCCGCCCGCCGACGGCGCTGGCTGCTCGAGGTCGGCTGGAAGTACCTCCTCGCCGTCGTCGTGATCTTCTACGCGATCTTCCCGCTCGTGTACGTGCTGTCGGCATCGCTGAACCCGTACGGCACGCTGGCCGCCAGCAACGCCCTCTTCAGCGTGATCGACGTGTCCAACTACGCCGCGCTCGGCGAGACGCGCTTCTGGACCTGGGCGGGGAACACCCTGCTGATCGGCGGCATCGCCGCGGTGGGCGCGGTGCTGATGGGCGCCGCGGCCGCCTACGCGTTCTCGCGCTTCCGCTTCTCGGGTCGCCGCGCCGGGCTGACCGGCCTGCTCATCATCCAGATGTTCCCGCAGGCGCTCGCGTTCGTCGCGATCTTCCTCATGCTGCTCGCCCTCGGCGAGGTCGTGCCCGTGCTCGGGCTCAACTCGAAGATCGCGCTCATCTGCGTGTACCTGGGCGGCGCTCTCGGTGTGAACACGTTCCTCATGTACGGCTTCTTCAACACGGTGCCGATCGAGATCGACGAGTCCGCGAAGATCGACGGCGCGACGCATGCGCAGATCTTCTGGCGACTGATCATCCCGCTCGTGACGCCGATCCTCGCGGTCGTCGCGCTGCTGGCCTTCATCGCGGCGTTCGGCGACTACATCATCGCCAAGATCGTCCTCGTCTCGGAGGAGAACTGGACGCTCGCCGTCGGCATGTACCAGTGGGTCTCCAACCAGCTCGCCTCCAACTGGGGCCTGTTCGCGGCGGGCGCCGTCATCGCCGCCATCCCCGTGCTCGTCCTCTTCCTGTCGCTGCAGCGCTACATCGTCGGCGGTCTCACCGCCGGCTCCGTCAAGGGCTGACGGCATCCCGTATCACCGTCGATCGGAGAAAAACATGTCGTTCCTCTTCCGCCGCCCTGTGCGGTCCGTCCTCGCCGCCGCCGCGGCATCCGTCACCCTCATCGCAGGCTTCGCACTGGCGGCCCCGGCCGCCGCCGATGAGGCCGATGGACCGGTCGACGCCGGCATCTTCGTCGACAGGGTCGAAGGTCTGGCCGACGACTTCGCGATGGGCGTCGACGTGTCCACCGTGATCTCGCTCGAGGAGAGCGGCGTGGTGTTCCGGGATGCCGCGGGGCAGCCCGCGGACCTCTTCGACGTGCTCGCCGCCGACGGCGTGAACTCGGTGCGCATCCGCGTCTGGAACGACCCCTCCGACGCGTCGGGCCGCGGCTACGGCGGCGGCAACGTCGACGTCGACCGCGCCGTCGAGATCGGGGAGCGTGCAACCGCCGCAGGCTTGGACGTGCTCGTGGACTTCCACTATTCGGACTTCTGGGCCGACCCCGCGCGTCAGCTCGCGCCGAAGGCGTGGGAGGCGCTCACCGACGCTGAGACCGTGACGGCGCTGCACGACTTCACCGCCGCCGCGCTGCAGCGTTTCGCCGACGCCGGCGTGGATGTGCGGATGGTGCAGATCGGCAACGAGACCAACAACGCGATCGCCGGCCACACCCGGCCCGGCCGCGAGATCGACGCGCAGTTCGCGGCGCTGGTCTCCGCCGGCAGTGCCGCCGTCCGCGAGGTGCTTCCCGGCGCGCTGGTCGCGGTGCACTTCACGAACCCCGAGACGGCGGGCCGGTACGCCACCTACGCGGCAGGCCTTGCGTCGTTCGGTGTCGACTACGACGTCTTCGCGAGCTCCTACTACCCGTACTGGCACGGCACCGTCGAGAACCTCACCACCGTCCTGTCCGACATCGCCACGACCTATGACAAGAAGGTCATGGTCGCCGAGACCAGCTGGGCGCACACGCTCGAGGACGGCGACGGCTACCCGAACGTCATCGGCGCGGGCGGCATCACGGGCCAGTACCCGGTGAGCGTGCAGGGACAGGCGTGGGAGCTTCGCGACGTGATCGCGGCGGTCGCTGCCGTGGGCGATGCGGGCATCGGTGTGTACTACTGGGAGCCGGCCTGGCTGCCCGTCGGACCGGCGTCCGAGATCGACGCCAACCGCGTGCTCTGGGAGCAGTTCGGCTCCGGCTGGGCGACGAGCGCCGCCAGCGACTACGACCCGCTCCACGTGGGCGAGTTCTACGGCGGTTCGGCGTGGGACAACCAGGCGCTGTTCGCAGGGGACGGCACACCGCTCGAGTCGCTCCGCACGTTCTCGTACGTGCGCACCGGGGCGGTCGCGCCCCGCGAGATCGTCGGCGTCGAAGACGTGTCGCTCGTCGTGGTCGACGGCGCGCCGATCGAGCTGCCCGCGAAACTCGCGATCGACTTCAACGACGGCACCACCGAGTACCACGCGGTGCAGTGGAGCGACGCCGTCGAGTGGATCCGCGGGCCCGGCCAGTACTCGATCCCCGGCCGCACCGACTCCGGGCTCGCGGTCACGGCGAGCGTGACCGTCGACGCGCCCAACTTCGTCGTGAACCCCGGGTTCGAGAGCGCCGACATGGGCGCGTGGTCGCTGACCGCGCCGGCCGCGCGCCAGCAGAGCGCCGACGCGGTCGCCGGGGACTACGCCGTGACGTTCTGGAACGGGTCGGCGTACGAGACCTCCGTCTCGCAGACCGTGACGGGCGTTCCGGCCGGCACCTACGTGCTGCAGGCGACGACACAGGGCACGAACAGCCCCGACACGGACGCGCGCACCTTGCGCGCCACCACGTCGGAGGGCTCCTGGAGCGCGCCGCTGGAGTTCACCGTATGGAACGAGCTCCACACTGCCGAGGTCCCCGGGATCGTCGTCGGAGCCGACGGCGTGGTCGAGATCTCAGCGGAGTTCTCGCTCGCGGCCGGCGCCTGGGGAGTGCTCGACGAGGTGCGCCTCGTCGACGCGGCCTCGACCGGCGGCGGCGTCGAAGCCGACACGACCTCGCTGGAGCGCGCACTCGGGGCGGCGGCCGCGGTCGATCGGACGCGGTACACGGACAGCTCGCTGGCCCGACTCGACGACGCCGTCGCGGTGGGCGAGGTCGTGCTCGCGGGTTCGAAGGCGACGGCCGTCGATGTGAAGGCGGCCACGAAGCTCGTCGAGAAGGCGGTGCACCAGCTGAAGAAGCGCAAGCCCTAGGCGCGCTCCCCGCGCATCGAGAGCGCGGCCTGATACAGCTCGCGGCTGGAGTGCCCGGTGAGGCCGGACACCTCGGCGGCGGCATCCTTCAGTCGCGTGCCGCCGCGCACGAGTTCGAGCACCTGGTTCACGGCGTCGGGGAAGGCGACGGCGCGGGCCGGCGCACCCTCGACGACGATGACCAATTCGCCCCGCACACCGGCTTCGGCCCACCCGGCGAGGTCGGCGAGCGGACCCCGCGCGACCTCTTCGTGCAACTTCGTCAGCTCGCGGCAGACGGCCGCACGGCGGTCCGCGCCGAAGGCGGTGGCCATGTCGGCCAGCGTGGCCGCCGCCCGCGAGGGCGCCTCGAAGAACACCATGGTGCGCGGCTCGGAGGCGAGCGCGCGGAAGGCCGCCGCCCGCTCCCCCGGCTTGCGCGCCACGAAGCCCTCGAACGTGAAGCGGTCGGTCGGGAGGCCCGACACGGCGAGCGCGGTGACGACCGCGCTCGGCCCGGGGATCACCGTCACCAGGACGCCCGCGTCGGCGGCCGCCGCGACGAGCCCGTAGCCGGGGTCGCTGACGGTGGGCATGCCGGCGTCGCTCAGCACGAGCACGTCCTGGTCGCGCGCCAGTTCCACGAGCTCCGGAGCGCGCTCCTTCTCGTTGTGGTCGTGCAGGGCGATCAGGCGCGGCCGATTGGAGATGCCCAGCGCCGCCAGCAGCCGCTGCGTCGTGCGGGTGTCCTCGGCGGCGACGATGGTCGCCTCGGAGAGCGCCTCGACGAGGCGGCGGGACGCGTCCCCGAGGTTTCCGATGGGGGTCGCCGCGAGGATGATCACGCCCTCAGCCTAAACTTGCCGGGTGACGGATGCCCCACGGCCCGCGGTCGACCAGCCCAGCGTCGACCAGCCCGCCGCGCCCCTCCTCCCTCCGGCACGTCCGAGCCTGTACGACCGCTTCGCGCGCCGCCTGAGCGGGGATGCGCGCGCCCGGCGCCTCTACGCCTGGCTCGGACCGGCGATCGTCCTCGTCATCGCCGCCGTCCTGCGCCTGTGGAACCTCGCGGCCGCGCACGACCTGATGAACCAGTTCGACGAGACGTACTACGTCAAAGACGCCTGGACGCTGCTCAACCTCGGGTACGAGGGGTCCTGGCCCGGCGGCGCGAACGAGCGTTTCCTGGCGGGCGACGTGAACATCTTCACCACGAACCCGTCCTTCGTCGTCCACCCGCCGCTCGGCAAGTGGATCATCGCACTGGGCATGATGGTGCTCGGCCCCGAGTCGGGGTGGGGATGGCGGATCACCACCGCGCTCCTCGGCATCGCCTCCGTCCTTCTGCTGATGCTGATCGCGAAGCGCCTGACGCGATCGACCACCTTCGCGGTGGTGGCGGGGCTGCTCATGGCGGTGGACGGACTCGCGATCTCGATGAGCCGCGTCGCGCTGCTCGACACCTCCTTGACGTTCTTCGTGCTGCTCGCCTTCCTTTTCGTGCTGCGCGACCGGGAGCGCACGATGACGCGGATCGCCGAGTCCGTGGCGGCGCGGTTCGACGGCGACGAGGCTCCGTCATGGGGACCGGTGCTGTGGAACCGGCCGTGGCTCATCGCGGCGGGCGCGGCGCTCGGGGCGGCGAGCGCCGTGAAGTGGTCGGGCGCATGGGTGCTCGCCGGTCTCGGCGTCTACCTCGTGGTGACCGACGCGCTCGCGCGTCGCCGCGCGGGCGTGCTGTTCTGGCCGACGGATGCCGTGCGCCAGGGTCTCGTCACGTTCGTGCTGTTCGTCCCCGTCGCCGTGCTCGTGTACGTGGCGTCGTGGACCGGCTGGCTGGTCACCGACGGCGGCTACGACCGCCACGCCGGAAGCAATCCGCTCGAGAGCCTGTGGCTCTACCACGTGGCGATGTACTCCTCGACGGCGGGTATCACCTCGGGTCACGCGTATGCGAGCCCGGCGTGGCAGTGGCCGCTGCTGATGCGCCCGACCGGTGTCTACTACCACCACGATGCGCTCGGCGTGAACGGCTGCGGCACCTCGAACGGCTGCGTCGAGGTCATCTCTACGATGCCGAACCCGCTCATCTGGTACGCCGGGGTGGCCGCCGTCCTGTACCTGGCGTACCGCTTCGTGGTCGTGCGCGACTGGCGCTACGCGCTCGTGCTCACCGGCGTCGCCGTCACGTACGTGCCCTGGCTGTTCCTGCCCGAGCGCACGGTGTTCCAGTTCTACACGGTGCTCATCCTGCCGTTCATGCTCCTGGCGCTGACCTTCGCGCTGAAGGACATCGCCGGGCCGCCGACGGCCGGCTCCTACCGCCGGCTCACCGGCCAGCGCCTGGTGCTGGTGTTCCTCGGCGTCGCCCTGGCGCTGTCGGCCTTCTGGTACCCGATCATCGCGGCGGTCGACGTGCCGTACGACTTCTGGCACCTGCACATGTGGCTGGACAGCTGGGTCTGAAACAGCCGTTCAGGGATTCAGCCCGGCGGGGTCGGTGACCGGCAGCCGGCACGCGAAGTCGCCGCAGTCGTAGGCGGTCGGCAGCCCGTCGCGCACGGTCTTGTCGGCGAACAGCCCGAAGCCGGCGTCGGCCCAGTCGGTCGCCTGCGCGGGCGAGAGGATGCTCACGACGTCGGCACGGATGCCGCGAGCCGCGCTGGCGACGGCCGCTGCGGTGTCGTCCGCGACGACCACGACCTGCCGCGGGGCGGCGGCGAGAGTAGTGGCGACACGCAGCAGGGCGCCGTACGCGAGCGGCTGGGCGAGCGCGGCGGACGCGTGCGTCGCGACGAGACGCTCGGCGAGCGCGCGATACTGCTCGCCCGCGCCGAGCACCCAGAGCAGCGCGGCGGCCTCCGCGACCGATGCCGCACCGGAGGGCTCGTCGGCGTCGGAGGCGGCATCCGGTGCTCCGATCCCCTGCCCGGTGAGCACCGGGTCTCCCCCGCCGGGCACCACGACGCGACCGGCGGGTTGCACGCAGGCGTCGACGAGCTCGCGGGCGCGCACCGCGTACGCGATCTCTCCGGTGGCCACAGCCAGAGCCAGGAGCCCGGACGCGAGCTGTCCCTGGTCGGCGAGGGTCGCGTGGGCGCGCGACGGCACCTCGTCGAGCGATGCCCGCAGCAGTCGGCCGTCGGCGGTGACGTTCGACTCGAGGACGGCGTCGGCGGCCCAGCGCGCCGCCTCGATCCAGGACGCTTCGTCGAGGCGCACGCCGGCACGGGCGAGAGCGCCGATCGCGAGGCCGTTCCAGCCGCTCACCACCTTGCCGTCCACCGCGGGCGGCTCGAGCGGGGCGCGGCCGGCGGCGTCGCGGGCGTAGTAGCCTCCCTCGCTGCGTGCACCGTCGATCCAGGACTCGGAGTCCTGTGCAGCACCGAACCCGCCGCTCGGCTGCTGCAGCACGTCGATGAGGAATCCCGCGATGCCGCGCGCGACATCGTGCCGAGCCGGTGACGCGTCCATCGCCACGTCGAGCAGCTGGGCGTTGTCGGTCAGCATGCGCTCGTAGTGGGGCACGGTCCAGTCGGGGCGGGTGGCGTAGCGGAAGAATCCGCCTTCGACGGGGTCGCGCAGCGGCGACGAGGCCATGGCGGCGAGCGCCCGATCGGCGACGCCGGATGCCGCAGCCGCCTGCTCGCGCACGACGCGGGTCTGCAGGAACCGCAGCGCCGTGGCCACCGGGAACTTGGGCGCGTTCGAGGCGGGATCGCCGAATCCGCCGTGACGCGGATCCTCGCGGGCGGCGAGCGCGTGCGCGGCGCGCGCGAGTTCCTCGGCGGTGGGAACGGCCGCATCCGTCGCCGGCGCCGCCTCCCGCACCTCGGCGAGGGCGCCGGCGACGGCAGCCGCGGTCTCGTCGATCTGGTCGCGCCGTTCCGCCCACGCCTCCTGCACGGCGGCGAGCACCTGGCGGAAGGCGGGGATCCCCGCTCGGGGCTCGGGCGGGAAGTAGGTGCCGGCGTAGAACGGCCGCCCGTCGGGCGTCGCGAAGACCGTGAGCGGCCACCCGAGGCTCGGACTGAACGCGGATGCGGCGGCCATGTAGGCCGCGTCGACCTCCGGATGCTCCTCGCGGTCGACCTTGATCGACACGAAGCCCGCGTCGAGCTCTGCGGCGGTCGCCGCGTCTTCGAAGGACTCGCGCGCCATCACGTGGCACCAGTGGCACGTCGAGTAGCCGATCGACACCATGACCGGCACGTCGCGTCTCCGCGCCTCGGCGAACGCCTCCTCGCCCCACGGGAACCACGCGACCGGGTTGCCCGCGTGGGCTCTCAGATACGGGCTCGTCGCTTCCGCGAGGCGTGGGTTCACGGCATCCGCTCCTCCCGCTCGCGAGCGGTCAGTTCACCTCGTCGGGGTGCGCGCTGACGCGGCCCGTACCGTCGCCCGGATCCATGGCATCGATCGCCGCCATCTCGTCGGCGGTGAGCTCGAAGCCGAAGACGTCGAGGTTCTCCTCGAGACGCTCTCTGCGCACCGACTTCGGGAACACGATGAAGCCCTTCTGCAGGTGCCAGCGGAGCACGGCCTGTGCCGGCGTCCGGCCGTGCGCCTGGGCGGCGGCGGCCACCGGTCCGGCGCCGAACAGGTCGTACTTGCCCTGTCCGAGCGGACCCCACGACTCGATCCTCACGTCGTGCGCCGCCGCCCATTCGCTGACGTCGCGCTGCTGGTGGGCGGGATGCAGCTCGATCTGGTTCACCGACGGAGCGACGCCCGTGGCCGAGACGATCTTCTCGAGGTGCGGCACGAGGTGGTTCGAGACGCCGATGCTGCGGGTGAGGCCGGCACTGCGCAGCTCGATCAGCTTCTCCCACGCGTGCAGGTAGTTGTCGCGGGACGGAGTGGGCCAGTGGACCAGGTACAGGTCGACCTGCTCCAGGCCGAGTCGCTCGAGGCTCTCGGCGATCGCGGTGTTCGGCTCGTCGCCGTCGTGGCGGTCGTTCCACAGCTTCGTCGTGATGAACAGCTCCTCACGCGGGATGCCGCTCGCCGCGATCGCCGCACCGACGCCCTCTTCGTTGCCGTAGATCGCGGCGGTGTCGATGTGGCGGTACCCGACCTCGAGCGCCTCGCTGACGGCCCGCTCGGTATCGGCCGGCGGCACCTTGAAGACGCCGTAGCCGAGCTGCGGGATGGTGTTGCCGTCGTTGAGGGTCACGGTGGGAACTGTCATGTTCCCAGCCTAGGACGGGTGTCGCGCAGCGGACGGGTCAGCGGCGTGTGACGCGGTCGAAGCGGGCGAGGTTCATGACCGGTCCCCGAGCACGGACCGCAGGGCGTCGGTGTAGTCCTCGAACGCGCGCCGGCCTTGCTTCGTCAGCGCGAGATAGGTGACGGGTGTGCGCCCGCGATGCGTCTTCTCGACCGCGACGTAACCGGCGTCCTCGAGCTTGCGGACGTGCGTCGAGAGGTTTCCGGCGGTCATGTCGAGCAGCTCCTGCAGACGCGGGAACGCGATGCTCTCGCCGGGGTCCAGCGTCGCGAGTGTCGCGGTGATCCGCAGGCGCGCAGCGGCGTGGATCACGGGATCGAGCTCGGTCATCGGCGGATCCACAGCCAGGCGACGAGCGCGCCGACGAGGAAGACGCCGCCGCCCGCGATCGAGAAGACCAGATAATGCGTCGGATACCCGAAGAACGGCGCGACCAGGGCGACGACCATGATCCAGCCGCCGAGCCACAGCAGCGGCTTCGCATGCCAGATCCCGCCGCCCACGAAGTAGAGGAGCCCCACCAGCAGCGTCGACGCGGTCGGGTAGTAGATGTTCGCGAGGTCGGGCGCCATCCCGTTGTGGACGAGCGCGCTGCCGAAGACGAACATCGCGACGAACGCGATCGTCCAGCTCCAGCCGTACACCGCGCCGGTGAACGCGGCTTCCGCGGATGCCCGGATGCCGCGACCGCTGCGGATGCCGAGGATCGCCGTCGCGACGAGGGCCCCGGCCATCAGCACGATGAACACGGCGACCGCCACCGGCAGCGGCACGCTTGCGGCGGGCTTCGCTCCGTCGATGAGCCACAGCAGCCCGAATCCCACGAACCATGCGATCCCCCACGCGAGCAGGATGAGCGGCACCTCCGCGGCGAGCTGCCGGGTGATGCGTTCCTGTTGGCTGCGGACGAGGTCCAGCATCGCGGCGGCGTCGCGGGGCGCGTCGTCGTCGGTCGGGCCGGAAGGGTCGGTCGTACCGGGGATGTTCATCGGATTCCGTTCGCGAGGAGGAAGGGCACGGCGAGCGCGGGAAGCGTCGACAACAGGTTCACCAGGCCGTGGGCGATGATGAGCGGCAGCAGCCGCCCCTGGCGCCACGCGATGATGCCCGAGCCGATGCCCCAGACGAAGAACGCGCAGGCGTAGACGATGACGGCGTCCGGCGTCGGCGCGTACCAGACGTGCTGCAGGCCGAAGAGTGCCGCCGAGATGAGGATCGCGGCGGGAAGCGGCATCCGGCTTGCGAGATCCCGTTGTGCAGACCCCCGATAGACGAGCTCCTCGGTCGGTGCGTTCAGCGGCGCGAACGTCAGCACGGCGACGACCGCGAGCACCGCCGCGACACCCGGAGACAGTGGCGGGACCGTGTCCGGATCGAAGAAGACGGTCTCGAACGCCGTGAACATGCCGGCGCCGTGCAGCGCCCACATGACGAGCATGATGGTCAGCACGAACGGCACGTACAGCACCGCCAGCCACAGCAGGCCCCACAGGATGTCGCGGCCGAGGCGCCCGCGGCGGTAGCCGATCAGCGCCGCGGCGCTCGTGCCGGTGGCGCGGAGGCGGCGCACCACCAGCAGCAGGCACACGACGTTGACCGGCAGCATCGCGACGGCCGCGACAAGGGGCGGCGGCGGGAAGACGGCGGGCCCCGCCCATGCGGTCAGCAGCAGCCATGCGAGCGTGCACGCCGCGGCGACGAGCAGCACGCGCAGGGCCGGGAGCCCGATGCCCCACGCGAGCGCACCGCGATCGGAGCGTCGGCCGGAAAGGGGCCGCGATGCGAGCGTGCGCGCCGAGGGGGTCATGGTAACTTTGTAATGCAAAGTTGTTTGCCGATCAAGACCCTTCGTCATGCGATCCGGCGACCCGCAGGCGGCGGAGGCCGCGACACGGGATACGATCGAAGGCTATGTCCGTGCCCGAAGCCGTCATCTCGTACCCGCCGGAGCTCCCCGTCAGCGCCGCGCGGGACGAGATCGCGCGCGCGATCCGCGATCACCAGGTCGTCATCGTCGCGGGCGCCACCGGCTCGGGCAAGACCACGCAGCTGCCGAAGATCGCGCTGGAGCTCGGCCGCACGCGCATCGCCCACACGCAGCCGCGCCGGATCGCGGCCCGGACCATCGCCGAGCGCATCGCCGAGGAGCTCCAGGTGCCCCTCGGCTCGACCGTCGGCTACAAGGTGCGCTTCACCGACAAGGTGTCGGAGGACACGCGCATCGCGCTCCTGACCGACGGCATCCTGCTCAACGAGATCCACCGGGACCGGCTGCTGCGCCGGTACGACATGATCATCGTCGACGAGGCGCACGAGCGCTCCCTCAACGTCGACTTCCTGCTCGGGTACCTGCGACGGATCCTGCCGAAGCGGCCCGATCTCAAGGTCGTCATCACCAGCGCGACGATCGATCCGCAGAGCTTCGCCGAGCACTTCGCGAAGCCGGACGGCACGCCCGCGCCGATCATCGAGGTGTCGGGACGCACCTACCCGGTCGAGATCCGCTACCGCCCGCCGAGCCCCGCCAAGGACGCGGACGAGTCCGACGACGTCGACGGCATCACCTCTGCGCTGCGCGAACTCGACCGCGAGCCTGCGGGCGACGTCCTGGTGTTCCTGCCTGGCGAGGCCGAGATCCGCGACGCCGCGGACGCCGTGCGGGGGATGTACGCGAAGGATGCCGCGCCCACCGAAGTGCTGCCGCTGTACGGTCGGCTGTCGGCGGCCGAGCAGCACCGGGTGTTCGAGCGGTCGCAGGTCGCCGGCGTCCGTCGCCGTGTGATCCTCGCGACGAACGTGGCAGAGACGAGCCTGACGGTGCCGGGCATCCGGTACGTCGTCGACACCGGCACGGCCCGCATCTCGCGGTACAGCAACCGCAGCAAGGTGCAGCGCCTGCCCATCGAAGCCGTGTCGCAGGCATCGGCGCAGCAGCGCTCCGGCCGCGCGGGACGCACCAGCGACGGCATCGCGATCCGGCTCTACTCGGAGGAGGACTTCGACACCCGTCCCGAGTTCACCGAGCCCGAGATCCTGCGCACGAGCCTGGCCTCGGTGATCCTGCAGATGCTGTCGCTCGGGTTCGGCGACATCTCGTCGTTCCCGTTCCTCACCCCGCCCGACTCCCGTGGCGTGAAGGCGGCGTTCGACCTGCTCGTCGAGCTCGGCGCCGTGCGCCTGCCTGTGCGGACGGGAAGCGGGGCCGGCGACGACCGCGGCCACCCGACGCTCACCGACCTCGGTCGCGAGATCGCGCGGCTGCCGATCGACCCGCGCTTCGCGCGCATGCTCGTGGAGGCCCGCCGCACCGGCGTCCTGCGCGACGTGCTGGCGATCGTCGCGGGGCTGTCGATCCAGGACGTGCGGGAGCGGCCCGAGGACCGTCGGGAGGAGGCCGACCGCCTGCACGCGCGATTCACCGACCCGTCCAGCGACTTCCTCAGCCTCCTGAACCTTTGGAACCACCTGCAGGAGAAGCAGTCCGAGCTCGGCTCGAGCGCGTTCCGGCGGCTGTGCCGCGCCGAGCACCTCAACTACGTGCGCGTGCGGGAGTGGGCCGACGTGCATCGGCAGCTGAGCACCCTCGTGAACGCGCCCCGCAAGACGCCGTCCGGCGCCGCCGATGCCGACGAGGTCCACAAGGCGATCCTCTCGGGCCTGCTGTCGCAGCTCGGGATCCTCGACGAGCGCACGACGGGCACCGCCGCACGGGGTCGATCGGCCGATCGCTCGGAGCGCGCCGAACAGCGCCGCGGCGCCGAGTACGTCGGCTCGCGCGGCACGCGCTTCGCGATCTTCCCGGGCTCCGGACTCAAGAAGAAGCGCCCGAGCGCGGTGATGGCCGCCGAGGTCGTCGAGACCAGCCGACTGTTCGCGCGCACGGTCGCGGCGATCGATCCGGAGTGGGCCGAGCCATTGGCGGGCGATCTCGCCAAGCGGTCGCTGAGCGAGCCGCACTGGTCCAAGGCGGCGGGGGCGGCGTCCGCCTACGAGAAGGTCACGCTGTTCGGGCTCGAGATCGTGCCGAAGCGGCGCGTGCAGCTCGCCCGGTTCGACCGGCCGTTCGCGCGCGAGCTGTTCCTGCGCCACGCGCTGGTCGAGGGCGAGTGGGACTCGACCCACCTCGACAAGCGGCTGACCGCCTTCGAGCGGCGGAACCTCGAACTGCGCCGTCGGCTGGAGAAGATCGAGGAGCGCGAGCGTCGCCGCGACATCCTGGTCGGCGACGAGGCCGTCTACCGCTTCTACGACGCGCGGATCCCCCGTGACGTCTTCGACGCGCGCTCCTTCGAGGCCTGGTGGCGGGAGGCCTCTGTCCGCACGCCGCGCCTGCTCGACATGACCGAGGCCGACCTCGTCGACGAGGCGTCCCGCGGCGACGAGCGGGACTTCCCGGCACGGTGGACGCAGGGCGACCAGGTGCTCTCGCTCGCGTATCGCTTCGAGCCCGGCGCCGCCGACGACGGCGTGACGGCGGTCGTGCCGCTCGCCCTGCTGGCCCAGCTGCGGCAGGACGGATTCGACTGGCAGGTGCCGGGCATGCGCGACGAGCTCATCACCGCGCTGCTCCGGTCGCTGCCGAAGTCCATCCGTCGCCACGTGGTGCCCGCCGCCGACTGGGCGGCCACCTTCTCGGCCGACCTCGCGGGGCAGGGCCCGGAGGCGCACGCCGGACTGCCGCCGGTGGGTCTGCGCGAGGCGCTCGCCGCGCGCATCCAGCGTGTCGCGAGTCAGCCGGTGAGCGCCGCGGACTTCGAGATGGAGCGGGTGCCCGGCCACCTGCAGGTCTCGTTCCGCGCCGTCGACGAGCGCGGACGCGCCGTCGGCTCGGACCGCGACCTCGCGGCGCTGCAGGCGCGTCTCGCCGACCGTGCACGGGCATCGGTCTCGCGCTCGCTGAGCGCATCGACACCGGCATCCGGCGCCGCGCGAGCGGCGGGCATGCCGGCGCCCCGATCAACGAGTGCGCCGGGCGCCGCGGCGCGCCCCGAGTCCGCGTTCGTCGAGCAGACCGGTCTCACCGACTGGACGTTCGGCGACCTCCCCGAGGTCGTCGACACGAAGGTCGCCGGCGGCGTCGTGCGCGGCTACCCCGCCATCGTGGACGAGAACGCCTCGGTGGCCCTGCGCATCGAGACCACACCCGAGGCAGCGGCCCGCGCGACGCGGGCGGGGGTGCGACGGCTCGTGCTGCTGTCGGTCGCCTCGCCCACGGCGTACGTGCTCGAGCACCTCACGTCCGCCGAGAAGCTCGCCCTCGCGGCGTCGCCCTATCCGTCGGCGAAGGCGCTGATCGAGGACTGCCGCGTGGCGGTGGCGGATGCCGTGATCGCCCGCACCGCCCCCGACGCTCTGGTGCGCACGCGCGCGGGTTTCGAGGCGGTGCGCGACGCGCTCTCGGGAGCCGTCGTGGACGAGCTCTTCCAGACCGTGTCGCTGGCGGCGCGGATCCTCACCGCCGCGCGCGAGGTCGAGAAGGCGATGCGCGACGGCAACTCGCTGACCCTCCTCGGCGCCCTGAACGACGTGAAGGGCCAGCTCGCAGGCCTCGTGTTCCCCGGTTTCGTGTCGCGCACCGGCACAGCGCGCCTCGCACACCTCCCGCGGTACCTCCGCGGAGCGCTGGACCGCGTGCGCACGCTGGCCGACAATCCCGGTCGCGACCGGCAGCGGATGACGGAGTTCGAGCGTGCCGCGACCGTCTTCGCCGAGGCCGGGGGCACCATCCCGCCGCCCGATGACGCCGCGGTGTCGCTCGTGCACGCACGGTGGCTTCTCGAGGAGTACCGTGTGAGCCTGTTCGCGCAGTCCCTCGGCACGGCGGAGCCCGTGTCGCTGCAGCGGTTGCAGCGGGCCCTGCGCGGCTAGCCGCTCGACGAGCAGAGCCCGTGCGGGAATACCCGCCTCGACGACAGGAGTTGCCCCCGCCATGACCACTGCGATCGCGTACACCGAGTTCGGCGGCCCCGAGGTGCTGCACGAGATCCCCGTGCCCGAGCGGGCGCCGGACGCGGGCGAGGTCGCGATCCGCGTCACGGCGGTGGGCGTGAACCCGATCGACGCGAAGCTGCGTTCCGGCGCGCGCCCGTCGGGCGAGATCACCGGGCATCGACGCGTCGGCGGCGACGGCGCAGGCGTCGTCCTCGCCGTCGGCGACGAGGTGGACGGGTTCCGCGCCGGCGACCCCGTGGTCTTCGCGGGCGCCTCGGGCGCGTACGCGACCGAGGTGGTCGTCGCGGCGGACCGGGTCTTCGTGCGTCCGCCGCACGTGAGCGCCGCAGAGGGCGCGGCACTCGGCATCCCCGTCGGCACCGCGTACCAGGCGCTGAGATCCCTCGGTGTCGGAAGCGGCGACACGGTGCTGGTCCATGGCGGGTCCGGTGCCGTCGGCCAGGCGCTCATCCAGTTCGCAGTGCTGTGGGGTGCCACGGTCATCGCGACGTCGTCCGAGCGCCGGTTCGACCGCGTGAGCGCGCTCGGTGCCACCCCCGTCACCTACGGTGAGGGGCTCGCCGACCGGGTGCGCGAGGTCGCGCCGCACGGCGTGACGGTCGCGATCGACGCGGCCGGCACCGACGAGGCGCTGCAGACGTCCATCGAGCTGGTGCCCGACCGACAGCGGGTCGCGACGCTCGTGCGGGGGCGGGATGCCACGGGCCTCGGCATCCGCGCGTTCTCGGGCGGGTCTCCGCTGCCGCTCACCGCGCAGCAGCAGGCGTGGCGCACCGAGGCTGTGCCGGTGGCGATCGCCCTGATGGCCGCGGGCCGCTTCTCGGTGGAACTGGGACCGTCGTTCGCCCTCGCCGACGCCGCCGACGCGCACCGCGCGATCGAAGCGGGCGTGGACGGCAAGATCACCCTCGTGCCCTGACCGCCGCGGTCACACGGTGGCGGTGACCTCGGCGGGCGCAGCGCCGGTGGCGACGGGGCGCCCGCACGTGTTCGACCACTGGCTCCACGAACCCGGGTAGATGCCGAGCCGCAGCCCCGCGAGCTCGGCGGCGAACACGGCCTGGGCGGCGGTGACGCCCGACCCGCAGTAGGCTGCCGCGGTCACGCCCTCGGCGATGCCGACGCTGCCGAACAACTCACGCAGACTCGCGGCATCCCGGAACCGCTCGCCGTCCATGTAGGCGCCGGTCGGGAGGTTCGCCGCGCCCGGAATGTGACCCGCGATCGGGTCGACCGGCTCGACCTCCCCGCGATAGCGCTCGGCGGCACGCACGTCGATGAGCACGCCGGAGGCGGTGAGCGCGGAAGCCTCGTCGATCGAGAGCACCGGCTCGGTGACAGGGGTGAGCGACACGTCTCCCGGCTCGGGAACGACGGGACCGGTCTCCAGGGGCAGGCCGGCGGCGACCCACGCACGCAGCCCGCCGTCGAGGAGGCGCACATCGGCGACGCCCGAGCGGGTCAGCAGCCACCACGCGCGCGAGGCGCCCAGCGCCCGGTCGTCGTCGTAGATCACGACCGTTTCGCCGTCATGGATGCCCCAGCGTCGAGCCGCCGCCTGCAGATCCTCGGTGGCCGGCAGCGGGTGGCGGCCGTCCTCGCGGCGACCGTGCCGGGAGAGCTCTGTCTCCATGTCGACGTAGACGGCGCCGGGCACGTGCCCGTCGAGGTGGTCGGCACTGCCGTCCGGGCGGTCGAGCCGGTAGCGGACGTCGAGCACGCGGACGGTGCCGGAGCGGACAAGGCGGTCGAGTTCTGCGGGGGTGATCAGCTGCGCCACCGGTCCATTCTCGCCTGCGCGCGGCCTACCGCCGCCCGTGGCGGCCGGGGCCGCCGGCGCAACAGTTCGACACACGACGCACGGGCGCCGCCCCCGCGGCTCGACAATGGTCAGCATGCCTCGTGCCACCGACAACGATCTGCCGCCTCGCCCGGCCGCCCCTCGCTCCTTCGCGACGGCCCAGGTGCAGGCCGGGTTCGACTCCAGCGTGGCCGAGAACACCGCCGTTCCGGCCATCCACCAGTCGAACGGCTTCGAGTTCCGCTCGCTCGCGGAGGCACGTGACCTCTTCGCGCTGCGCAAGGACGGCAACATCTACAGTCGCGCCGCCAACCCCACCGTGCTCGTGTTCGAGCGGCGCGTCGCCGAGCTCGAGGGCGGCATCGGCGCCGCGGGTGTCGCCTCGGGTCAGGCGGCCGTCGCGGTGGCTCTCCTCGCCCTGGCCAAGCAGGGCGAGCACATCGTCGCGGCCCGGCAGCTCTACGGCGGCACCGTCGACCTGCTGCAGGACACGTTCGCCGACTGGGGCATCGAGGTCACCTTCGTCGACCAGGACGACATCGACGCGTGGTCGGCCGCGGTGCGCCCCACCACCCGCGCGCTCTTCGCCGAGTCGATCTCGAACCCCATCGCACAGGTGCTCGACATCGGCGCCGTCGCGGCCGTCGCCCGCGGCGCGGGCGTGCCGCTCGTGATCGACAACACCGTCGCGACGCCGTACCTGCAGCGCGCCAAGGACTTCGGCGCCGACATCGTCGTGCATTCGGCGACGAAGTTCCTCGGCGGCCACGGCACATCGCTCGGCGGCGTCGTCGTCGACCTCGGCACGTTCGACTTCACCGCCGAGCCCGAGCGCTGGCCGCAGCTCACGCAGACCTACCGGCGCGTCCCGGACGGCAGCCTCGTCGAGCGCTTCGGCGAGACCGGATCGCCCTACATCGCGCTGGTGAAGACCAAGTACGTGCACGACCTGGGGCCCTCGCTGTCGGCGTTCAACGCCTTCCAGCTGCTGCAGGGACTCGAGACGCTCGATCTGCGCATGCAGCGCCACACCGAGAGCGCCCTCGCGGTCGCGCGATTCCTCGACACGCACCCGGCGGTCGCGCGGGTGCACCACCCGGGACTCGAGACCAGCCCGTGGCATGCCCAGGCCCAGGCGTATCTGCCGCACGGGGTGAGCTCGGTCTTCGCGTTCGACCTCCCCACGACCGGCGACGACGAGGCCGACTTCCGCCTCGTCGAGGAGTTCATCTCGCGCCTGCAGGTGATCCGGCTCGTCGCCAACATCGGCGACGCGCGCAGCCTCGTCGCCCACCCGGCCTCGATGACCCACAGCCACATGTCGCGCACCCAGCTCGCGGAGGCGCACATCGGTCCGACCACCGTGCGTCTCTCGATCGGCCTGGAGGATGCCCGCGACATCGTCGAGGACCTTGCCCGCGCGCTCGAGCGGATCGGCGAGGCCGCCGACCGTCCCCAGCTGGCGGAGAGCGTGCCGAGCTAGTCGACCCGGCGAGTGCGCCGTCGCGCCACTAGCCTCGTCTCATGACCTCACCGTCCTCACCCCGCTGGGGGATCCTCGGACCAGGTGGCATCGCGCGGGCGTTCACCAGCGATCTGCGCACCGCCGGCCTCGACGTCACCGCCGTCGGATCCCGCCGTCGCGAGACCGCGGACGCCTTCGCCGCCGACTTCTCCATCCCCCACGCCCACGGCTCGTACGAGGACCTGGTCGCCGATCCCGACGTCGACATCGTCTACATCGCGACGCCGCATCCGATGCACGCCGCCAACGCTCTGCTGGCGCTGGAGGCCGGGAAGCACGTGCTCGTCGAGAAGCCGTTCACGCTGAACGCCGCCGAAGCGGCAGCGGTCCGCGACGCCGCCGCCGACCGCGGGCTCCTCGCCATGGAGGCGATGTGGACGCGGTATCTGCCGCACATGGTCCGCATCCGCGAGCTGGTGGCCTCGGGCGCGCTCGGCGAGATCCGCGCGGTCACCGCCGATCACACCCAGCTGCTGTCGTCCGACCCCGCACACCGCATCAATGCGCTCGAGCTGGGCGGCGGCGCTCTCCTCGACCTCGGCATCTACCCGGTGTCGTTCGCCTGGGACATGCTGGGCGAGCCGCTGTCCCTCGTCGCGTCCGCGCGCATCGGCGACGCCGGATCCGACACCGAGGTGGCGACGATCATGGCGCACGCCAACGGCGCGCTGTCGACGTCGCTGTCGGCTTCCCGCGGGGCGGGGCCGAACACGGCCTCGGTGATCGGCACAGACGCCCGCATCGACATCGACCGCGTCTGGTACACGGCGACCTCGTTCCGCCTCGTGGAGCCCGACGGCACGGTGCGCGAGGAGTACCGCTCCGACATCGAAGGGCGCGGGATGCAGTACCAGGCGCTGGCCGCGGGGCGGTACCTCGCGGATGGCCTCACCGATTCCGACATCCTGCCGATCGACGAGACCGTCGCGATCATGGCCACGCTCGATGAGATCCGCACGCTCGTGGGCGTGCGCTACCCCGGTGAGGAGTGACATGCCCGACCTGCAGAATCCCCGCGTCGCGGTGTACCTCGATTTCGACAACATCGTGATGTCCTGGTACGACCGCGTCCACGGCCGCAACTCGTACTCGCGCGACCGTCAGCGCATTGCCGACAACCCGACCGATCCCGAGATCGCCGAACGTCTTGCCGCGGCCACGATCGACGTCGGCGCCATCATCGACTTCGCGGCCTCCTTCGGCACGCTCGTGCTCACCCGCGCGTACGCGGACTGGTCGGCACCCGTCAACGCGATCTACCGTTCGCAGCTCGTCGCCCGCGCGGTCGATCTCGTGCAGCTCTTCCCCGCCGCCGCGTACGCCAAGAACGGAGCCGACATCCGTCTCGCGGTGGATGCCGTCGAGGACATGTTCCGGCTGCCCGACCTCACACACGTGGTGATCGTGGCCGGCGACTCGGACTACGTCCCCCTCGCGCAGCGGTGCAAGCGGCTCGGCCGCTACGTGGTCGGCGTCGGTGTGGCCGGGTCCACGGCGAAGTCGCTCGCAGCCGCGTGCGACGAGTTCGAGGCGTACGACTCGCTGCCGGGCGTCCCCCGTGTCACACGCGAGCCCGCGCGCGTGGCCAAGACGCCAGACAGGACCGCGGAGAAGGCCGCCGAGAAGGCGCCGTCGAAGGCTGCCTCGGGCCGTGCGACCAAGGCGAAGGAGACGGCAGCAAGCGCGCCGACCAGCGGCACGGCCGCGCGGTCGGGAGGCCGTCGCGGAGGGGCGAAGTCCGTGCCGGCGGAGGCCGCCGCGCCGACGGATGCCGTCACGCCGGACGCGCCTGCAGAGGCTACGGCAGCGCCTGCCGAGGCCCGTTCGACCGTCGAGGTCGAGGCAGCGCTCAACGAGGCGCTCGAGACGACGGCGCCCCCGAAGCGCGGGAACCGTCGTGCGTCTTCGAAGACCGTGGCCGCGAGCGTCGAGCCACCCGCTCCCGAGCCGGTGCAGCCGGTCGAGGAGCCCGCCGAGGACCCGCAGGAGACGGCCACCCGGCTGCTCGAGCGCGCCCTGCGCCTCGGCCACGACAAGAACGACGACTCCGAATGGCTGCACAGCTCGGCGGTCAAGACGCACATGCGGCGGATGGACCCGTCCTTCAGCGAGAAGGCCCTGGGCTACCGGTCGTTCAACGACTTCGTGAAGGCTCGCGAGTCGATCGCAGAGCTCGAGGAGACCGGACACGAGCGACTGGTGCGTCTGCGCGAGTAGCCGTCCCGCGGGGCGGGCGTCAGCCGATGCGCGTGAGGAAGTCCAGGAGTCCCGCGTTGAAGGCGGCGGGCTGCTCGATGTTCGTCGCGTGGCCGTCGCGTGCGATGACCGCTGACGTTCCGTGCTCGGCGAGCGCGGCGGCGGCGGCCGCGTGCGCACTCGGCCAGAACTCGCTCTCGGCGCCGGCGACGAAGAGCACCGGCACCGTCGTGGCAGCGATCACCGGCCGCCAGTCGGCCTTGGCGTGATCGTTCAGCAGAGTCAGCTCACCCGGCGTGAGCTCGCGCTCGGCGCCCTTCATGGCCCGTAGCAGGCGTACGAGCCGCATGCCGCGGCGCAGCATCGGCGTGCCGTGCCCGGTCTCGGGGATACCCGCAGCGAAGTACGTGTCGACGTTCTGCTCGGTATAGCCGTAGAAGCCGTACGGCCAATCGGCCGTGTTGAGCATCTTCGGCGTCTGGTCCACCGACACGACGGCGGCGACGCGGTCGGAGCCTTCCTGGCCGAGATACGACCAGATGGTGTTCGCACCCATCGACCCGCCCACCAGTACCGCCTCGCGCAGGTCGAGCGCCCCGGCGACGTCGTGGAGGTCGCTGCCGCGTCGAGCCATGTCTACGCCCGAGGCCGGGCGCTCTGCGGCGCCGTGCCCCCGCAGGTCCACGGACAGGACGCGATAGCCGGCGCGCGCGAGCGCCGGTACCTGGTACCGCCAGGAGGTCGCGGCCGCCTTGAAGCCGGCCAGGAGCACGACCGGGCGGCCGGACGGATCGCCGGACTCCTCGTAGTGCAGCCGCACTCCGTCGTCGGCGTGGATCGAGGTCATCTCAGTCTCCGTTCGGGAAGGCCTTGCCGGGGTTCAGGATCCCGATCGGGTCGAGGGCGTGTTTGATCGCGCGGTGCATTCCCTGGACCACCGGGCTGAGCTCCTCCGCGGCGCCGGGGAGCTTCAGGAGTCCGACGCCGTGCTCGCCGGTGACCGTGCCGCCGAGCGCGCGGCAGTCGTCGACGATGCGGTCGAACGCCGCCTTCGCGCGCGACTTCGCGTCCTCGTCGCCTTCGGGCGCGATGATGAGCGGATGCAGATTGCCGTCGCCCGCGTGGGCGATGTTGGCGATCACGACGCCGGCGGCCTCCGCCACCGCTTCGATCCGTGCGAGCATCTCCGGCACCGCGCCGCGCGGGACGCACACGTCTTCGGTGAGCACCGGACCGAGCCGCTCCAAGGCCGGATAGGCGAGGCGCCGGGATGCGAAGAGCCGGTCGATGTGGGCCGGTTCGTCGGCCCGCTCGACGCGATCGCCGTCCGCGGCGAGGAAGAGCTGCTCGATCGCCGCGGCGAGCTCTTCGCCGCGCTCTCCGGGCTCGTCCACCTTCGCGAGCAGGAGGGCGTTGGCCTCCTCGGGGAGGTCCCAGCCCTGCCACTCGGCGACTGCGTGCAGGCAGGTGCGGTCGATCAGTTCGAGCGCCGACGGCACGATCCCCGCCTCGGCCACGGCGGCGACCGCGCGCCCGGCATCCGTCAGGGTGCGGAAATAGCCGATGACCGCGCGCTCCTGGCGTCCGCCGAGCGGTCGCAGCTTCACCGTGACGTCCGCGATGACGCCGAGGGTACCCTCGGAGCCGACGAAGAGTCCGGTCAGGTCATAGCCCGTCACGCCCTTCGCCGTCGTGCGGCCCAGCTTCGCGACGCTGCCGTCGGCGAGCACCACCGTCATGCCGAGCACGTAGTCGCGCGTCACCCCGTACTTCACGCAGCAGATGCCGCCTGCGTTGGTGGCCACGTTGCCGCCGATGGTGGAGATGGCCTGGCTCGCGGGATCGGGCGGATACCAGAGCCCGTGCTCGGCGACGTGGCGGCGCAGGTCGTCGTTCAGCACGCCCGCCTCGACCACCGCGTACCGCTCGGCCGCGTTCACCTCGACGATCCGCGTCATCCGTTCGAGCGACACGACGAGGCATCCGCTCGTCGCGTTGGCGCCGCCCGAGAGGCCGGTGCCCGCCCCGCGGGGGACGATGGCCACGCCGTGGGCCGCGGCGATGCGGACGGTCGCCACCACGTCGTCGAGGCAGGAGGCGAACACGACGGCGGCGGGCCGTGCGAAGTCGGCCCACTCGGCATCGTCGTGGCTCAGCCGGTCCAGCGTCTCGGCATCGGTCGCGACCGTGTGCGGAGCAAGGGCGGCGCGGAGCGCCTCGACGACGGTGTGCATGGCGTACCGATGCTAGTGCGCGCGGCGCCGCGGGACCGCCCGCCGACGGGCGATCGCGCGGCCGATCTGGGGAATCGCAGGTGGGATACAGTGTGAGCTGTGGCACGCCGTCAAGCTCCGCCGGGCTCGCAGACCTCGCTGCGCGAGGCCAATCGCGCGCGCGTCGTCGAGTCGCTCAAGCGCCACGGCCGCCTCACGCAGATCGAGCTCGCCGGCAGCACCGGACTCTCCCCGGCCACGGTCTCGAACATCGTCAAGGAGCTGACCGCGTCGGGCCTGCTCCACACGTCGTTCACGACGAGCAGCGGTCGCCGCGCGACGCTCGTGTCGCTCGCCCGCCGGCTCGGTCTCGTCGCGGGCGTCCACTACAGCTCGCGGCAGCTGCACATCGCGATCGCCGACACCGCGCGCACCATCGTCACCCAGTCCTCGCTCCCCCTCCCTCTCGACCACCGCCACGACTCCGAGCTCGACCGCCTCGCACTGCTGCTCGGCGACATGATGGAGTCGCTCGGCGGTTCGCTCACCGACCTCCTCGCCGTCGGCCTGGCGCTCCCCGCACCCATCGACCCGCGCACCGGCATGGTGTCCACCCCGGGCCTCCTGCGCGGCTGGGAGGGCGTCGACATCGCCGAGAGCCTCTCGGTCCGCATCGGCCGCCCCGTCTACGTCGACAGCGAGGCGAACCTCGGCGGTCTCGCCGAGGCCCGCGAGGGCAACGGGCGCGCCGCTGCGTCGTCCGTCTTCATCCGCGTCGGCCACACCATCAGCGCCGGACTCGTGGTCGGCGGGGACCTGTTCCGCGGCGTCAACGGCAAGGCGGGCCAGATCGGCCATGTCACGCTCGACGAGAACGGACCCATCTGCCGCTGCAGCAACCGCGGCTGCCTCGAGACCTACGCGGGCGGGCCGGCGCTGCTGTCGCTCTTCCCGTCGAGCGAGGGCATGCACCGCCTGGGCGACCTGCTGCAGGCCGCCGAAGCGGGCGACGGAGCAGCTCGGCGCGTCATCGCCGACGCCGGACGCCACATCGGCATCGCGGCCGCGAGCCTGTGCAACCTCTTCGATCCCGAGGTCATCGTCGTGGGAGGAGAGCTGGGGCAGGCGGGCGAGATCCTCATGGCGCCGATGCGGCACTCGCTCGAGCGCACCGCCCTCCCGTCCGCCGACGGCCTGCCCGAGATCGTCGGTGCCTCCTTCGGCGAGTGGGCCGAGACGCGCGGGGCCATCGCGATCGCTCTCGACCACGTCACCGTCAGCGCCCAGCTCCCGGCGGCGTCGACGCTCCCCATCACCGCATAGGCTCGTCCGATGTCCCGCACCCGACACGATCGGCCGCGGCGGCGCCCGGTCGGGCATCGCGCGGCGGCGGCTGCCGGCATCCTCGTGCTCGCCGCGGCGGCGCTGTCCGCGTGCACCGGGGATCCGGGAGCCGAGGAGGGCACGCCGGCGGACGACACCATCGCGCTGCTCCTGCCCGACGCGAAGACCGCGCGCTACGAGACCTTCGACCGGCCCCTGTTCGAAGCGCGCGTGGCCGAGCTCGGCGACTATGACGTGCTGTACGCCAACGCCGATCAGGATGCTGCGAAGCAGCAGCAGCAGGCGGAGTCCGCCCTCACCTCGGGCGCGGGGGTGCTGGTACTGGATCCGGTCGACGCGAACGCCGCCGTCAGCATCGTGAACTCCGCCAACGCCAAGGGAGTGCCCGTCGTCTCGTACGACCGCCTGATCGCCGGCGGAGACCTCGCGTATTACATCTCGTTCGACAACGAGAAGGTCGGCGTGCTGCAGGCGACCGCGTTCGTCGAGGGGATGCGGACGACCGAGGACGGCAGCGGCATCCTCATGGTGAACGGCTCGCCGACCGACAGCAACGCGGCGCTGTTCAAGCGCGGCGCCCACAGCATCATCGACGACAGCGGCCTGCGCGTGCTCGCGGAGTACGACACCCCGGGCTGGAGCCCTGAGAAGGCGCAGGAGTGGGTGTCGGGACAGATCGCGCAGCACGGCGGCGCGATCGCCGGCGTCTATGCCGCCAACGACGCCACCGCCGGCGGTGCGATCGCAGCGCTGCGCGTCGCGAACGTCGATCCGCTCCCGATCGTGACCGGACAGGATGCCGAGCTCTCGGCGATCCAGCGGATCCTCACCGGCGACCAGTACATGACGGTGTACAAGGCGATCAAGCCGCAGGCGGAGCTCGCCGCCGAGGTCGCCGTCACGCTGCTGCACGGCGAGGAGGTGACCGCGCCACTGGAGATCGAGGGGACTCCGGCCACGCTGCTCGACCCCGTCGCGGTGACGATCGACGACATCATGGACACCGTCGTCGCAGACGGATTCTGGAGCGTCGACGACATCTGCACCCCCGCTTACGCGGATGCGTGCGAAGCTGCGGGCATCGGGTAGGGTCCAGATTCTGGCAGGGGTCGGCTGGGGCCGGGAACGACGATGAGGACGGGGCGAGAATGTCGATGACGCACCCGCGGACGGGGCGGCCGCGTGAACGCGTGCTGACGATGCGCGGCATCGGCAAGAGGTTCGGCGCCGTCAAGGCGCTCACCGACGTTGACTTCTGGGTGAACGAGGGCGAGGTCGTCGCGCTCGTCGGCGACAACGGCGCCGGCAAGTCGACGCTCGTCAAGGTGCTGGCGGGTGTGCACCCGCCCGACAGCGGGTCGATCGAATTCGACGGCGAGGAGGTCGGCATCGACTCCCCCGCCGACGCTCAGCAGCTCGGGATCGAGACGATCTTCCAGGACCTCGCGCTGTGCGACAACCTCGACGTCGTCGCGAATCTGTGGCTCGGACGCGAACTGCGCGACGGCGCCACGCTGGACGAGGTCGACATGGAGCGGCGCACCTGGACGCTGCTGCGCGAGCTGTCGGCCAAGATCCCGTCCGTGCGCGTGCCCGTCGCGTCGCTGTCGGGCGGGCAGCGCCAGACCGTCGCGATCGCCCGCTCCCTGATCGGCGAGCCGCGCGTCGTGATCCTCGACGAGCCGACGGCCGCGCTCGGCGTCGCGCAGACCGCCGAGGTGCTGAACCTCATCGAGCGCCTGCGCGAGCGCGGGCACGGGGTCATCCTCATCAGCCACAACATGGCGGACGTCATGGCCGTCGCCGACCGCGTGGTCGTGCTGCGCCTGGGTCGCAACAACGGCGTGTACAACGTCGCGGACGTCACCAGCGAGACCCTCATCGCGGCGATCACCGGCGCGGTCGACCACTCCGCGCCGCCCCGACGCATGCCGGAGAGGACGGATGCCGCGCCCGACGCCGCGCGCGACGACGACGCCGCCGCCCAGACCTCCGGCGGCACCGTCATCCGCATGCCGCGCGCCGGGTCGCGCCGCACCCCCCGACCCCGCGGGGACGGGAGCCGATGAGCGCGCGCGGCGACGAGCGCCTGACCGAGCCGACCGGCGACGAACGGCTCCTGAGCGGCAGCGGCATCCGCCTCGCCCTGGAGGGCTTCGTGACGCGCATCCGCGGCGGAGATCTCGGTGCCCTTCCCGTCGTGCTCGGGATCGCGGTGATCTGGACGGTCTTCCAGCTGCTGAACCCGGTCTTCCTCTCCAGCGAGAACCTCGTGAACCTCACGATGCAGTGCGCTGCCATCGGCACGATCGCACTCGGCGTCGTGCTGGTGCTGCTCGTCGGCGAGATCGACCTGTCCGTCGGGTCGGTGTCGGGGCTCGCCGCCGCGGTGCTCGCCGTCACGTTCGTGCAGCTGCAGTGGAACCTGATCCTGTCGCTGGTGGCGGCGATCGCCGTCGGGTGCCTGGTCGGTCTGCTGTACGGCTATCTGTTCACACGCTTCGGACTGCCGAGCTTCGTCATCACGCTGGCCGGCCTCCTCGGCTTCCTCGGGCTGCAGCTGTGGGTGCTCGGCGAGACGGGATCCATCGCGATCCCGTTCGACTCGTGGCTCGTCCAGTTCGCCCAGCAGATGTTCCTGCCGGCCTGGGCATCGTATGTCGTGGCGGTGCTGGCCGTGGCGGCGTTCGCGTGGTCGCTCCTGCGGCGTGCCCGACGGCGGGCGGCGGCGAACCTGGTGAGCCAGAGCTACACCGAGATCGCGGTGCGCAGCGGGGTCCTGCTCGCGTTCCTGCTCGTCGCGACCTGGTACCTGAACCTGTATCGCGGCGTCGGGGTGATGTTCCTGTTCTTCCTCGCCCTCATCGTCGCCATGAACTTCGTCCTGACCCGCACCCGCTGGGGGCGGGCCGTCTACGCCGTCGGCGGGTCGGTGGAGGCCGCCCGGCGCGCCGGCATCCGGGTCGACCGCATCTACCTCTCGGTGTTCGCGATGTGCTCCACCTTCGCCGCCGTCGGAGGCATCCTGGCGGCCGCACGACTGGCGTCGGCCAACCAGAGCTCGGGCACGGGCGACGTGAACCTCAACGCGATCGCCGCAGCCGTCATTGGCGGCACCAGCCTCTTCGGAGGACGCGGATCGGCGTTCTCGGCGCTCGTGGGCATCGTGGTGATCCAGTCCATCTCGTCGGGTCTCACCCTGATGAACCTCGACTCGTCGGTGCAGTTCATGGTCACCGGCGTCGTGCTCGTGCTCGCCGTGATCGTCGACTCGCTCTCGCGGCGCACCCGTGCCGCCACCGGCCGCGCCTGACCACAAGCCCGCCGCCCACTGGCTTCACTTGGCGAACGCGCCGAACAGCCTCGCCGGACGACCCGCAATGGCTGCGGAACATTATGCGCGGTCTGCGGCCGAAAACGGTGCACTCTGCACGGTAAGCGCTCTCTCGCACGCGAGCGTCGCGGCATCCGTCTCCCGATGGCCGGTGCGTTGCCAAAGCGTTACGTTCAAGACTTGACGCCAAGAATGCCGGTCATCGATGATCGCATCAGCGCGAAGAAACCAGGGACGCTCCTGGAACTCGCTCGCTTCAACGACGAAAGGCGAATGATGAAGAAGTCTTCGATCCTCGCCGTGGCCGCCCTCACGGGCGCGGCCGCGGTGATGCTGGCCGGCTGCTCGAGTGGCGGCGGCGGCAACGGCGGTTCCACGGAGGAGGGCGGCGACGCCGCCGACCGTGCCTGTGTGATCCTGCCCGACGCTGCGTCCTCGCCTCGCTGGGAGAACCTCGACCGCACGTTCCTCCAGGAGGGCCTCGAGGAAGCCGGCTTCGACGTCGACATCCAGAACGCCCAGGGCGACGTCAACAAGTACTCGACGATCGCCGACCAGCAGCTCACCCAGGGCTGCGGCGTCATGCTCCTGGTGGACTACCAGGGTGCAGCCGAGGCTGTGGCCGCCGACGCGAAGGCCGAGGGCATCCCGGTCATCGCCTATGACCGTCCCTTCGCGGGCGCTGACTACTACGTCTCGTTCGACAACGAAGAGGTCGGCCGGCTCGAGGGCCAGCTCGTCCTCGATGGTCTCGAGGCCAAGGGTGTGGCCCCTGCCGACGCGACCGTCGTCTACATGGGCGGCGACCCCACCGACGGCAACGCCAAGATGTTCCACGACGGCGCGGTCGAGGTCATGGAGGCGGCCGGCATCACCGCGGCCGCAGAGCCCCCGGGGGTCTGGGACCAGGCGAAGTCGCAGACCAACTTCGAGCAGGCCCTCACCAGCCTGAACGGCCAGGTCGACGGCGTGTGGGTCGCGAACGACACGAATGCGGCGGGCGTCATCAAGGTGCTGCAGGACAACAACCTGCAGGGCGTGGCGGTGTCGGGTCAGGACGCGAATGTGGCCGGCCTGCAGAACATCCTCCTCGGCTGGCAGACGGGCACCGTGTGGAAGCAGGTGAATCTCGAAGCGGACGCCGCGATCGAGACCGCCGTCGCGCTGCTGAAGGGCGAGACTCCTGAGGCGGACGCCGAACTCGAGGATGGCACCCCGTACATCCAGGTCGCACCGACGGTGGTCGGTCCGAACGAGGTCAAGGAAGTCGTCGCAGCAGGTGGCTACGCATCGTACGACGACGTCTGCACGCCGGAAGTCGAAGCCAAGTGCGCCGAGTTCGGAGTCACGGAGTAACGTTCGGTCCACAGCCGCGAGGGCGTCGCGTCTCGAAGGCGCGGCGCCCTCTGCGCGCTCGACACAGACAGCGCAAGGAAGCGAGCATGTCAGACACCACCATCGCCCCAGATACCGCGCTCGGCGCGGAGCCGATCATCCAGCTGGTCGGCGTGAAGAAATCGTTCGGACCGGTCAGCGTCCTGAAGGGCGTGGACCTCAAAGTCCATCCCGGCAAGGTCACCGCCCTCGTGGGCGACAACGGCGCCGGCAAGTCCACGCTCATCAAGGGTCTGGCCGGCGTGCAGCCGTACGACGAGGGCGAAGTCCTCATCGACGGCGTGCACCGCGACCTGCACGCGCCCCGCGACGCCGGGAACCTCGGCATCGAGGTCGTGTACCAGGACCTCGCCCTGTGCGACAACCTCGACATCGTCCAGAACATGTTCCTCGGCCGCGAGGAGCTCTCGGCCGGCACCTTCGACGAGGGGCGCATGGAGAAAGAGGCGTCCGACACGCTGCGCTCCCTCTCGGTGCGCACGGTGAAATCCGTCCGCCAGAAGGTGTCGAGCCTGTCCGGTGGCCAGCGGCAGACCGTGGCGATCGCTCGCGCCGTACTGAAGAAGGCCCGAGTGGTCATCCTCGACGAGCCCACGGCCGCCCTCGGCGTCGCCCAGACGGAGCAGGTGCTGAACCTGGTGAAGCGCCTGTCGGAGCAGGGGGTAGCCGTGGTCCTCATCAGCCACAACCTGGTGGACGTCTTCGAGGTCGCCGACGACATCGCCGTCCTGTACCTCGGTCAGATGGTCGCTCAGATCCCGGCGTCCTCGACGACCCGCGACGACGTGGTCGGCTACATCACCGGAACCAAGGCACCCGCCGGTGTCACGATCCTCGACACGTCGACCGTTCGCACCGAAGGAGGCGCGGAATGAGCAGCAATGCCACCCGGACCGAGGCCGCTCCCGATCCCCTCGCGAGCGACCTGATCGGCAGCGGCGTGGAGGGCGGCGTCGGCGACCAGCTCCAGGCGTGGTGGCAGCGCGTCCGCGGCGGCGACATGGGCGCCCTGCCCGCCATCGGCGGCCTCGTCGTGCTCGGCGCGCTGTTCTCGATCATGAGTCCGTTCTTCCTCACGGAGCGCAATTTCGCCAACCTGCTGAACCAGGCGGCGACGCTCGTCGTGCTCGGCATGGCGCTCGTATTCGTGCTGCTGCTCGGCGAGATCGACCTGTCCGCCGGTGTGACCGGCGGTGTCGGCATGGCGCTGTTCGTCGTGCTGAACGCGCAGTTCGGCATCCCCTGGCCGCTCGCACTCCTGATCGGCTTCGGCTTCGGGTTCCTCACAGGGGCGTTCATCGGCTTCTTCGTGGCGAGGGTGGGCATCCCGTCATTCGTCGTCACGTTGGGGTTGTTCCTGGGGTTCCAGGGGCTCGCGCTCGTCATCATCGGCCCCGGGGGTCTGTTCCGCCTCGAGGTGCCCGAGCTCATCGCGCTCCAGAACGGAAATCTGCCCGTGTGGGGCGGATGGGTGATGCTCGTGATCATGCTCGCGATCTCGGGGGGGACGTCCTTCTGGGACCGCGCACGCCGCACGCGTGCCGGCGTTCCCAATCGTGCCGTGTCGTTGGTGTTCATCAAGCTCGCGGCGATCGCGGTGATCGGCGGCGCGGTGGTCTTCGTCCTCAATCAGAACCGCGGCCAGTCCGTGGTCGAGGTGGCCGGCGTCCCCATCGTCGTGCCGGTCGTGCTGACGATCCTCTGGCTCGGCACGTTCCTGCTCGACCGCACCAAGTTCGGCCGCTACATCTATGCCATCGGCGGCAACGCCGAGGCTGCACGCCGTTCCGGTGTCAAGGTGCGGTGGATCAAGTGGTGGGCGTTCGTGATCTGCTCGAGCCTCGCGGTGTTCTCAGCGCTGCTGAGCGTGGCGCGGGTCGGCTCGGTCGACGCCACCGTCGGCCGCGACATCGTGCTGTCGGGCGTCGCCGCGGCGGTCGTCGGCGGTGTCAGCCTGTTCGGCGGCAAGGGACGCCTCATGCACGCGGCGATCGGCGCGCTCGTCATCGCGACGATCACGAACGGTCTGGGCCTGCTTAACCTGCCCGCGGGCGTCAACCTGCTGGTGACCGGCGCCGTGCTGATCCTCGCCGCAACCGTGGACGCGCTGTCGCGCGTGCGGTCGGGTGGCGGCCGGGTGTAGCCGCAGCAGTCGATTCGAGGGCGCCGGGCGGAGCATTCCGCGCGGCGCCCTCGTCCGTCCGTGCGGCGCCCTCCCGGGGACGCGTGACGCCCTCAGCTTCGCTCGACGGCCGCGCGGCGCGCCGACAGGACCTCATCAACCCAGGCGGGCACCAGCTCGCTCGCACGACCTGCCCGGGCGTCGTCGAACGGAACGGCCGCGTCGCTCGGCTCGAGATTGAGCTCGACGGTGCGCACGCCGAAGGCGGCCGCCAGCGCGACGTAGCCGGCAGCCGGGTACACGGCGCCGGACGTGCCGATCGACACGAAGACGTCGGCGGCGACGACGGCGTTCTCGATGCGGTCGAGGTCATACGGCATCTCGCCGAACCAGACCACGTCGGGGCGCAGCATCCGCTCTCCGCATTCGGGACAGGGCGGGCGATCGATGAGGTCTTCGGTCCAGGCGGGCCGGGAGCCGCACGCGAGGCACAGCGCCCGGCGCAGCTCGCCGTGCATGTGGACGAGGTTGCGGCTGCCGGCGCGCTCGTGCAGGTCGTCGACGTTCTGCGTGACGACGAGCAGGTCGCCGGCGATCGCACCCTCCAGTCGTGCGAGTGCGCGATGGGCGGCGTTGGGCACGACGGTTCCGAGCGCCCGGCGCCTCGCATCGTAGAAGGCGAGCACGGTGTCGGGGTCGCGTTCGTACGCCTCCGGCGTGGCGACGTCCTCGATGAGGTGTCCCTCCCACAGGCCGTCGGCTCCGCGGAAGGTGGGTACGCCGCTCTCCGCGGAGATGCCGGCGCCGGTGAGGACGACGATCCGGGTCATCGGAGGGTTCCGGGGGCGACGTGCGACAGCACGCGCTCCCACACCTCGCCGAGGACGAGGCGCGACTCGGGGTCCGAGGTCTGCGGCACCATCTCGACGCGGGCGGAGGGGAGCCTCTCGGCGAACCAGCGTGCTGCGGCGTGGGCGGCATCCGGATCCTGCCGCGCGTTCATCAGCAGCGTCTTGGCGGTGATGGTCTCGAGGAGCTCCGCGACCGCATACCGGCCGAGCTCTGACTCAGGACGCGGCACGGCCAGGAGGGCGAGTCTGTCGACGCCGGCGCCGACGAGCGCGGCGACCTGGATGGCCACTTCGCCGGCCGTGGCGACGCCCACGAGGCCCACGGGCCGATCGCCGCGCTCCTCGGTGACGAACTGCGCGATCCGTCGTGCGGTGGCCTCCGCGGGAGTCGTGCCGCGGTAGGCCACCGGGTCGTCGATGTCGTCCACCGTGAGTCCGATCGCAACGACCCGCACGTCGCGTCGGGACGTGGCGTCGTGCAGCGGATCCGACAGCGTCGAGACGCCCTCGCGGAGCAGGAACACGGTGCGCTCCGCGCCGGGCGCCCCGAAGCTGCGGTGCTCGTAGGCGGCGTCGGGTGCGGCTGCTCTGGTCATGGCCAAAGCCTACGAGCCGTGGACGCCGCCGGGGAGAACCCGCCCGGGAGCGACCCGCTCAGGCCATGAGCGGGATCGCGCCCACCAGCACGCCGACGGCGAGCATCGCGAGCGACACGACGCACGCCCGCCACAGCACCTTCTTGTGGTGATCGCCGAGGTTGACGCTCGCGAGCGAGACGAGCAGCAGGATGGCGGGCACGAGCGGGCTCTGCAGGTGCACCGGCTGGCCGGTGATCGAGGCGCGGGCCATCTCGACCGGCGCGATCCCGAAGTGCTCGGCGCTCTGCGCCAGCACGGGCAGGATGCCGTAGTAGAACGCGTCGTTCGACATGAAGAACGTGAACGGGATCGACAGGATGCCGGTGATCACGGCCAGGAAGGGTCCCAGCGAGGCCGGGATCACGGTCGTGATCCAGGTCGCCATCGCGTCGACCATGCCGGTGCCGTTCAGCACGCCGACCAGCACGCCGGCCGCCAGGACCATCGAGACGACGCCCACGATGCTCGGGGCGTGGGCGACGATCTCGTCGGCCTGGCTCTTGAGCTTCGGGAAGTTCACGAACAGCGCGATCGCGGCGCCGACCATGAAGACGTAGGCGAGCGGGAAGACGTCGAGCACCAGCAGCACCATCACCGCGAGGGTGAGCGCCAGGTTGAACCAGATGAGCTTGGGCCGCAGCGTCGCACGGTTCGGGTCGAGCATCGTGTCGGCCATCGCGGTGTCTTCGCGGTCGACGACGGCGGTGGCGACGGGCAGGCTGCCGCGGCCGCCGGCGAGCGTCACGATGTTGCCGGTGCGCAGCGTCGCGCGGGCGCCCGGCTTCGTGTCGGCGCCGCGGAAGATGCGGGATCCGGCGAGCACTCCCCCGCCGTCGAGGCGCGACTCGTCGATGCTGCCGATGCGCTTGCGCTCCGAGAGTCCGAGGAACCAGGCGAAGGTCAGCGAGATGACGATGCCGGCGGCGAGCGAGGGCAGCATCGGAACGAAGATGTCGGTGGGCTGCAGGCCGAGCGCGGTCGCCGCACGCACGGTGGGGCCACCCCACGGGACGATGTTCAGCGTGCCGTTCATGAGGCCCGCGACGCAGGTGAGCACGACGGGGCTCATGCCGAGGCGCAGGTAGATCGGCAGCATCGCGGAGGTCGTGATGATGAAGGTCGTCGAGCCGTCGCCGTCGAGCGAGACCGCGCCGGCCAGCACGGCCGTGCCGAGCACGACCTTGGCCGGGTCGTCGCCGAGCAGGCGCGTGATCGCGCGGATGAGCGGATCGAACAGGCCGACGTCGATCATGATGCCGAAGTACATGATCGCGAACATCAGCAGGGCCGCCGTCGGAGCCATGCTGCCGATCGCGTCGAGGATCATGTCGCCGAGTCCCAGCCCGGCGCCGGCGAACAGCCCGAAGACGGTCGGCACGAGGATGAGCGCGACCATCGGCGTCAGCCGGCGCGTCATGATGAGCGCCATGAACGCCAGGACCATCGTGAAGCCCAGGGCGACGAGAACGCCTTCGGACGGGACGAAGGCGGTGGCGTAGCCTTCCTCGGCCTCGGCGGCGTGGAACAGGAACGGAACTGCCGCGTTCATCTCGACTCCTTCGTCGTATCGTGCGGGTGGTGGCATATCGCACCGGTGGCGGTGCGTTCCCGCGAGGCTAGGCGCGGGCAGCGGGTCGTCGCGCGCTAAGTCGCATTCCCGCGGGTTGTGCGCGTAGCGTGTCTTCTGCGCATTGTGCTCACGTGCGCGGACGGCCGGTGCCCCTCATCGGCCCCAGCCCCTCATCGGCTCCGGGAGGTGGGATGCGCTTCGCGACGCGGCTGCTGCTGATGCAGCTGGCGACGGTGACCGCCGTCGTCGCCGTGTGCGCGCTCGTCTTCGGGTGGCTGGGTGTGCGCCAGCTCCGCGCGGAGTCGGAGGCCGCCGCCCTCAACATCGCCCGCACTGTCGCGGAGGATCCCGACGTGAAGTCGCTGGTCGCCGAGTTCTCCGCCGACCCGGGAACGCCGGATGCCGCCGAGCTGCGCACCGGCGCGCTCCAGCAGATCGCCGCCGACGTCGCGGATCGCACCGACGCGCTGTTCGTCGTCATCACCGACGATCACGGCATCCGTCTTGCCCACCCGACTGAGGAGCTTCTGGGCCAGGTCGTCTCGACTCCTTTCGCCGAGGTGCTCGAGGGCAACGAGGTCGTCGACTGGGAGGTGGGCACGCTCGGCGAGTCCGCCCGCGCCAAGGTGCCCGTGTACGCAGAGGACCGCGGCGCTCCCGTCGGCGAGGTCAGCGTCGGGTTCGAGCGCGCGAGCGTCTTCGACGATCTCCCCGCCCTCGTCGCGACGATCGCGATCGCCGCGATCGGCGGGCTGGCACTCGCCGCGGTGGCCACGCTGGTGCTCCGGCGGCGGTTCGAACGGCTCACCCTCGGGCTGCAGCCGGAGGAGCTGGTGACCCTCGTGCAGAACCAGGCGGCGGTGCTCGAGGGGGTCGGCGACGGCGTCATCGCACTCGATCCCGACGGCGTCGTGCGGGTGTGCAATGAAACGGCCGAACGGATGCTGGGCATCGACGCCCCTCTCGGGCGCCGCTTCGACGGGCTCGCGCTGCCCGACACGGTGCGCCACGCGGTGCGAGACGGCGCCTCGGGCGTCGAGGCCGTCGTCGGCGACAGGGTGCTGTACCTCGACACGAGGCCCGTGCACAGGGATGCGCGGGCACTGGGTCAGATCGTGGTCGTGCGTGACCGCACCGACGTCGAGGCGCTCGTCGGCCGACTCGAGACCGTGCGCGCGATGGCCGAGGCGCTGCGGGTGCAGCGGCACGAGTTCGCCAATCGCCTGCACGTCGCCTCCGGCTTGATCGACGCAGACCGCGTCGACGAGGCCCGCGCGTTCCTCGGCGATCTGACCGAGCGCGGCGCCGTGGACTTCGGCGTCGCGGGGCTCGAGCGCGTCCCCGACCCGTTCCTGACGTCGCTTCTCGGCGCGACCGCCGCGACGGCGCGGGAGCGGGGCGTCACGGTCCGCATCTCGGAGGACACGATGCTGCTGAGCGAGGTGGCCCAGGCGGAGGACGTGGCGGCCGTGCTCGGCAACCTCGTCGGCAACGCGGTCACCGCGGCGGTGGACGGCGCACGGCCCGGCTGGGTCGAAGTTGCGCTGCTGGGAGACGGCGACGAACTGGTGATCACGGTGGCCGACTCCGGCGGCGGCATCCGTCCGCCGGGAGCAGACCCGTTCGCGCGGGTCGCCGCGCGCGAGGCGGAGGCGAGCCGCATCGACGCCGTGCACGGGCACGGCTTCGGACTTCCGCTGTCACGCGATCTCGCGCGCCGCCGCGGCGGCGACGTCTGGCTGATCGATCCCGGCGGCGCGGGCTCCGGAGCCGTGTTCGGCGCGCGGCTGCCCGGGGCGCTCCGCTCCGCTGACGGAAACTCCGAGGAGAAGAACGCATGAACCGTCCCATCCGCGTGCTGGTCATCGACGACGACTTCCGGGTGGCCGGCCTGCACCGCGACATCGTCGCGTCGCGTACCGGGTTCACGGCTCTGGAGGCGGTGCAATCGCTGGGCGCCGCACGGCAGGCGGTGCGGGCGCAGGCCCCTGATCTGCTGCTCGTCGACGCCTTCCTTCCCGACGGCGACGGCGTCGAGTTCGTCGCCGCGGCCGACATCGACGCGTTCGTGCTGTCAGCTGCGACCGATGCCACCACCGTGCGCCGCGCTCTGCGAGCGGGGGCGCTCGCCTACCTGACGAAGCCCTTCGACGCCCGGATGCTCGCCGAGCGGCTCGATCGCTACGCACGGATGCGGAACCTGCTGGTCACCGACCGGCCGCTGGAGCAGGAGCAGATCGACCGCGCCCTCGCGATCATGCACGGCGGTGCCGAGCCGGCGACCGTCGCGCGCTCGGCGACCGAGCAGCTGATCCTCGAGGGGCTGGGCGACGACGAGGCGTCCGCTGCGGAGATCGCCGAACGCGTCGGCATCTCGCGGGCCACGGCGCAGCGCCACCTCGCGGGGCTCGCCAGCCGCGGCCTGGTCGAGGTGCGTCTGCGCTACGGGACCACCGGCAGGCCCGAGCACCAGTACGTCGCGGTCCGCCGCTGACGCACGGCGGGGCACGAGTACGTCGCGGTCCGCCGCTGACGTAGGGGCCGCTCCCCTACCCCCGCAGCAGTCCGCGCAGGGTCTCGATCGTGTCGGCTTCGTCGGCACGCTTGTCGGGGCGATAGCCCTTCACGCGCGCGAAGCGCAAGGCGACGCCGCCGGGGTAGCGCGAGGAGCGCTGCACGCCGTCGATGGCGATCTCGACGACGGTCTCGGGCCGCACGTGCACGGCGTACGAGGAGCGATGGGTCTCGATGGTCGGGAAGTACTCGGTCTGCCAGCGCAAGGTCGCGTCGGTCAGGCCCTTGAAGGTCTTGCCCACCATCACGAAGCCCCCGGGCTCGCCGAACGCCCCGTCGGGATCGCGCGCACCGAGGTGCAGATTCGAGAGCTGGCCGGTGCGCCGTCCCGATCCCCACTCGACGGCGAGCACGACGAGGTCGTAGGTGAGCACGGGCTTGACCTTGAGCCAGCTCTTGCCGCGTCGGCCGGCGGCGTAGGGCGCGTCGAGCGCCTTCACCATCACGCCTTCGTGCCCGGCGGCGAGGGCTTCGCGCGAGAACTCCTCGGCACGCGTCGCGTCTTCGGTGACGATGCCGGGCATCCGGGCGTCGCCGACGGCGCTGTCGAGCATCGCGAGGCGCGTCGACAGCGGCTCGTCGATGAGGTCGCGGCCGTCGAGGTGCAGGATGTCGAAGAACCAGGGGCGCAGCACCACCGCGGCCGCGTCGTCGGCGCCCAACGACCCGAAGCGGGCCATGGTGTCCTGGAACGGGCGCGGCCCGCCGTCCTCGTCGAGTGACAGCGTCTCGCCGTCCAGGATCACGCGGTCGGCCGGGAGCGCCCTCACGGCCTTGACGATCTCGGGCACGCGGTGGGTGATGTCGGCGAGGCTCCGGGTGAATACGCGCACGTCCTCGCCGTCGCGGTGGACCTGGATCCGCGCCCCGTCGAGTTTGTATTCGACGGATGCCGCTCCGCCGAGCGTCTCGAGCGCTTCTGTCGCCGAGCCCGCCGTCGAGGCGAGCATCGGCAGCACGCCGCGCCCCACTTCGAGCCCGACCGCGGCGAGCTCCTCCGGCGTGCCGGTGAGGGCGATGCGCGCCGTGGCGCCGAGGTCGCCCGACAGCATCGCGGCACGGCGCACGGTGGCGGCGTCGCGGTCCGACGCCTTCGCGACGGCGTCGAGCAGCACCCCCTCGAGCGCCCCGGTGCGCAGTTCGCCGAGCATGACGCGGGCGAGGAAATCCCACTCCTGCGCCGTGGCCGAGCGGGCCAGCGCATCGAGCGCCGCGGTGCGCGCCGCCACCGATCCGGGGCCGTCCGCCCCGGCGAGACGATCGAGCGCGGCATCGACGTCGCCCACGGTGAGCGTCGGCTCGTCGGCGTGCGTCACGGCGAGGTTCGAGAGACTCCGCCACCCGACGCCGAGGCGACCCTGGCGCGGGCTCGCGGTCAGGAACCCGATCGCCGGCCCGACCTCGTCGGGGTCGAGCAGGCGCAGGGCATCGGACAGCGCGGCGACCTTTGCCAGTCGCGACGACGTCGAGGCCACGGCATCCGTCGCCGTCACGAGCTCGTGGAGCAGCATGCCCGCATTCTCCCATCCGGCCCCGACACGCACACGGTGGCGCCGCCCGGTCTCAGTGCCGTCGCCCGCCGAGAGACCCCACGACGTCGCGCAGGGCCGGCTCCAGCTCGGGATACGTGAAGTCGTAACCCGCCCCGCTCAGCGTCTCGGGAGCCGCCCATCTGCTCTTGAGCACGAGCTCCGGCTCGGTGCGCAGCACCCACATCGCCGGTTCGAGCATGAAGCGCCAGGCGGGAAGCCCGATCGGCGCGCCCACGACGCGGCGGAGCGTCGCCATGAGCTCGCGGTTGTCGGAGGTGCCCGGCGCCGCGAGATTGACCGGCCCGGAGATCCTGGGGTCGTCCCGCACGAACCTCACCGCCCCGACCACGTCGTCGAGGTGGATCCAGCTGAACCGCTGCCGGCCACGGGAACGCTGGCGCGGAGCGCGGCCGTCACCGGTGGGACGGGGGCCGATTCCGCGATAGCGCCGATGTGGGAACCACCAGCCGTCGTACTGGGTTCCGCCGAGTCCGATGCGGGCCAGCCGCACCAGGGTGTGCGTCGCGGGACCGTCGCCGAGGACGATCGCCATCCGCAGCGCGACGCGTCGTGTGGACGGGAGGCTGTCCGCGAAGAACTCGTCCTCCCACGCGCGTGCCACGTCCACCGAGAAGCCGGTACCCACTTCGCCGTCCCGCTCCGTCTGCGGCCGGTCGAGCGCGTAGCGGTAGATGGTCGCGGTGCTCGCGTTGAGCCACAGCGGAGGCGGCGTGGACGCGTCGCCGATCGCGGCACGCAGCGCCCGCGTCGTCAGCACGCGCGACCGCAGGATCTCGTCGCGATTCGCGTCGGTGTAGCGGCAGTTCACCGACTTCCCGGCGAGGTTCACCACGATCGCCGCGCCATCGACGAGCGCACGGATGCCGTCGGCGTCGGTCCAGGAGACGTCGGCGCGGGCACGGCCGATCGTGCGCACGTCGTAGCCGTCATCGGCGAACGCGCGCAGGAGCGCTCGCCCGACGAACCCCGACGCCCCTGCGATGACGGCGACGGGCCGGCTCATCCGCGACCGCCCGCCGCAGCGTCGGTGCTCCAGAGCGCCCACACCACGAGCAGCGGCTGCAGCAGCAGTCGCACGAAGCGGGAGCGGTCGGTGCGCAGCATCGGAGCCGGCCGACCCGTGCGCCACTGGTGGACGTTGCCCGGAAAGACCGCTACGAAGAACGCCGCCACGGACCAGCCGATCCGGTGGCGTTCGGCGGGGAGCGCCACGAGCGCGCCGCCGAGCATCAGCTCGACGACGCCGGAGGCGAGCACGATCGTGTCTTTGTCGGTGTGGAGCAGGATCGTCGCCCAGTCCGGCACCACGATGCGGTAGCCACGGCGGCCCCAGGTCAGATGCGAGGCGCCCGCGACGACGAGGAGCGCCGCGAGGGCCCAGCGGGCGACGACCCGGGTCACGCGATCGCCTCGGCCACGGCGTCGATGAACCGCAGGTGGTCGTCCACGCCGCCCGTCGGCGTGATCGCCCGCAGGACGACCTCGTCGACGCCGGCGCGGTAGGCGACGATCCGGTCCCCCAGGTCGGCGGGGCGGATCACGGTATCGGCGGCGGCCAGCCCCAGTCGGGCGAAGTTGGCGGCGTACGCCGGGTACCCCGCGTAGCGTGCGGTCTCCTCGTCGAGTGCGGCGAGCGCGGCGACGTCGGCAGCCGTCCGCACGTACAGCGCGACATGTGTCCCGGGGGCGATCGCGTGGGCCCGTGCCGCCTGCGCGGTCGCGGCCGCCGGGGTGAGCCAGCTCAGCAGGAGTCCGTCGGATGCCCCAGCCCCGGCCCGCCGCATCCGCGGGCCGAGCGCACCCACGACGATGCGCGCGCCGGTGCGCCGACGCAGCTCGGTGGCGGCATCCGTCACCAGCTCCACCGCGCCGGTGCGCGCCTGTCCTGAGCCGATGCCGAGCACCAGCCGAGCGGTGGGAAGACCGGAGGCCGCATCCACGATATCGTCGGGCGTGCGGCGGTCGACGGGGAGCACGCCGGTCGCGAGCACGAGGTGCTCGGTGACGGCAGCGGCCGCGGCGAGAACCGCCAGCGCGTCGTGTCCGGGCGTGTCGTTCACCCAGAGGCCGTGAAGGCCGGCCGCCTCCGCAGCGGGCGCTACCCGCTCAGCGAGGTCCGGCCCGGCCGCGGCAGCGATCCCGAGCGAGAGCTTCGCCGTCACGCGGCATCCGTCCCGACCAGACGGGCGACGTCGGCGGCCGCCCGGTAGAACTCGGCGATGTCGCCGCGCGAGGACGGAAGGAGCACGAGGTCGTCGACACCGGCGTCGAAGAACCGCTGCGCGCCGGCGGCGACCTGTGCCGGGTCGCCCCAGAGCGCCCGCTGGGCGGGGTCGGCCTTGTCCCCCACGTCGGCGATCGCGCGGGCCTCGGAATCGGCGCCGAATGCCGTGACGACGTAGGCGACCACGTCGTGATGACCGCCGCGCCCGGCGAGTTCGCGCGCCTCGCGGATCGACGCGGTGGCGATCGCGTACTCCTCCGCCGTGTGACCGCTGTCGAGGACCGTTCCGTCGGCCACTTCGCCGCTCAGCCGCAGGGTCTTGGGGCCCTCCGCCGCCGCGTACACGAGGGGCGGGGTCGTCGGCGCGTAGTCGAGCCGCACGCCGTCGAGCGTCACGTAGCGCCCGGCCGCCGTGACCTCGTCGCCGGCCAGCAGGCTCCGCAGCGCCGGCACGTACTCGCGCATGAGCGTCAGGGGCGATGCGACCCGCGCGCCCACCTGCCCCATCCAGTCCAGCACCCCGTGCCCGACACCCGGCAGCAGCCGGCCGGGGAAGAGTCGCTCGACGGTGGCCAGTTCCATCGCGGTCGCGGCGACGTTGCGCAGCGGCATGGGTGCGATGCCGATCCCGATCCGGAGGGCCTCGGTCCAGGCGAGTGCCGCGCCCACCGTCGCGAACGCGGACTGCCGGAAGCAGTCCTCCCAGATCCACAGCTCGCGAAGGCCCGACGCCTCGGCCGCGAGCACGGCGTCGCGGAACTCGTCGGGAGTGTGGGTGTACGGGTTGAAGATCGCGCCGATGCGGGTCATGCACCCACTCTGTCAGCGGCGGCCGACACGCGCATCTCGAGAGCGGCTAACGCGGCCGGTCCGCTGATGCAACCCCCCTGCCCGAGGCCGTTGTCGCCGGGCACGCTGGAGCGATGGCACGCATCGGGACGTCGGGATGGGTCTACCCGCATTGGCGGGGCGTGCTCTACGAAGGCCCCCAGAGCGGCTGGCTCTCGGAGTACACCGCGGCGTTCGATGCGGTCGAGCTCAACGGCAGCTTCTACCGCTGGCCGGCCGATGCGAGGTTCGCGGCCTGGCGGGAGCGGCTGCCGGAGGGGTTCGAGATGGCGGTAAAGGCGCCCCGTGGCCTCACGCACGCGCGGCGGCTGCTCGATCCCGAGGTCTGGATCTCACGCGTCACCCGCGGGCTGCACGAGCTGCGCGGCCGCCGCGGGCCGCTGATCGTCCAGCTGCATCCGGGCATGGAGCGGGACGACGCACGTCTGGACCACTTCCTGAGCGCCCTGCCCGAGTGGACGCGGCCCGCGATCGAATTCCGGCATCCGTCGTGGGCGGACGAGGCGGTGTTCGGGATGCTCGAGCGCCACGGCGCCGCGTACTGCGTCATGAGCGGGGCCCGCCTGCCCTGCATCCTCCGGGCCACCGCCCACCTCGTGTACGTGCGCCTGCACGGGCCCGACCCGGACCATCTGTACGGCGGCTCGTACTCCGACGACGACCTCGCCTGGTGGGCCGAGCGCATCCGCGAATGGGAGTCCGCCGGCCACGAAGTGCACGCCTACTTCAACAACGACGGCGAGGGCAACGCCGTCCGCAACGCCTGCACGCTGAAACGGATGCTGGGCGCCTGACCTCTTCGCCGGCGCGGCGCCGGGCGACCGCCCCTCGGACATGGCGAGAGGCGCCGTGCCCGAAGACACGGCGCCTCTCGAGGAGCGGCTCAGCTCACGCGGCGACCGCGAACGACTCGCCCGCGACCACCGACAGCTGGTCGCCCACGGCATCCACCGTCACGGCACCGCCGTCGACGAGCGCACCCGTCACGAACAGGTCGGCGATGCGGTCGTCCACCTCGCGCTGGATCAGGCGACGCAGCGGCCGGGCGCCGTACTCCGGCTCGTAGCCGTGCTCGGCGAGCCAGGCGACCGCACCGTCGGTGACGACGAGGTCGATCTCGCGCTTGGCCAGCCGCGCGTCGGACGCGCCCAGCAGCAGTCGCACGATGCTCTGGAGCTGCGGCTTGTCGAGCTTGCGGAACAGCACGATCTCGTCGATGCGGTTGAGGAACTCGGGCCGCATCGCCTCGCGCAGCTTGCCGAACACGCGATCGCGCAAGTCCTTCTCCGAGCCGAAGCCGGTCTCCCCTCCGCCGTCGGGCAGGAAGCCGATGGCGCCGCCCCGCGAGGCCAGGAACTCCGAGCCCAGGTTCGAGGTCATGACCACCACGGTGTTGCGGAAGTCGACCGTGCGCCCCTGGCCGTCGGTGAGCCTCCCATCGTCGAGCACCTGCAGCAGCAGGTTGAACACGTCGGGGTGCGCCTTCTCGATCTCGTCGAACAGCACGATCGAGTACGGGTTGCGCCGCACGCGCTCGGTGAGCTGCCCGGCCTCGTCGTAGCCGACGTATCCGGGAGGAGCGCCGACCAGGCGCGACACCGTGTGCCGTTCGCCGAACTCGCTCATGTCGAAGCGGATGACGGCGCTCTCGTCGTCGAACAGGCTCGCTGCGAGCGCCTTGGCCAGCTCGGTCTTCCCGACGCCGGTCGGGCCGAGGAAGAGGAACGAGCCCACGGGGCGACGTGCGTCGCCCATGCCGGTCCGGTTGCGGCGCACGGCCTTGGCGACCGCGACCACGGCGTCGTCCTGCCCGATCACCCGGCCGTGCAGCTCGTCCTCGAGGGACGCCAGCCGCTCGCGCTCGGTTTCGGTGAGGCGGTTGACCGGGATGCCGGTGGCCCGGCTGATGACGGCCGCGATCTCCGGCTCGCCGACGATCGCGTCGACACGCGCGGCCGCGGCGCCGGACGCCGTCGCATCGTCGAGCTTGGCCTGCACCTCGGCGATCTGGTCGCGGATCCGCGACGCCTCCTCGTAGTGCTCTGCCGACACCGCGGCGTTCTTGTCGGCCTCGAGGGTCGCGAGACGCTCGATGAGGCTGCTGACGTCCACCTTCGAGCCGAGGCGCAGACGCAGCCGCGCACCGGCCTGGTCGATCAGGTCGATGGCCTTGTCGGGCAGGACGCGCTCGGTGAGGTAGCGATCGCTGAGCTCGACCGCGGCGCGGAGCGCCTCGTCGGTGTAAACGATGCCGTGGTGCTCCTCGTACGCGGGCTTCAGGCCGCGCAGGATGAGCACGGCGTCCTCGACGGACGGCTCGCCCACGCGCACCGGCTGGAACCGGCGCTCGAGCGCGGGGTCCTTCTCGATGACGCGGTACTCCTTGAGCGTCGTCGCACCCACGAGGTGCAGCTCGCCGCGCGCGAGGCGGGGCTTGAGGATGTTGCCGGCGTCCATCCCGCCGTCGCCGGCGCCGCCGGCGCCCACGACGGTGTGAACCTCGTCGATGAAGACGATCAGCTCGCCCTTGTGGGCGGCGATCTCGTCCATCGTCTTCGTGAGGCGCTCCTCGAAGTCGCCGCGGTAGCGGGTTCCGGCGAGCATGGCGGGAAGGTCGAGGGCGACGACGCGCTTGCCGAGCAGCTGCTCGGGCACACCGCCGTCGACGATCGCCTGCGCGAGTCCCTCGACGATCGCCGTCTTGCCGACGCCGGCCTCGCCGACCAGCACCGGGTTGTTCTTGGTGCGGCGGCTGAGGATCTCGATGGTCTGCTCGATCTCGTCGGCGCGCCCGATGACCGGGTCGAGGTCACCGGCGACGGCGCGCGCGGTGAGGTCGGTGCCGTACGTGTCGAGCATGGGGGTGTCGGATGCCGCGGCATCCGTTCCGGCCTCCGCCGGGGCGCCCTCGCCCGGCGTCACGGTCTCGCGGGCACCCTGCATGAGCGCCTCGGCGGTCACGCCGGCGCGCGCCAGCACCTGACCGGCCGGCGTGTCCTGCGCGAGCACGAGCGCGAAGAAGAGGTGCTCGGGGTCCACGTACGTCGAGCCCGACGAACGGGCGACCTGGAACGCGTGGAACAGCGCGCGCTGCACGGACGCGGTGACGACGGCGCCGTCGACGTCCGCCGCGGCGGAGGCTGCGGGCAGCCGCTCCTCGGTCGCGCGAGAGATCTCGTCGGGGTCGGCTCCGACGCGGCTCACCGCGTCGCGGGCCGGTGCCTCGGCGACGAGGATGCGCAGCACGTGCAGGGCGTCGAGCTCCCGCTGGCCGCGGTCCAGGGCGTACTTTCCGGCACGCTGGAGCAGCTCCTGGGTGCGAGCGCCGAGGTACCGACTCAGGTCGATCGACCGCTCGGCACGCGCGCGCTCCCCCGCGAGGTAGCGTGCCAGGAACTCGTCGAACGAGCTCCCGTCGTCGCCGGCCTGGGGCGTGAAGTCTTCGGGCATTCCGTCTCTCCTGAAACTTGAGTGATCGAGCATCAAGTTTTGAACTTGATACACGCATTGTCAAGTTCAACGGCGCCCGCGCGCAGGTATTCCCTCTCGTTACGGACGTGACTCCGGACTCAGCCCCTGTCGGCGTCGGCGGTGCGGCGTAGCCTCATCAGTCGGGGGGAACCGTCTCAAAGGAGAGAACCATGGACTGGAAGATCGAGCTCATCTTCGTGCCCGTCACCGACGTCGACAGGGCGAAGGAGTTCTACGAGCGCATCGGATTCCACGCCGATCACGACCAGGTCCCCTTCGAGGGCCTGCGGTTCGTGCAGATGACGCCGCCCGGGTCGGCCTGCTCCATCGCGTTCGGCACCGGCCTCGGCAACGATCTCGAGCCGGGTCGCCAGAACACGATCCAGGTCGTCGTCCCCGATGCCGACGAAGCCCTCGCGCACCTGCGCGGCCTCGGCGTGGAGGCGCGAGGCGTCGATGAGCAGGGGTGGGGCCGGTTCGTTCAGTTCGACGACCCGGACGGCAACACCTGGACACTGCAGCAGCTCCCGCCGCGCGACTGAGCCATCGGGCCATCCTGCCGGACGGCCGACGCCGTCAGTCGCGACCTCCGGGAGGGCCGGCGCCGTCAGTCGCGACCTCCGGGCGGGCCGGCGATCAGCAGCACGACGAACAGGGCGATCACGGCGAGGGCGATCAGCGCGGCGAGCACCCAGGGACGCCTCAGGAACCAGCGCATGAGCCGGTCGTACCAGGCGCCGTCGCGCGGGTCGTCGGACGGCTCGAGCCGCCATGGTCCTGCCAGCCGGCCGGTGCGCTGCAGCCACAGTTCCGCCGGGATCGTCGCGTACGGGATGACGGCGCTGACCAGCGCGACCACAGTCGGCCATGCGCGCCACCGGTTGTTCAGCGCGACGAGGATCGCCGTGGCGCCGTACGACAGAAAGACGAAGCCGTGGATGCCGCCGCCGATCGTGACGCCGAGCGCCCAGTCGGTGGTGGCGCGGAGAACGAGGCCGAGAATGAGCAGGGTCCACGAGATCGCCTCGGCGATCGCGAGCGCGCGGAAGAGGATGTGAGGAGTTCGGAACACACCTTCAGCCTAACTGAAACCTCTTCAGTGAACCTGAAGGTTCACCCGTCCGCTGGTTCGGCCTCCGCGCCGAAAGGCTGCTCGTGCAGCCCCTCCAGGGCTGTCGCGAGGGCGGGCGCACCTTCGCCGAGAGCACCGTCGAGCGCCGCGAGCCGCTGTTGTGCCGACTCCAGCACGTCGCTCCCCCGCGCGGTGACCCGCAGGTCGGACGCCGAACCGGCGTGCTTCGTCGCATCGGCGACCAGGCCGTCGGCGACGAGCGTCTGCACAGCGGTGTGCGCGGACTGCACCGTGATCTGCGATCGGCGGGCGAGCTCGCTGAACGAGATGCCCGGTGTCGCCTCGATGTGCGCGAGCAGAGCGTACTTGCGCGTGGTGAGGCCCAGGTCGCGCAGTTCTGCCCCCAGGCGCGCGTCCCAGACGCCCGCCACCGTCAGCAGGGAGATGACAGGACTGAAGGCGCGCTCGGACACGCGCTAAATGCTAGCCCTGCTGTCGTGCGACGGTGCGCATTCGCCGACCGGTGAACGGGGCACGGCCCGCTACCGTGGGACCGTGACGTTCTCGCTCGACGGACTGCGCCGCTGGCCCGACGTCGAGGCCCCCGGGCTGGTGGCGGCGGATGCCGCGGACCGCCTGCTCCTCGATGAATCGGCGTCTGCCCGCGCCGGTCTGAGCGACGGCGACCTCACGGTGATCGGTGATGGCTATGGCGCGCTCACACTGGCCGCGGCGGCGGACGGCGGGCGCGGCATCCGTGTCCACCAGGATCCGCTCACCGGCGAGCGTGCCCTGACCGCGAACGCCGAGCGACTCGGGTTCGGCGACGCCTTCACGTCGCTGCCGCTATCGCCCGAGCTGGTGAACGGCGCACGCGTCGTGCTGATGCGACTTCCGCGGTCGCTCGAGGCGCTGCGCGACATCGCGGGCCTCATCGCCGCGCACGCGGCGCCCGACGTCGTCGTCTTCGCCGGCGGGCGCGTGAAGCACATGACGCTCGGCATGAACGACATCCTGCGCGAGAGCTTCGCGCGGCTCGACGTGAGCCACGCGCGGCAGAAGTCCCGCGTGCTGACGGCGCGCGAGCCCCACGACGGCAGCGACCCCGCACCGCGTCGGGAGCAGCACGACGGCATCGTCGTCTGCGCATTCGGCGGCGCGTTCGCGGGCGCTTCGATCGATATCGGCACGAGATTCCTGCTCGACCAGCTGCCTGTCGTGTCCGACGATGGCGGGACGGTGATCGACTTCGCATGCGGCACGGGAGTGGTCGCGGTGACGCTGGCGCTGCGGCATCCCAGCCTGCGCGTCATCGCTTCGGATCAGTCGTCCGCTGCCGTCGCTTCGGCGGTCGCCACGGCGGAGGCGAACGGCGTGGGCGATCGCGTGGAGGTCATCCGCGACGACATGCTCGGGGGCCGGCCCGACGGCAGTGCGTCGTTCATCGCGCTCAACCCGCCTTTCCACTCGGGCGCCGCGGTGCATGAAGGCATCGCTCCCCGCATGTTCGCCGACGCGGCGCGCGTCCTGCGGCCGGGCGGCGAGCTGTGGACGGTGTGGAACTCAGGCCTGGGCTACCGGCCCGCGCTGGAGCGCGCGGTCGGACCGACGCGACAGATCGCCCGGAACGCCAAGTTCACGGTGACGGTGTCGACCCGCCGCTGATCGGTGGGACGCGGCGTGACGGCTACTCGCTCGTCTCGGGCGAGGGCTCCGGCGTCGCATCCGGCGTGGGGCCGAACAGCACCCAGGCGTCGTCGGTGCACTCGTAGAACTGCACGGCGGCCGTGTCGATGAACACGTCACCGTCGGCGGTGCATTCCGCGTCGTCGGGTGCTGCGGTGCCGAGCATGACCTGAGTCCCGGGCGCGCCCGGCGCGCCTGGCGCTCCGCTCGGTCCCTGGGCGCCCTCCGCGCCCTGCGGCCCCTGTTCGCCGGCAGCTCCCTGTTCGCCGGCGGGTCCCTGCTCGCCGGTGAGGTTCTCGGCGGCCGAGGCGCGGATGTTGCCGACGAAGGTCCAGTCGTCCTGGAACAGGTAGACGTCGGCCGTGAGGAGGTCGATGTAGACGTCGCCCTCGTACCCCTTGCCCGCCTCGGGCGCCCCGGAACCCGCGCGCACGGCGGAACCGGCCGGGAGGATCTCGGCGAGCGCCTCCTCGTACTCGGGAGCGGCCGTGGCCGACGCCGATGGCGCCGGCGCCGGCTCGGCGGTGTCCACCGATCGAGCCAGCCACGACCCCAAAAACGCGGCGAAGAACGACAGCAGCACGAAACCGAGTCCGAACCACACGAGCGTGCTGCGCGTCACCGGGACTGCCGCCCGCGCGGTAGCGGCTGCGGGGGCGGAAACCCCTGTCGAACCGGCGTCATCGTCCACGACACGTTCCCCTTCCACCGCGCGCACTGCCTGCAGGCGGTCCCCATAACCGGGCGCGCTGTCACAACTGTAGGAACGCGGGGGCTCGGTGTCACCTGTTCCGGCGGAATTGGCCTCAGATGGCGAAGCGTTCCGTGATGGGCAGCCCACAGAGCGGGGATTTTGACCGGGGGGCCGACGCGAGAATGCCGGCACCCCCGGTAGCCGCGAGCTCGGGACCCACGGCCGGGGTGCCGGACCGGGGCTCCGGCGCATCCCCCACTCAAGAGACAGCATCGACCGCCATCTATTACGCGACTTCGCGCGCTTTCTGGCCCGCGGCCGAGCGCCGGCCACGAAAGAGAGGACGGATGCCGCGGCAAGCGGCATCCGTCCTCCCGGTGACTTCAGATTCGCGTCAGAAGTCCCAGTCCTCGTCTTCGGTGGCCTCGGCCTTGCCGATGACGTACGACGAGCCCGACCCCGAGAAGAAGTCGTGGTTCTCGTCGGCGTTCGGCGACAGCGCCGACAGGATCGCCGGGTTCACGTCGGTGACCGTCGAGGGGAACATCGCCTCGTAGCCCAGGTTCATGAGGGCCTTGTTGGCGTTGTAGTGCAGGAACTTCTTGACGTCCTCGGTGAGGCCGACGCCGTCGTAGAGGTCCTGCGTGTACTGGATCTCGTTGTCGTAGAGCTCGTAGAGCAGCGAGAACGTGTAGTCCTTGATGTCGTTGCGCGTGGCCTCGTCGACCTTCTCGAGTCCCTTCTGGAACTTGTAGCCGATGTAGTACCCATGCACGGCCTCGTCGCGGATGATGAGGCGGATGAGGTCGGCGGTGTTGGTGAGCTTGGCGCGGCTCGACCAGTGCATCGGCAGGTAGAAGCCCGAGTAGAACAGGAAGCTCTCGAGCAGGGTCGAGGCGACCTTGCGCTTGAGGGGCTCGTCGCCGCGGTAGTACTCCATGACGATCTGAGCCTTCTTCTGAAGGTTCGGGTTCTCGACGGACCACCGGAAGGCCTCGTCGATCTCCTTCGTCGAGCACAGCGTGGAGAAGATCGATGAGTACGACTTGGCGTGCACCGACTCCATGAACGCGATGTTCGTGTAGACGGCCTCCTCGTGCGGGGTGAGCGCATCGGGGATCAGCGAGACGGCGCCGACGGTGCCCTGGATCGTGTCGAGGAGCGTGAGCCCGGTGAACACGCGCATCGTGAGCGTCTGCTCGTCGGGGGTGAGCGTGTTCCACGACTGGATGTCGTTCGACAGCGGCACCTTCTCGGGCAACCAGAAGTTGTTCACGAGGCGGTTCCAGACCTCGAGGTCCTTGTCGTCCTCGATGCGGTTCCAGTTGATCGCCTGCACGTGCGAGAGCAGCTTGAGCGGTTCGGGAGTCATTTCAGTCTTCTTTCGGTCCCTGAGGATGTCGAAGGGCTAAAGCGTGCAGCTCACGCACATGTCGAGCTCGGTGCCTTCGAGGGCCATCTGCCGCAGGCGGATGTAGTAGATGGTCTTGATGCCCTTCTTCCACGCGTAGATCTGCGCCTTGTTGATGTCGCGAGTGGTCACGGTGTCCTTGAAGAACAGCGTGAGCGACAGGCCCTGGTCCACGTGCTGCGTCGCGGCCGCGTAGGTGTCGATGACCTTCTCGTAGCCGATCTCGTAGGCGTCCTCGTAGTACTCCAGGTTCTCGTTCGTCATGAACGGAGCCGGGTAGTAGACGCGACCGAGCTTGCCTTCCTTGCGGATCTCGATCTTCGACGCGATCGGGTGGATCGAGCTCGTCGAGTTGTTGATGTACGAGATCGAACCGGTCGGCGGCACCGCCTGCAGGTTCTGGTTGTAGATGCCGTGCTGCTGGATCGAGGCCTTCAGCGCCGCCCAGTCCTCCTGCGTGGGGATCGGGATGCCGGCGAACAGCTCCTTCACCTTCTCGGTCTGGGGAGCCCACGCCTGGTCGGTGTACTTGTCGAAGAACTCGCCCGACGCGTAGGTCGAGTCCCAGAACCCGTCGAACACCTCGCCGCGCTCGATCGCGATGAGGTTCGAGGCCCGCAGCGCGTGGTAGACGACCGTGTAGAAGTAGATGTTCGTGAAGTCCAGGCCCTCTTCCGAGCCGTAGTGGACGTGCTCGCGTGCGAGGTAGCCGTGCAGGTTCATCTGGCCGAGGCCGATGGCGTGCGAGCGGTCGTTGCCGTCCTCGATGGAGCGCACCGACGTGATGTGGCTCTGGTCGCTCACCGCGGTCAGCGCACGGATCGCCGTCTCGACGGTGCGGCCGAGATTGCGGCCGTCCATGGCGAGCGCGATGTTCATCGAGCCGAGGTTGCACGAGATGTCCTTGCCGATCTCGGCGTACGAGAGGTCCTCGTTGTACGTGGTCGGGGTGTTGACCTGGAGGATCTCCGAGCAGAGGTTGGACATGTTGATCCGGCCCTTGATCGGGTTGGCCTTGTTCACCGTGTCCTCGAACATGATGTACGGGTAGCCCGACTCGAACTGGATCTCGGCGAGGGTCTGGAAGAACTCGCGCGCGTTGATCTTGGTCTTCTTGATGCGCGGGTCGTCGACCATCTCGCGGTACTTCTCGGTGACCGAGATGTCGCCGAACGGCACGCCGTAGACGCGCTCAACGTCGTACGGCGAGAACAGGTACATGTCCTCGCCGTTCTTGGCGAGCTCGAACGTGACGTCCGGGATGACGACGCCGAGCGAGAGCGTCTTGATGCGGATCTTCTCGTCGGCGTTCTCGCGCTTGGTGTCGAGGAAGCGCAGGATGTCGGGGTGGTGCGCGTTGAGGTACACGGCACCGGCGCCCTGACGCGCGCCCAGCTGGTTGGCGTACGAGAAAGAGTCTTCGAGCAGCTTCATCACGGGGATGATGCCGCTGGACTGGTTCTCGATCTGCTTGATCGGCGCGCCCGACTCGCGGATGTTCGACAGCAGCAGCGCCACGCCGCCGCCGCGCTTGGACAGCTGGAGTGCCGAGTTGATGCCGCGGGCGATCGACTCCATGTTGTCTTCGATGCGCAGGAGGAAGCACGAGACGAGCTCGCCGCGCTGGGCCTTGCCCGTGTTGAGGAACGTCGGCGTCGCCGGCTGGAACCGGCCCGAGACGATCTCGTCGACGAGCTCGAGCGCGAGCGTCTGGTTGCCGTCCGCCAGGCCGAGGGCGGTCATGACCACGCGGTCCTCGAAGCGCTCGAGGTACCGCTTGCCGTCGAAGGTCTTGAGCGTGTAGCTCGTGTAGTACTTGAACGCGCCCAGGAACGTCTCGAAGCGGAACTTCTTGCCGTAGGCGTGGTCGTTGATCTTCTGGATGAACTCGAACGGGTACTTGGCGAGCACCTCGGGCTCGTAGTACTCCTTCTCGACCAGGTAGTCCAGGCGCTCCTTGAGCGAGTGGAAGAACACCGTGTTCTGGTTCACGTGCTGCAGGAAGTACTCCCGCGCAGCGCGCTTGTCGGCGTCGAACTGGATCTTTCCATCGGCGTCATAGAGGTTCAGCATCGCGTTGAGGGCGTGGTAATCCATGCCCTCGAAGCGTGCCTCCGTCTTGAAGTCGGTCTGCTGCGTCAGAGTTCCCACCATCGTTCCAATCCCGCGTTCACGCGTTCCACATCTTCAGGCGTGCCGAATACTTCGAGCCGATACAAGTGCGGCACGTTGCACTTGCGGCTGATGATGTCGCCGGCGAGGCAGAAGTGCTCGCCGAAGTTGGTGTTCCCCGCGGAGATGACCCCGCGGATGTGGCGCCGGTTCCGTTCGTCATTGAGGAACCGGATCACCTGCTTGGGAACGGCGCCCTTCTCGACGCCCCGCCCCTGGCCTCCGCCATAGGTGGGTGTCACGAGGACGTAGGGCTCGTCGACCACGAGCTCCGGATCCGTCGCATGCAGCGGGATCCGGAGTGCTCGTGCTCCGAGCTTCTCGATGAAGCGTGCGGTGTTGCCCGACACGCTCGAGAAGTAGACCAGCAGCGGTGTCTCAGTTGCTACGACGCCCATGACGCCCCTTGCTCGGACACACCCGACGGCGGTCGTTGAGCTCCGTCGAAACGGGTGGGCTGCGTCGAACTACGCCAGCCGCGCTGCGAGTTCGTCGATCTTGTCGGGACGAAAGCCCGACCAGTGGTCCTCATCGGTGATGACGACCGGCGCCTGGAGGTACCCCAGCGCCTTGACCTGCTCGAGGGCCGAGGGGTCCTGCGAGAGGTCGTGGATTTCGTACTCGATCCCCTTGGAATCGAGTGCTCGATACGTCGCCGTGCACTGCACGCACGCGGGCTTCGTGTAAACCGTGATCGCCATGTCGATTCCGTCTCCTCAGTGCTTCCCCCGGTGGCATCCGGTGCTCTTCCCGGTAGTCCCCCCACCGGGACTCCAATACTACATATGGGTACCGACATTCGATAGCACCACAAGGGCTAGTAGTTACATCCGTGTGATTTTCCACCGTTCTCCCCATGTACAACACAGGTTCTCCACGGATTCATCCACAGCCCAGGGGCTCTGGAAAAGGCCAGGATCACGGCGCTTTCGGACGCCGCGGCCGCATCCCTCCACAGCCAGACGGTAGATCCGGGGTCCGACATCGGGTCGGCCTGTGGAGAAGTCCTCCGGCGTGTCGCGGGCGTGTCGCGATCGCGTCGTGCGCGTCGGCGCGTGTCGTAACGTGGACGGGTGGCCGGCTACCGGGATCTTCTGCGCACCCCCGGGGTCGCCCGCATCATCGCGGCGCAGCTGACCGCGCGCTTCCCGAACGGGATGATCAGCCTCGTGATCCTCCTGCACATCGAGGGGATCACCGGCTCCTACGGCGCCGCGGGCATCGTGCTCGCCGCGGTGTCGATCGGCCAGGCGCTCGCCGGCCCGGTCACGAGCCGGTGGATGGGCCGCTGGGGCATGCGCCGCGTGCTGACGCTCACGACGGCCGTGTCGGCGGCATCCCTGCTGGCGGTCGCGTTCCTCGTCGTGCCCGTGCCTGTCTACATCGTGCTGGGCTTCATCGCCGGCGCATCGACGCCGCCTATCGTTGCGGCTGTCCGCACGATCTACGCCAAGATGGTCAACTCGACGCAGCTCACCGCGCTGTACTCGCTCGACGCCTCGCTGCAGGAGGTGATCTGGATCCTCGCCCCGGTGCTCATCACGTTCGTCGCCACGCAGGCGGGCACCGTCGTCGGTCTCGTGCTGGTGGTGGTGTTCCTGGTGGGCGGCGGGGCGTGGTTCATCCTCTCCCCCGAGGTCGGCCGGGTGCGCATCCCGCGCAGCAAGCGCTCGTTCGGCACGGTGCTGACGCGGCCGCCGATCCTGCTCGCGACGGTGGTCGGCTTCCTCATCATCGGCTCGTTCGCCGCGGTCGAGGCGAGCGTGGTCGCGACGTTCGACCACGGCGGACTGGAAGCCGGCCTCGTGCTCGCCGTCTTCTCGATCGGCAGCCTCGCCGGCGGGTTCGCCTTCGGGCACCTGCCGATGGGGCGCTGGGCGCTGGCGCGGCGGCTGACCGTGGTGGCGATCGGGCTGGCCATGACCGCCCTGTGGATCAACGTGTGGTGGATCGGCGGCACGCTGTTCGTGGCCGGCATCGGCATCGCGCCGGCTCTCGCCGTGCTCTCGGCGGTGACCACCGCGAGCGTCAAGTTCAGCGACACCGCCGAGGCCTTCGGCTGGGTCGGCACCGGTCAGCTCATCGGCGCCGCGGCCGGCTCGGCCGTGGCAGGGCTCCTCATCGACGGGCCGGGCGGCGTGACAGCGTCCTATGCAGCGGCGGCGACGTTCTGCGCCCTGGGCCTGCTCGTCGCGATCGTGTTCGCGCGCGGTCTGCCAGACCTCCGGGTGCGCGGCGCGAGCCCGATCCCCGACACCGAGCCGGTCGCGACGATCGGCTGAGGTCCCGGAAGCCGTCAGGCCAAGCGCCGCAGCATCTCCAGCAGCGCCAGGGCGTACGCATCGGCGGGCTCGGGATGCTCGAACGCCAGCCGCTCGCCGCCGAGCACGATCTCGACCTCATGCGTGTCGGGCAGGCGCCGCAGGCCACGGAAGGCGCCGCGCAGCAGTTCGCGCAGCTGGTGCTCGTGCGGCAGCCACAGCGCGTCCTCGAGCGCGACGGAGTCCAGCGCCCACTCGGTGGTGCCGTTGAATGCGAGGATGCGGCCGGTCGGGTACTCGCGCGGCTCGATGGTCATCTCGCTGACCGTGAACACGTCGGCCTCGAACTCGGGCTCGTCCAGCTGGAACCGGTCGCCCGAGCGCGGGTGCCACACCAGCCCTGCTTCGCGCAGTGCCACAGCCATTTCCGTCGAGATCACGCCAACCCCCGCCTCTATCCTGCCGTGCGTCGGGACGGCCGGGGCCGCGCTCCTAGGCTGAGCGTATGCCCAGTCGCGTCATCCTCCCCCGCCTGTCCTGGGGCTCGCCCTCGGCCGAGCGCCGCGCACTGCTCATCCACGGCCTCGGCTCGAACGGCGCGCTCATGTGGCGCTACGGCGTCGCGCTGGCGGACGCCGGCTGGCGGGCCGATGCCGTCGACCTGCGCGGACACGGCACCGCGCCGCGCGCGCTCGACTACACGCTGGCCGCGTACGGCGCCGACGTCGTCGGCACCAGGGCGGGTGCCGAGCGGCCGTGGGACCTCGTGATCGGGCATTCGCTCGGCGGCGCGGCATCCGTGCTCGCCGCGGCGGAGGATCCGTCGTGGACGCATCGGCTCATCCTCGTCGACCCGGCCATCATGCTCACCGATCGCGACCGCGACATCGTCCGCAACAGCCAGATCCGAGCGTTCGACGACCCGTCCGAGGAGGCCGTACGCACCGAGCATCCGCACTGGCACCCGCAGGACGTCGAGCTGAAGGCGCTGTCGGCCCAGCAGGCCAGCCGCTGGGCGGTCGAGCAGACGAGTGCGCAGAACGTGCGGTGGGACGTGACGGACGCCGCCCTCCGGGTGTCGGTGCCCACCCATGTCATCGCGTCCGATCCGCATGTCTACTCGATCTTCCGCGGCAAGCCCGCCGAGACCGCCGTCGCGCGGAACCCCGTGTTCACCGTCTCGGTCGTAGCTGATGCGGGGCACTCGCCCCATCGCGACCGGCCCGAGGCGACGATAGAGGCACTGCGCGCCGCGCTCGGCTGACGCCCGGCGCCCCCGGCAGCCCGCCGCCCGACGCCCAGCAGCAGCAGCCGCCGGCCGGCTACTGGACGGGGATCTCGACTCCCTGCCCCACGTCGACCACGACACCGACGAACGACGGGACCACTGCGGCAACCGCCTCCTGCAGCTCATCGAGCGGCGGGGTCTCGCCGTCCTCGGTGGTGACCTCGATCGTCGCCGTCGCGCCCGACCACTCCACGCCATAGACGCGGGCGCCCTCGTCGTCGGCGAGCCACTGCGTCGCGGCGTTCTGGATGCCGACCGACCAGCGCGCGAGCGCGACCGAGACGACCGAGTTCACGATCAGCGGGATCGTGATGACGACCGCCAGCACCGTGACGATGGTGTACGCACGCCGGCGGTTGGCGACGCGCGACGATCCGGGATCGCGTGCGTAGCCGGCGAGCGTGAAGACGATGCTGCCCGCGATGACGAGCGCGACGACGTTGGAGAGGAAGAGCCACAGCGCACCGACGGCATCCGTCCACAGGCCCTGTCCCGCGCAGACGCCGACGACGCCGAGCGGCGGGACGAGCGAGATCGCGATCGCGACTCCGGGGAGGATGGCGCTCAGGTCCTTACGGCACATGGCGAAGCCGCCCGCGAACCCGGTGGCGAGCGCCGCCACCAGATCCATGAAGCTCGGCGATGTGCGACCCACGACCTGGGAGTTGGTCTCCAGGCTCTCGGGCGTGGAGACGAACACCGAGAACGCGAGTCCCAGCACGATCACGATGGCGACCCCGAGGAGCACCCAGAGGATCGACCGCACCACGAGGCTGAGGTGACCTCGCACGATGCCAAGTCCGATCCCCAGGATGGGGGTGCCCAGCGGCGCGATGATCATCGCGCCGATCACCGTCGCCGTCGAGTCCGTGAGCACCCCCGCGATCGCGATGATCCCGGCGAGCGTCAGCATGATGAGGAAGCCGCTGCGCTTGCCGGCACGATCCCCCGAGCCGAGGTCGAGCGCCTCGGTGACCTCCGCCGCGGTCTGCCGCTGAGTAGCGGGGATGAGCGCCTGCATCATCTCTGAGAGCGTCGCCATGCGCACATCATGGCGTAAGAATGGCGGGGTGACCCCCAACGATGCCGCCGACCTCCTTCCGGACGAACTCCTCGAGCGCTTCCGCGCCCGGGCGGCCGTGCACGACAGCGAGAACACCTTCCCCGACGACGATCTGGCCGATCTGAAGGATGCCGGCTACCTCGCGATCCTCGTGCCCGAAGAGCTCGGCGGTGCGGGGCTCGGTCTCGCCGAGGCAGCCGTCCTCCAGCAGCGCCTCGCGAGCGCGGCACCGGCGACGGCGCTCGCGATCAACATGCACCTCGTGTGGACCGGGGTCGCGAAGGTGCTCGCCGACCGCGGCATCGATGCGCTGCGGTTCGTGCAGGAAGGGGCGGCGGCCGGCGAGGTGTTCGCCTTCGGGATCAGCGAGGCCGGCAACGATCTCGTGCTGTTCGGGAGCGGGACGGATGCCGCTCCCCTGCCCGACGGCGGGTACTCGTTCACGGGCACCAAGATCTTCACCTCGCTCGCCCCGGTGTGGACCCAGCTGGGGCTCCACGGTCTCGACACCTCGTCCGAGGACGCGCCGCGCATGGTCTACGCGTTCGTGCCGCGCTCCGAGGTCCAGGTCGGCCGCGTGGTGGTGCGCGACGACTGGGACACGCTCGGCATGCGCGGCACGCAGTCCCGCACGACCGAGCTGCGGGATGCCGTGGCACCGGCAGACCGCGTCGTCCGCCGGCTCGCGCCGGGACCCAACCCCGACCCGCTGGTGTTCGGCATCTTCAGCGTCTTCGAGCTGCTGCTCGCATCGGTGTACACCGGCGTCGCTCGACGCGCGCTCGACCTCGCGGTGGCTGCGGCCGGCAAGCGCACCTCCAAGCGCACCGGCAAGGCGTACAGCCAGGATCCCGACATCCGCTGGCGCATCGCCGGTATGGCGCTCGCGTACGACGCGCTGCCGTCGCAGATCGAGGCGCTCGCACGCGACGTCGACGAGCTCGCCGACCACGGGACGCGATGGTTCTCGCTGCTCGCGGGCGTCAAGCACCGTGCGGTGACGGCGGCGAAGTCGATCGTCGACGACGCGATGCTCGTCGGGGGCGGCTCGTCGTACTTCTCGGCCAACGAGCTGAACCGGCTCTACCGCGATGTCCTCGCGGGGCTCTTCCACCCGTCCGACCCGGAATCCGCGCATGCGACGGTCGCGACCGCGTGGCTGGGCCCCCTCGAGGACTGACCCCATGTCGCCCACACCGACCCATCTCCTGAGTCCTGCCGACCAGGAGCGCCGTCGAGCGCTGCGCACCATGAAGGGCGTCGCCCTCGGCGCACTGGTGTTCATGGCTGTGCTGTTCGCGTTCTCGTTCGCCTTCCAGCAGGACATTCCTGCGCTTGCATACGTCCGCGCAGCAGCCGAGGGCGGCATGGTCGGTGCGCTCGCTGACTGGTTCGCAGTGACGGCGCTGTTCCGGCATCCGCTCGGCATCCCCATCCCGCACACCGCGATCATCCCCAGCCGCAAGGACGAGATCGGCCGCACGCTCGGCGAGTTCGTCGAGACCGAGTTCCTCCGCGCGGAGGTCGTGCGCACCAAGCTCGATCAGACCGCGATCGCCGCCCGGCTCGGCGAGTGGCTGAGTGTGCCGGCGCACGCGGAGCGGGTCGCGGCCGAGGGATCCGTCATGGCGAGCAGCGTCCTGCGGGCACTGAGCGACGACGACGTGCGCGACGTCATCGAGGAGCTCGCCCGCGAGCACCTCATCACGCCGGAGTGGGGACCGCCGCTCGGCGAGTGGCTCGGACGCATCGTCGAGGCGGGCGCGCACCGCGGCGCCGTCGATCTCGCCGCCGACAGCATCGCGGCGTGGCTCGCCGCGAATCAGGCATCCTTCACCGGCGTCATCTCGCGGCGCCTGCCCGCATGGGTGCCGTCGATCGCGCACCGGTTCGTCGATGACACCGTGTACAACGAGGCCGTCAAGTTCGTGGCCGCGGTGCGGTCCGACCCTGGGCATCCTGCGCGCGTCGCGATCGACGGCTATCTCGACCGCCTCGCGGCGAACCTGCAGCACGACCCGGCGACGATCGGGCGTTTCGAGGACGCGAAGCTCGCGGTCTTCGACAGCCCTCGCGTGCGCGAGCTGGCCGGCGAGGTGTGGACCACGGCGAAGGCCGGGCTGCTGCGCTCCCTCGCCGACCCCGAGAGCGGGCTGCGGCGGCGCGGCGTCGAGGCACTGGCCGAGATCGGCGGGCGGCTGACGACGGATGCCGCCCTCCAGCGCCGCGTGGACTCCTGGGTCACCGACGCCGCGGTCTTCCTCGTCGACCGTTATCGCCATGACATCGCGTCGATCATCACCGACACCGTGGAACGCTGGGACCCCGCCGAGACGACGGAGAAGATCGAGCTCATGGTCGGACGCGATCTGCAGTACATCCGCCTCAACGGCACGATCGTGGGGGCGCTGGCGGGCCTCGCGATCTTCTCGATCGCGCACGCGCTGCTGGGCTGACCGCGCACGCGCTGCGGGGCTGACGCGGGCCGCGTGGTCGCCCGTGTTAAGACTGCGTGAAGAGCCGGGAGCGCGGCGACGCCGCGCGTTAGCCTGATGCCGTGTCGGTGGACGAGCCCCTCCAGTACCTGTTCAGCTACGGGACCCTGCAGCACCCCGACGTCCAGCTCGACACGTTCGGGCGCCTCGTCGAGAGCGAGGACGACGCGCTGCCCGGCTATACCGTGGACTACGCCGAGATCGAGGACACGCGGGTGGTGGACCTCTCGGGTCTGTCGGTGCACCCCATCGTCCGCGAGACCGGCAACCCGCTCGACAAGGTCGTGGGCAAGGCGCTCGTCGTCACCGAGGACGAGCTCGATGCGTCCGACGAGTACGAGGTGGCGCTCTACCGCCGCATCGCGGTGGTGCTCGCGAGCGGTCGTTCCGCGTGGGTCTACGTCGCGGCCTGACCGGGCCGGTAGCGTCGAGGCGTGACGCTCGCCCATGACCCTCTCTGGCCACGCGCAGGTGCGTGGCCTGCCATCGACGACGGCGGCTGGGATGCCGCGATCCTCGGTGTCCCCGCCTTCCGCACGTCGCTCTCCCCGACCGGCGCGCATGCCACGCCCGGCGCGATCCGGGAGACTCTGCAGCGGTACAGTCCGACGCTGCTCGGACCACCCCCGCTGGACCTCGGCGAGGTGCTGCGCATCGCCGACGCCGGCGACGTCGACGAGCCGGACGGGCCGGCGGGCGAGGCATCCGTCCGCTCCGCGGTGGCAGCGCTGCGTGAGCGCGCCGACCTCGTCGTCGCGCTCGGCGGCGACAACTCGATCACGTACGCGGTCGCGCACGGCGCTGCGGCCACCGGACTCATCACCGTCGATGCGCACTTCGACCTGCGCGACGGGGTCTCCAACGGGTCTCCGGTGCGACGGCTCGTGGAGGACGGCCTCGACCCCCGCCGCATCGTCCAGCTCGGCATCGCCGACTTCGCGAACTCCGTGGCGTACGCAGAGCGCGCGGCCGACCTCGGGATCACCGTCGTGACGATGGACGATGTGCGACGCCGTGGCGCGGCGGACGTCGTCGCCGAGGCCCTGGACGTCGCCGGCGCCGGCGGGGGCGCCGTTCATCTCGACATCGACGTCGACGTGTGCGACCGTTCCGTCGCGCCCGGGTGCCCGGCATCCGTCCCCGGCGGTCTCGCCGCCTGGGAGCTGCGCGCGCTGGTGCGCGCGGTCGCCTCCGACACGCGGGTGCACAGCGCCGACATCGCCGAGGTCGACGCGACGGCGGATGCGCCGGACGGGCGCACCGTGCGGCTGGCGGCCCTGTGCGTGCTCGAACTCCTCGCCGGAAAGGCCCTGCGAAAGGTGGCGTCATGATCCGTCTCGTGCTGGTGCGCCATGCCAAGTCGGACTGGGGGGATTCCCGCCTCGACGATCACGACCGTCCGCTGAATGACCGCGGCATGCGGGATGCGCCGCGCATGGCGGCGCGGCTCGCGGCGACCGGATTCCGACCCGACATCATCCTGTCCAGCACGGCGCTGCGGGCACGCACGACGGCCGAGGCCTTCGCCGCTGACCTGGGCGCCGCGGTCTCGCTCGACCCCGAGCTGTACGGCGCTCCGGCGTCGACCATCCTCGAGGCGGCCGCGGCGACCCGTGCTCCGGCAGTCATGGTCGTCGCGCACGACCCCGGCATGAGCGCGCTGGCCGCGCGTCTCTCGGACGACGACATCGCCCACATGCCGACATGCGCGGTCGCGACGTTCATCTGGGCGCAGGACGACTGGGACGTCGCCGCCGCCGTCGATCCCGACAACTGGACGTTCGACGCCCCCCGCTGAGCACGGATCGCACTGACGCTCGACGGCTCGGTTCGGCGGAAGATTTCTACATCGTTGTAATCCAGCTCTACATCGTTGTAGATTGCCATTCGACGGACTGACGACTCGAAGCAGAGCCATCGGATCCGCTCATCCCGTCCACTGTCGAACAGGAGAACCCATGACGCGCCGCGCACGCTCCCGCACCGCGCTCGCCCTGACCACCGCCGGCATCCTCGTCGCGGGCGCGCTGTGCGCGCCCTCCGCCTGGGCGAAGCCCCAGGCGGATCCGCCCGCGCCCATGTTCGACGACGTGACGGTGCACGATCCGTCCATCGTCACGTCGGGCGACGAGATCTGGGCTTTCGGGTCGCACGGCGCCTCGGCGCACACCACCGACCTGATGTCGTGGCAGCAGAACACCGTCGACCTCTCGCAGAACGCCGACAACGCCCTCTTCGACGACATCTACACCGAGCTCGCCGAAACGTTCGAGTGGGCGCAGACCTCCACGCTCTGGGCGGCCGACGTCGTCCAGCTTCCCGACGGCCGGTTCGCCATGTACTACAACGCGTGCGAGGGGTCGTCGCCGCGGTCGGCGCTCGGCCTCGCCGTGTCGGACGAGGTCGACGGTCCGTATGAGAACCAGGGCATCCTGCTCAAGAGCGGCATGTCGGGCGAGTCCGAGAACCCGGGCGAGACCTACGACGCGCGCCTGCATCCGAATACCGTCGACCCCGACGCCTTCTACGACGCCGACGGCGGCCTCTGGATGGTCTACGGCTCCTACTCCGGAGGGATCTTCCTGCTGAAGATGGACGCCGCCACCGGCCAGCCTCTCCCCGGGCAGGGCTACGGCACGCATCTCGTCGGCGGCAACCACAGCCGCATCGAGGCGCCGACGATCCAGTACGACGCCGAGACCGGGTACTACTACCTCTATCTCTCCTTCGGCGGTCTGGGCGTGACCGGCGGCTACGACGTGCGGGTCGCCCGCTCGACGAGCGTGACCGGCCCGTATCTGGACGCGCAGGGCAACGACATGCGCGACGTGAAGGCAGACCCGACGCTTCCGCTGTTCGACGACCTCTCGATCCAGCCGTACGGCGTCAAGCTCATGGGTGGACACCTCTTCGGCCGTGAGCTGGGCGACCCCGGCACCGGCGCCGGCATCGGCTACGTCTCCCCCGGCCACACGTCCTGGTACGAGGATCCCGACACGGGGCGGCTCTTCCTCGTCTTCCACGCGCGTTTCCCCGGCACCGGCGATCTGCACGAGGTGCGCGTGCACCAGATGTGGATGAACGCCGACGGCTGGCCGGTCGTCTCACCGATGCGCTACGCCGGCGAGACCGCCGGCAAGGTGAAGCGCGCGGACGTCGTCGGAACCTGGCAGCTGGTCGACATGGGCAAGGACATCACGGCGACCGCAGCGGCGGCATCCGATGTCACTCTCGGACGGAACGGGAGCATCACCGGGGCGGTCGAGGGTTCCTTCACGCTCACGGGACAGCACACCGCCACCCTGACGGTCGACGGCGTCGTCTACGACGGCGTGTTCGCGCCGATCTGGGACCCCGACCTGCAGGCGTGGTCGGTGGGCCTGACGGCGGTCTCGGATGCCGGCGTCACGCTGTGGGGGCGCAAGTCCGTGGAGCTGACCGGCGCCGCGGCGGTGGACGCCGTCGTCGACGACCTGTCGCTCGGCGATACCTCGGCGGTCACGGTCGACCTCGACCTGCCGACGTCGGGCACCGGCGGGACGACGATCGCGTGGACGTCCAGCGACGAGAGCGTCGTCGACGCCGAGGGGACCGTGACGCGCCCGGGAATCGGCGAACCCGACGCCCACGTCTCGCTCACCGCCACCGTGACGAACGGGTCGGCGTCGGCATCCGTGTCGTTCGACGTCGTCGTGCTCGCCCGCACGCCCGGCGTGCTCGCGGGGGCATGGTCGTTCGATGGCTCGCTCGCCGAGGCCGGCGGGGCGTGGGCCGATGCCCTGCCCATCGGCGCGCGCATCGACGCGCCCGCTGCGGCCCCGTCGGCGTTCGTCACGGATGGCGTGGACGGCAGCGCGCTGCGTCTCGATGGCGGCAGCGGCGTGAGACTGCCCGACGATCTCGTGCAGGGCTCGTCGTACTCCGTGAGCATGTGGCTGCGGCCGGAGGTGCTCACGGCCTACACGACCGCGTTCTTCGCGGCGGCGAGTCCGACCTCGTGGGTCAGCCTCGTGCCACGCGGGCACGACGGCGTCGGCGGGTCCACGATGCTCTGGTCGGGAACGCAGTGGTACGACGCCGGCACGGGCCGGACCCTGCCGCTCGGCGAGTGGTCGCACGTCGCCTTCGTGGTCGACGACGGTGCGGCGTCGGTGTACGTCGACGGCGAGCGGCGCTTCCAGGGCACGGGGTTCCCGGACGTCCTGTCGGGCACGGACAACGTCTTCGCGCTCGGCGTCAACTGGTGGGACGCCCCGTTCCGGGGCGACATCGACGAGCTGACCGTGTGGGGCTCGGCGCTCTCGCCGGTCGACGTCGCGGAGCTCGCCACCCGCTGACGTCTCGATCGCCCTCCGCTCGCCTGTCACGATCTGTTGCCGTATCGGCCAGATCGTGACAGGCGAGCTGTGGTTTCACACCGGCGCGCCACCCGCCCACACGGTGTGCACGAGCGGCACACCGGGACGGTAGGCGAGGTGCACGCGCGTCGGCGCGTCGAGCAGCACGAGGTCGGCG
>NZ_DATCVK010000217.1:0-40392 GCF_036566905.1 Microbacterium sp. | reverse complement strand
GTCTCGGCCTGCTGCGCGAGGGCGGCGAGCCCCTCGCGCTGGCGCCGCTGCTGGCAGCGGTGCCGGCGACGACGAGAGGGCTGCCCGCGGCGATCGGCGTGTCCGGCGGGCAGACCGCCGTCGTCGATCTCGTGGCCGACGGACCCCACGCCGTGGTCGCGGGCGTGACAGGGGCGGGCAAGAGCGAGCTGCTCATCACGTGGATCCTCGCGCTGTGCGCGACGCGGAGCACAGACGAGGTGACGTTCCTGCTCGCGGACTTCAAGGGCGGCACCGCCTTCGACGGCCTCGCGGGCGTGCCACACGTCACCGGCGTGATCACCGATCTCGACGGCTCGGGTGCACGGCGCGCCATCGAGAGCCTCCGAGCCGAACTCCGACGCCGCGAGGCGGCCATCGCGACGGCCGGGGCCCGCGACGTCGGGGATCCGCGCGTGCGGCTCCCGCGTCTCGTCGTGGTCGTCGACGAGTTCGCCGCGCTGCTGGCGGATCATCCCGAACTGCACGGGCTCTTCGCCGACATCGCGGCCCGGGGCCGGGCGCTCGGCATCCACCTCATCCTGGGCACGCAGCGGGCAGCGGGCGTGATCCGCGACAACCTGCTCGCGAACTGCCCGCTGCGGGTGAGCCTGCGTGTGACCGATCCCGCCGACAGCCGCACGCTGCTCGGCACAGACGACGCCGCTCGGCTCCCCGGCGATGGCGCGGGCCGGGGGATCGCGCTCCTCCGTCGCGCCGGCGACACGGCGCCCCAGCAGGTGCGGATCGCACTCTCCGGTGCCGACGACGTCGCGGCCGCCGCGCTGCGGACCGGCCACCGGCCGCCCAGCCGCCCCTGGCTGCCGGAGCTGCCCATTCGGCTGTCGATCGAGGAGCTCGCCGCCCGTGCGATCGCCGATCACAGCGCGCCGGCCACGGGAGTCGCGCTCCTCGGACTGGCCGACGAGCCGGATCGTCAGCGGCAACCGGTGGTGAGCATCGGCCCCGCCGATCGGGGGATCCTCGTGCTCGGCGGGCTGGGGAGCGGCGTCTCCAACGTGCTGGAGGTCATCGCGGCGCAGGCGCGCGAGTCGACCGTGCGCGTGCCGGCGCACCCAGAGCTCATGTGGGATGCCGTCGCCGCTCTCCACGACGCGCTGCCACCGGCGGGCGCCGCCGTGCTCATCGACGACCTGGACGCGGTGACGCTACGCCTGCCCCCGGAATACGCGCACGCCGTCCTCGAGCGTGTGGAGAGCATCGTCCGCCGTGCCGCGGGCGCCGGAGTCCTCGTCGTGGCGGGCGCGCATCGCATGACCGGTCCGGTGTCGAGGGTCGCCGAGCTGTTCGCACGGCGACTCGTGCTGCCGTATCCCACTCGCCTCGACCACGCGGCGGCCGGCGGCGATCCGTCGGCGTTCGACCCCTCGGTGCCTCCCGGTCGGGGGCGTCTCGACGGGCGCGCGGTGCAAGTCGCCCTGGCGCCGACCACGCCGGCGCCGCCGCACCCGGCGGACGCATCGTGGATGCCCACGGCGCGGCTCACCGGTGTCGTCGCCCGCCGGTCGCCGGCCGGTCGGCGGGCCCTCGCCGCGTGGGAGGACCAGGGTGTGCGCGTGCGCGAGGTCGACGACTACGTGGGCGATCCCACGGCCACGGCAGAGGGGCGCGTCGTGCTCGTGGGGGAGCCCGACGACTGGCAGCGGCACTGGCGTCTGCTGGCGGACGTGCGCGGCGACCACGACCTGGTCGTCGACACGTCGTGCGCACCTGAGCTGCGCGTGCTGGCCGGCTTCCGCGGGGTGCCGCCGTACTGCGAGCCGGGAGCCGGGCGTGCGTGGCTCATCGCTTGCGGGGCGGACCCCGTCCGCATTGTCCTTCCCGTCGGAGATGTCCGGCCGAACCGTCGGACCGGTGTATTGACCGACCCTTCCCGCACGCCATAGCGTCGCTCTGTGGCTACAACCCCGATCGATCTGCAACGGCCCGAGGGCAAAGGGCTCGCCGCCGGCACGCTGGGGCTGTGGGGCTCCACCGTCATCGGCCTCGCGTCCACCGCGCCGGTCTACTCCCTGGTGGCGACCCTCGGGTTCGTCGTCCTCGCGGTGGGGGCGCAGGCGCCCATCGCGTTCGTCATCGCCTTCATCCCGATGCTGTTCATCGCCTTCGCCTACCGCGAACTCAACAATGACGTGCCCGACTGCGGCACGACGTTCACCTGGGGCACCAAGGCCTTCGGCCCGTGGGTGGGCTGGATGGGCGGGTGGGGCGTCGCCGTCGCCGGCATGGTCGTGCTCGCGAACCTCGCCCAGATCGCCGGCATCTACTTCTGGGCGCTCATCGACGGGATCATGCGCAGCCCCGAGGACGCCCTGCTCTCGGACAACGTCCCGCTCGTCACGGCGACCGGCGTCGTCTTCATCGCGGCGATGACCTGGGTGAGCTGGCGCGGGGTCGAGATCGGCGAGCGGATCCAGAACATCCTGCTCGGCATCCAGTACCTCGCGCTGGCGATCTTCGTCGTCGCCGCGCTGTGGCACTTCTTCGCGGGCACCGCCCCCGACCCGACCCCGTTCGACTGGTCGTGGTTCAACCCGTTCGCGTTCACCGAATGGGGCGGATTCGTCGAGTCGATCCTGCTCGCCCTCTTCATCTACTGGGGCTGGGACACGTGCCTCGCGCTCAACGAGGAGACCAAGGACCCCAAGCGCATCCCCGGCCGCGCGGCGCTGCTGACCACCGTCATCCTGTTGGTCACCTACGTCGGGGTCACCGTCGCGGCGATGATGTACGCCGGTCTCGGCAGCGAAGGCACGGGCCTCGGCAACGAGGCCAACGCCGACGACTTCTTCCTCGCGATCAAGGACGGGCTGCTCGGCCCCCTCGGCTGGGTGCTGGTGGTCGCGGTCATGATCTCGGCGATCTCGTCGACGCAGACGACGATCCTGCCGACCGCCCGCGGAACGCTGGCGATGGCGGCGTACAAGGCGCTGCCCCGGCGGTTCGCCTCGGTGCACCCGCGCTACAAGACGCCATCGTTCTCCACGCTCGTCATGGGCATCGTCGCGTCCGTCTACTACGTCGGGATGACGCTGATCAGCGACAACATCCTGCAGGACTCGATCCTCTCGCTCGGGCTCGCCATCGCGTTCTACTACGCGATCACCGGCTACGCCTGCGTCTGGTACTTCCGCCGCGAGCTGTTCACATCGGCGAGGAACTTCTTCTACCGGTTCCTGTTCCCGCTGCTGGGCGCGCTCATGCTGACGTACGCGTTCGTGCAATCGGCGATCGACATGTACGACGTCGACTACGGCTACACCGTCCTCCTCGGGATCGGCGGCACCTTCGTCCTGGGCATCGGCGCCCTCGCGTTCGGTGTGCTGCTCATGTTCCTGTGGTTCGCGTTCCCGCGCTCGAAGGCGTTCTTCCGCGGCGAGAGCCTCAACCGCGACACCGAGGTGCTCGTGCCCGAAGACCCCGCCGACTACTCCCGGTCGATCGACGGCGGCCTCGCCTGAGCTCCGGCGCGGCACGCCGACGCCGCTGACTCCCGACGCGGTCCCGCCGTCGTCACCGCCCGAGGTGCGCTCCGCAGCCCACCTCGTACGCCTCCCGCAGCCACGACGCGACGGTCTCGTCGAACTCGCTCTCGTCGGCGAGGCGGAACTGGTGCACGAAGAGGCGGCGGCCGTACGGCGAGACGCCGAGAATCCGCGGGTCGGGTGGCAGTTCGCGCATGAGGTCGAAGTACCCGCGCACGCCTGTGCGGACTGGCCGGGCGCCGGCGAACCCTCGCCGCGGTCCGCGGAAGGTGATCGTCGTCTTCGCCACCGCGTGCGTCACCGGGCCGAATGACCTGATGAGCTCGTCGATGCGATGCCACAGTCGCACGGCGTCGGGATCGGCGTCCTGAAGGTGGTCCGCCACCGTCCATTCGCGTTCGTCCGTCACGGCACCAGTGTCGCGCGCCGGGCCGACATCCGCAGCCCTCACGCGCATGCCCGAAGCCCCGGGTGCGAGGCACCCGGGGCTTCGGTGACCTCGCTCAGACCAGCGCGGCGTCCAGCGGTGCGAGCTCGAGATCGTGCGCGGTCGCGACGCCCGCGTTCACGATGCGCCCGCCCATGGTGTTGAGGCCCGCAGCGAGGGCGGGATCCGATCGGAGCGCCTGCTGCCATCCGTGCCGCACGATCTGGCGGATGTAGGGGAGCGTGGCGTTCGTGAGCGCCGAGGTCGACGTGTTCGGTACGGCGCCGGGCATGTTGGCGACGCAGTAGAAGATGCTCCCGTGCACCGGGAACGTGGGGTCGGCGTGCGTCGTCGGGTGCGTGTCTTCGAAGCAGCCGCCCTGGTCGACCGCGATGTCGACGAGCACCGAGCCCGGACGCATGCGCGCCACCATGTCGTTCGTGACGAGCTTCGGGGCCTTCGCGCCCGGAATCAGCACGGATCCGATGACGAGGTCCGACGAGACGACCGCGCGGTCGAGATCGAGCGGGTTGGAGGCCGCCGTCTTCACGCGCCCCTGGAAGTGGTCGTCGAGGTATCGGAGCCGCTGCACGTTGGTGTCGAAGACGGTGACGTCGGCACCCATGCCGACCGCGATCACTGCGGCGTTCGCACCGGCGACACCACCGCCGATCACGGTCACCGTCGCCGGTCGCGTGCCCGGGACGCCCGACATCAGCAGGCCCAGTCCGCCCGCGGACCGCATCAGGGTGGCGGCGCCGACGGTCGGCGCGAGCCGCCCGGCGACCTCGCTCATGGGCGCGAGGAGCGGGAGCCCACCGCCCGCGAGCTGAACAGTCTCGTAGGCGATCGCCGTCACGCCGTCCGCCACCAGGCGCTCGGTCAGGGGACGGTCGGCGGCGAGATGCAGGTAGGTGAAGAGCACGAGGTCGTCGCGGAAGTAGCCGTACTCGCTCGCGATGGGCTCCTTCACCTTCAGGAGCAGCTCGGCGCGCGCCCACACCTCCGCGGCGTCGTCGAGCAGCACCGCCCCGGCGGCCTCGTACTCGGCATCCGGCATCGACGAACCCTCGCCCGCGCCGCGCTGAACGAAGACCTCATGGCCGGACGCCACGAGGTCGTGCACTCCCGCAGGAGTGAGGGCCACCCGGTACTCGTTGTTCTTCACCTCGGTGGGGACGCTGATCCGCATCGTGTGATCCTTTCCGCTCCGCCATTGGAGCGCTCGGGCTCCTTGTGGGAGCGCCTCTAGAAGGCGGGGCGGATGGCCCCGACGTCCTGCCCGCCGCCGGTGACGGCGAGCGGAAGCTTCGACAGCGTGTCTGCGACATCGGACGGCGCGAGCGCACCGTGGCGCTCCAGCAGGCGCAGTGCCACGGCGGTTGCAGCCCGGCCGCTGCCGTCGAGCATCTTGAGCGCCACCGTGGTGCCGTTGGGGGCGACCATGACCATGACTCCCTCGGCGCCGCCTTTGGCGAACACGCCGAGCCGCTCGATGACGATCGTGTCGGCCCGGCCGGGACCGTCGATTGTCCACGGGTCGGCACGCACCGCCCCGACGAGCGCGCCGGCGCTGCGGTGCAACGCGAACGGAGAGGTGGTCGACGAGTTGCCGATGCGATGGATGGCGCGGGCCAGCCCGAAGAGCGTCATGGCGTAGACCGGAGCGCCGCAGCCGTCGACGGCGGTCGCGGCGGTCTTCTCGCCGATCAGCCGCTCGACCGTCTCGCGGATGAGGATCTGCACCGGATGCTCGGGCGCGAGGTAGCCCTCCGTGTCCCAGCCGTTGACGACGCTGGTGAGGAGCATCGTCGCGTGCTTGCCCGAGCAGTTCATGCGGATGCGCGCGGGCTGGCCGAGTTCGCGCACCATCTCGTCGCGGGTCGCGGTGTCACTCGGCCAGGCGGCCGGACACCCGAGGTCCTCCTCGCCGAGCTGGGCGAGGGAGAGGATGTCGCGGACGACGGCGACGTGACGGTCGGTGCCGGCATGGCTCGCCGTCGCCAGCGCGAGCCGCTCGCCCTCGAGGGGCGCACCCGCGGAGAGGCAGGCCAGCGCCTGGAGCGGCTTGAGACTGGAACGGGGGAGGATCAGCGACGACGGATCGCCCAGCTTCTCGGCGATCGTGCCGTCGGCGGCGAGCACGAGGGCGATGCCGGCGTGCCGCGACTCGACGAATCCGCTGCGTTCGACAACGGCGAGTTCGACGGCGTCGGCTGCGGCGAAGGTCTGCGGCACCCCGACAGCCTACCGCCGCGGCGCGGGTCGCCTCGCATGACAGACTGTGCTCATGTGGGGCGAGCATCGATACTCCGTCCGGACCACGTGGACAGGTGATCGTGGCACCGGCACCTCCGGCTACCGGGACTACGACCGGGCCGTGACGCTCGAGATCGACGGCAAGCCCGCGCTGCTGGCGTCGTCCGACAAGCCGTTCCGCGGCGATCCGTCACGGTGGAATCCCGAGGACATGCTGCTCTCAGCCCTCAGCGAGTGCCATCTGCTGTCGTATCTTCACGCGTGCGTGCAGGCGGGCGTCGTGGTCGTCGGCTACGAGGACGAGGCATCCGGACTCATGGTCGAGGACGGGCGCGGCGGCGGTGCCTTCCGCGAGGTCGTGCTCCGACCGCGCGTGACCGTCGCGGACCCGTCGATGACGGATGCCGCGGCCGCTGCGCACGCACAGGCGCGGGAGTGGTGCTTCATCGCGAACTCGGTGAACTTCCCCGTGCGCCACGAGCCGACGGTCATCGTCGCTCCTTCCTGAGTCCGCCCCTGACGTCCATCTCGTGACGACGGGGAAGGAGGACGCGGAGCCTGGCGGCGTCAGCGACGCTCGTGGGGGAGGACCTGCTTGATGCGGTCGATCGTGTTCTGCGCCGGCACCTCGTTGTAGGCGTTCGCGAGCTCCTGACCCGACAGGGCGTGGATCGCGGCCATGATCTCGTCGGTGGCGAGCCGACGCGCCTTGCCCGATGACGCCGGGCCGTGATGCGCGAGATCAAGGGGCTCGCCGAACTTGACGGTGACACGGTGCGTGAGCGAGGGCCTCTTGGCGCCGACGGGCATCACGTCGTCGGTGCCGATCAGACCCACGGGCACGACGGGGGCACCGGTCTGCAGCGCGAGGAACGCGACGCCCGTCCGGCCCTTGTACAGGCGGCCGTCGAGCGAGCGGGTGCCCTCGGGGTACAGCGCGACGGCGCTGCCCTCCTCGAGCAGCGTGCGCTGCTGATCGAGGGCGTCGAGCGCTGCCTGTCCGGCGCCGCGCTGGACCGGGATGGCCCCGATCGCGGTGAAGAACCAGCGGGATGCGGGGCTGTCGAAGTAGCTCGCCTTCGCCAGGAAGTGAACGGGACGGGGAGCGGCCACGGGGATCGCGATCGAGTCGATGAACGACAGATGGTTGCTCGCGAAGATGACCGGTCCGGACTTCGGGACGTTCGCCTTGCCCTCCACGCGCGGACGATAGATCACGCGCGCGAGGGGCCGGATGATCTGGCGTCCGACGGCGTAGGTGAAGCCCATGCGACGAGCCGGTGCGGCCGGAGCGTCGGTCGTTTCCACCGTCTCGTCGGCGGTGTGGTCGGCGCCGGGCACGAGGTCGGAAGTCACCCGTCGAGGGTACTCCCGATTGCATTCCGGTATCGGCATAGCCCTTTCTCAGCGCGAACAGAGCAAAGATGCGAAAAGATGGAGGCTTCCCTTCCCATGTCTCGAGGTTGTTCCGTGCGCATTCGCCCGCTCGCCGCCCTGTCCGTCGCCGCGATGTCGGTACTCCTGCTGGCCGGCTGCTCCGGCTCGGCCGAACCCGACGCCAGCCCCACGCCCTCGTCGTCCGCCGCGTCCGAGTGCCTTCTCGACGCCAAGCCCGGCGACGACTCCGACGCCATCCAGGTGACCGGCAGCGGCACCGACCTCGCCGCGACGGTTCCCGACTCGCTCGCCTTCGAAGACGTCCAGCGCACGGTCGTGACGGAAGGCGACGGCGATGATGTCGTGTCGGGCGATCTCGTCAGCGGCTTCTACACCGTCTACGACGGGTCCACCGGCGAACTGCTGCAGGACTCGTCCGAGACGTCGCCCGACGATTCCGGCGAGGTGCCGATCCTCATGGATCCCCAGAATTACTCGCTGTTCGTCGCGACGCTCGAATGCTTGCCGCTCGGTTCGACGGTCGCGATGACGATCCCGGGCTCTGCCTTCGGCGAGGGTGCGTCCCCGGTCGTCGTCGTCGCGGAGACCACCGACTTGATCCCCACCAGCGCCACCGGCACCGAGCAGGACCCGGTGGACGGGATGCCGACCGTCGAGTTCGATGACGACGGCGCCCCGACGATCACCATCCCCGACACCGACGCGCCGACCGAGGTGCAGCTCACCGCGCTGAAGAAGGGCGACGGTCCCGTCGTCGCCTCGGGTGACACCGTGTTCGTGCAGTACACCGGCGTGAAGTGGTCGGACGGCTCGGTCTTCGACTCCAGCTGGGACCGCGGCCAGCCCGCCGCCTTCCAGACGACCGGCGTCGTCGCGGGCTTCCAGCAGGCGCTGGAGGGCCAGACGGTGGGTTCGCAGATGCTCGTGGTCATCCCCCCGGCGTTCGGGTACGGCGAGGGTGAGATCAACGACCAGGACCTCACGGGCGAGACGCTCGTCTTCGTCGTCGACATCCTGGGCGTGCAGCGCGCCGCTGCCGCCCAGTAGCACGCGGCCGCATCCGGCCCGCCGCTAGGCTGGCCGGATGCGGCGCGTCCTGATCCTCGGCTCGACCGGCTCCATCGGCACGCAGGCGCTCGACGTCGTGCGGGCCAACCCGCGGCGGTTCGAGGTGGTGGGGCTCGCAGCGGGCTCCGATCGCGCCGCCCTCGAGGCGCAGGCCGCCGAGTTCGGCGTCGAGAGCACGGCGCTCGGCGCCGTCGAGGCCGAGCAGCTCGTGCGCGACGTCGAGGCCGACGTCGTGCTCAACGGCATCACCGGCTCCGTCGGGCTCGGCCCGACACTCGCGGCCCTCGAGACGGGCCGCACGCTGGCGCTCGCGAACAAGGAGTCCCTGATCGTCGGCGGCGATCTGGTCACCGCGATCGCACGTCCCGGGCAGATCGTGCCGGTGGACTCGGAGCATTCGGCGATCGCGCAGGCACTTCGGTCGGGAGAGCGCGACGAGGTGCGTCGGCTCGTGCTGACGGCATCCGGCGGCCCGTTCCGCGGGCGCAGCCGGGAGTCCCTCGAAAGTGTCACGCCGGCCGAGGCGCTCGCACATCCCACGTGGGACATGGGGCGAGTAGTCACCACGAACTCGGCGACGCTCGTCAACAAGGGCCTCGAGGTGATCGAGGCGCATCTGCTCTTCGGTGTGCCCTACGCCGAGATCGACGTCGTCGTGCACCCCCAGTCGATCGTCCACTCGATGGTCGAGTTCGTCGACGGGTCGACGATCGCGCAGGCATCGCCGCCCGACATGCGCCTGCCGATCTCGCTCGGGCTCGACTGGCCGAATCGCATCGCCGGTGTCGGGCGTCCCCTGGACTGGACGACCGCGACGTCGTGGACGTTCGAGCCGCTCGACGATGCCGCCTTCCCCGCGGTGCGGCTCGCCAAGCAGGTCGGCCGCGCGGGCGGGACATACCCGGCGGTGTTCAACGCCGCGAACGAGCAGGCCGTCGACGCCTTCCACGAGGGCCGCCTGAGCTTCCTGGGGATCATCGACGTCATCGCCCGCGTGGTCGATGCGCACGACGCGCCCGACGCGCTCACGCGCGCTGCGCTGGCCGACGCCGAGGAGTGGGCGCGCCGCGCGGCCGACAAGGCGATCGCCGCGGCATCCGCATCCTGACCGGAGGGCGCGGGCCCCGGGTGCTCAGGCCTCGGGATACACCGGCCGCAGCGGGTCGGATGCCGGAGTCTCGTCCTCCGGGTACGGCACCGCCCAGTGCGGCTCGGGCACGGGCCAGCCGGCTTCGCGCAGGGCCCGGCGGGCGAGCTCGCGCGCCGAGTACGGCGTGCGGACACCGCGGATGTCGCGATAGTCCTGGTGCCCGGGACCGGCCCAGAGGATCGCGTCGCCGTCGCCGACGAGCGCGACGGCCTCGATGATCGCGCGCTCCGGCGGGGAGAACTCGTGGATCTCGGCATCCGGCTGCGCCCGGCGTGCGCCCTCGACGAGGGTGGCCCGGATCGAGTCGGGGTCCTCGTGGCGCGGGTGGTGGTCGGTGATGACGAGGATGTCGCTGCCCTCGACGCCGGTGCGCCCCATGTCGTGCCGCTTGGTGGCGTCGCGGTCGCCGTCGGCGCCGAACAGCATGACGACCCTGCCCGGTGTCACCCGGCGCACCGCGGCCAGGGTCTTCTCGAACGCATCGGGGGAGTGACCGAAGTCCACGTAGACGGCCGGCCCCGTCTCGCCCGAGACGAGCTCGGTGCGCCCGGGCAGGTAGGCGTCGATGCGCCCGCCGTCGAGCGCCTCGACCAGACGCTCCCACGCGTAGCCGCCCTCGAGGATCATGACGATCGCGAGGCCGGCGTTGGCGGCCATGTGCCGCCCGATCACGGGGACGAGTGTCGTCAGCGTGCGCCCGTCCCGGGCGGTGAGACGGAACTCGGTGCCGACCGGGCGCTCGTCGAGGATGTCGACGACCCAGTCGGCGGCGGCCGCGGCATCCGGATCCGAGGCGAGCGCGGGCGTGCCCACCGTGACGGTGGGCACCTCGCTGCGCGCGACGACCTCGGCGCCGGGATCGGAGTCGATGCAGACGACGGCGCGGCGCGCGCGGTCCGGACGGAACAGCGGCAGCTTCGCCTCGAAGTACTCGCGCATGTCGGCGTAGTCGTCGAGGTGGTCGTGGGTGAGGTTGGTGAAGCCGGCGACGTCGAACACGATGCCGTCGACGCGGCGGCGGCTGAGCGCCTGCGCGCTCACCTCGACGGCGACGGCTTCGACGCCCCGTTCGCGCATCAGGGCGAGGAGCGCGTGCATCTCGTAGGCCTCGGGCGTCGTCAGCCGCGAGACGACGACCTGTCCGGCGATGTGCCGTTCGGCGGTCGACGACAGCCCGGTCGTCACACCGAGCTGGCCGAGGATGCCCTCGAGCAGGTGCGACACGCTGGTCTTGCCGTTGGTGCCCGTGGTTCCGAAGAGCGTCGGGAGATCGTCGTCGCGACCGGTGCTGTACACCCACGCCGACAGCTCGCCGAGGAGCGCGCGCGGGTTGTCGACCAGCACGACGGGCAGCCCGCTCGCGGCGGCGACGTCGGCTCCGGCGGCATCCGTCACCACGGCGACGGCGCCTTTCTCGGCCGCCGTCGCGGCGAATTCGGCGCCGTGGCGGTTGACGCCCTGCACCGCGACGAACACGTCACCGGGCCGGAGATCGGCGGTCGCGAGGGTGACGCCCGTGAGGGTGGCGCCGGCGACGTCGCCGCGGACGTCGACGGCGAAGCGCGCCGCGAGGTCCGCGAGGGAGTGGGTCGGCGGCGCGTCGGGGCGGAGTACCGGGGGCAGGTTCGAAGGCGCGTCGGTCGGCATGGCGCATCCATCTTCGCACGGCGCCCGTGCCCTCGCCCGCGACGCAGGACACGGGCGCCGGCAGTCCCCGCGGCGGGCTCGTCACCGTCGTCCGACGCGCCCGGCGCCCCGGTCGCCGAGCAGGATGTCCACGCTCGGCGACCGGGACACGCGGAGCGGCTCAGGCCTTGCGGCGCCCGCGCACGAGCACGACCGCGAGTGCGGCGATTCCCGCGACGAGTCCGCCCGCGGCGAGCCAGCGTGCGACCGGGTCGGCGGACGTGCCGGATGCCGCCTCCTCGGTGTCGGCGGCGGCGTCGGCGCTCTCGTGGGTGGTGTGGTCCGCACCTTCGGCCCCGGCCGCATGCCCCGCATCGGGGTCGTCCGCGACGGCGCCCACTTCGACGAGCGGCGCCGGCGCGTCCAGGTCGTGCGGATCCTCGCCGTCCTCGGCGATCTGCGTCCACGCCGTCTCGCCCTCGGCGCAGGTCTGGGTGACGGGGAAGGCGAGGGTGGTGCCGGCGGCCGCCTCGGTGAAGAGCACATCCATCGAGACGGTCGCCTTGAGCCCGTCCTCGACGGGGGTGTCGGGGGTGTAGACGACGCGCGTCGGCACGCCGTCGGCGCCGAGGTCGCGCGTGATGGTCCAGCCGCCCTGCACGACGGGTGTCGCGTTGCCGACGCCCTCGGGGATGTCGACGGCGAGCGCGGTCGTGGGCGAGCCGTCGCAGCCGTGCGAGAACGAGAAGGTGAGCGTCTCGGTGCCGCCGGCCGCGGCGGCCTCAGGGGTCACGTGCACGTGGGCGGACGCGGCGAGCGGCGCGGCGAGGGCGAGGGCGAGTCCGGCGGTGGCGCCGATCACGAGGCGGCGGGTGGGGGACATGTGGGTGAACGCGTTCATAGGTGTGTGCTTTCGTCTGTCGTCGGGGTGATCGGCGCGAACGGCCGACCGGCGGTACGCGGTGGATGCGCGTACGCGAGAGGACCCGGCGCACGCATCGGGCGCGGCCGGCGACGGGCGCGGCGCTCGATGCGCCGCTCAGACGAAGGCGGGAGGTCCCCGCCGGGAGGCGTCCGAGAGGACGATGCGCAGCGTGCCGCCGAACGGACGCGTCTGCGGCGTGACGAGCCGCGGCATCGGCGCACGTGGGGCGATGCCGCGGGCGCGCGTGAACACCGAGCGGATGCCGCGGCCCAGCGCGCGCAGCATCCGCTCTCCGCTGTGCAGCGCGACGACCGTGGCGAACGCGGCGAGCACGTGGGCGGCGAGCATAGGGGCGTCGGGGAGTACGACGGCGCTGAGATGGCCGCCCAGGTGCGTCACGTGATGCCCGTGCAGCGCCGCGGGGTCGGCGTCGGCCGTCAGAGCGAACGCCACGTGGAACAGCGCCTGGCTCGCGAGCACGGTGGCGCCCATCCGCCACGCGGACAGGCGGCGCCCGATGAGGCCCACCGCGAAGGGCGACGCGAGGATGCCGACGGCGACGACCAGGGCAGGGGAGGGAGCCCCGCCACCCGCGAGCGTGTGAGCCGTGGCGGCGACGACGGTCGCGACCCATGCCGCGGTGGTGCCGCGCAGCGCGCGCACGTGGCGTGGGGTCACGGCTCCTCCTCGGGTCGAGCCTACGGGAGGCGTGAGGCGTCGCCCGAACACACCGTCACACCCAACTCAAAGCATCGCGCGGGTACCGTGAGCGTGTGGAGATCCTCGCGTTCGTCGTCGGTGTCGTGCTCATGGTCGTGGGCCTCGCCGTCTCGATCGCGCTGCACGAGCTCGGCCACCTGTGGCCGGCGAAGAAGTTCGGCGTGCGCGTCGGCCAGTACATGATCGGATTCGGGCCGACGCTCTGGTCGCGGCGCATGCGCGGGACCGAGTACGGCGTCAAGGCGTTCCCGATCGGCGGCTACATCTCGATGGCCGGCATGTATCCGCCGTCTCCTCAGGCCGCGACCCGGGGCGGACGTGCCGCAGGCGGGTTCTTCGCCACGATGGTGCAGGACGCTCGCGACGCCAACGACGAGACGCTGCACGGCGACGACGATGCGCACGTCTTCTACCGGCTGCCGGTCTGGAAGCGCATCGTCGTGATGCTGGGCGGCCCGGTCATGAACCTCCTGTTCGCGATGGTGCTGTTCGCGATCCTCCTCACCGGCATCGGCGTGCAGACCGCGACGACCACCGTCGCCCGACTGTCGGAGTGCGTGCCGACGACGAGCTCGACCGAATGCGCGGCGTCCGCGCCCGCAGCCCCCGCAGAAGCGGCGGGCGTCCAGCCCGGCGACACGATCGTCTCGATCGACGGGCAGCCGGTCAGCGACTTCGACGAGGCGTCCGCCATCATCCGCTCCTCGCCCGGCGAGCAGCTGACGTTCGTGGTCGAGCGCGACGGCGCCGAGCAGAGCATCCAGGTCACGCCGGCGACGATCGAGGACGAGGTGACCACCGCCGACGGCACGACGACGACCGAGGAGGTCGGCTTCGTCGGCATCGGCCCGTCCGTCGAGTACGTCACGCAGCCGATCTGGGCGGGACCCCAGATGGCCGTGCAGAACGTCGGCGCCGTCGCAGGCATCATCTGGCAGCTGCCGGCGAAGGTGTGGCAGACGGGTGTGGACCTCGTCACCGGCGCCGAGCGCGATCCGAACGGGCCGCTCAGCATCGTCGGGGCCGGGCGCCTGTCGGGCGAGGTCGCCGCCGCGGATTCGCCGGTCCTCAACCGCGTCGCCGGCTACCTCTCGCTGCTCGCGTCGCTCAACATCGCGCTCTTCGTCTTCAACCTCATCCCGCTGCTGCCGCTGGACGGCGGACACGTCGCGGTCGCCCTGTGGGATGGTCTCAAGCGCGCGTGGGCGAAACTGTTCCGCCGCCCGCCGCCGAAGCCCGTGGATGCGACCAAGCTCGTGCCGATCACCTTCGTCGTCGTGATCGCGCTGATCGCGATGGGCGCTGTGCTGATCCTCGCCGACATCTTCAATCCGGTCTCACTGTTCTGACGCGGCGCCTGTCGCCGCAGTCCGCCAGGAATCTCCGTCGGTCGTGTCGAAAACGGCCTTGTCCGTTCGCTGTAGGGATGCAACGGTTCCACTGACGAAAGGACGACGACCGTGAAGTACGTGATCATGTTCACCTCGACACCTGAGCTCGACGCTGCGGTGCCGGAGGAGCGCCGCCAGGAGGTCTACGGGCGGATCTACGAGTGGTTCGGCACGAACGCCGACAAGATCGACGACTCGGGGGCGGAGCTGCATCCCGTCAGCACCGCGACGACGGTGCGGGCGGGCGACGACGGGCCCGTCGTCGCCGACGGCCCGTTCTCGGAGGCGAAGGAGGTCGTCGGGGGATTCAGCGTCATCGACGTCGCCGACCTCGACGCGGCGATCGAGCTCGTGAAGACCTGGCCCTCGCTCGAATTCCCCGGAGTCGCCGTCGAGATCCGGCCGATGGTCGTCGACTACAGCCAGTTCGAGTGATGCCCGAGCCGGTCCCCCCGCCTCCTCCAGGCGCCGCCGGCGCGTCGCCCGGAAGATCCGGGCGCGGGGGCCAGGCCGCGGCCGGGCGGGGTGCAGACGCCCCGCGCCCGTCGTACGGCCGCGCCGCGGCATCCGATCGCCTCCTCGCGGCGGTCGTGCGCGAGGAGTCCGCACGCATCACCGCGGCGCTCACCGTGTCGTTCGGCAGCTTCGACGTCGCCGAGGAGGCGGTCGCGGAGGCGGTCGTCGAGGCGCTGCGCGAATGGCGGGCCCGGGGGATCCCGCCCAAGCCCGGAGCCTGGCTCATGCAGGCGGCGCGGCACAACGCGCTGGACCGCGTGCGCCGGGAACGCGTGCTGCGAGACAAGGTCGCGCTGCTCGCTCCGGTGGCCAGCGTCGGAGGGGCACCGGCCGATGAGCGGCTGCCGCTGCTGTTCGGCTGCTGCCACCCGGCGCTCGCGCCCGACGCGCAGCTCGCGCTGACCCTCCGCGCGGTGTGCGGACTGACGACGGCGCAGATCGCCCGCGCCACGTTCTCGGCCGAACCGACCGCCGGGCAGCGCATCTCGCGCGCCAAGCGCAAGATCGCCGAGAGCGGTATCCCGCTGCGGGTTCCCGAAGGGGCGGATGCCGCCGCGCGGCTCGACCTCGTGCTGACGGTCGTCTCGGTGATGTACAGCGAGGCCCACTTCGTGGCGGGGGCGGATGCGACGGCCGACCGCGACCTCGCCGACGACGCGCTCTGGCTCGCCCGGGTGGTCGCCGAGGCGCTGCCGCGTGCCGCGGAGGCGCAGGGACTCCTCGCTCTCCTGCAGTTCCACCGTGCGCGCGAGTCCGCGCGCTCGGTGGACGGTGAGCTCGTGCTACTCGCCGACCAGGACAGGTCCCGGTGGGATGCGGCGCTACTCGGCGAGGCCCGGGCCTCCCTGGAGCGTGCGGCCCGACTGCGCCGTCCGGGACGCTGGCAGCTGCACGCGGCGATCGCGGCGTGCCATGCGGATGCCGCGGATGCGGCGTCGACCGACTGGCTGCAGGTGCTGACGCTCTACGACATGCTGCTCGCGTACGACCGATCGCCGGTGGTGCGCCTCAACCGCGCTGTCGCAGTGGCGCGTGTGGGGGGCGCTGCGGTCGCGCTCGCCGAGGTCGACGGGCTTGCGGATCCGCTGGCACGTTCGCACCTGTGGCACGCCGTCCGGGCGTCGTTGCTGCGCGACCTCGGCCGCGACGACGAGGCGCTCGCCGCGGACCTCCGCGCGCTCGAGCTCACGGCGAATCAGGCAGAGCGACGCCTTCTCGCCGCCCGCGCGGACGCGTCCGCCGGCCGCTGAAGGAGTCTGTGCCGGAGGTCAGGCGCCGACCGGCGTGAGAGCCTGCTCGACCAGGCGCTGCAGCGTGGTCATGCCGTCCCGCGACAGGATCGACTCCAGGTGCCCCTGCACCGACGCGAAGCCGGGTCCGCGCAGCGCGTAGACATCGCCCGCGGCGTCCGCCGCGATCTCCGACTCGCCGGCCCGCGTGGTGCCGGCCGGAACGCGGGCCGTGAAGGTGTTGTAGAAGCCGATGGATGCCGGCATGCCGAACACGTCGACCGACTTCTGCAGCCCTTGGTGCGGCGCATCCAGCGGCGCGAGGTCGATGCCGAACGTGTCGGCGAGGATCTGGTGGCTGAGGCACACGGCGAGGATCGGCCGCCCGGTCTCTCGTCGTCGGGCGACCACCTCGCGCATGCGGCGGATGCGGGGACTCGACACATCGCGCGGGTCGCCGGGCCCGGGTCCGGACACCAGGAGTTCCGCGTCGTCGATCTGCGCGTCGGTCACCTCGTCCCACGGCGCGATCCGCACGTCGAGCCCGAGATGGCGCAGCTGATGCGCGAGCATCGTGGTGAAGCGATCCTCGGCGTCGACGACGAGCGCCGACCGGCCGGCGAACGGTGCGGGCCCGTCCGAGCCCTGCGGGTTGAGCCAGAATTCCGCCAGGCGTCCGTTGCGGGAGGTCAGCAACTCGGCGATCGCCGGATCGTCCGCGAGGCGTCGGGGCGCGGGAGCGGGAGCGTCCTCGTCGATGACGTCGGCGTCGGGCACGGCGACGACGGCAGCCTCGGCGGCAGCGTCACGGGGCACGGCGCCGATGGCACCGAGCACGCCGGCCGCCTTTCCATGCGTCTCGCCGACCTCGCCGTACGGGTCCGAGTGGCGCACGAGCGTCGCCCCGACGGGGACACGCAGCCGGCCGTCCTGCAGATACGCGGTGCGGATGAGGATGGGCGCGTCCAGGTCGTGGGTCGCCTCGCCCGCCGCGAGCGTCAGGCGCGGGGTGAACAGAGCGGCCACGCCCGAGTAGTAGCCCCGGGGCGTGGTCTCGTGCCGGGTGATGACGGTGCAGGCGTTCTGCATGGGCGAGCCGGTCACGGTCGGCGCGAACATCGTCTCGCGGAGGATGTCCCGCGGATCCAGCCGGCTGCGTCCCCGCAGCACATACTCGGTGTGCGTGAGCCGCGACATCTCCTTGAGGTGCGGACCGGTGATGCGGCCGCCGTCGGAGCAGACGGCGCTCATCATCTTGAGCTCCTCGTCGACGACCATGAACAGCTCCTCGGTCTCCTTCGTCGAGCGGAGGAACTCGGTAAGCGTCTCGGCGGTCGCGCCGCCGGCGGGGTGACGGAACGTGCCCGAGATCGGGTTCATCGTCACGACGCCGTCGCGGGCGCTGACGTGGGCCTCGGGGCTCGCGCCCACGGCGACGTGGCCCGGTGTGACGACCGCGAAGGTCCAGTAGGCGCCACGCTCGTGCTCGAGGAGTGCCCGGAACCACGTGAGCGCGGCGGTGACGGCATCCGTCGACACACCTGCGGTGAAGTCGCGGCGGATGACGAAGTTGGCACCTTCGCCGCGCCCGATCTCGTCGGCGATCACCCGCCGCACGATGCCGGCGTACTCCTCGTCGGCGATGTCGAAACCCGCGTCCTCCAGCGCGACGGGCTCGGTCGGCAGCTGCGCCATCGCCTCGTCGCGGGGGAGCGCGGTCCGCTCGCGGACGATGAGGCAGCGCAGCGGCGCGCCGTCGTCGTGGCACTCGAAGCCGCGCTCGCGCACCTGTCGGAACGGCACCAGCGCGAGCACCTCGCGCGGTGTGCCCGAGGCGTCTGTCAGCGGGATGTCGGCGAGCAGATCGACGTCGACGACGTCGCCGGTGAGCAGTTCGACGGTCGCTTCGTCGCGGGCGATGAGGGCGAAGGGGATGCCGCGGTCGGCGATCTCGCGGAGCGAGGGGTGGGCGGGCCCGGTCATGGCTGTGGTTCTTTCGTCGTGGGGGAGGCATCCCTTACGAAAAAGAAGACCGCCCCGAGGGCGGTCTGGGTCGCGCGAAACCCACCGCCTATGCGGTGAGCCACCAGGTGAGGCGTGCGGACATGCGCCGAACCTACCACACCGCTCGTGGGCCCCGTCGGCGACGTTACGTCTGCCGCGCCCGCTCCAGGATCTCGGCGCCGTGACGCCAGCCCACGGTCTCGTAGCCGACCACCACCACGGCGGGCGCGCACGCGATGAGCAGCAGCGCCACCCCGAGCGACGCGCCGAGCGTGACCGCGATGACGCTCGCGGCGAGCGCCGCGACCGAGCCCAGGTAGAGCCAGATGTGGAACGGATCGAACTGCATCACGGTGAGCGCGTAGATGCCGAACAGGAACGTCTCGTAGACGAGCACCGGAATCGCGATGCTGAGCACCGCGAAGGTCTCGTCGACGTGTGCGTGGTGCGAGATGACGTTGGCGGCGACGTGGAGTCCCGCGCCGACGGCGATCAGCGAGCCGAAGACGAAGAGGTGCAGGTAGCCCCACGGGAATCCTCGCCAGCGATGCCGCTCGAGCACCTCGCCGAACGGGATGACGAAGTAGTTCCACCACATGCCGAACGCCAGAGCGGTGCCGCCGAACGCGATCAGGGCCGCTTCCAAGGACCAGACGTCGTCCTGGATGACCGCGGATATCGCCAGGATCGTGCCGAGGATGACCTCGCCGAGCGTGATGATGACGAGGAGTCCGTAGCGCTCGGCGATGTGGTGGGGGTGCCACGGCGTGGGCCCGAATCGCGTCTCGGCGAACAGCGGTCCCGCCAGCTCGAACAGCATCAGCAGCGTCGTGAAGACCAGGGTCGTGCCGACGGGCAGATTGAGGAAGATCAGCACGATCCATCCGAGCTGCGCGATCGAGACGTTGACGATGTAGGCGAGGCACGTCTTGCGGCGCGCTTCGTCCTGGACGGCGGCGCGTATCCAGAGCGCGATCGTGGCGACGCGCATGACGACGTATCCGACGACCATGACGGTGTTGTCCAGGTAGTGGCCGCCGTCGATGGAGTGGAACACGTCAGGCACGCCGAGGGCGACGATCAGCACGCCCACCATCACGACCAGCGTCGAGACGCGGAAGTAGATGTCGTCGGTGTCGTACGCCGACGCGAGCCAGCTGTAGTTGATCCATGCCCAGGTGACCGCGAAGGTCGAGAAGGCGAACCCGATCAGGGCCGAGCTGACGTGCCCCAGCTCGAGGTAGTGGGCCATCTGCGACGAGATCTGGCTGAAGGCGACGACGAACGTCAGGTCGAACAGCAGCTCCAGGGGGGTCGCTGTCCGGTGCGCCTCGTTCGGGTCCCTGCCGGTCATGCGTCCGAGATGGTGGCTCAGGCTCATGGCGGGAAGATACACCGTCAGCGCGACGCACCTGAAAGCGAGCGGCTGCTCGTCGGTTCCGGCATCCGCTCAGCACTTCGGCAGACGTCTCCCGGTGACGCCGAGGCCGCCGGGCGCCCTGCCGCGTAGGCTGGTGACGTGCCAGCCGTCAATCTCGGGATGCCCAAGGTCCCCGAAACGCTCGCCCCCCGTCGCAAGACCCGCCAGATCAAGGTGGGCAAGGTGCTGGTGGGTGGCGATGCCCCGGTGAGCGTGCAGTCGATGACCACCACGCCGACGACCAACATCAACGCCACGCTGCAGCAGATCGCCGAGCTCACCGCGTCGGGCTGCGAGATCGTGCGCGTCGCCGTGCCCTCGCAGGACGACGCCGACGTGCTGCACATCATCGCGAAGAAGAGCCAGATCCCGGTGATCGCCGACATCCACTTCCAGCCCAAGTACGTGTTCCAGGCCATCGACGCCGGCTGCGGCGCGGTGCGCGTGAACCCGGGCAATATCCGCAAATTCGACGACCAGGTCGGCGCGATCGCCGCCGCCGCGAAGGCGGCCGGCGTCTCGCTCCGCATCGGCGTCAACGCCGGCTCTCTCGACCGGCGCCTGCTCGAGAAGTACGGCAAGGCGACCCCCGAGGCGCTCGTCGAGAGCGCCGTGTGGGAGGCGTCGCTCTTCGAGGAGCACGACTTCCACGACTTCAAGATCTCGGTCAAGCACAACGACCCGATCGTGATGGTCAAGGCCTACCGTCTGCTCGCCGAGCGCGGCGACTGGCCGCTCCACCTCGGTGTGACCGAGGCGGGGCCGGCATTCCAGGGCACGATCAAGTCGGCGACCGCGTTCGGCATCCTGCTCGCCGAGGGCATCGGCGACACGATCCGCGTGTCGCTGTCGGCGCCGCCCGCCGAAGAGGTCAAGGTCGGCCACCAGATCCTGCAGTCGCTGAACCTGCGCGAGCGCAAGCTCGAGATCGTGTCGTGCCCGTCCTGCGGCCGTGCCCAGGTCGACGTCTACACGCTCGCCGACAACGTCACCGAGGGCCTGAAGGACATGACGGTGCCGCTGCGCGTCGCGGTCATGGGCTGCGTCGTCAACGGCCCCGGTGAGGCCCGTGAGGCCGACCTCGGCGTCGCCTCGGGCAACGGCAAGGGGCAGATCTTCGTGAAGGGACAGGTCATCAAGACCGTGCCCGAGGCGGACATCGTCGCCACGCTCATCGAAGAGGCCAACCGCATCGCCGACGAGATGGGCCCGGGCGCTCCCGTCGGCACCGCGCAGGTCGTCACGTCCTGATGGGTCTGGGCCGCCTGTCGGCCCTGCAGCGCGCCCGCGTCGACGCGTGGCTGCCGGGGGCCGAGGTCGTCGACGACCTCAGCTGGAACCAGGTGGAGACGGTCGTGCTCCGGGTCCGGCACGCCGCTCGCGAGCTGATCGTCAAGGCGTCCGGCGACGGCGACCACCATCTCGGTCGCGAGCTCGATGCACACGAGGGCGGCTTCGTCTCGGTGTGGCAGCAGGGCGGCCGCGCGGCGCGACTGCTGCACTCGGACCGTGCGGCGCGCGTGCTGGTGCTCGAGTGGCTGCCGGGTGAGCTCGCGTACCGGACGCCCACAGGTGTGGACCCCGAGATCCACCGCCGCGCGGGAGAGCTGCTGCGGCAGTTCCACGACCAGGCCGCCCGTCCGTCGGACGGAGCGGATGCCGCGGCCACGCGTCGCGCCCTGCTCTGGCTCGACACGTCCGACGCCATCGCGCCCGACCTGCAGGCGCGGCTCCGACACGCGCTCGCCGCGCTGCCTCCGATCGACGCGGACCTCGTTCCCACGCACGGCGACTGGCAGCCGCGCAACTGGCTGGTGGACGCCGGCGTGGTCCGCGTGATCGACTTCGGCAGGTTCGCGTTCCGCCCGGCCGCGACCGACTTCGTGCGGCTCGCAGCGCAGGAGTGGCGTGAGAACCCGGCGTGCGAGACCGCGTTCTTCGAGGGGTACGGCCATGATCCGCGGCTCGGCTCCGGTGCATCCGACCGAGCCTTCGGTCCGTCTCACTGGCTCCTGCTGCGCCTGCGCGAGGCCATCGGCACCGCCTGCTGGGCGCACCAGGTGGGCGATGAGTCGTTCGAGGCGCAGGGCCATCGCATGATCGCCGACGTGCTCGCGGAGTTCGAGCGCTGACGACCGCTGTCCCGCCGGGCGGCATGGCATGATCCGAGAATGCCTCTCGACCGGATCGCCCTCATCTCCGACGTCCACGGGAATCTGACCGCTCTCGAAGCGGTGCTCGACGACATCGCCGCCCGTGGCATCGGCCGGATCATCAACCTGGGCGACAACATCGGCAAGGGGCCGCGCGGCGCGGCCGCGACCGAGCGCGTGCGCGACGTGTGCGAGGTGAACATCCGAGGCAACTGGGATGACTTCATCGGCACCGTCGGCGACGACCAGCCGGAGGAGATGCGGTGGTGGCGGGACGAGCTCTCGCCGGAGCAGCGCAGCTGGCTCGGGGGCCTCGCGCTCAGCCACGACCTCGTGATGAGCGGCCGGCGGATCCGGCTGTTCCATGCGTCGGCCGAGAGCCCGCACGTGCGGGTGCGGTTCCATCACACCGACGAGGAGTTCGACGGCATGTTCCGCGCCACCGCGATGACCGGCGACGGACCCGAGCCGACCGTCGTCGGCTACGGCGACATCCACGACACGTATCTCGAGTCCCGCGACGGCCGCACCCTCTTCAACGCCGGCAGCGTCGGCAACCCGCTCGACGAGCCGACGCCGAGCTACGTGATCCTCGAGGGCGTGCTCGACGCCGCCGAGCGCGCGCCGTTCGAGGTGCGCTTCGTGCGGGTGCCGTACGACGTCGACGCCGAGGTCGCGGCGGCGCAGGCCGCCGGCATGCCACAGCGCGACGTCTGGGAGGTCGAGCTCCGCACCGCCGTGTACCGTGGACGGCAGGGCGCATGAGCGCCGCCGCCGGCTCGGCGCCGACGGAGGCCGCCGCGCCGCTGTCGCGGCCGATCGTCGCCGGGATCGTGACCGCGCTCGTCGGGGTCACGAGCTCCTTCGCCGTCGTGCTCACCGGTCTCGACGCGGTCGGCGCCACGCGCCCGCAGGCGGCGAGCGGCCTGCTGGTGCTGTGCCTGACGATGGGCGCTTCGGCGATCGTGCTCGCATGGCGGTACCGGATGCCGATCACGGTGGCGTGGTCGACGCCCGGCGCCGCGGTCCTCGCCGCCACGGGCTCCGTCGAGGGCGGCTGGCCTGCCGCCGTCGGAGCGTTCCTGGTGACGGCCGCCCTGATCCTGCTGACGGCGCTCTGGCCGCAGCTCGGCCGCCTGATCGCCCGGATCCCCCCGTCGATCGCCCAGGCGATGCTCGCGGGTGTGCTGCTGCCGCTGTGTCTGGCGCCGGTCACCGGAGTCGTGGCGAACCCGTGGGGCGTCGTCCCCGTGCTGCTCACCTGGCTGGTGTTCGTGCGCGTGGCGCCGCGCTGGGCGGTGCCGCTGGCCTTCGTCGCGGCATCGGTCGTCATCGGGGTGCACGTCGTGGTCTCCGGCGAGACGGTAGACCCCGCCCTGCTGGTGCCCCGGCTCGAGTTCACGGCGCCCGTCTTCACGGTCGGCGCCATCGTCGGTCTGGCGCTGCCGCTCTTCCTGGTGACGATGGCCTCGCAGAACGTCCCGGGCGTCGCCATCATGCGCAGCTTCGGCTACGAGGTGCCCTGGCGACCCGCAATGCTCGTGACCGGCGTCGGCACCGCCCTCGGAGCGACCGCCGGCGGGCATGCGATCAACCTGGCCGCGATCAGCGCGGCGCTCGCCGCGGGGCCCGACGCCGACCCCGATGCGAAGCGGCGCTGGGTCGCCGGGGTGTCGACCGGGGCCGGCGGCATCGTGCTCGGCGGTCTGTCGGCGGCACTCGTCGCGTTGGTGGTGGTGTCGCCGGAGGCCGTCATCCCGGCGGTGGCCGGCATCGCACTCTTCGGCGCGTTCGGCTCCGCCGTGCAGCAGGCGATCGATGACCCGGGGGAGCGGCTGCCGGCTGTGGTGACGTTCCTGGTCGCGGCGTCGGGTGTGGCGATCGCGGGCGTCAGCGCGGCATTCTGGGCGCTGGTCGCGGGACTCGTGGTGCGCGAGGTGCTCCACGCGGGACGCCGCTCGCGCTGAGGATCACCGGGTTCAGCGGCGCCGGGCGGCCCGTCGGCGGCTGAGTGCGACGTAGGCGCCGAGGAGGCGCGGCACGACGACGTAGACCGCGAGCGGCACGACCACGGCCGTGAGCACGAGCGCGCGCAGGATCGGGTGCCATGACTCCGACACCGGACCGAGCAGCAGCATGCCGATCGACACGAGCGGGAAGATCGCCAGCCACGTCACGACCGCGCGCACGTGGACCGAAGGCGGCGCAACCGGTGCGGCCGGTGCGGCAGGCTTCTCGAGGTCTCCTTCGGCGGCGGCGGCGATGTCGGTGGCAGTGTCGCTCATGGGACTCCTCGGGTGCGGCATCCGCAACAGCGGGCAATAGGCAGTGGAGTCGTTCAAGCGCTCGGAGCGGCCGAGTATTCCACCGGCGCGAGAGGGACCGATCGGCCGTCAGTGGAGTGTGCCGCCGGGCGTGGACGCGTCCGCGGTCACATCGAGGCTGGTGCGCACGGCGATCTCGAGCGCGCGGGCGATGTCCGAGAGGGGGAGAATCGCCGAATCGGCGGAGGGCGCGTGCTCGGCAGACCACGGTACGTGGATGAATCCCGCACGGGTTCCGGATGCCGCCGCCTCGAGCGCCGTGAAGAAGACGTGGTTGCAGACGAACGTGCCCGCCGAGTACGACACCTCCGCAGGGATGCCGGCGCCGGCGATCCGCCGTGCGATCTCCTTCACCGGCAGCGTGGCGAAGTGCGCCGTCGCGGCTCCCGGCACGCTCGGCACGTCGACGGGCTGCTCGCCGACGTTGTCGGGGATGCGGGCGTCCACCAGGTTCACGGCGACGCGCTCGACGCCGATCGCGGCGCGTCCGCCTGCCAGCCCGGTGGCGATCACGACATCCGGCCGGTGCACGGCGACGAGCTCCCGCAGGCGCCCGGCCGCGCCGGTGAACGTGACCGGCAGCACGGCCGTGATGAGCATCTCGGGCCCGTCCCAGTGGGCGGCGACGCGGTGGACGGCCTCGCCGGAGGGGTTGGCGGCGTCGCCGCCGAACGGCTCGAACCCGGTCAGCAGCACGGTCGTCACGACACCAGGCTAGGCGGTGGGCTCCAGCACGATGGTTCCCGTCGCGATGGAGGCGCTCCGGAGACGCAGCCGCACCGTGGATCCCGGGGCGGCGTCCAGCCCGGCCACCTTGGCGGTCACCGGTGGATCCGTCAGCTGCACCCGCGCGCCGTCGTTGCGGCGGCCGAGCACCACGGCCTCGAAGAGCTGCCCTTCATGCCGCGAGAGCAGTGCCGCCTCGACCCGGTCGAGGGTGGCGGCATCCAGCCGGTTCGCCACGCCGTCACTGCGCGCCATGATCTGGGGAAGCGTCGGCAGGCTCTCCCGCACCCACACCGGCACCTCGCGCTGATTCGCCAGCGCTTCACACGTGACGAGCGACCACCGATCCACCAGCCGGCGCAGCGGAGCGGTGGCGTGGGCGTAGGGCGCGCCGATCGCAGCCTGCAGCGGATCGGCGGGTGCGCCGCCGTCGAAGGCGACGTAGCCGGCTCCGCGGAACAGGCCCGCGGCGGCATCCAGGATCGCCAGCGCGGCCGGCTGATCGCGATCGAGCGTGCGCAGATAGTCGCCGTACGAGACGCCTGCGGTCCAGGGGAGCCCCAGTGCCACCGTCTGCGCACGGAATGCTGCGACGTCGTCGGGGTCGGCGGCCGGCATGGTGCGGAGGATGCCGACCCCGCCGCGCAGCATGAGATCGGCCGCCGCCATGCCCGTCAGCAGGGAGACCTGCGCGTTCCAGTCCTCGACCGCCAGCGGCGCGTCCCGTTCGAGGCGGTAACCCGAATCGTCGGCGACGATGCGGGTCTCCGGCACGTTCAGGCTCACGCCGCCGCGCTCCGCCTCGCGTTGCCGGCGCAGCGGCCCGAACCAGGCGAGCGCCTGCAGGGCATCCGGCGCGGTGCCCGCGTCGATCGCGGCCTGGGCATCCACGTAGGTCCATTGGGCGCGCGAGCGGATCACCGCGCGGAGCAGGGTGGTCTCGACCGGCCGTGCGCCGTCGTCGAGCACGAATCGCCACACGAACGCGCGTCGCTCGCGCCCGGGCAGCAGCGAGGCGGCGTCCTCGCTGAGGGCCGGCGGATGCAGCGGGATCCGGCCGTCGGCCGCATACAGCGTCTGCCCGCGCAGGCGCGCCTCGTCGTCGACGACGCCGCCCGCCGTCACGAACGCCGGCAGGTCGGCGATGGCGTAGTGGAGCACCGCCCCCGTCGGCGTGCGCTCGAGGTGCAGCGCCTGATCGAGATCCGTGGAGCCCGCAGGATCGATCGTGAGGAACTCGATGTCGCGCAGGTCGTCGAGCTGCGCCGTCGCCGGATCGGTCGGAACGCTGCGCGCCGCCTGCTGTGCCTCGGCCTCCACCGCCGCCGGGAAGCCGGTCGGAAGGTCGAGCTCCGTACGCAGCTGCGCGAGCGACTCGGTCAGGTCGTCGTGGGCCCGCGCGGGGACCACTCGGGGGCGACGGGCGGGCACCCGCTCAGTGTAGGCAGACGGCCGGCGCGGGGGCGCCGACACTCGCCGGCGGGCGATCTGCGGCCGATGCTCCGAGAATCTCCGAACGGGCGGGAACCTTTCGCGGGATCGCGGACACTACTAGGTATGAGCGAGGACGAAGACGCGGCCCTGTGGGGACGGGTGCGCAACGGCGACGAATCGGCGTTGGGTACCCTGTTCGACCGCCACGAGGCACGACTGTTCCGCCACGCGCGCCGCCTCCTTTCCTCACGCGAGGACGCGAAGGATGCCGTCACCATCGCGTTCTTCGAGCTCTGGCGCAAGCGCGAGACGGTTCGTCTCGTCGACGGCTCCCCGCTCCCGTGGCTCCTCAACACGGTGTCCCACACCGCGCGGAATCTCGAGCGGTCCGCTCGTAGGTATCGGGCGCTGCTCGCGCGGACCCCCGCGGACGGCCATCATCCGCCGCCCGCCGCTGCAGACGAGACCGGCGTGCTTGCCGCGCTTCGCCGGCTCCCGGCTCGTGAGCAGAGCGTGGTCGTGCTCACCGTGCTCGAGGGATACCCCGAGCGAGCCGCGGCCGAGACGCTCGGCATCCCCGTCGGCACCGTGAAATCGCGGCTCGCCCGCGCGAAGGCGAAGCTGCGCGAAGACATGACCTCCATCGAGGGAGCATGGGCATGAACGACGAACTCACCCCGTACGAGCAGACCGAGATGCGGGACCTCGTGCTCGCCGGAGCACAGCGCATCCGCCCGGCTGGAAGACGCCGCATGCAGGTGGTGGCGGGTGCGGTGGCACTCGTCCTCATCGGCGTCGTGACAGGCGGTGCCCTGGCCACCGCGGCACTGCTGGGGTCCGACGCCAAGCCGGCTCCGGCCCCTACGGTGACCGAATCGGCCACCCCGACTCCGTCACCGGTGCCCGACCCGACTCCGACCGGGACGCCCGCGCCCTCGGTTCCGGTCGCGTCCGCCGAGGGCGTCACCCCTTTCGCGGGAAGTTGCGCGAATGCGCTGGATGAGACGGCGGTCGAGACCGCCACCGGAATCGACATGGTCGTGTCGGACTACCGGTGGAAGACGGGCGCGAATGACGTGCTCGGGGGAATCGACTGCGTGTGGGTCTCAGACGGTGTGTACCTCGCGGCGACGGTCCACCTCTACGCATACCCCGAGAGCGTCGTGAGCGACGGTGTCCGGGACGGCGCCGTCACCGGGTGCACGGAGTTCGAAGGCGACGACGCACGGATCGAGTGCACGCACGCGGGAGTGGTCGACGGCACGTGGATGCTGGTGCGAGCCTCCGGGCCCATCGGCGACGTGTCCCCCGCAGGCGTGTCCCAGCTCTTCGCGACGGCTTCCTCCGCACTTGCCGCCCACCCCGCTCCGAGCCCGGCGACACGGGCGGCGGGCTGGTGGCAACTGCCGGACTGCGCCCAGATCGCCGCGTCGATCGACCCGGCGCTCTATGGCTTCGAGCGGGTCGCACTCGCCGCAGAGCAGAGCACGTCCTGGTATTCGCAAGACCGGCCCGAGGGCATCGCGCTGTTCGCCGGTGCGACGACGTGGTGCGATCTCCACTTCACCGCCGGCAGCGGAGACACATCGCGCGGGGAGGTGGTCCGCATCGACGTGGTGCCGGGTGGTGCGATCGCCGTCCAGACCGCCCTCGAGTCGCCGGACGCGCAGCCCGTGAGCGTAGACGGCGCAGACGCCTCGGTGGTCGTCCCGGGTCTCGACCGCTACGAAGGCTCCGGCTCGGTGATCGTCGCGACGGACGGCGTGAACATCCTGATGGTGACGCCGGATTGGGCACGCAACACGGCGGACGCGGCGCCGCTCGCCTCGGTGGTCTTCGGGATGATGCACCCGTGACGCCGGGCGGCGGCATCCGTGCGTCCTAGACTTGACCCTCGTGGTCACCCGTCTGTCGCACTTCTTCCTCCGCACGCTCCGTGAAGACCCCGCCGACGCGGAGGTGACGAGCCACCGGCTGCTCGTGCGCGCCGGCTATATCCGGCGTGCCGCGCCGGGTGTGTTCACCTGGCTCCCGCTCGGGCTCAAGGTCAAGGCGAAGATCGAGAAGGTCATCCGCGACGAGATGACGAGCGCGGGCGCGTACGAGGTGCACTTCCCGGCGCTGCTGCCGCGCGACCCGTATGAAGCGTCGGGCCGTTGGACCTCGTACGGCGACGGCATCTTCCGCCTGCAGGACCGCAAGGGCGCCGACTATCTGCTCGCGCCGACGCACGAGGAGATGTTCACACTCCTCGTGAAGGACCTGTATTCGTCGTACAAGGACCTGCCGCTGACGATCTATCAGATCCAGGACAAGTACCGCGACGAGGCCCGTCCGCGTGCCGGCCTTCTGCGCGGGCGCGAGTTCACGATGAAGGACGCGTACTCGTTCGACTACACCGACGAGGGGCAGGATGCCTCGTACCAGTCGCAGCGCGACGCCTACGAGCGGATCTTCCAGGCCCTCGGACTCGAGTACGTCATCGTCGCCGCCGACAACGGGCTGATGGGCGGCGCCCGCTCGGAGGAGTTCCTGCACCCCACGGCCGTCGGCGAGGACACCTTCGTCCGGTCCGCGGGCGGCTACGCCGCGAACGTCGAGGCGTACACGACCACCGCACCGGCGCCGATCCCCTTCGACGGCATCGGCGCACCGGTGATCTTCGACTCTCCGAACACCCCGACGATCCAGACGCTGGTCGACCACGCGAACGCGCATCTCGACGCTCCCGCGTCGGGGATCGCCGGCCCCGCAACGGACGGCGCCGCAGAGTGGACGGCGGCGCACACGCTCAAGAACGTCGTGCTCGCCCTCACCCATCTCGACGGCACCCGCGAGCTCGTCGTCGTGGGCGTCCCCGGCGACCGCGACATCGATGACAAGCGCGTCGAGGTGGCCTTCGCACCCGCGGCCGTCGAGCCCGCCACAGAGCAGGACTTCGAGAAGCACCCGCTGCTCGTGAAGGGCTACATCGGTCCGTGGTCCGAGACCGGCGCCGTCCTCGGCGAGGAGTCGGCGACCGGCATCCGCTTTCTTCTCGATCCTCGTGTCGCCGACGGCACCGCCTGGATCACCGGCGCGAACATCGACCAGAAGCACGTCCACACTCTCGTCGCCGGCCGGGACTTCGCCGGTGACGGCTTCGTCGAGGTCGCGAACGTGCGGGCCGGAGACCCGGCGCCCGACGGCTCGGGGCCGGTCGAGCTCGCTCGCGGCATGGAGATCGGGCACGTCTTCCAGCTGGGCCGCTTCTTCGCCGAGACGCTGGGGCTCAAGGTCCTCGACGAGAACGGCAAGCTCGTCACCGTCACGATGGGCTCGTACGGCATCGGCGTCACCCGCATCCTGGCGATCATCGCCGAGCTCAACAACGACGACAAAGGTCTCATCTGGCCGCCGTCGGTGGCGCCGTTCGACGTCCACGTCGTCGCGGCCGGGCGCGAGGCCGTCATGTTCGACGTGGCCGAGAAGCTGTCGGCCGATCTGGACGCATCCGGCCTCGACGTGCTCTACGACGACCGTCCCAAGGTGTCTCCGGGCGTGAAGTTCGGCGACGCCGAGCTCGTCGGAGTGCCCAAGATCGTCATCGTCGGCCGTGGCGCCGCCGAGGGCCAGGTCGAGCTCTGGGACCGCCGCACCGGCGAACGCGAGGTCGTGCCGGTGGGCGAAGCCGTCGCGCGGCTGCACGGCTGAGCGCCGCGCTCGAGGTCAGCGGCGCCTCGGTTCGCACGGCCGCACGGGAGCCAGACGTCGCAGTTCGCCCCGGCTGAGCACACTGGCGTGGGCGAGTTGCCACCCGGCAGGATGTCGCACATGAGTCGCATCCTGGTGACCGCGATGCCGTTCACCGGTCACGTCGCGCCGATGACCGCGGTCGCACGGCAGCTCGTCGACCGTGGGCACGATGTGCGGTTCTCCACGGGATCGCGGTTCCGCTCCCGGGTCGAGGCGGCCGGCGCGCGCCTCGTGCCGTGGCGGGCCGCCCCCGACTTCGATGAGAACGACCTGTCCACCACGTTTCCGCGCCTCCTCGGCAGGAAGGGCGTGCAGCAGCTTCTCGTCAACATGGTCGACTGCTTCATCGGCACGGCGCCCGCACAGGTGGCCGATCTCACCTCCGAGTGGGAGCGCGCGCCGTGGGATGTGCTCGTCGCCGACGAGACTTCCGTCGGAGCGGTGCTGTTCAGCGAGCGGAATCGGATGCCGTGGGCCACCGTCGCCGTGCTGCCGCTGAATCTGCCGGGCCCGGCGGGCCCGCCGAGCGGGATGGGGATCCGCCCGGGGGGCAATCCGGTCACGAAGGCGCGTGACGCCGCCCTGCGCGGCCTGGTTCCTGTCATCTCGAGGCCGCTCACGCGGGCGATCGGCGAGGCGGAACGGGCAGTGGGACTGCGGCCGAGCGGCAGGACGATGGACCGGCTGGTGTTCTCGCCCACCTTGATCGCCGCAAGCGGTTCGCCGTCGCTCGACTACGGCCGCTCGGATCGTCCGCCGCAGCTGCACTTCGTCGGCGAACTGGCGGTGCATGCGATCCCGACGAGCCCGGCCGAACTCCCGTCGTGGTGGGGCGACCTCGACGGGCGGCGGGTCGTGCTGGTGACACAGGGCACGCAGAACATCGACCCCGAGGACCTCGTGCGGCCCGCTCTGAGTGCGCTGGAAGGCCGAGACGTGATCGTGGTGGCGACAACGGGCGTGGCTGGACGCGACGCCTTTCCCTTTCCGGTGCCCGGGAACGCGCGGGTGACCGGCCTCGCCCCGTTCGGCGCGCTGCTGCCGCGGGTCGATCTCGCCGTCACGAACGGCGGCTGGGGCGGCACGATCGCGGCTCTCGGTCACGGGATCCCGCTCGTCCTCGCCGGTGGCGACCTCGACAAGCCCGAGGTCGCTGCTCGCGTCGCGTGGAGCGGGGCGGGCGTGAACCTCCGCACGGGCACGCCGAAGGCGGATGCCGTCGGCGCTGCCGTCGACCGGATTCGTGACGAACGGTCGTTCCGAGAGGCGGCGGTTCGGGTGAGCGCCGAGCTGGCCGCGCTCGGCGGCGCGATGCACGCCGCCGAACTCATCGAAGACCTGCGCTGACCGGCGGCGTCGTCCTCGCCTCGAGGAACGCGGCACCCGCCGCACGTGTCCCTGTCGCCTCACGGCACGCCGAACGTCGTGCGACCCTCGGGTCGGAACGGGAGATCCGGGCGCTCCGCTCGCGTCGGCCCGCGCACGCGCGGGACGTGGCAACGTGGAGGCATGAACCACAGCGCTGCGGTGCCCCCTGAAGTGACCGAGGACATGCGCGGGATGCTCGCTGATGCGGGGATCACCGACAACGCCGATCTCGTCGCCCGCATCGTCGCGACCGGGATCGGGCTGGGCATGGACCGCGCCGACCGGCTCGACCTGAAGATCGCGAGCGCGGCGCTCACCGAGATGCGCGCCGCGTTCCACTTGTTCGCGCCATACGAGGACCTGCCGAAGGCGACGATCTTCGGCTCGGCCCGCACGCTCCCCGACGACGCGCTCTACCGTCAGGCATCGGAGGTCGCCGCCGCATTGGCGGAGAGCGGGTGGCTGGTCGTGACGGGCGCAGGCCCGGGGATCATGCAGGCGGCCGCGGAAGGAGCCGGTGCCCACAACTCCCTCGGCGTCTCGATCCGGCTGCCCTTCGAGGAGAAGCCGAACGCGATCGTCGGCGAGAACGCGCGGAACGTCACCATGAAGTACTTCTTCACGCGCAAGCTCATGCTCGTGAAGGAGTCGAAGGGCTTCGTGTGCGTGCCCGGCGGGTTCGGCACGCTGGATGAGATGTTCGAACTGCTCACTCTGCAGCAGACCGGGAAGGCCGACCCGATGCCGATCGTGCTCCTGGACGCGCCGGGTGGAACCTTCTGGTCGGGACTCCGACGCTTCGTCGACGATCACCTGATTCCGTCGGGGGTCATCTCCGAGGGCGATTTCGATCGCGTCGTGGTGACCGACTCCGTCGAGTCCGCAGTGGCCGCGCTGACCGGCTTCTACCGCAACTACGACTCGCTGAGGTGGGTCGGCAAGCGCCTGGTGCTGCGGCTGAAGAGCGAGCCGACGGATGCCGAGGTCTCGGCGTTGAACGCAGAGTTCGGCGCCCTGCTCGCCGACGGCCGCATCGAGCGCCGCGGCCCGCTCACCATCGAGCGTGAGGACGACGACCGCATCGAGCTGCCGCGCCTGGTGCTGCGGCTCAACCAGTTCCGCGTGGGCGAGCTGTACCGCCTGATCGCGGCGGTCAACGCGCTGGACTCTGCGCCGGCGGCCTGATCCGTCGCCGCTGAGGCCGACCAGGTGGCGAGGGGCCGCGCTGAGCAGGGCGGGCGCGCCGCGGCATCCGTCTCCTGGATGAGGGCCGCGGCACCGGTGGATTGGATGAGGCCGTTCTCATGCGTCCGTCGTTCGCCGTTCACCTGCGGTTCCGGTGGGCGTCGCCGCACGGGGCGAGGCTGACGGCATTCCCGGCCGACGCCGCCACGCCTGCAGAGAGGGCCCTCGTGAGCATCATCGAAGGATTCCGCCGTTCCCTTCCCCTCGCCGACCATGCGCGCGGCAAGCGCCTCGCGGCGACGTGCCAGTACAAGTGCGCGAATGCGTGCCTCGGGCCGGAGTGCAACTCCTCGCACAACGAGACCTTCCAGGAGGTGGCCTCGGCTGCACTGTCGCGCCGTGCGCTCCTCGGTCTCGGCGCCGCGGGTGCGCTCGCGATCGCCGTCGGTGGCCTTCGGTCGCAGACGCCGCTGTCGGCGCCCGGCTCGGCAGGCGTCGGAGGAGCGGGTGCGGCGTTCGCGCGCCCCGTCGGTGGCAGCCTGGCGTTCGACCCGATCGCCCCGGTGAACCGGCTCGTCGATGAAGTCACGGTTCCCTCGGGCTACACCTGGCGGCCCATCATCCGGTGGGGCGACCCTTTGTTCTCGAACGCCCCCGCCTTCGACATCAACGGCCAGTCGCCGGCGGCTCAGGCCCTGCAGTTCGGCTACAACTGCGACTACCTCGACATCGTCGCCGACCCGAGCGGCAAGACGGGCGTCCTCGTGAACAACCACGAGTACGTCAATCCCGAGATCATGTTCCCGCCGTCGAGCGACCCGGCAGAGCTGCAGCGCCGCGGCGACGTGTTCAAGGCGGCGCAGGGCATGTCGGTGGTCGAGATCCGCCGCAAGCGCACCGGTGAGCCGTGGTCGTACGTCGTCGACGGCTCACGCAACCGCCGGATCACGGTCGAGACGGTGTTCGAGCTGACCGGTCCTGCGGCCGGCACCGACCTGGTGAAGACGGCCGCCGATCCCGAGGGTCGCTGGGTGCACGGCACGCTCGGCAACTGCGCCGGCGGCACGACCCCGTGGGGCACCATCCTGTCGGGCGAGGAGAACTTCAACGGCTACTTCGCGTGGGCGGCCGACACTCCGGCCCAGAAGCGCTACCAGGCCACGCCGTCGACGTCCACCTCCACGGGGTGGGAGAAGTACGACCCCCGCTTCGACGCGCACAACGCCGACTACGTCAACGAGCCCAACCGTTTCGGCTACATCGTCGAGATCGACCCGCAGGATCCGAGCTCGACGCCCCGCAAGCACACCGCGATGGGCCGCTTCAAGCACGAGGGTGCGAACGTCATCGTGGCCGAGGACGGCCACGTGGTCGCGTACATGGGCGACGACGAGCGCAACGACTACCTGTACAAGTTCGTCTCGAAGAACAAGATCTCGGGCTCGCGCAGGAAGAACCTGCAGCTGCTGAGCGAGGGCGACCTGTATGTCGCGAAGTTCTCGGGCAACTCGCCGGCCGGCGAGATCCTCGGCACCGGAGCGCTTCCGAGCGATGGGCTGTTCGACGGCTCGGGCCGCTGGATCCCGCTCACGCAGAACGGTCAGAGCGTCGTGCCCGGCTTCACGACCGAGCAGGTCCTCGTCTACACGCGCCTCGCGGCGGATGCGGTCGGCGCGACGAAGATGGACCGTCCGGAGGACGTCGAGCCGAGCCCGAAGACCGGCAAGGTGTACCTGGCACTCACGAACAACTCCGCCCGCTCCGCCGCGACGATCGACGAGACCAACCCGGTCACCGGCAACCGCTACGGGCACGTGGTGGAGCTGACCGAGACGGCAGGGCAGTCGGGAACCACCTTCGGCTGGAGCATCCTGCTCCTCTGCGGTGACCCGGCGACCTTCGCCAACTCGTACTTCGCCGGCTTCCCCCAGGAGCTCGTGTCGCCGATCTCCTGCCCCGACAACGTCGCGTTCGACTCGGCCGGCAACCTCTGGATCTCCACCGACGGTGCGCCCAGCACGATCGGCTACAACGACGGGCTCTTCCTCGTGCCGCTCGAGGGTGCCGAGCGCGGCCACGTGCAGCAGTTCCTCTCCGTGCCGCGCGAGGCTGAGACCTGCGGCCCGGTGATCCACGACGAGGAAGGCCTCGTCTTCGTCGCGGTGCAGCATCCCGGTGAGGGCGGCACGTTCGCGTCGCCGACCTCCCTGTTCCCCGACTACGGGTCGACCCTGCCGGGCGCCGTGCCGACGGCGCCGCGCCCGTCGGTGGTGCAGGTCTACCGCGCCTGAGCGACCGCCGACGAGAGATGCCGCGCCGCCTGATCTCAGGCGGCGCGGCATCCGGCGCCGGTCAGCAGCTGACCTTGCCGTGCGACATGGTGTCGTCGGGCGTGTCCTTCGTCACCAGCGACTTGAGCATCCCCGCTGCGGTGACGAGCTTGCCGTGACGCGGCTCCCAGAACTCGCACTCCACGGGTGTCACGCGCAGCAGCACGATGCCGGGGGTGTCCAGTCCGTCCTCGAACCAGATGTCGAGGCTGGGGGAGTAGAGCTCCTTCATCTTCGCCTCGTCGCGCACGACTTCGGCGCGCCCCGCGACCGAGACGTACCGGTGACCCTTCGGATCGAGGTACGACAGTCCGACGTCGTGCTGCGGGTCGGCCTGGGCCTCGGCGACCTTGCCGGTTCCCGCGAGGGTGAAGAACCAGATGTCGCCCGCGTCGTCCATCTGCCGCGTGCTCATCGGACGGCTCACGAGATTGCCCGCGGCATCCCGGGTGGTGAGCATCGTGAAGTCGATGTCCTCGACCAGCTCCTTGACCCGGGCGATCGCCTCCGGGCCGGTGACGAGATCTTCTTCTGTGTGTGTCATGCCCTCAGAATCGGCGATGCCGCGGATCTCCTCCAGGGCATTGACAGCAAGGATGCTGCACCCTCCACGCCCGCCGCGGCATCCGCATCCGTCCTCGGTCGAGGGCTCCGCATGCACTCACATCCGAGCGACGCGGGCGCGGGCGACGGTGAAGATGCCATAGGCGATGAAGCCCACGCCGACCGTCCAGGCGAGCGCCGGACCGAACGGCAGGGCGAGCAGCGCGTCGACCGCGCCGTCCAGCCCGCCGGCGGTCTCGGCGTCCGTGGCCACCGCGGCGATGACGAGCAGCACCCCGACGATCGTGAGGGCCACGCCCTTGGCGACGAAGCCGACTATCCCGAGCGTCGTGAGCGTGCGTCCGCGCTTGCCGTCCGGGATGCGCATGCGTGTGCGGAAGCTCCGCATGATCCCCATCACGATGAAGGCGATGCCGCCGATTGCGATGCCGAGACCGATGAGCCCGAGCAGGACCGGACCGCCGGGCACCTCCAGCAGTCCGCGGCTCGCGTCCTCGGCGGCCTCCTCGGCGTCGGGTCGCGCGCCCATCGCCACCGCCGCCGAGATGATGCCCAGTGCGATGAAGACCGCGGCCTGCCCCCATTCGGCCAGCCGTCGGCCCCACTTGCGCGCGGCGCCCTTCGCGTCGCCCGATCGGTCACGCGCGAGGAGCCCTTCGGCCGCGTGCCACACGCCCAGCGCCCACAGTCCGACGGCGATGAGCCAGAGGACGACGAAGCCGGCCGGGGCGCCCGCCACCGCCTTCATCGCACCCGCCTGGTCGCCCTCGCCGCGCCCGCCCGCAGCGAGCACGATGACGATGACCCCGATCAGCAGGTGGATCACGCCGTTGGCGACGTATCCGGCGCGCGCCACGGCCTCGAAGACGGCGCTGGACTCCGCCTCGCGGGCCAGTTGCTTCGCGTTCGCTTTCACGTGTTCACGGTAGACCCGGCATTCCGCGGAACGCGGGGCTTGACGCGGATCATGCGGGATGCCTGGACCACCACGAGGGTCCGCCGCGGTGCGGCCTCAGGCGTCCATCGGCGAGCGGACCTATCATGGGGCGGATGATCCGCGAGGACCGTCGACCGCTCCCGTCCGGATGGAGCGTCGTGCCGCGACTCGTGCGCGGGGCTCCGCCGGCGGTGCTCGTCGTGGTGGGCGCGCTCTCGCTGCTGGTCGGACTCCTCATCGTGACCCGGCCTCTCACCTCGCTGGTCCTCCTCACCGTCTACGTGGGATTGAGTGCCATCTTCTCCGGCGTGGCACGGCTGATCGCGGCGCCCGAGACGGCGCTGTGGTCCCGCGTCGGCTTCGGCGTCGTGTGGATCGCGCTGGGACTTGCGATCCTCCTCGGCCTCGGCCGCACCCTGGAGCTTCTCCCGGAGATCATCGCGGTGCTGCTGGTGCTCGGCGGCCTGGCCTCGGTCTACGACGCGGTGCGGCGGGGGAGTGTCAGCCAGCGCGTGCTCGCCGGCGTCTGGGGCGGGGCGCAGATCGCGTTCGGCATCCTGTCGTATGCCTGGCCCGACGTGACGGTGCTCGTCGTCGCGCTGATCTTCGGGGTGCGGACGGTGATCTTCGGCGCGTCCATGCTCGTCCGCGCCGTGCGCGCGTTCGTCGAGGGCAGGCGCTCGGTGCCCGCCACCGGTGAGCCTGGACGGGTACGAGAGAAGACAGGCACGTCGGCGCGAGAGGTCCCCGACCGCTCGGGTGCGGCTCCCGCTTCGGCAGAGGCGGCGCCTCAGGCCGCGGGATCCGCCTCCGCCGCGGGACCCGCCTCCACCCCTTCTGCGGTTGCGCCGAGGCGGCGTCGCGCGCGCGCCGCCTGGCTGGCCGCCGGCCGGTACGCCCTCTCCGCACTGCTGGTGGCGCTCGCCGCCGGTGGGTGGTGGGCGAACGGCTGGTTCGAGGACGGCGCGCAGGTCGTGGACGCCTTCTACGACCCGCCGACCGTCGTGCCTTACGAGCACGGGCGTCTGATCCGTACCGACGACTTCTCGGGGCAGAAGCCCTCCGGCGCCGACGTCCGCCGAATTCTCTACACGACCCGCGACGCGAACGGACAGCCCGCGGTGGCGAGCGCACTCGTGATCGTGCCGCAGCAGGCGCCGCCGGGCCCGCGGCCGGTCGTCGTCTGGAACCACGGGACGACCGGCGTCGCCCGCGGCTGCGCGCCCAGCCTGCGTGACGCCTCCGCCACGAAGTGGGCGATACCGGGTCTCGATCAGGCGCTCGCACGCGGATGGGTCGTCGTGGCGTCCGACTACTCCGGCCAGGGTGCGCCAGGCGTCTTTCCCTATCTCATCGGCCGCGGCGAAGCGCGGTCCTCACTCGACGCGGTGGCCGCCGCGGGCGAGTTGGACGATCTCACACTGTCGAGCCGAACCGTCGTCTGGGGACACTCGCAGGGCGGCCACGCGGCGCTGTGGACGTCGCAGATCGCCGACGACTACGCACCCGACCTCGATATCCGGGGCACGGCGCTGCTGGCGCCGGCCGCCGAGCCGGTCGAGCTGGCCGAGGAGCTGACCAGCGGCGATGCCAACGCGCTGCTGTCCATCCTCATCTCTTGGGTGCTCGTGCCGTACGCCGACACCTACGACGACGTGGACCTCACGGACTACATCGCCCCGGGCTCGGAGGCTATCGTCCGCGAGATGACGCAGCGGTGTCCGTCCGAGCCCGGCGTCATCGTGTCGGTGGCGACGGCGCTGGGCGTCTCCGAGGACCGCCCGCTGTTCGTGGGCGACCTCACCACCGGCACGCTCGGCCGTCGCCTCGAGGACAACACGCCCACCGGCCCCTGGGAGCAGCCGATCCTCATCGCCTGGGGCGACGAGGACGAGGTCATCCCACCTCACCTGCAGCACGAGTTCGTCGATCGGCTGTGCGCGCAGGGCAACCAGGTCCGCAGCCTCGAATACCGCGGTTACGACCACCTGCGCACCCTGCTCCCGGGCTCGCATTTCGTGCCCGTGCTCATCAACTGGACCGACGCGCGGTTCCGTCACGCCGCCACGCACGTCGACGACTGTCCGACCGAGTAGGCGCCCAGAACCCCGCCACCGAGGTCTGCTCGCCGGACCCCCTGCGAGCCCCCTCAGCCGTGCATCGGACTCCCAGAACCGTGCGCCGCGCCATCGGGTAACGTTGTAGGGTTCCGGCGCGCGTCGACGCGCCGGTGAGAGCTGAATATGGAGGCCACTGTGGACATCGATCTCGGACTGCTGCGGACTGTCGAGCGCGAGAAGGAGATCCCCTTCGACGAGCTCGTTCGCATCATCGAACAGGCGATCCTGACCGCCTACGCCAAGCACACGTCGCCCACCGGCGAACTGCCGGAGGGCGCGCGCTCGGAACTGGACCGCAAGACCGGTCACGTGGCCGTGTTCATCCCCGTCCTCGACGACGAAGGAGCTGTCGTCGGCGAGGAGGAGTCGACTCCCGAGGACTTCGGCCGCATCGCCGCATTCGCCGCGAAGCAGGTCATCAGCCAGCGTCTGCGCGACATCGCCGACGACGCCGTCCTGGGCGAGTTCCGCGGCAAGGAGGGCGACATCGTCGCCGGCATCGTGCAGCAGGGTCCGAACCCGCGCATGGTGCACGTGGATCTCGGCTCGGTCGAGGCCATCCTGCCGCCCGAGGAGCAGGTGCCCAGCGAGGACTACGCGCACGGCGCTCGCCTGCGCGTGTACGTGACGTCGGTCGCCAAGGGCACGAAGGGACCGCAGATCACGGTGTCCCGCACTCATCCCGGTCTGGTGCGGAAGCTGTTCGCGCTCGAGGTGCCCGAGATCCCTGCCGGACTCGTCGAGATCGTCTCCCTCGCGCGCGAAGCCGGTCACCGCACCAAGATCGCGGTCAAGGCGAACGACCCGTCCATCAACGCCAAGGGCGCCTGCATCGGCGAACTCGGCCGACGTGTGCGTGCCGTGACGGAGGAGCTCGGCGGCGAGAAGATCGACATCGTCGACTACGACCCCGAGCTGGCGAAGTTCGTCGCGAACGCGCTCTCGCCCGCGAAGGTGACCTCGAGCTTCGTCCTGGATGCCTCGAACAAGGCCGTGCGAGCCCTCGTGCCGGACTACCAGCTGTCGCTCGCCATCGGCAAGGAGGGGCAGAACGCCCGCCTGGCCGCCAAGCTCACCGGCGCCAAGATCGACATCCAGCCCGACAGCATTCTCGAGGAGGGCTGAGCCGCTCCCGCGGCTCCGCCCGCTCCGCGGAGCGAGGAAGGGGTCCGGGGCATATCGCCCCGGGGTGTAGACGAAGGGGGTCCGGGGCATATCGCCCCGGGGTGTAGAATGGAACCTGTACGAACGTGCGTCGGTTGCCGCACGCGTGCTCCCCGGTCCACTCTCCTCAGGGTGGTCTCCATCGATTCCGTCCTCGTCCTCGACGAGCGCGCATCGATGCCCGGACGAGGCGCGTGGGTGCACAAGACACCGGAGTGCATGGATGCCGCCCTGCGGCGCCGTGCCTTCGTACGCGCATTGCGTGTGTCAGGCCCGCTTGACACGCAGACCATCGACCAGTACCTACAGCGAACAAAAGGCTGAACGGCTATGGAAACAAAGTGAACGGCTCGAAATGAGACCCGTCCGCGATTAACGGTCTGCCCTGTCTGGGTGGACCCAGACAGGAGAATTTGTGGCTGCCAAACCACGCGTGCACGAGATCGCTTCCGAGCTCGGCGTCGACAGCAAGGTCGCGCTCGAGAAGCTGAAGGCGCTCGGCGAATACGTCAAGAGCCCCTCGTCCACCATCGAACCCCCCGTGGCGCGCAAGCTGCGCGCTGCGCTCGAGGCCGACGGCGTCGGCAAGTCGACTGACGGCGCACCTGCAGCGAAGCCCGCTGCCGCATCGCCCGCCCCCTCGGCGGCGAAGCCCGGTGCGTCCGCGGTCAAGCCCGGCCCGGCCGTCAAGCCCG
>NZ_DATCVK010000216.1:0-12817 GCF_036566905.1 Microbacterium sp. | reverse complement strand
GCCTACGCCATCCCCGCCCCGTCGACACCGCCGACCGCCGACGCGGCGTCAGCGCAGCCGCCCGCTCCGCCCCTCGCCCACGCGTACGTCACCCCGTCGTACGCCGATCCCGGCGCCACGCACGCCCCGCCGGCCGTTCCGCCCCCGTGGGCCGGCACCCCGCAGTCGGCGTCCACCGGCACGCAGCCGGGTGCCGACGCAACCGCCACCACCGCGGCCTATGCCCTCCCGCCCTATGCCCGCAATCCGGCGGGCCCGCCGCCGACCTACCCCGGATCGCCGGCCTTCGCCGCTGTGCCCGGCACCGGTGCCCCGGGCGGCATCGACACCAGGCCGAAGGCGCTCGCGATCGTCGCGCTGGCCTTGGCGGGAGCCGGAGTCCTCCTCGCCCTCGTCGCTGCGATCGCCGGCTCATGGGGAGCCGGATCGCTGTCGCCGCTGCTGCTCTTCGTCGCCTTCGTCCTCTCGCTGATCGCCCTCATCAGCAGGAAACAGGGTGGCAAGGGCTTCGGCGTCGCGGCGCTGCTGATCTCGGTCGTCGGCGGCATCCTGACTGTCGTCCTCGCGGTGGCGGCGATCCTGGGATCGTTCGCCGGCACCTCCGGCGTCGATGGCAGCAGCGACGGAAACGACGACTACGAGGAGTACGTGGTCCCGGGCATCACCGCTCCGGGAACGGACGGACAGCCCGACCCCGGCGCGCAGTTCGGGACGCCCGTGCAGCCGACCGTGACCGAGACGGCGTTCGGACACGACTACGACGACGTGTGGTGGTACGCCGTGGTGATCGACAACCCGAACACGGACTACATCTTCGACTCGTACGTCGACGTCGTCGCGTACGCCGCCGACGGGTCGACGATCACGTCGGCTCCCGGCTACACGATGCTGCTCTCGGGCCGCACCGCGATGGTCGGCTACTTCTTCGATGTGGGGGACGCGCAGATCGCCAGCGTCGGCGTCGACCTGCCCGACGCCTCGGAGGCGACGCTCGCGCCCGCCGCCGAGACCGGCTCCTTCGTCGTCGAGGAGGTCACCGGCTCGATCAGTCCAGACGGCCCCGCTGAGGTCTCCGGAACGGTGAGTGCGCGCTTCGCCGATGACCAGCAGTACGTCGCCGTCGCGGTGCTCGCCCGGGCGGCCGACGGGAGCATCGTCGCGGCCACCAGCACCTACCTCGACACGGTTCCGGGAGACGGCACACCCGTGCCCTTCGACGCGTGGTTCGATGAGGTCCCGCCCGACGTGACTCTGGAGGCCTTCGCGCACCGGTGACCACGACGTAGCCTGTCGTCATGGACATGGGCGGGGTCATGGTGTGGGGCTTCGTGACCGCCGCGGTCGCCCTGCCGGTGTACTTCCTGTGGTTCGCGTTCGACACGCATCGGCGGCGGAGCCGGGGCGAAACGCCCTCGCACTCTACGGGCGGGCTGCTCGGGGTCGAGGAGTTCTTCTATCCGACCGCCGAGAACGCCCGGGCGGTGTGGGATGCCGAGCAGATCACCCCCGCTCCCGCCCCCGTGCCGGGCGACGGGCCGGGCGTGATCGACGGCAACCGCATCGTGATCGAGACGGGCCTCCGCAAGACCGGCTGAGGGCCGGTTCAGCGCCGGCGCGCGCGGCGCACGGCGAAGGCGATGACACGCCACCCGACGAGGGCGACGAACAGGGTCACCGCGGCCACGATGATGAACGGGAGCGCAGTGCCCTGACCGGATGCGGCGCGCAGCAGCATCCCTCCTCCCACGGTGACCGCCCAGACGCCGAGACCGGTGCGCATCGGCGCGGCGGGCGCCCGCCAGGCGAGGGTGACGAGCCAGCCGGCCGCGAGGGCGGCGAGGAACGGCCACGCTGTCTGCCAGAGGCCCGTCCACACGTCCGAGTCGTGGCTGGCGCGGCCGATCGCGGCGAAGGCGATCACCAGCACGACGTCGATCGCGACGGCGATCAGCACCGCGCGGCCGGCAGGACGCTCGTTCGCAGGAGCCGTCGACCCGGCGGCCGTCATGCGAGCACCTGTGGTCGGGGCGTCAGTGAGGGCGTGAGGGCCTCACGCTCGTCGAACACGAAGCACTCCCCGGTCCAGTGATCGCCGCCGACCTGCTGGAAGTAGCCGAGGATCCCGCCGTCCAGCTGATACGCCTCCACGCCCGCCTCGCGCAGATAGATCGCCGCCTTCTCGCAGCGGATGCCGCCGGTGCAGTAGCTCACGACGGTCTTGCCGTCGAGGTCCGCTGCCCCGGCGGCTGCAGCATCCGGGAACTGGGTGAACCGCTCGAGGCGCCAGTCGACGGCGCCCTCGAACGCGCCGTAATCGACTTCGAAGGCGTTGCGGGTGTCGAGCAGCACGACCTCGCGTCCCTCGTCGTCTCGACCCCGGTCGAGCCAGCGCCGCAGCGTCTCGGGGGCGACCGCGGGCGCGCGCCCCGCCTCGGGGCGGATCGTGGGGTGATCCATGCGGATGATCTCGCGCTTGACCTTGACCAGCATCCTGCCGAAGGGCTGCGCCGCCGACCAGCTCTCCTTCGTTGTCAGCGCGGCGAAACGCAGGTCAGCCCGAAGGTCGGCGATGAAGCCGCGCAGGGCGAGGGCATCCCCCGCCAGGAAGAGGTTGATCCCCTCCTCGGCGAGCAGGATGGTGCCCTTCAGCCCGGCGGCGACGGCGCGCTCGCGCAGCGTCGGCCGCAGCTCGCGAGCGTCGGCGATGTGCGTGAAGAGATACGCCGAGATGTTCAGAACGGATGCCACCCCTCCAGCCTACGGACGCTCCGCCACCGCGCTGGACGCGGTTACCCCCGTGCCGGTGCGGCGTCAAGGGCCTCGCGGCGCGCGCCTCCCCGAGGGACTCTGGACGGGAACCCACCAGACCGCCCTCACACCCTCGCTGGAGGAGCCATGACCGACCCCACGATCCCGGAGCCGCTGCCCGGCCAGACGCCGCCGGGCGAGGCGCCAGCCGGGCCCGGCGCGCCGGGCCCGGACTTCCCCTCGCCGGAGCCGCCGAGCGAGCCTCCGGCACCCTGGCCCGAGGAGCCCCTCGCCCCGCATCCCGAGGAGCCCCCGTTCCCGCAGACCCCGGAGGCGCCGGAGTCGCCGATTCCGTAGTCCGCGGACGCAGCTTGTCTGCGCTCGGACGCGCCTGACGTCCGGTGAGGCGGGCGCTCAGGCGCGCACGGCGTCCGCCCGGTCGCGCAGCAGCTTCTCGGCGATCGCCCACATCCGCGCGCCGGCCGCAGGGTCGGCGAGTCGTCGGTAGGGGCGCACCGCATCTGCGGGGCCCCCGAAATGCATCAAGCCCGACGGGCCGAAGAAGCCCGGGGCGGCCGCAGGTCCCCGGCGGCCGGAGCGTCCGCTCGACCCACCAGCGGCGAGGGTACCGGCATCCGCAGCGGCGACGGGAGCGGCATCGGCCACCGCCGCCCGCAGAGCCGGCTGCGCCGCCTGAGCAGGGGTGTTGCCCAGCCGCTGCGCGAGTCCGCGCGCGGCGCCGCTGCGCTGACGTGCACGCAGGGCCGGCGCGATCCCCGTGTCGGGCACGACGCCGGGGTGGCTGAGCTGCACCGTGATGCCCCAGCCCTCCGCGGCCGAGCGACGGGCGAGCTCGTGCGCGAACAGCCCGAGTGCCGCCTTCGACGCACCGTAGGCCCGCAGCGGCGAGTAGCGGCGCTCACTCTGGAGGTCGTTCCAGTCCGGCCGGGCGATGGCCGCCGCGAGACTCAGCTGCACGACGATACGTGCGCCACGCTCCTGCAGCAGGGGCAGCAGCGACGTGGTCAGTGCGAAATGCCCGAGGAAGTTGGTCTGGAAGTGCAGTTCGAATCCGTCGGCGCTCACGTGGCGTTCGGGATCGCCGAGCAGCACGATCCCCGCGTTGAGAACGACGATGTCCAGCGGTGCCCGCTCGGCGCGGATCGCCGCGGCGAGCGCGTCGACCGAAGCCAGGCGCGACAGGTCGAGATCGCGAAGACCCACGGCGGCGTCGGGCGAGTCGGTGCGGATCATGTCGATCACCCGCGCCCCTTTTTCGCGATTGCGCACCGGGAGCACCAGATCGGCGCCGGCACTCGCGAGTCCGCGCGCGATCTCGACCCCCACGCCGTCGCTCGCGCCGGTCACGAGTGCCGTCCGCCCGCGCAGATCCGGCAGCGCCACCTGCGACGCGCGCGTGCGAGACATGGGCTCTCCGTTCGCCTTCCGTCTGGGAGGAGGAAGAGGCGGTGGCGCTGATACAGCCGGTCGCACCGAGCTGCCCCCGCCCGCCATCCTGGCGCGACGGCCTGCGCCGCGCTAGAAGAGCGCCGGCAGCCGGGGAACCCCCGCCTCGACCGCACGGCCCGCCTCGAGCACGAGGCTCTCGGCCCACGATGGGCCGATGAGCTGCGCACCGGTCGGCATGCCGTCGGCGCCGAGGCCGGTCGGCAGCGCCAGGGCGGGCAGCCCCAGGAAGTTCGCGGCCACGGTGAGCCACAGGTCGCGCCACGCGCGATCGGCCGGTTCGCTTCCGCCGAGATCGTAGTCCGGCCCGCGCATGCGCGACGCCGATACGGGGCCGAGCAGCAGGGGAATCTCGACCTGCAGGCGGCGCCATTCGGCGGCGATGGCCGCGCGCCGGGCCCAAGCCTCGGCGTACTCGCGCGCGGACTCGTAGGGGCGCGCCGCGGCGGTGCTGTCACGCAGGAAGGCCGTGGCCGAGCGGCCGAGCGGCTGCCCCAGCGCCTCCGGGTCGAGGGAGATCAGCATGTCGGTGCACGACAGCCGTCGCCACAGCACGGCCGCCTCCTCCAGGTGAGGGGCGTCGACGGCCACGACATCCCAGCCGGCACGGCGGAGGGATGCCGCGGCACGGTCGACGCCGGCGGCCACATCGTCGTCCACGTCGGTCCCGGCCCCGTGCCGCACGACTCCGACGCGGTGCGGCAGGCGGCCGGGAACCGGGGCCGTCACCGACACCGGGTCGTCGGCATCCCAGCCCTCCATCACGCCCAGCGCGAGCGCCACGTCGCCGACGGTTCGCGCCAGGGGTCCGTTCACCGAGAACTGCTGGAGCGTGAGCGCAACCGGCTGACCGTTCACGGCCGCACGCGGCACCCGCCCCTGGGTGGGACGCAGCCCCACCACGCCGGCGGCGTACGCGGGCAGGCGCAGCGATCCGCCGAAATCGTTGCCGATGCCGAGGGCGCTCATGCCCGTCGCGACCGACACGGCGTCGCCGCCGCTCGAGCCGCCGGCGCTGCGCTCGCGGTTCCAGGGGTTGACGGTGCGGCCGAACAGGTCGTTGTCGGTGTCCCACCGCATACCGAAGTCAGGCATGTTGCCGCGGCCGACGGGGACCGCTCCGGCTTCGCGCAGACGTCTGACGATCGAGGCGTCGCGGGCGGGCACCGCATGGGCCAGCCCCTGCCAGCCGTTGGTGGTCGCCGACCAGGTGAGGTCGATGTTCTCCTTGACCGAGATCGGCACGCCCGCGAGCGGGCCCGGGTCGTGGCCGGCGGCGAGCGCCGCATCCACCTCGGCAGCAGCTTCCCTGGCCCGGTCGGCGAAGACGACGGTGAGCGCGTTCACGCCGGAGCCGACGCAGGCGATGCGCTCGAGGTGCGTCTCCACGGTCTCGACCGCCGAGACGTCGCCCGCGCGGACGGCTGCAGCGATCTCGGCGGCGGACGCGGGGGCGGGAGTCGGCGAAGTCATGGCGCTCCCATCCCACCACGCGAGACGGCGGGAGACGACGAGTAGCACTCCGCGACGAGAAGAGCAAGCCCCGAGCTTTCTGCACCGAGGGCGGTTAATCTCGAGGCGACCCGCAGAGCGGGTTGACCCCAACGCCGGTGCCCCAACGGCGAGCCATGACGGCCGTTCCGTGAGCGAGCACCCCCACGAACGGAGCGACAGTGGCGACGACGACCGCGAAGAAGAGCACGTCCCAGAGCGGCGCGAGCACGACGGGCAAGAGCCGTCGCCGTACGGCGCGGGGCGGGGTCGGCGCGGCGCTCACCCCGGAGCAGAACGCCGAGCGCGGGTTCACGGCGTCCGAGACGCTGAGTGAGAACCTGCAGAAGGTGCTCGTCGACCTCATCGAGCTCTCGCTGCAGGGCAAGCAGGCGCACTGGAACGTCGTCGGCCGGAACTTCCGCGACACGCACCTCCAGCTCGACGAGATCATCGACGCGGCCCGTGAGTTCGCCGACACCGTCGCCGAGCGGATGCGGTCGCTGCACGCCCTGCCCGACGGGCGCAGCGACGTGGTCGCACAGAACACCACCCTGCCGGAGTTCCCGCAGGGCGAGATCGCGACGAACGAGGTCGTCGATCTCATGACGGAACGACTGGACGACGTGGCAGCCACCTGCCGCGACGTGCACGACGCCGTCGACGAAGAAGACCCCACGAGTGCAGACATCCTCCACGCCATCCTCGAGCGTGTTGAGCAGCTCTCGTGGATGGTGAGCGCGGAGAACCGCACCCCCAGGCGGTGATCCTAGGCGCCCCGACGCTGCCCGCCTCCTCCCCCCAAGGACTGGCGGGCAGCGCCATGTCCGGGGGAAACGCGCGACCGCCGCGACCGCCGCGACCGCGCACCACTAGAGTCATGCGCATGGCATCAGGCAAGCAGCAGCACCAGCAGCACCAGCCGGAGAACGAACTGCATGGCGGGGTCCTCGCGGGCAACGGCAGCCCCGTCCTCTGGGGCTGGCTCATCGGACTCGTCGTGTTCGTGTTCGTGGCGGTCCCCATCTCGATCGCGGTGCGCTTCGCCACCCACCCGTCGACGCAGCAGCTCTTCGGCGGCCGACTCGAAGAGGCCAGCAACGCCGGCTACTCGACGTTCTGGTGGATCGTCGCGATCTTCCTGTTCGCCGTGCCCGTGCTCATCGGGTGGGGCGTTGCGAAGCTCTCCGGCCGGACGCTGGGGATCATCGTCGCCATCCTGGCCGTCTTCTTCATCGCGATCCTCATCTTCGGCCAGCTCTTCTGACCCGACCCGGATGCGCCACCGCGAGCCCGGTCCCTCGCGGCATCCCGCGATAATGGGTTCATGACGGCCGGGTACAGCGCCATCTCGAGCTACTCCCGCGTCGAGATCATGCATCTGCTGCAGGAGCGCCCGCACCGGACGGTCTCAGAGCTGGTCACGGCGACGGGCCTGCACGCCAACACCGTGCGCGAGCACGTGCAGCGTCTCATCGACGCCGGCTACGTGATCGCCGAGACCGAGCGCCGCACCACGCGCGGGCGACCGCGCGTGCTCTACTCGGCGGCGACCGGTGACGGCGAGGCGTCGAGTCCGGTGGCGATCCGCCGGGCCGAGGCTGCGGCGCGGCGCGGCGACCTGCTGCGCCGCATGTACGGATCCGACACGGATGCCGAGCTCGGCGCCGATGCCCTCCATCAGCTCGACGCGCTCGTTGAGGACCTCGGCGATGCGGGCTTCGACCCGCTCGTCGATGAGCGCGCGCTCACCGTGGATCTGACGCCGTGCCCGCACGCGCCCGCGGCCGAGCACCGCGGCACCCTGTGCCACGTGCACGTGGGCCTCATGGACGGCGTGCTGGCGCAGGCCGGCGGTCCGCTGCGCGTCAAGGGCATCGCGCCGTCGTGCGATCCCACGCAGTGCGTGGTGCAGCTCGCGGCCGCGCGCGGCTGAGCCGGCTCAGAGCCGGGAGGGCGCCGGCACCCGCACCCGGTCGGGTCGCGAGTAGACGTTCATCGACGACCCGCGCACGAAGCCGACGAGGGTGAGCCCCGAGGCTGTGGCGAGCTCCACCGCGAGGGAGGAGGGCGCCGAGACGGCGGACAGGATCGGGATGCCGGCCATCACGGCCTTCTGCACGAGCTCGAAGCTCGCCCGGCCCGACACCTGCAGCACCGTTCCGGTCAGTGGCAGCCGGTCTTCCAGCACCGCCCAGCCCACGACCTTGTCGACCGCGTTGTGGCGGCCGACGTCCTCACGGAGCACCAGAAGCTCCCCCGAGGCGGCGTCGAACAGCGCCGCGGCGTGAAGGCCTCCGGTCTTCTCGAACACCGCCTGCCCGGCCCGCAGCGTGTCGGGCAGGGTGGTGATCACTGCCGCATCGACGGCCGCGGCATCCGTCGCCACGTCGTAGCGGGATTGCTTCTCGATGGCGTCGATCGACGCCGTGCCGCAGACGCCGCACGAGCTGGTCGTGTAGAAGTTGCGGGCGATGTCGGTGACCAGCGGCGCCAGCCCCGGTGCGAGAGCGATGTCGAGCACGTTGTACGTGTTCTCCGTCGACGCCGGTGTGCCGACCATCGCCGGACCGATCGTCAGCGACGTCGCCGCCGAGCCGGTGCCGGGACCGCCGCAGTGGATCGCCGAGCGGAGGTCTCCGCTCGCAGCGATCACGCCCTCCGACACGAGGAACCCGGCGGCGAGCTCGAGGTCGTGCCCGGGCGTGCGCATGGTGACGGTGAGCGCTTCGCCGACGATGCGGATCTCGAGCGGCTCCTCCACCACGAGCGTGTCGGCACGGCGCCGAACTGCGGAGTCGCCGTCGTTCAGCGAGATCCGGGTGACCGGAGTGCGCGTCGTGAGGCGGCCCATGTCAGCCGCCGATCGCGTTCATCCCGCGCGCGGGCTGCAGGAACGCCGGATCGTTGATCGCGTGACCCGGCAGCTTGCCGTGCACGCAGGAGCGCAGCATCCCGTCGATGCCGGCATCCACCGTCTCGGCCGGGCGGCCGTCGCGCAGCATCGGCAGGACGTCGTACTCGGTCGTCGAGAACAGGCAGTTGCGCAGCTGGCCGTCGGCGGTAAGACGCAGCCGATCGCAGTCGCCGCAGAAGGGTGCGGTGACCGATGCGATCACGCCCACCGAGTGCGGACCGCCGTCGAGCGTCCAGCGTGCGGCCGGAGCGCCGCCCCGGCCGGGCACAGGGGTGAGGGTCCAGCGCCGGGAGAGCGCCTGGAGGATCTCGTCCTGCGTGACCATCCGCGAGCGGTCCCAGGTGTGACCGGCGTCGAGGGGCATCTGCTCGATGAACCGCATCTGCGCGTCGTGGGCGATCGCGAACTCCACGAGCTCGACCAGCTCGTCGTCGTTGACATCGCGCATCGCCACGGCGTTGAGCTTCAGCGGGCGCAATCCCGAGGCCCCGGCCGCCGCGATCCCCTCGAGCACGTCGTCGAGCCGGTCACGGCGAGTGAGCTCGTGGAAGCGGTCGCGCCGCAGCGTGTCGATCGAGATGTTGAGGCGGTTCAGACCCGCCCCGATCAGACCTGGCAGCAGGTCGGGAAGGCGGATGCCGTTCGTCGTCATCGCGATCTCGACCGGAGCGCCGGTCGGTCCCGTGATCGCGGCGAGGCGGTGCACCACCTCGACGATGTCGGTGCGCAGCAGCGGCTCGCCGCCGGTGAGCCGGAACGTGGTGATGCCGTCGGCCGCGGCGACGCGCGCGATGCGCTCGATCTCGTCGAGCGTGAGGATGCTCGTCTTGGCGAGCCACTCGTTGCCCTGCTCGGGCATGCAGTACGTGCACCGGAGCGAGCAGCGGTCCGTGAGCGAGATCCGCAGATCGCGGTGCACCCGCCCGTGCGTGTCGACCAGCGCCTCGCCGATCGTCATGCGGGCAGAGGACGCTGCGGCGCCCTGCGCCGAGGCATCGAGCCGCTCGGATGCCGCTGGCAGCGGCATCCGTCGCCCGATCGTGACCGGGATCGCACTCACGCGCCCGGTTCCGATCGCTCTGCCCGGATCGCCATGATTCGAGGGTAGTCGCGCGGCGTCGCACACGGCTCCGGTGCGACGGATTATTCACGGCGGCGATGCTCGCTCCACGCGCGGATTGCTGGGAATCTGAGACCCGAGACGATCGCAAGATCGACTCCCCCTGTGGTCTGACCACATGCTACTGTGTGGTCAGACCATACAGTCAGTCCGACGATCGGAAGCGCAACATGGATCTGCTGGACCCTCTGCTGCTGGCGCGCTGGCAGTTCGGCCTCACGACGCTGTACCACTTCCTGTTCGTGCCGCTCACGCTCGGCATGGCGCTGACGGTCGCGATCTTCCAGACCGCGTGGTTCCGCACCGGCAACGTGAAGTGGCTCCACCTCACCCGCTTCTTCGGCAAGATCTTCCTGATCAACTTCGCGATGGGCGTCGTCACCGGCATCGTGCAGGAGTTCCAGTTCGGCATGAACTGGTCGTCCTACTCGCGGTTCGTCGGCGATGTGTTCGGGGCACCGCTCGCCTTCGAGGGGCTCATGGCCTTCTTCTTCGAGGCGACCTTCATCGGCCTGTGGATCTTCGGCTGGGACAAGCTGCCCAAGGCGCTGCACCTGGCGAGCATCTGGATCGCGACGATCGGGGCGTGGTTCTCGGCGTACTTCATCCTCGCGGCGAACGCGTTCATGCAGAACCCCGTCGGCTTCAAGATGGCCGAAGACGGCTCGCGCGCCGAGATGACGGATTTCCTCGCCGTGCTCACGAACCCGGTCGCGCTGGCGGCCCTGCCGCACACCCTGTTCGCGGCGTTCATGATGACCGCGGGCGTCATCGTGTCGATCTCGGCCTGGCACCTGCTGCGCGCGCAGAACGTCGACATGATGCGGTCGTCGCTGAAGTTCGGCCTCTGGGGCCTCATCGCCGCGTTCGCGGGAGTCGCGATCTCGGGCGACCAGCTGAGCCTCGTCATGGTCGCCACCCAGCCCATGAAGATGGCCGCTGCGGAGGCGATGTTCGACAGCGCGTGCGGGGCGGATGCCTCGTTCTCGATTTTCACCCTGGGCACACCGGACGGCAGCAGCGAACTGTTCTCGATCCGCGTCCCCTACCTTCTGGCGCTGCTGTCGACCCACTCGCTCGACGGCTGCGTCGAAGGCATAAACGACCTGAACACGCAGTACACGACGGAGATGTTCCCGCAGTTCGCCGACCAGGTCGACGGCAACTTCGCCCCCATCCTCTGGGTCACCTACTGGGCGTTCCGCTGGATGATCGGCCTGGGCGGCGTCGCGGCGCTCGTCGCGGTGGTCGGCCTCTGGCTCACCCGCAAGAAGGCGACGCGCGAGGTCCCGGCGTGGGCCTGGCGGCTCGCGATCTGGGCGTGGCCGGCATCGCTGCTCGCGATCCTCGTGGGCTGGATCTTCACCGAGATGGGCCGCCAGCCCTGGATCGTGTTCAGCCTCATGCTGACCGAGGACGGCGTATCGCCCTCGGTGCCCGGCTGGACCGTCCTCATCTCGCTGACCGCTTTCACGCTCATCTATGCGGCACTGGCGGTCGTCGAGTTCGGACTCATTGTGAAGACGGCCAAGAAGGGTCCCGAGCCCCTCCCCGAGCCGGGTGCGCCGGATCAGCGCACCCTGGCGGTCGAAGACACCCCGACGACGGTCTACTAGGAGCTTCAGGAGCACGTCATGGATCTCGCCTACCTCTGGTTCTGGATCGTCGGATTCCTCTTCGTCGGCTACTTCGTGCTCGACGGGTTCGACTTCGGCGTCGGCATGTCGCTGCCGTTCCTCGGCAAGAACGACGTCAGCCGGCGCCAGGTCATCAACACCATCGGCCCCGTGTGGGACCTCAACGAGACGTGGGTCATCGTCGCCGGCGCCTGCCTGTTCGCCGCGTTCCCCGAGTGGTACGCGACGCTGTTCAGCGGCTTCTACCTGGCGCTGCTGCTGATCCTGCTGGCACTCATCCTGCGCGGCGTCTCGTTCGAGTACCGCCATCAGCGCGACTCCCTGCGGTGGAAGAGGGGCTTCGACACGATGATCGTCGTCGGCTCCGCCGTGCCGGCGCTGCTGTGGGGCGTCGCCGTCGCCAACATCGTGCAGGGCGTGCCGCTCGACGCGGACCACGAGTTCATCGGGTCTTTCCTGACCCTCCTGAACCCCTACGGCCTGCTCGGCGGTCTCACGACGCTGCTGCTGTTCTTCACGCACGGCGTGTACTTCGTCGCGCTGAAGACCGACGGCCAGGTCGCCGCCGACGCGCGCCGGCTGGCCGGCCGTGCCGGCCTGCTGACGATCGTCGTCGCCGCGCTCTTCCTGGTGTGGACAGTGGGCATGGCGTTCAGCGAGGGCCGCGAGTTCGCTCTGATGACCGCGGTCCTGTCGGCGGTCGCCGCCGTGCTGCTCATCGCATCGTGGATCTCCAACGCCCGCGGTCGCGAGGGCTGGGCCTTCGGCTTCGGCGCGTTCACGATCGTCACCGCGGTCCTCGCCGTCTGGTTCGCCCTATTCCCGTACGTGATGCCGTCGACCGCCGACCCGGCCGGCTCGCTCACCATTGAGAACGCGTCCAGCACGGACTACACCCTGACGATCATGTCGTGGGCGGCACTCATCTTCCTCCCGCTCGTGCTCGCCTATCAGGGCTGGACGTACTGGATCTTCCGCAAGCGCATCACCCGCTCGCGGATCGAGGCGGCCGCGGCCGCGCCCGCGCACTGACCCGCGCGCCGTGGCACGTTCACTTGCGCTGAACGTACGCCGGGAACGCTGGATCGCGTACGTTCTGCGCGAGTGAACAGGGACAGAGGGAGTGCGGGGCGCATCGGTAGGGTCGAAGGAGCGATGGACGAGAACAACGGCGACGGCCCGGCCCAGACGTCGGGCAAGCCCGTCGACCCGCGGCTGCTGACGTACGCGAGCGCGTCACGGTGGTTCTTCGCGGCGATCGGGGCGATCGCGCTGGCGCAGACGGCCGTGATCGTCGCCTTCGCCTGGCTGCTGACCCGCGCCATCACCGGAGCGATCGACGGGATGCCGCCGGCCGAGCTCGTGCCGACGCTCGGCGCCCTCGCTCTCGTGGTCGCCCTGCGCGCCGTGCTGCTGTGGGCGCGGGAGGCCGTCGCC
>NZ_DATCVK010000215.1:0-1936 GCF_036566905.1 Microbacterium sp. | reverse complement strand
CCAACGGCGTCGTCGTGCTGACCTGCGGCACCTACGGCAACGTCATCCGCTTCCTGCCCCCGCTCACCATCTCCGACGAACTGCTCATCGACGGCCTCTCGGTCGTCGCGGAAGGACTGAAGAACGCATGACCGACCTCCTGGCGGCGACGACGACGTCGACCGCAACGGATGCCCAGGCGAGCCCGCTGATCGCAGCGGGCTCCGCCGCGCAGCACATCGCGACGCCCCTCACCGACGCGCGCGCCCAGCTCGCCGAGGCGATCGGCCTCCTCGGCTACACCGACGGCCTGCACCAGATGCTCGCGACGCCGCGTCGCGAGCTCACCGTGTCGGTGCCGCTGCGCATGGACTCGGGTGAGAGCCGGCTCTACATCGGCCACCGCGTGCAGCACAACTTCTCGCGAGGCCCGGCCAAGGGCGGCCTGCGCTATGCGCCGAACGTGAACCTCGACGAGGTCCGCGCGCTCGCGATGTGGATGACCTGGAAGTGCGCCCTGCTCGACGTGCCGTACGGCGGCGCGAAGGGCGGAATCGCGATCGACCCCCGCGAGCACTCCAAGGCCGAGCTCGAGCGCGTGACCCGCCGCTACACGAGCGAGATCCTGCCGATCATCGGCCCGGAGCGCGACATCCCCGCGCCCGACGTCGGCACCGACGAGCAGACGATGGCCTGGATCATGGACACCTACTCCGTGACCAGCGGCTACACGGTGCCCGGCATCGTGACCGGCAAGCCCATCGCGCTCGGCGGTTCGCAGGGGCGGGCGAGCGCGACCTCGCGTGGGGTGACCCACATCGCGCTCGCTGCGCTCCGCCACCGCGGCATCGAGCCGTCGCGCGCCAGCGCAGCGGTACAGGGCTTCGGCAAGGTCGGTGCGGATGCCGCCAGGTTCCTCTCCGAGGCCGGCGTCACCATCGCCGGGGTCAGCGACCAGTACGGGGCCGTGTTCAACGCGTCGGGCCTCGACATCGAGGCGCTCTCCGACCACGTGCGCGCCACCGGTTCGGTCGTCGGCTTCGCCGGCGCCGAGGCGATCGACGGCGCGCAGCTCATCACGCTCGACGTCGACCTGCTCGTGCCGGCCGCCGTCGAGGGCGTGCTGCACGAGGGCAACGCGGCGTCGGTGCAGGCCACCGTCATCGTCGAGGGCGCGAACGGCCCGACGACGCCCGGTGCCGACCGCATCCTCCGCGAGAACGGCGTGCTCGTCGTGCCCGACATCCTCGCGAACGCGGGTGGCGTCATCGTCTCCTACTTCGAGTGGGTGCAGGCGAACCAGGCGTACTGGTGGCGTGCCGACGAGGTGGAGTCCAGACTGGAGGAGCGGATGCTCAGCGCGTGGCAGCACGTGCTGGGCTACGCCAAGGCTCGGGGGCTCTCACTTCGCACCGCCGCGACGGCGCTCGCCGTCGAACGCGTCGCCGAAGCGCACAAGCTGCGCGGCCTCTACCCCTGATCGAATTGCCGAGTTGCCCGAATCCGGACGGATTCGGGCAACTCGAGAAGATGACGTCACCCCGATAGACCGAACGGAAACCACACGCATGACGACTGCAACACAGGAAGCGACCGTGCTCGACCGGATCAACGGCGGGCTGTTCATCGGCGGCGAATGGGTCGACGCCGAGGGCGGCAAGACGCTCGCCGTGATCGACCCCGCGACCGGTGCGACGATCAAGGAGATCGCCGATGCATCCGTCGCCGATGGCATCAAGGCGCTCGACGCCGCGGTCGCCGCGCAGGACGCGTGGGCCGCGACGGCTCCGCGCCAGCGCGGCGAGCTGCTGCGCCGGGCGTTCGACCTGCTGCAGGAGCGCAAGGAGGACTTCGCCCTCCTCATGACGATGGAGATGGGCAAGCCCCTCGCCGAGGCTCGCGGAGAGGTCGCCTACGGCGGCGAGTTCCTGCGCTGGTTCAGCGAGGAGGCCGTGCG
>NZ_DATCVK010000214.1:0-4014 GCF_036566905.1 Microbacterium sp. | reverse complement strand
GCGGCGGCGGTCGCGGTCGTGGTCGCCGTCGGAATCGGCGTGCCGCGCATCGCCGCCGCGGCGCAGGCGCCCGACGCCGACCTGGCCTGCGTCGTCGACTGGGCCGAGCAGTCCGGACGCACCGGCGCCGGCCAGTTCTGGACCGTCCGGCTGCCGAAGGCCCACCTGGCCGACCCTCGCGGGCTGGTGCAGGTCGACCACCGGCTGCGCGGCTACGCGTGGCTCGTCAACCGCGACGACTTCACCGTGGACGAGGTGTCGTTCCTGGTGACCGATGCGCAGTCCCCCGCGTTCGAACTGCCCGCCGGATTCTCGATGGCGGATGCCGAGCTCGTCGACTGCGGCCGCTACACGGTCGCCGACTTCGGCGAGCGGAGCCTGCCGCTCGGCCCGCAGCACTCCTGATCGCGCCCGGGGCCGGCCGCGCGATGCGGCGCAACCGCAGGGGTCGGTCAGGCGTCGGCCGGCGCCGGGCCCGTCGTGGTGCCCTCGCGGAACGTGCACGTGAAGCGGATCGAGGCGGCCGGAGCGCCCTCCAGCATCGCCGCGACGGCGGCTCCCGCGGCCCGGCCCTTGTCGGCCGCGGGCTGCACCAGCGTGGTGAGCTCGTACGGGGCGAGGCCGTCGACCACGATGCCGTCGAAGCCGGTGACGCTCACGTCTTCGGGGACCCTCAGGCCCGCCTCCTCGGCGGCGCGGATCACGCCCGCGGCGAGCAGGTCGCTCTGCGCGATCACCGCGGTCGGGCGACGCTCCGGGTCGGCGAAGATCTCGCGGCCGGCCGCGTGCCCCTCGTCGATGAAGCTGCCGGCGGCGGCGAAGGTCGCGGCATCCGGGAAGACGTCCAGGGCACCGGCGAGGCGCTCACGCGTGACGTCGACGGCGATCGCGGTGTCGTCGTGGATCCAGCCCCGCTCCCACCCGGCGCGGACGGGAAGCGCGACGACGGCGACGCGGCGGTGTCCGAGGGCGCGGAGATGGCTGGCCGCCTGGCGCTGCGCCTCGCGGTTGTCGAGGCCGATGCGGGGCACGTCGTCCCCGGCATCCCCCTCGATGACGACGACCGGGATGCCGCGTGCCTTGACGGTCTCGAGCGACTCGCGCAGCAGACCGCTGCAGCCGATCAGCACGGCCGCATCGAGCGGCGCCGTGGTGAGGGAGGGGCCGCTGCCGGTGGGCTCGTGGTCGCGCAGGAGCAGGAGTCCCGCACCGATGGGCGTGACGGCGTCGGCGAGGCCGTCCATCATCAACGTCTTCACGGGGTCGAGGAAGGCCGTGCGCAGGTGCTCCTCGAAGACCACGCCGACGATGCCCGAGCGCCCGCGGCGCAGGGACGCGGCGCGCGGGTCGGGACCGGTGTAGCCGAGCGCCGCGGCGGCGTCGAGGACTCTCCGGCGGGTGGCCTCCGACACGGGCGTCTTGCCGCTGAACACCACCGAGGCGGTCGACGGCGAGACGCCGGCCTCGCGGGCGACGTCCGAGATCGTGGCCCGGCGGGTACCGGCATCCTGGCGGCTCATGTCGTGACGATCGTAGCCCGTCTGGTGCTGCTCGGCCGAATCGATTCGAGGCAGGTCTTTCCGGCGTTTCAGCGCTACCGAATCGATTCGGTACAGTGTCCGGATGGATACCGTGCTCACCCGGACGCAACTGGTCGCCTGGCGCACCGCGATCTTCGTCATCTTCTTCGCGACCGGCCTGGGCTTCGCCACGTGGGCCGCGCGCGTCCCCTCCGTCAAGGCGAACCTCGGGATCAACGACTTCGAGGTAGGCCTGCTGCTGTTCGCGTCGGGTGCCGCGTCGATCCTCGGACTCTCGCTCGCCAACGTCGTGCTGGCGCGCTGGGGCGCCCGCCGCGGACTGCTCATGGGTCTCGCGACCTTCGCGATCGGCATCCTGCTCGTCGGCTTCGGCGCCGACATCACGGCATCCTTCGCCCTCACCGCCACCGGGCTCGCCGTGATGGGACTCGGCATGGGCGCGACCGACGTCATGATGAACGTCGAGGGCGCGGCGATCGAGCAGGCGAGCGGCAAGACGATCATGCCGCTGTTCCACGCCCTGTTCAGCCTGGGCACCGTCGCCGGCGCCGGGGTCGGCGTGGCGATGGCGGCGTGGCAGGTGGGCGTCGCCCCGCACCTCTGGATCGTCGGCTGCCTGGTCGTGGTCGGCGGCGCCGTCGCCGTGACCTTCGTGCCGCGACGAGAGGTGAACGAAGACCCGACCGAAGCCGCCGATGCCCCCACCCGCCGCGAGAGGTTCGCGGCCGCGGTCGCCGTCTGGCGCGACCCGCGCACGTACGCGATCGGCGCGATCATGCTGGGCATGGCGTTCGCCGAAGGCGGCGCCAACGACTGGCTGCCCCTCAGCGTCGTGGACGGCCACGGCGGCACCGAGGCACAGGGCGCGATCGCGCTCACCGTCTTCTCGGTGGCGATGACCGCGGTGCGGGCGCTCGGCGGCCCGCTCGTCGACCGCTTCGGACGCGTCTGGACGCTCCGCATCCTCGCGATCCTCGCCGGCGGCGGCCTGGTGATCTTCATCCTGGCGCCCTCCATGCCGATCGCGCTGATCGGCGTGGCCCTGTGGGGCATGGGCGCGTCCCTCGGCTTCCCGCTGGGCATGTCGGCCGCGGCCGACGACCCGGCGAAGGCTGCGGCATCCGTCTCGGCTGCCGCCACGATCGGCTACGTCGCCTTCCTCTGCGGCCCGCCCATCCTCGGATGGATCAGCCACCAGATCGGGCTGCTGCCGACGCTGTGGATCCTCGTCGCGCTCATCGCCCTCTCGGGCTTCGCCTCGGGCGCGGCCAAGCCGATCGCGGGCTCGCAGGTCGGCGCCGGCCACCACCACTAGGGCGTGACACGCCGGGGCATCCGCAGATGTCCCGGCGTGTGTCAGCTCAGAGGCGATCCGCGACGGTCGCCGCCACCGTCAGCCACGCGTCGCGGGTCTCGGGCGCCAGCGCGTCGAAGTCGATGGGTCCGCCGTCGACGAGGGAGGGATCGAACGGCGCGTTGACGACCGCCGAGGTCACCTGCTCGAAGTGACGCGAGAGGCGGGCCTCGAGCCGGCGGTCGGGACGCGACGAAGGTGCCGTGAGCACGGTGACCGCGTCATCGATCTTGTCGCCGAAGCCCTTCTCCCGGAGGCCGTCGAGCAGCCACGCGGCGCTGGCCGCGGTGTCTTCGCGCACGGTGGAGACGATCACGAGCTGGTCGGCCGCCGCGACGGACGCCACCCAGTTGGAGGCGCGCATGTTGTTGCCGGTGTCGACGATCATCAGCCGGTAGTAGCGGCGCAGGAGCGAGTGGAGCCGGTCGAACGCGGCGGAGTCGATCGTCGAGGATGCGGCGGCATCCTCGTCGGACGCCAGCACGTCGAAGCGGGCGTCGACCTGCGTGCGCACGTACGTGTCGAGCGCGGCGAGGCTGGAGCCGCTGGGGTTCCAGAACTCGTCGATATCTTCGAGGAGGTCGACGGCGGTGCGGTGGTGCGGGGTGTTCTGCGCGCGCCAGCCCAGCGTGCCGCGGGTCTCGTTGTTGTCCCACGCGAGCGTCGCACCGCCGCGCACCGTCCCGAACGTGGCCGCCAGCAGCAGCGTGCTCGTCGTCTTGTGCGCCCCGCCCTTCGGGTTGAGCACCACGATCGTCCGCGGCGCATCGAGTCGGCGCTGCACGCGCTTCTGGCGATCGAGCCGGTCGCGCTCGGCGCGGCCGGGTGCCGGCGAGACGAGACCGCCGGTCGCTCGGCGGACGGCTCCCTGCCATCCCGACGCCGCACGGGTGCGGCTGGCGCCGCCGCGCGACTCGAGCAGGTCCTGGACGGTCGGCTTGCCCGCGTCGCGCCGGTCGGCGACGATCGCTGGCGTCTCGCGGGGTTCCGGCAGCGGCAGCGTCGCCGGGTCGCGTCGCTGCGGGGGGACGGATGCCGCCGGCTCGCGCCGTTGCTCGGTGGGTGCAGTCGACGTCGCGGGTGCAGCGGGCGCAGCCGCCGTCACCGGCACAGCAGGCG
>NZ_DATCVK010000213.1:0-9950 GCF_036566905.1 Microbacterium sp. | reverse complement strand
AGACCACGCCGATGATGACCGCGGTCCGCGTGTACAGCAGCTCGAGCGGGCCGTCGAGCACGCCGATGCCCTGCAGCAGCGACGACAGCCAGCCCTCGGGCGCGAGGCTCACCTGCCACCCGATCGTGCGCACCAGGAAGTTGGTCCAGAACGGCACGAGCACCAGGGCGATGAGGATGCCGCGACGCTGGGGCTTGACCTTGAAGGCCATCCAGTAGGCCACCGGCGCACCGATCACGAAGCACAGCACGGTGCCGATGACACCCACCCAGAGGGTGTTCTGGAACGTGGCGAAGAAGGTGGGCGAGACGGCCTCGGCGTACCGGTCGAACGAGAGGATGTCGTTCGCATGGCTGCCGAAGACGCCGGGCTTGTAGCCGAAGCTGAACCACACCACCATCGCGACGGGCGCCACGAAGAACAGGAGGAGCCACGCCCACGCCGGAACGGCGAGCGCGGCTCCTGCCGAACGACTACGCACCGGCGGCAGCCTTCACCTCGTTGTAGATCTCGACGCGGGTCGTCTGCGAGTCGTTGAGCTCCTGCTCGTGCATCGTCTCGAGCTGCTCGGGGGTGAAGAAGATCATGTCGGTGTGCTCGAGGCCGCTCTCGTCGGCCGCGGCCTGCATGTCCTTGCCGCCGACGTTGTAGCCGATGTAGTCGAGGTTCAGTGCGAGATTCTCGGGCGCCATCGAGTAGTTGATGAAGGCGTGAGCGGCCTCGGGGTGGGGCGCACCGGCGGCGATCGCCCAGTTGTCCATCCACAGCTCCGTCACGGGGCCCGGGAGCACCCACTGCCAGCGCTCGGGCTCGCTCGATTCCATCAGGCCCAGGCGTGCGTCGCCGTTCCACGCCTGCATCAGCACCTGCGTGCCTTGCGGGATCGCGTTCGTGCCCGGGTAGGAGTCGAAGGCCGAGATGTGCGGCGCGATCTGCTCCACGAGGAAGGCGCGGCACGCCTCGAGCTCGTCGGGGTCCTCGGTGTTCCAGTCCAGGTCGTTGGCCCAGAAGTACGAGCCGATGATGCCCGCAGGGTCGTCCGACATCGCCGTCTTGCCGCTCGCCTCGTTCTGCGCGGCGTCGAAGAAGTCGTTCCACGTCGTCAGCTCGCGGGTGATCACCGTCTTGTCGTAGACGTATCCGGTCGTTCCCCACGCCTTGCAGACCGAGTAGTCGTTGCCCGGGTCCCATGCGCGACCGAGGAAGGCGGGGTCCATGTTCGACATGTTCGGCAGAAGCTCCTTGTTGAACTTCGTCAGCAGGCCGTTCTCGATCATCTGCGGGATGAAGACGCCGGTCGGCACGACGATGTCGTAACCCGAGGTGCCCTTCGCCGCGACCAGCTTCGCGATGAGTTCCTCGTTCGAGGAGTACGAGTCGAGCGTGACCTTGGGCCCGAGCTCGTCGGTGAATCCTTCGACGACGTCCGGCGAGTCGTAGTCGCCCCACGTGTACACCGAGAGGCTCCCCTCCAGGTCTCCGCCGGTGGCCTGCGGCGCGGGGGAGCCGCTGCCGCCGGGCGTGCACGCGGCGAGGACGGCGGTGCCGCCCGCGAGTGCCGCGAAGCTCAGGAAGCGGCGCCGCGAGAGCTCGCGCACGATCGCGGGCGCGGCGGCCTCGGGGGCGAGGATGCGGAGCGGGGTACGAGGCTGGGTCATCGGGTACTCCTGGTCGGGTCGGAAGCCGGAGAGGCGGATGCCGCGGCTGGGGGCGTGCGTCGGGTCGGGCGTGCTGTTCGGGTCAGGCGGTCGGTCTGGTCAGGCGGTCGGGGGCGGGATGTACCCGCCCTGCTCCGCGGCCGCGTCGTCGGCGGCGGGGAAGAGCAGCACGTGATGCGCTCCCCACGTGCACACCACGTGGTCGCCGACGGCCAGCGTCGGGGCATCCGGCGTGGGTCGCCGCACGATCAGGCTCTGGTCGGCGCCGAGCCGCACGAGATACTGCATCGTGTCGCCGAGATGCGAGACGCCGATCAGCTCACCGCGGGTCGTGTTCGCCTCGGAGAGGCTCGCGCCGGTCGCGGTCCCCGAGCCCGCCGAGGGGTCCTTCTCGATCCGGATGAACTCGGGCCGCACGGCCGCCTCGCCGAGGTTCGTGCTGGTCAGCACGGGCGCCGCGGCGCGCACCAGCGCGTGGGGCGAGGTGATCGCCGCGCCCGCCTCGGCCGCCGGCCCTCGGAAGAAGTTCTGCTGACCGACGAATGCCGCCACGTACGCCGAGGCCGGGCGCGCGTACACGGTGTCGGCGTCGGCCAGCTGCTCGATGCGGCCGGCACGCATGATCGCGATGCGGTCGCTCATCGACAGGGCCTCGCCCTGGTCGTGGGTGACGAAGACGAACGTGATGCCGAGTCGCGACTGCAGGAGCTTGAGCTCGAGCTGCATCTCCTCCCGCAGCTGCCGGTCGAGCGCGCCGAGCGGCTCGTCGAGGAGCAGCACCGCGGGGCGGTTCACCAGCGCCCGCGCGAGCGCGATCCGCTGCTGCTGGCCGCCCGACAGCTGCGTGGACTTGCGGTCGCCGAACCGTCGCATCTGCACCATGTCGAGCGCCTGCGTGACCCGCTCGCGCACCTCGGATTTCGGAGTCCGGCGCTGCTGAAGCCCGTACGCGACGTTCTCGGCGACCGACAGGTGCGGGAACAGGGCGTACGCCTGGAAGACGGTGTTGACGTCGCGCTTGTACGGCGGCGCCGCGAGCACCGAGCGTCCGGAGATGCGGATGTCGCCGGCATCGGGATGCTCGAAGCCCGCGATCATCCGCAGCGTCGTCGTCTTGCCGCAGCCGGAGGGGCCCAGCAGCGAGATGAACTCGCCCGGCTGGATCGTCAGGGACAGGTCGTCGACGGCGAGCTGCTCGCCGTAGTACTTGGTGATCCCCGACAGGACGACGGCCCCGCGCGTGGCCTCGCTCTCGCTGGGAACCTGCTCCGCGGGGTCTGCTGCCGCGGTCGCCGTGCCTGTGGACATCGTCACCTCGTGAGGGTCCTTCTGGTCGCGGGCCGCGCAACGCTGCACGGCCGATCGGGTGTGTCGAGTATTCAATAGGGGCACGTGGTCACCCGCAATGCGGCCGCCTCCGAACCAGACGATCCGGGGTGTCCGTGTGCCCTGGCGCGACAGTTCGTCCGGACTTGTGTAACGGCCAGGAATCCGCGGTGTTTCAACGGCGCACCCCTCGAGGACGAACCGACCCTTCGCGCCCGGGCGACAATTCGTCCGTCGCGCATCGTGATGAAAGCGTGCTGGAAGCGGCGTCAGCGCTGGCAGGACGGGCACCAGAAGACGATGCGCTCGCGGGTGGGGTCGGCGCCGAGGCTTCCGCCGCGGATGAGCGTCCCGCACCGACGGCACGGCCGGCCCTCGCGGCGATAGACCCAGGTCGATCGTCCGGGGCGCTCGTCACCGGTGAAGGTGCGGCCCGACCGGTTGCGGTTGGCGCGGATCATGCGTGCGCCGAGATCCACGATCGCGGCGGCATCCGTCTCGTTCGCCGGCGTCGTCGGAAGGATGCCGCGCACGAAGAGGATCTCGTTGACGTACTCGTTGCCGAAGCCGGCGATGTTGCGCTGGTCCTGGAGCGCGACGTGCACGGCGCGGGTGTCGGCGGCGAGACGCTGAGCCGCCTCCACCGGGTCCCACGAATCGGACAGCGGGTCCGGGCCGAGGTATCCGACCAGCTCGTCCTCGTCGGCGGTGGCCACCACCTTGATGTCGGCGAGGTCGAAGCCGACCGTCTCCCACTCGGCGCCGTCCGGGGCGGTCGCGCCGATCACCGCGCGGGCACGGAATCCCGGCGCGCGCCACCGCTCGCCGTGCCGGTACACGTGCCACTCGCCTTCCATCTTGAGGTGGGTGTGCAGCGTGCACGAGCCGATGCGGTGGAGCAGATGCTTGCCGCGTGAGACCACATCGTGCACGACCTCGCCCCGCAGGTCGATCGTGGCCGCCTGCGGAACACGCAGCTCGAACCGCGTCACCGTCGCCCCCGCCAGTGCGGCGTCGAGGCGGCGGGCCGTGCGGAAGACGGTGTCGCCCTCAGGCACGCGCGCCCGCCCGGTCCTCCGGCCCCGGAGCATGTCGGGCAGCACCCGCCGTGAGGCGTCGCAGGGTGAGCCCGCGCGGGGACTCCACGAAGCCGGCATCCCGCAGGGCCCGGCCGACCGCGGTGCCGTACACGAAGGCGCCGTTGACCTGCTCGATCGTCAGGGTGTCGAGCCGTCGCGCGCGGGCGGTCGCCGCGAGGTCGCGCGTGGCGGCGGCGAGCACCGGTTCGTCGCCCGTGAACGCGAGTGCCGACTTGCCGCCGCGCTCGAGGTACAGGGCGAGCGCGCCGTCGACGAGCACGACGAGCGCACCGGCCTTGCGTCCGGGGCGATGCCCGACGCCCTCCAGCGCGGGCCACGCCAGCGCTGCACCGTACGCATTCGCCGGGTCGGTCGCGGCGAGCGTCACGCTGCGCAGCGGCGGCGGGTCGGAGAGCCCGGCGAACTCGCGAAGCCGGTCGACGGTGGCGGAGGCGGCGAACTGCGCCGCCCCGAGCTTCTCGATGACGTAGCCGCGCCGGCAGTGGCCGGCCTCTTCGAACCCCGCGAGCACGCGGTACGTCTGCGCGAATCCTCCAGGCACGCCCTCGGACTGCACTGCGCCGCGGGTGACCACGCCGTAGCGGTCGAGCAGCAGGCTCGCCGTCGCCGTCGCGCGCAGGGCGGCGTCCGGCTCGGCCGCCGGCAGCAACGACCACCGTCCGCCGATCGTGGGCGGACGGGCGGGCACGGATGCCGCGACCGACCGCACCGCCGCGCCCCGGTACAGGCGTGCCCGCGGGGTGCGCCGACTGACCCGGTGCGCCTGCGAACCGCCCGACACGAGCGCGCGCACGGGCGCGAAGGTGTCGTTCGTGATCCGTCCCGCCCAGGTGAGCCGCCACAGCGCGTCGACGACCGACTGCTCGTTCTCGGCGCCGGTCGTCTGCCGCAGCTGCGCGGCGAAGTAGGCGCCGCCGCCGTCGAGCGCGGCCAGCAGCTGGGCATCGAGCGACCCCGGCGCGATCTCGTCGGCGTCGTCGGGCACGGAGAGCGTGAGCGGCACGGCGTCGGCCGGATGCAGCGCGACCCAGCCGTCGCGCCCCGGCAGCGTGCCGTGACCCGACCAGATGACCTCGCCGGTGGCGGTCAGCTCGTCGAGCATGCCCGGCGTGTAATCGGCGACGCGAGCCGGGAGCACGAGGGACTCCCAGGCGCTCGCGGGGATCGGCACGCCCGCCAGCTGCTCGACGACCGCCGCGACGCCGTCGATGCCCTCCAGCGGCCGGGTCACGTGCTGCCACACGGGCAGGAAGCGTGCATAGGCGTGCTGCGGCACCGGCTCGACGCTGCCGCGGATCGCCGCGAGGGAGCGCATCCGCAGCCGGCGCAGCACCTCGGTGTCGCACCACTCCGCCTCGTCGCCCCGTGTTCCCGAGCCGTCCTCCGAGCCGGGCGGCGGATCGGGCAGGAAGAAGCCGCTCGTGACCCGGCCTTGCGATTCGAGCCGCTGCAGGGTGTGACGGGCGACCGCGACGCCGATGCCGAGGCGGTCGGCTGCGGCATCCGCCGTGAAAGGCCCATGGGTGCGCGCGTAGCGGGCGAGCAGGTCGCCGAGCGGATCGGCGACCGGCTCGAGGAACGCGGTGGGGATGCCGACCGGCAGAGCCACCCCGAGGGCATCGCGCAGACGCCCGGCGTCTTCGATCGCGGCGACGCGCGTCGCGCCGGCGATGGTCACCGGTATCGCGCGACGCGAGGTGATCAGCCCGTCGAGAAGAGCGGATGCCTCGCCCTCGGTCGCGTGCGCATCCGCGACGCCGTCGCCCTCCGCCTCGAGCCGCAGGGCCGCCTCGGTCGCGTCGAGCGGACCCAGAAGGCGCAGCAGGTCGGCGACGCCCTCGAGGCCGCGCGCGCGACGCTCGGGATCCAGGCGCTGCGCCTCGCGCTCGAACTGCGCGATGACGTCGGGGTCGAGGAGCTCGCGCATCTCGACCTTGCCGAGCAGCTCCGACAGCAGCGCCGGGTCGACCGACAGCGCGGCCGCCCGACGCTCCGCCAGTGGCGAATCGCCCTCGTACATGAAGGCGCCGACGTAGCCGAACAGCAGGTCGCGGGCGAACGGCGAGGGCTGCGCGGGCTCGGTCTCGATGAGGCGGATGCGGCGTTCGCCGATGCCGCGCATGAGCCGCAGGAGCGCGGGCACGTCGTAGACGTCCTGCAGCACCTCGCGCAGCGTCTCGAGGATGATCGGGAACGTCGGGTACCGGCGGGCCACCTCGAGCAGCTGGGCCGACCGCTGCCGCTGCTGCCACAGCGGCGTCCGCTTCCCGGGATTGCGCCGCGGCATGAGCAGCGCCCGCGCCGCGCACTCCCGGAACCGCGAGGCGAACAGTGCGGAGCCGCCCACCTCTTCGGTCACGATCTGGTCGAGCTCATCGGGGTCGAAGACGAAGAGGTCGGCTCCCGGCGGCTCGGCCGTGGCATCGGGAATCCTGGCGATGATGCCGTCGTCGCTGGCGACCGCGGATCCGTCGACGCCCAGCCGCTCGCGGATGCGGGCGTTCACGGCGAGCGCCCACGGTGCGTGCACCTGCATGCCGTACGGGGAATGCAGGATCACGCGCCAGTCGCCGACCTCGTCGCGCCCGCGTTCGACCGTGAGCTGCCGGTCCGTCGGCAGCGTGCCGGTGGCCTCGCGCTGTTCGGCGAGGTACGCCAGCAGGTTGTCCTGCGCGTACTCGTCGAGGCCGGCGTCGTGCAGGCGCGCCTCGGCCGTCTCGGGCTTCGCCGTCGACACCTCGCGGGAGAACTTGCCGAGGGCCTCGCCGAGCTCGGCGGGGCGCCCGATGCCGTCGCCGTGCCAGAACGGCACCTTGCCGGGCTGCCCGAACGCGGGGACCACGTTGACGCGATCGTGCGTGATCTCGACGATGCGCCAGCTGGTCGTGCCGAGGGTGAACACGTCGTTCACGCGCGACTCGTAGACCATCTCCTCGTCGAGCTCGCCGACGCGCGCGTTCTGGGACTCACCGGCGATGAAGACGCCGAACAGCCCGCGGTCGGGGATCGTGCCGCCGCTGGTCACGGCGATGTGCTGAGCGCCCGGGCGTCCGGTGATCACGCCCAGATCGCGGTCCCAGATGACGCGGGGACGCAGCTCGGCGAACTCGTCGGACGGGAATCGCCCCGCGATGAGGTCGAGCGTGGCCTCGTAAGCCGAGCGGGGGAGCGAGCGGAAGGGTGCGCTGCGCTTGAGCGTCTCGTACCAGCCCTCGACGTCGACGGGCGCGACCGCCGCTGCGGCCACCGTCTGCTGCGCCAGGATGTCGAGGGGGTTCTGCGGAATGGCGATCGCCTCGATCTGCCCGGCGAGCATCCGCTCGGTCACGATCGCGGTGTGCAGCACGTCGCCACGGTGCTTCGGGAACAGCGCGGCACGACTGACCTCGCCCACCTGGTGGCCGGCACGGCCGATGCGCTGCAGTCCGGATGCCGCACTCGGCGGCGCCTCGACCTGGATCACGAGGTCGACGGCGCCCATGTCGATGCCCAGCTCGAGGCTCGAGGTCGCGACGACGCACCGCAGGATGCCCGACTTGAGCTCCTCTTCGACCTGCGCCCGCTGCTCCTTCGACACCGACCCGTGGTGGGCCTTTGCGAGCACGGGGTCGGCGCCCGCCGTCGCGCCGGCCTGCGCCATCATCGCCGCGGGGACCGCCTGCTCGGGGAGGTCGAGCCCGAGACGCTCGGAGTAGATCTCGTTGAGGCGGCCCGTGAGCCGTTCCGCGAGCCGTCGGGAGTTGCAGAACACGATCGTCGAGCGGTGCAGCAGGATCCGATCGACGATGGCCTCTTCGACGTGCGGCCACACCGATCCGGTCATCTCGGTCTCACCGGCACCGGAGGCCCGGCGCGGATCGCTCCCCGACCCCACTCCGGTGCCTGAACCGGTCGCTGAGCCATCGGCGAACCAGTCCTCGTCGATCGCCTCGGCCGGACCGTCGGCCGAGGAACCCGCATCCGGATCCGCCCAGGCGTCGTCGTCGGATCGGTACGGGCTCGGCGGCGGTGGAGGGTTCAGCATGTCGCCGATCGGCACGACGACCTTCATGTCGAACGCCTTCGTCGCGCGCGGCGCGACGATCTCGACCGGCTCGGCGCCACCGAGGAAACGGGCGACCTCGTCGATCGGCCGCACGGTCGCCGACAGGCCGATGCGCTGCGCCGGCGCGGCGTCGGGAGCGAACGAGCGGCGGAGGGCGTCGAGCCGCTCCAGACTGACGGCCAGATGCGCGCCGCGCTTGGTCGCGGCGACGGCATGCACCTCGTCGACGATGACCGTGTGCACGTCGCGCAGGGTCTCGCCCGCCCGGCTGGTCAGCATGAGGTACAGCGACTCGGGGGTCGTGATGAGGATGTCGGGAGGGCTCTGCACGAGCTTGCGTCGGTCGCCCGCCGGAGTGTCGCCCGACCGCACGCCCACGGTGACGTCGGGCACCGTGAGGCCGAGCCGCCGCGCGGACTGGCCGATGCCCACGAGCGGCGACCGGAGGTTGCGCTCGACGTCGACGCCCAGCGCCTTCAGCGGCGAGATGTAGAGGACGCGGGTCGCGGGGGTCGCGCCGGCGTCGGTCCGCTTCTTCCGGCCGGAGGCGGATGCCGTCGCCGGAGCGGCGGCCTTGTCATGGAAGATGCGGTCGATCGCCCAGAGGAACGCCGAAAGCGTCTTGCCGGAGCCGGTCGGCGCCACCACCAGAGCGTGCCTGCCGGCCGAGATCGCCTGCCAGGCCCCCTTCTGGGCGTCGGTCGGGGCGTGGAAGGCGCCACGGAACCAGTCCTGCGTGGCAGGACCGAACCGCTCGAGGACGTCTCCCATCACTCCATCTTCGTCGCGATCGCAGACATCCGGCCAGGAAGCGCCGCAAGTCGGTCGCGTAGGATCGGTGCTCGCGTGTTCCCCCGCACGCGCTCACCGCCGAGGACATTGATGGAGTCGACGCCCTCGAGCGGGTCGGAGACCCCGGCGCCGCTCACCCACACGGCCACGCCCGCGCCCACGGGCGCCGACGCTTCCTGGGTGCGCTCGCGCCGGGTGCACACCTTCGCGCTCGGAGCGCTGGTGGGCGCTCTCGCGCTCTCGCTCGTGGTCGTGGTCACCGCGGTGTTCGCGGCGGTGCAGGGCGACCGGTCGCCCCTGCCCGCCGAGCCCGCCCCCGTGTCGGAGGTGCGCGTCACACCCCGCGCTTCGCCGCCCGCGCCGACATCCTCTCCCTCTCCCACTCCACCGGTTGCGCCCGCAGAGCCGGAGACGGATGCCGCCGACGGTGGGAAGACGGATCCGGCCATCGAACCCGCACCGGCTCCGGCGCCGACGGCGCCGGCGACGGAGGAGAGCGACTCGTCCAGCGGGCCCGGCAACAGCGGCAGCGCACCCGGCCGCACCAAGGAGCCGAAGAAGCCGTGAGGTGCGCTCTCGCTCCCTCCTGCCACGTGAGAGGTCGATGAGGATACCTTTCCGCACCCGGTTTCCACGCAGATCACTCGCATAAACTCCCCGGCGGGCGTGCGCCTCCCGAGCACGCCTCACCGCCCGAGGAGCGTGATGGATCCGAAGCCCTCGCGCGGGTCGGAGGCCTCTGCTCCGCTCACCCGCCGTGCCAGCCCCGTGTTCGTCGACCGCACCGGACACCGTGTGCGCCGCGTCCGCACGGCCGCGATCGCCGGTGTCGCCGTCGTGGGACTCTCGCTCGGCCTCGCCGTCGCCTGCATGCTGGGCGTGCCCACGGTCGTGTCGCCGCTGCTGCCGTCCCTTCCCGCGCCGGCCGCCGACGCGGGAACGTCGTCGGAGGCGGGCGGCCCTGCGCCGGTCGCCGCGCCCGAGCCGACGCCCAGTCCTCCCGTCGAGCCGGCAGAGGGATCGACGGAT
>NZ_DATCVK010000212.1:0-21225 GCF_036566905.1 Microbacterium sp. | reverse complement strand
CCGTGGCCGAGCGCCTCGCAGCGGCTGCCGCCGTCACCGCCGAGGACGAGGCATCCGCTCGCGCCCTCCTCGCGCCGCTGCGCGAACGCGTGCGCGATCTGGTGCAGTCCCAGGTACTGCTCCTGCCGACCGTGCCCGGCCCGGCGCCGGCACGCGGCCAGAGCGGTGAGGGCATCGACGCGGTGCGCATGACGACCCTCCGCATGACGACGCCGGCCGCCGTCGCGGGACTGCCCGCGCTGTCGGTGCCGCTCCTCACGGTGCCCTCCGCCCTCGGCCCGGCGCCGGTCGGGCTCTGCCTCGTCTCGCGCGAGGGCACCGACATCGCTCTCGTGCGCCTCGGGCGGCGCCTCGCCGCGACCGTCTCAGCTTCTGGAGTCACCCCATGACCGACCTTCCCGGCCCGATCGACCCGCCCGCACGCCTGCTGATGGGCCCCGGTCCGATCTCGGCCTACCCGAGCGTGCTGCGTGCGATGTCGGCGCCCCTCGTCGGGCAGTACGACCCCTTCATGACCACCGCGATGACCGAGACGCAGGAGCTCTACCGCGGTGTCTGGGCGACGGACAACGAGGCGACCCTGCTGATCGACGGCACCTCGCGCGCCGGCATCGAGGCGGCGCTCGTGTCGCTGGTGCGCCCGGGCGACCGCGTGCTGGTGCCGGTGTTCGGCCGCTTCGGCCACCTGCTGGCCGAGATCGCCGAGCGGGCCATGGCCGAGGTGCACACGATCGAGACCGGGTGGGGGCAGGTGTTCCCGGTGTCGGTCATCGAAGAGGCGATCGTGCGGGTGAAGCCCACGCTCCTCGCTCTCGTGCAGGGCGACACCTCGACAACGATGAACCAGCCGCTCGACGAGATCGGCGCGATCTGCGCGCACCACGGCGTGCTGTTCTACACCGATGCGACGGCATCACTCGGCGGCAACCCGTTCGAGGCCGATGCCTGGGGGCTGGATGCCGCAACGGCCGGTCTGCAGAAATGCCTCGGCGGTCCGTCGGGGTCGTCGCCGCTCACCCTGTCGGACCGCGCCGTCGAGGTCGTGCGGTCGCGCGCGCGGATCGAGGCGGGCATCCGCGAGGCGGACGACTTCTCGGCGGCCGACTTCGTGCGCTCGAACTACTTCGACCTCGGCATGATCCTCGACTACTGGGGTCCTCGGCGCCTCAACCACCACACCGAGGCGACGTCGATGCTGTACGCCGCCCGCGAATGCGCGCGCGTGCTGCTGATCGAGGGGCGGGATGCCGTCATCGAACGTCACCGCGTCGCCGGCGCGGCGATGCTGGCCGGCGTCCAGGCGCTCGGCCTCGCGGTGTTCGGCGACCTCGCCCACAAGATGAACAACGTGGTCGCGGTCGAGATCCCCGCGGGGGTCCCCGGCGACGAGGCCCGCAGGGCGATGCTCGAGGACTTCGGCATCGAGATCGGCACGTCGTTCGGGCCCCTCCATGGCCGCGTCTGGCGCATCGGCACGATGGGCTACAATGCCCGCGAGGACGCCGTGCTGACGACGCTCGCCGCCCTCGAGGCGGTGCTGCGGCGGTTCGGCGCGTCGGTGCCGGCCGGCGGCGGGACGGATGCCGCGGCCGACGTCTTCCGGAGCGCGTGACGATGGCCCTGCTCGGGGTCGACCGCGACCGCATCGCAGCGGCAGCGCGTCGCGTGATGGCGCGGTGCGAGGAGCTCGCGGGTGTGTCGGCGACGAGCGGCGGGATCGAGCGCGTGTACCTGTCGCCCGAGCACGCGCGCGTGAACCGGCTCGCTGCGGAATGGATGCGCGAGGTCGGCATGGCGACGCGCCAGGACGCCGCGGGCAATCAGCTCGGGCGGATGGCGCCGGCGTCGGGCGAGCCCGACGCGCCCGCACTGCTGCTCGGTTCGCACCTCGACACCGTGCCCGACGCGGGACGCTTCGACGGGATCGTCGGGGTGCTGATCGCCCTCGAGGTCGCGCGTCTGCTGCGCGCGCCCGGCGACGGGGCCGCGCGCGCCGGTCTGCCGTTCGCGCTCGAGGTGATCGCGTTCTCGGACGAGGAGGGCACCCGCTTCGGCAAGGCGCTGCTCGGCTCGTCAGCCGTCGCGGGCACGTGGAACGACGAGTGGTGGACGCTGACGGATGCCGACGGCACGAGCCTGCGCGAAGCCTTCCTCGAGTTCGGCCTCGACCCCGCTCGCGTGGGCGAGGCGGCGCGTCGGCCCGCCGAACTCGTCGGCTATCTCGAGGCCCACATCGAGCAGGGGCCTCAGCTCGACCGGCGCGGCGAGTCGCTCGCGGTGGTGTCGTCGATCGCGTCGGCGCGGCGCTTCCAGCTGACCGTCGAGGGCGAGGCGCGGCACGCGGGCGGAACGCCCTACGACATGCGCCGCGACGCGCTGCTCGGCGCCTCGGAGGCGGCGCTCGCCGTCGAGCGCGTCTGCCGCGCCGAGCATCACATCATCGGCACCGTCGGTCAGCTCGAGGCCTTTCCGGGGGCCGTCAACGTCGTCCCCGGCGAGGTGCGGCTCTCGCTCGACCTCCGCGGCGAGTTCGACGGCGAACGAGATCGCGTGTGGCTCTCGCTCGAACGCGAGCTCGACGCGATCATGGGGCGCCGCGGCCTGCGCTGGCAGGCCCAGGAGGTGCATAGCGCTCCCGCCGTGTTCTGCGCGCCGCTGCTGCAGGATGTGGTGCGCGAAGGCATCCTGTCGACCCTCCCCGGTGGGACCGGCGACCCTGCCGTCCTCTTCAGCCCCGCCGGGCACGACGGCATGGCCATCGGCGCGATCGCCGACGTCGGCATGCTGTTCCTCCGCAACCCCGACGGCATCAGCCATCACCCCGACGAAGCGGTGTCGGCCGGCGACGTCGCCCGCGGCATCCAGGCGCTCGCCGAGGCCGTGCTGCAGCTCGCCGCCGATCGCCCGGCCTGAGACCTCGCCGCGCGAGCTTCGCTCCCGTTCCGACCGCCGAGGTGCTCGGGTCGCTCAGCGACCGGAAGTGGGCATGCCCATGCGGGCCAGCACGACGTTCTCGACGACCTGGACGACGTTGTACAGCAGCAGCGTCACGATCGTGATGAGCGCCACTGACGCCCACAGCTCGTCGAAGCGGGCGGAGGCGCTGAACTTCTGGATCATGCCGCCGATGCCCTGCCCGGTCGACAGCCACTCCGCGAGCAGGGCCCCGGTCACGGCTCCCGGGACCGAGACCCGTGCCGCCGCGAACAGCGACGGCAGGGCTCCCGGAACGTTCACCTTGCGCAGCTGCGTCGCGCGACCGCCGCCGTAGACGTGCACGAGGTCGAGGCTCTCCTTCGATGCCCGGCTGAGGCCGAACATGATCGACGCGAGCGCGGGGAACAGGACGACGATCGAGCCGATGACGGCGACGGATGCCGGAGTCCCTCGTCCGGTGATGAGGATGATGACCGGTGCGATGGCGACGAGCGGCACCGAGCGCAGCAGCAGTGCGAGCGGCATCACGCCCATCTCGACCGAGCGTGACAGCGAGAACGCCAGGGCGAGGACGACGGCGACGAGCATGCCCACCACGAAGCCGATCGCGGCATCGGCGAGGGTCTGGGCCAGCAGCGGCATCATCTCCGCGCGGTTCAGCGCCGCCTCGTCGGACGTGAAGAAGAACTCCCACACGTCGGCGGGGCCCTTGGCGACGTAGGGCGAGATGCCCGTGAGGTTCACCACCGCCCACCACAGGGCGAGCACGATGACGAAGGTGAGTAGGGCGTTCAGCAGCGACCGGCCGACGGTGCGCGAGACGGCGGTGGCGCGGGCCGAGCGAGGCGCTGAGGCCGTCGGCGGGGCATCGGAGATCGTCGCGGTCATGCCGCCACCGCCTTCCCCGAGACCCAGGGCGTCACCGCTCGTGCGATGAGGCCGACGAGCGCGTACCCGATCAGGGCGACGACCGCCGAGAGCAAAAACACCGCCCAGACGCGCGCCGAGTCGAGATCACCCTGGAGGCGGATGAGGGTGATGCCGACACCGCGGTCGGTGCCCCCCATGTACTCGCCGAGGATCGCGCCGAGGAAGGCGGAGGGCACGGCGATCTGCAGCGCGTTGAGGATCGCGGGCGTCGCGGCGATGAGCCGCACCTTGCGCAGCTGCGTGAACCGCGACCCGCCATACACCCGCACGACATCCAGGCTCGAGCGGTCCGCCGCGCGGAAGCCGAGCAGGGCGCCGACCACCGTGGTGAAGAACACGGCGAGGGCGGCGAGGAAGATCGCGGTCGCACTCGGATCGCCGGCGCGCTTCGCGCCGCCGAGCACCACGATCGCGATGCCGCCGACCGCGACGACCGGCAGGCAGTAGCTGACGACAGCGATCTGCACGACGACGGACTCGATGCGCGGCAGCAGCAGAACCGTCGCCGCCACCAGCAGCGCGATGCCGTTGCCCCAGGCGTAGCCGATGAGCGCCTCGGTGATCGTCACCTGGAAGACGCTCCAATACGCGGCGAGGCCGTCCTGCCAGATCGTCTGGAACACGACGAACGGCGACGGCACCGGCGTGAACGTGGTTCCCGGCGGCGGCTGGAAGACGGTGACCGAGAACAGCCACCATGCGGCGATCAGGGCGATCGCGCCGATGATCCCAGCCAGCCAGCCGGGAAGGGAGCGCCCGCGCATCAGGACTCCGCGGCGGCGCGGCCGTCCGCGCCGAAGAGCAGCTCCGACGCGCGGTCGACGAGGAGGTGGAACTCGGGGGAGCGCTGCATGTCCGGCGTGCGGGGATGCGGCAGATCGACCTCGATGATCTCCTTGATGCGGCCGGGACGCGGCGACATCACCGCGACACGGTCGGACAGGAAGATCGCCTCCGAGACGCCATGGGTCACGAGCAGGGTGGTGGCCGGCTTCTCGGTCCAGATGCGCAGCAGCTCGAGGTTGAGGTTCTGACGCGTCATGTCGTCGAGGGCGCCGAACGGCTCGTCGAGCAGGAGCACCGACGGCTTGAGGGCGAGTGCGCGCGCGATCGACACACGCTGGCGCATGCCCCCAGACAGCTGCGCCGGCTTGGCCTTCTCGAAGCCGGTGAGGCCCACGAGGGCGATCAGCTCGTCGATGTAGGCCTTGTCGGCTCGACGACCGGCGATCTCGAAGACCAGCCGGATGTTCGCCGAGACGCTGCGCCATGGCAGCAGCGCGTGGTCTTGGAAGGCGATGCCCAGTTCACTGTCGCGGCGCAGCTGCGCCGGTGTCTTCCCGTCGACGAACACCTCGCCGGTGGTGGGCGTCTCGAGGTCGGCGAGGATGCGGAGGATGGTCGACTTGCCGCAGCCGGAGGGGCCGAGCAGAGCGAGGAACGACCCCTGGTCGGTGTGCAGGTGGGTGTCCTGCAGAGCGGTCACGCTCTGACCGCGACCCGTCTGGAACGTCTTGCTGAGTCCGTCGATGCGGATGCCGGTGCCCGGGGCGGGCGCCGCCGGCGAGGTCTCCCCCGCCGACGGCGCCGCGGCCGCGGCATCCGTCGCCCTGGTGCTGCTCAGGTGCGTGTCGGTCATGATGATTGCCGCCCGATCTCGGGGACTACGGCAGGTAGTCCTTGAGCTCGGGATTCTCCTCGTAGATCTCGTCGATGATCGTCGTGTCGAACAGGTCGTCCACAGACACGTCCCAGCCGGCCGCGGCGAGCGAGGCGACGGTCTGCTCCTTGAGCTCGTCCGAGATCGTGAACAGGCCGTTGGCCTCGGTCTCGTCGGTCGAGATCAGCAGCTTCTCGGCCTCGAGCCCCTTGGCGGTCTTGACGGGGTCGAGGGCGCCGAAGACGGCCTCCAGGCCGTCCTCCGACTCGGACGCCGCCTCGTTGTAGTAGGTCTCGATGAGCGAGACCGTGTCGTCGGTCGACTCGAGGAAGACGTCGGTCCAGCCCTTGATCTCGGCGATCAGGAAGGCCTTCAGCAGGTCCTTGTTCTCCGCGAGGAACTGGTCGGTGACGCTGAACGCCTCGGCGACGTAGGGCACCCCGTTCTCGGCGTACGAGAGGTTGGTGACCTCGTAGCCGGCGAGCTCGACCGTGAGGGCCTCGTTCGTCAGGTACGCCATGAAGCCGTCGACCTCGCCGTTCATGAGCGGGGTCGGGTCGAAGTCCACCGGCACGACGGTGACGTCGGCCGGGTCGATGTCGTTGGCGTTCAGAAGGGCAGCGAACACCGAGGCGTTGGAGTCCTGCACGCCGATGGTCTTGCCGATGAGGTCCTCGGGCGTGGTGATGTTGCCGCCGTCGGCCAGGGAGAGGATCGTGAAGGGGTTCTTCTGGAAGGTCGTGCCGATGATCTTCAGCGGAGCCTCCTCCTCGGCGATCGCAGCGCCGATCGAGGCCGCGTCGCTGAGGGCGACCTGGACGCTGCCCGAGAGGAGCTTGGCGACGCCGGTGTCGGGTCCGGAGATGCCGATCACCTCATCGAAGCCGGCCTCGTCGTAGTAGCCGTTCTCGTAGGCGTAGAACTCTCCCGCGAACTCCTCGTTCTTGATCCACGAGTACTGGACGCTGATCTCGCCGTACGACGCCTCCTCTTCGCCGCCGCCGCTCGCGCCGGGCGTGGAACCGCCCGAGGCGCAGCCGGCGAGGACGAGGGCGGAGGCGACGAATGCGGCCGCGGCGGCCGCGAGCCGGCGCGGCCGGCTCAGGTTGCTGTGTCGTGCCATCGGGTGTGGCTCCCCTTCTGATGCAGTGTGATCTGAGCGACGCTATGGGGTGCACGTTTCGCCTCGTGCGCCCAGGTGTTTCGGGGGTGTGACAGCGTGGCCCGGCTGAGGGAGCCGGCGGCGTGGGGCTCCGCCTCAGCGGCGGACGGATGCCTCGACCGGGACGGATGCCGCACCCGTCGCGCCGTCCTGCACGAGGCGCCACATCCGCTCCCGGGTGAACGGCTGGTGGTACGGGCGCCGGCCGACGGCGCGCGCGATCGCGTTGCCGACCGCCGCCGCGACGGGGTTGTACGGCGACTCGCTCATCGACTTCGCGCCGAAGGGCCCGACCGAGTCGTGAGTGTCGGCGAGCAGCACCTCCGTGATGGGGATGTCGGCGAACTGCGGGACGCGGTAGAGCCGGAAGGCGGGATTGGCGACCGCCCCGGTCTCATCGATCAGCACCTCTTCGTAGAGTGCGCTGCCGAGCCCCTGCGCCGCGCCGCCCTCGATCTGGCCGCGGCATTGCGCGGGGTTCATCACGAATCCCGCGTCGGCGGACTGCACCGACTGCAGCACCCTGACGGTGCCGGTCCCCGGGTCGACGGCCACCCGGACCGCGTGGACGTTGAACGAGAGGCTCCGCTCGTCGCCGTGCTCGCTCCCGGTGCCGACGATGCCCTCCGCCGTCCGGTGTGCGGCCATGGCCGCTCGCACCAGTTCGGTGTACGAGACGAGGCGATCGCCCGCCTGCACGCCTCCGGGGGCCAGGCGTGCGGCATCCGCCCCAGTGATCCGGCGTGCGGACTCGAGCATGCGCGCCTTCAGCTGCCGGCACGCGGCGGTCAGCGCCTTGCCCGCCCCGGTGACCCCGGCCGAGGCGAACGCTCCGGTGTCGTGGAGGACGAGATCGGTGTCGGCGCCGCGCAGCACGATCCGATCCGACGTCGCCTCCAGCACGGTCGCCGCGATCTGGCGCATCACGGTGCTCGTGCCGTTGCCGAACTCGGCCGTGCCGACCGCCAGTGCGATCGTGCCGTCGGTGCGGAGCGTCGCCGACGCGTGCGCGTGGTGGCCGCCCGGGGCCATCGCGGCGATGAACGACAGCGCCATCCCCTCGCCGACGAGCCAGCCGTCGGGCGCCGCCACGCCGTTGCCGCGCCGCAGCGCGCCCTGCGCCAGATCGAGGCACTGGTCGAGGCCGTAGCTGCCCCACACCAGATCTTCGTCGTGCTCGTCGTGCACGGTGAGCAGCGGGTCGCCCGCGCGCACGGCGTTGAGGCGGCGCAGGTCGAACGGGTCCATGCCGAGCCGCTCGGCGAGCATGTCGAGCGCCGACTCGACGCCGAGGATCACCTGGCCGAGCCCGTAGCCGCGGAACGCTCCCGACGGCACGTTGTTCGTGTAGACGACTTCGGCGTCGACGCGCTTCACCGGACAGCGGTAGACGTTGATCGATTCGGCGCAGCCGTGGAACATCACGCCGATGCCGTGGTTGCCGTACGCGCCGGTGTCGCTCAGCACATCGAGCTTGATGGCCGTGAGCACGCCCTCCGCCGTCGCGCCGAGCGTCACGCCGACATGGAACGGATGCCGCACCGAGGCGCGCCGGAACTCGTCGGCGCGCGTGAACTCGTAGGCCACAGGGCGTCCGGTGCGCAGCACGGCGAGGGCGACCAGGTCTTCGGCGAACATCTCCTGCTTGCCTCCGAAGCCACCGCCCACTCGCGCCGCGTGCACGCGGATGCGATCGCGCGGAAGCTCGAACAGGCGCGCCAGCTCGTCGCGCACGAGGAACGGCACCTGGGTGCTGGAGCGGATGACGAGCCGGCCCTCCTCGTCGAGGCGACCGACCGCGCCGTGCGTCTCGAGCTGCGCGTGCGAGACCCGGCTCGTGTGCCAGGTGCCGGTGACCGTGACCGCGCTCGCCGCGAGGGCCGCGTCGACATCGCCGCCGATGCCGTCGTGGAGCGTCGCGAGCACGTTGCGGGATGCCTCGGCCACGCGGTCCTCGACCGTCCGGCCGGGGTGCAGTACCGGTGCGCCGGGGCGTCGGGCCTGGTCGGGGTCGAAGACCGCCTCGAGCACGTCGTACTCGACGGCGATCAGACGGCAGGCCTCGTCGGCGGCCTCGGCCGTCTCGGCGATCACGGCGGCCACCCGCTGCCCGACGAAGCGCACCACGTCGTCGAGGATGCGGGTGTCGTCGGGGTCGTCCTCACGGTGCTCGTGGCGCGCGGTCGAGAACCGCCGCGCCGTGACGTTCTGGTGCGTGAAGACGGCGACCACCCCCGGCACGGCCCGCGCCGCCGTCGCGTCGATCGAGACGATGCGCGCATGGGCGTGCGGGGAGCCGACGACACGGAGCACCAGCGCGTCGGAGGTGTCGGTGTCGAACGTGAACGGCTCGAGCCCCTGCACGATGCGACGGCCGGGCTCGGGCCGCACCGACTGCCCGACGTGCCCTTCGACGGGCTCAGGGACCGGGAGTGCGGGCTCGGGCGCCGCGGTTCCGGTCGCTGGGGCCGGGGTTCCGGTCGCTGAGGTCGTCGAAGCCGCGCCGGTCTCGCGCACGGGGCCGAGCACCGCCGCGTGGATCGCGTCGCGAATCGGGCGGTACCCGGTGCACCGGCACAGGTTGCCCTTCATGCGCCGGTCGAGATCGGGCAGGTCGTCGACGCTCAGCGTCGAGGCGGTCACGGCCATCCCGGGGGTGCAGAACCCGCACTGGAAGCCGAAGTGCTCGACGAGCGCCTCCTGCACGGGGTGCAGGCTTCCATCGGGCGCGAGCCCGGCCGCCGTCGTGACGGAGGCACCGTCGGCACGCACCGCCGGGATGATGCACGAGTGCACGGGCGCGCCGTCGAGGATCACGCCGCACGCGCCGCAGTCCCCGGCGTCGCAGCCCTTCTTGACCTCGTGATGGCCGGTCTCGCGCAGCAGTGTCCGCAGGCACTGCCCCGCGCGGGGCTCGGCCTCGCGCGGCTCCCCGTTGACCTCGAATCTCATGCGGCCCGCTCCTGTCGCAACAGCTCGTCCCGGATGCGTCGCGCCAGCACCACGCTCACACCGCGGCGCCAGTCGGCCGAGCCCAGCGAGTCGGAGTAGTAGCCCGGCGCGTCGTGCACGACCGCGGCCAGGGTCGAGGCATCCGGAACCTCCGCGAAGCGGAACACCGCCGGGCGCGCCGTCGCCGCAGTCACCGCGAACGTGCACGCCCCGTCGTCGTCCACGCGCCCCGTGACCACCGCCCCCGAGCGCCCGTGCTCCGCAAGGGCGATCTTCTGCAGGCGCACGCGCGAGCGCAGGGTGCGAGCCGGAAGGTCGATCGCCCGCAGCACCTCGCCGGGGGCGAGCGAGTTCTCGCCGTTGCCGGTCACGAGGTCGGCGATCGCGATCGTGCGGACGCCGCCGTCGAGAGTCCAGATCTCGCCGGTGCCATCGAGGGCCACGGCGAGCGAGATCATCGCGCCGGCGGCGAACGAGCGGCACACGTTGCCGCCCACGGTGGCCGTGTTCCAGATCTTGAACGACGCGAGCAGCGCGTTCGCCGCGTCGGGAATGACGGATGCCGCGGCCCACGCCGCCGGCACGCCCGGCTCGCCCCGGCCCTCAGCCCAGGCGACCAGGTGCGCGATCGTGCACGTCGCTCCGATGCGAAGGCCTTCTTCGGTGAGCTCGAGGGCGGGCCAGTCCATGGTCGTCAGATCGACGAATCCCGTCGTGCCGGGCTGCGGCTCGCTCATGAGCCATGTGCCGCCCGCGAGGAAGGTCTCGCCCGCGGCGAGGCGCAGATCGCGCTGCGCGCGCGCCGGGCGGTACGAGGTGACCGAGGTGATGTCCACGCGTGCGTCCTTCCGCTGCGGCTGCCGGCGTCCCACGGGTCGAGGCGGTGGGCCGCTGGTCCGCCAGTCAAGCAACGCGCGGTTTCGGCGGTGTTTCGCTCGATTGCGGGCGCGCGGCGATTCGCCGACGGGCCGCCGGCGGGCGCGAAGACGTCTCAGTCGCCGTGCTCGCCGGCGGCTTCGGCCGGGGGCGCGGCAGTGGTGGGGCGTGGGCCGTGGTGTGGGATCGGCTGCGGCGACTCGCCGCGGGACGGATGCGGTGGCTCCGGCGGGGCCTCCGCTCGCACGCGCCCCTCGAAGGGGATCAGGGGATCGGCGCGACCGGAACGCTTGGGGAAGCGCCTGCCCGTCACGGCGGTCGCGGTGATCTTGATCGCGAAGAACTTCGGCGTAGGGCTCCAGGACTCGAGGTCGCGCACGCCGCTGCGGCGGAGCTCGTCCTCACTCGTGATGCGGGCGGCGCTGCCGCGGACGACGACGCTCCAGCGAGAGTCCGCTGTCTCGCCGTCCACCTCGAACGCGACCAGCGGATGCTGTGCGATGTGCAGGAGCTTCGCGTCGCGGGCGGTGCGCACGAAGAGTGCGCCCTCATTGGTCGTGAAGTTCACGGGGAAGACGTCGGGCGCGCCGTCGGCGTGGATCACCGCGAGCCGGCCCAGTCGCGCCTCCTCGAGCAGTGTCCAGCATTCCGCCGTCTGGAGGCGCTCCACCTGCGCCGTCGCGCGCGGAGTGGATCCGTCTCCGGCGGATGCCGCCGGCGCAGCCGCGTCGCGTCCCGCCGGCCGGGATGAATCCATCGTCGCCTCCTCGTCCTCCTTCGGTCATACCCCCGACCGGCGTGATTGGGAAGGGCGCGCGGCGCGACGGACGCCCGGCGCGGCATCCGTCACCCTCCTTCCGCGCCCATTGCGCGGCGCCGCCGGGCGGGACCGTTCGTCAGAGACGCTCCGCGAGAGCGACGGATGCCGCGGCCACCTCGCGAGCGAGGCGCGCCTCGTCTGCGGTGACCAGCGTCGCGTCCTCGACCACGGTCCTGCCGCCGACATAGAGGCGCTTGAGCGGCGGCAGCGCCCCGAGGCCGAGCGCCGCCACCGGATCGAGGATGCCGGCGTGCTCGATGCGGTCGACCTGCCAGACGGCGATGTCGGCGAGCTTGCCGGGCTCCAGCGAGCCGATCTCGTGCTGTCTGCCCAGCACTCGTGCGCCGCCCATCGTCGCGATGCGCAGCGCGTCGCGCACGCTCATCGACTCCGAGCCGGTGCGCAGGCGGTTCATCAGCACGGATTCACGGATCTCGACGCCGAGCTGCCCCGACTCGTTCGAGGCGGAGCCGTCGACACCGAGCCCGACCGGGACGCCGGCGTCGAGCAGCGCGCGCACCGGCGCGATGCCGGCGGCGAGCCGCGCGTTCGACGACGGGCAGTGCGCGACCCCGGTGCCGGTCGCGGCGTAGCGCTCGATCGCGGGGGCGTCGAGGTGCACGCCGTGCGCCATCCACACGTCGTCGCCCAGCCACCCGAGCTCTTCGAGGTACTGCGTCGGGGTCCGGCCGAAGTGCTCGGCGCAGTACGCGTCCTCCTCGACCGTCTCGGACGCGTGCGTGTGCAGCCGCACGCCGAGTGACCGGGCGAGCACCGCCGCCTCCCGCAGCAGGTCGGCAGTGACCGAGAACGGCGAACACGGCGCGATCGCGATCCGCACCATCGCGTCGAACGAGGGGTCGTGGTAGCGCTCGACCGCCTCCTGCGACGCCTGGAGGGCGGCATCCGTCGTCTCGACGGCGAAGTCGGGCGGAAGCCCGCCCTGCGACTGCCCGAGATCCATCGACCCGCGCGTCGCGTGCAGCCGCACCCCGACGGTCGACGCGGATTCGACGAGGGCGCCGACGATGTCGCCCGATCCATGGGGGAAGACGTAGTGGTGATCGCCGACCGTGGTGCAGCCCGACCGTGCGAGCACCGCCATCCCGCCCGCGGCGCCCGCGCCCGTGAGTCCCGCATCGATGCGCGCCCACAGCGGGTAGAGCGCCGTGAGCCAGTCGAACAGGATCGAGTCCTGCGCGTACCCGCGCGTCAGCCACTGGTAGAGGTGGTGGTGGGTGTTGATGAGCCCCGGGGTCACCAGGCACCCGCGCGCGTCGACGAGTTCGGCGCCGTCGCGGAGCGCATCGGGCGCGCGGCCGGCGCCGACCGCGACGATCCGTCCGCCCTCGATCACGACGTGGCCGCCGGCGTACTCGGCGCCGACGGCGTCGACGGTCGCGACATGCGCGTTCTCGAGGACGGTGCGGGTCATGAGGCTCCTGCCGGAAGTGGGATGCCGCAGCCCGCGGTCTCGCGGGCGGCGTGGGGCCGCGCCGCGGTGGACGCGGAGGTGGTGGCGCCGTGCGGCGTCTCGCCTGCGGGCGTCTCGCCTGAGGGCGGCGCTGCGGCAGCAGGCCTGCGGTGGAGAGGCCCGGAGCGCGCGCTCAGCGGGACGCCGGATCCGCCGTACCGTGCCGCGACGATCTCGGCGAGCACCGAGATCGCGGTCTCGTCGGGACTGGCGCCGCCGAGGTCGAGGCCGAGGGGCGACCGCACCCGCGCGGCGTCGAGCGCCGTGACCCCGGCCTCGCGCAGCAGCGCGGTGCGGTGGGCGACGGTGCCGCGGGCGCCCATCGCGCCCACGAACCCGACCGGGAGGGCGAGGGCCGCAGCGAGGGCCGGAACATCCGATCGCTCGTCATGCGTCAGTACGCAGACGGCGGTCCGGTCATCCACGACGGAGGCATCGAGCCCGGCGAGGTGCTCGTGCGGGAGTCCGACGATCAGCTCGACGGCCGCAGGGAAGCGCTCGCGCGTCACCAGCGTCTCCCACACGTCGCATACCGTCACCGCGAACCCGGCGGCCGCCGCCACACGGCACAGCGCCGCCGCGTGCTCGCCGGCGCCGACGACGATGAGACGGGGTGCCGGGGCGTGCGAGAGCACGAGGACGTCGTGGCCGTCGAGCGCGCCGGTGAGCACGACGGTCTCGCGCCGGCGGATGGCGGCGTCGAGCGGCGCATCGGCCGCCTCCGGCGGCGCCGCGATCGCCGCACGGAGTGCGTCCTCGTCCAGCATCGTGCCCGCAGCCGGCCCGCCGAGCACGAGCCCGACCGTGACGCCGTGGCCCCCGGCCGCCGCCTCCAGCGCCTCGATGACCACCGGTTCGGGGCGCACGGCGTAGGCCGCGACATCCACGCTCCCCCCGCAGGCGAGCCCCGCGGCATGGGCTGCGTCGTCCGAGAATCCGAGGCGTGCAGCCCGGGGCGCGCCGTCGATGCGGGCGCCGTGCGCGAGCAGGATCGCGTCGCCTTCGACGCACCCGCCCGAGATCGATCCGATCACGCGGCCGTCCGCCGTCACCGCCATCGTCGCGCCGGCGCCGCGCGGTGCGCTCCTGGCCACGCGGGTGACCGTCACCGCCGCGACCATGTCACCGTTCCGCAGCAGCGGCAGCAGTTCGTGGGCGCGTTCGAGCATGCGCACACGCTAGGCCCGCTGTGTTTCGTGCGGACTACGCTCAGGAAACGCCGTCGGCACCGCCGCGGCATCCCATCCGGAGGAGGCCGGTTCGTGCGCATCTGCGGCATCGTGCTCGCGGCGGGCGCGGGGACCCGATACGGGTCGCCGAAGGGCCTCGCGCGCACCGCGGACGGCGAGCCCTGGGTCGCTCGCGGCGTCCGCACGCTCCGGGATGGCGGATGCGACGAGGTGCTGGTGGTCATCGGCGCGCGCGCCGACGAGGTCGCCGCACTCGTGCCGGATGACGCCCGGGTGGTCGAGGCCGGAGACTGGGCTGCGGGACTCTCGGCGTCGCTGCGGGCGGGACTGCGCACGGCGCAGGACGCCGCAAGCGGCGCGGGCGCCGCAGAAGGCACGGGATCCGCTGACCCGAGCCTCACCGCGGCCCCGGCGTTCGACGCCGTGATCGTGATGCCCGTCGACACGCCGGGCACCCCGGCCGCTGCTGTCGCCCGCGTGCGCGCAGCGCTGGCGGCGACGCCGCGGTCGTCTCTCGTGCAGGCCGTGTACGGCAGCCGACCCGGGCACCCGGTCGGGATCGGTCGCGACCACGTCCCGGCGCTGCTCGCCGCCCTCGCCGGCGACCGGGGAGCGCGGCCCTACCTCGCCGCACATCACGCGATCGAGGTCGAGTGCGCCGATCTGTGGTCGGGAGACGACATCGACCACCGCTGAGCGCAGCCCGCGCGACGGTGCGCCGCCGGCAGGTCGGCCGGTTCGGCTGCCCGCAGGGCGGATGCGGCCGTCGGCGTCAGTCGCCGAGGACGACGTTGATCGGCGGCTCGCCGGCGACGAGGCGCTCGATCTGCGTGCGCACCAGGCGGGCCACGCGTGGGCGCATCGCGCTCGAGGCGCCGCCGACGTGCGGCGAGATCAGAACCCCGGGCAGTCCCCAGAGCGCGTGACCCTCGGGCAGGGGCTCCGGATCGGTCACGTCGAGGCCCGCGCGGATCCGGCCGCGGCGCACGTGGTCGACGAGCGCCTCGGTGTCGATGAGCGAGCCGCGCCCGACGTTGACGACCAGCGCGCCGTCCGGAAGCGCGGCCAGGAACGCATCGTCCACGATGTGCCGGGTGGCGTCGCCGCCGGGGAGTGTGAGGATCACGATCTCGGCCCGGGGGAGGAGGTCGGGCAGCTCGTCCACCCCGTGCACATGGTCCACGCCGTGCGCGCCGTCCTCGGCGCGCGCCCGCGACGCCACCGCCGTGAGCTCCACCTCGAACGGCGCGAGGCGGGCGGCCACCGCCTTGCCCACGCCGCCGTAACCGAGCAGCAGCACGCGCCGGTCGGCGAGGCTCTGCGCGAAAATCGGGGCCCAGCGTCCCGCCGCGGTGTCGACCGCGAACGCGTCGAGGTGCCGCTGCGCGGCGATCGCCAGCCCCACGGCGAGCTCGGCGGTCGACGTCTCGTGCACCGAGGCCGCATTGGCGAAGACGAGCCCCTGCGGAAGGATGTCGGCGACGCCGTCGTAGCCGATCGACTGGCCCTGCACGAGCCCGACCTCGATGCCCTCGAGGCGTTCGAGGACCCGCGCCATCGACATGTAGGGCGGCACGACGATGTCGAACCGGGCGCGGGGGGCGGCGGCATCCATCGGCCACACCACCAGCTCGACGCCGTCGGGAAGGGCGCCCAGGTCTGCGGCGAGTTCTTCGGTCGGAACGCTGACGACGAGGTTTCGGTTGCCACTGCTCACCCTGTCCACGCTACCGGCGAGGCGACCAGCCGGCGTCGTCGGGCGGCGCTACGCTCTCGCCCAGCGGACACCGCGGTCCGAGCGGCGCCCCGGACAGAGGAGGCGGACGTGGTTCCCGAGATCAACTACTGGGCGGTGCTCATCGCGACGGCGTCGAGCATGGTCGTGGGCACGATCTGGTACACCCCGAAGGTGTTCGGCACGCGATGGGCGAAGCTCGCGAACGTCGACATGGACCGGCCCGGAGCGTCCGCCGTCGTGCCGATCGTCGTGACCGTCATCGTCAGCTTCGTGACGGCGTGGGTGCTCGCCGGCGCCGCGTCGATCGCCTGGCGCTTCTACGGCGGCAGCTACCTCTGGTCGGCGCTGGCGACCGGCGTCATCCTGTGGGCCGGCTTCACCGCCGCGCGGTTCATCACGCACGACGCGTTCGAGGGCCGGCCGTCGTCGCTGACGGTGCTGAACATCGCGCACGAGCTCGTGACGATCGTCGTGATGGCGCTCATCATCGGCGTGTGGCCGCCGGCGGGCACCGTCTGAGACGGTGCTCAGGCGGCCTGGGCGACCACGGCCGCGATGGCCGAGGTGAAGAACGACAGGCCGTCGACGCCCGACCGCATGGCGACGGCGGTGTCGGGACCGAAACCCGGCTCGACCGCGTGCTCGGGGTGCGGCATGAGGCCGACCACGTTGCCGCGCTCGTTGGCGATGCCGGCGATGTCGCGGAGTGATCCGTTGGGGTTCACCCCGACGTAGCGGAACACGACGAGACCCTCGCCCTCGAGGCGATCGAGCTCGCTCTCGGACGCGATGTAGCCGCCGTCGGCGTTCTTCAGCGGGATCACGATCTCCTGGCCGGAGGCGAATTCATGCGTCCATGCCGTGTCGTTGTTCTCGACGCGGAGGCGCTGGTCCCGGCGGATGAACTGCTGGTGCGCGTTGCGGATCAGTCCGCCCGGGAGCAGGTGCGCCTCGACGAGCATCTGGAAGCCGTTGCAGATGCCGAGGATGGGCATGCCCTGCGCTGCGGCATCCTTCACCTCCGACATGATCGGCGCGAGCGCCGCGATCGCTCCCGCGCGCAGGTAGTCGCCGTAGCTGAAGCCGCCCGGCAGCACGAGGCCGTCGACGCCGTCGAGGTCGTGCGCGCCGTGCCAGAGGGCGACGGGCTCGCCGCCGGCGATCTCGATCGCCCGCTGGGCGTCGCGGTCGTCGAGCGAGCCGGGGAAGGTGATGACCCCGATGCGGGCGGTCATTCCACGACCTCGATGCCGACGACGTCCTCGATCACCGCGTTCGACAGGATCTCGTCGGCGATGCGCTGGGCCTCGGCGAGCACCTCGTCGGTGACCTCGCCCTCGACGGTGAGCTCGAACCGCTTGCCGATGCGCACCGCGCTGAAGTCGGAGACCCCGAGGCGGGCGAATGCGCCCGAGACGGCCTTCCCCTGCGGGTCCAGAAGCTCGGCCTTGGGCATGACGTCTACGACGATGGTGGGCATGTGACAGCTCCGGATGTCGCGGGCAGGGGTCTCCTCCAGTCTACGGGCCCCGGCATCCGTCGTATCGACCGCCCGCCGCAGAGCTCGTGACGCAACCGTGATCAAACCGTGGGAGCGCTCCCTTGACTTCGTGGGAGCGCTCCCGTAGCGTGGCGTCTCGATCGTTGGGAACGCTCCCACGAACACACCAAACCGGCGAGGATCCCTCCGAGCCGATCCTGCAACACACACGACCCTGACAACACAAAGGAGTGACAGTGAACGCACGCGCCTTCCGCAGAAGCGCTGTGGCAATCGCCGCATTCTCGGCTTCCGCCATCGTCCTCGCCGGCTGCGCCGGCGGCAACGGCAACGACGACGCCGGCAGCGACGACGGCGAGATCACGCTGACCCTGGCGACCTTCAACGACTTCGGCTACGACGATGAACTCCTCCAGGAGTACATGGACGAGAACCCGAACGTGAAGATCGTCCACAACAAGGCGGCCATCACCGACGACGCCCGCACGAACTTCTTCGCGAAGCTCGGCAAGGAAGGCCTCGCCGACATCGAGGCCGTCGAGGTCGACTGGTTCGCCGAGGCCATGCAGTACTCCGACCTGCTCGCCGAGGTGCCCGACAGCGCCAAGGGCCGCTGGGTCGACTGGAAGGAAGAGGCCGCGACGGACGCCGATGGGCGTCTCGTGGGCTTCGGCACCGACATCGGACCGCAGGCCGTGTGCTACCGCGCCGACCTGTTCGCCGCTGCCGGCCTGCCCTCGACGCCGGACGAGGTCGCCTCGGCGATCGACGGCGACTGGGACACGTTCTTCGACCTGGCCGACCAGTACAAGGCTGCGACCGGCAAGCCGATGCTCGACTCCGCCAACTCGGCGTTCCAGGGCATCGTCAACCAGATCGAGTTCCCGTACGACGAGCCCGACGGCAATGTGGTTGCGACCTCCAACCCGGAGCTCGAGGACGCCTACAACCTCGTCGTCGAGCGCGGCATCCCGAACTCGGCCTACTCGGGCCAGTGGTCGGACGACTGGAACGCCTCGATGGCCAACGGTGAGTTCGCCGCGATGCTGTGCCCGCCGTGGATGCTCGGCATCATCTCGGGCAACGCGCCCGAGGTCACCGGCTGGGAGATCGCGAACGCATTCCCCAACGGCGGCGGCAACTGGGGCGGCTCGTACCTGACCGTCCCGGCGAATGGCAAGAACGTCGAGGCGGCTCTCGCCCTGGCCGACTGGCTGACCGCTCCGGAGCAGCAGGAGAAGACCTTCGTCAACGTCGGCGCGTTCCCGAGCGCGGTCGACGCGCAGGCCGCTCCGTCGATCACGGACTCGACGAACGAGTACTTCGCCGACGCCCCGACCGGCTCGATCTTCGCCGACCGCTCCGAGGCGATCTCGGTGACGCCGTACAAGAGCGCGGACTACTTCAAGTACAACACCGCGCTGCAGGACGCCATCACGCGAGTCTTCGACGGTGTCGAAGACGCGCAGACCTCGTGGGACACCTACGTCGCCGAAGTCGAAGCGTTCTGATCGGTCGACACTGACGACCATGTCCGCTCGTCGGACGTGATCTGACATCACCAGTGGAGTGCGTGCGGGTCCCCGCGGCCCGCACGCACCCCGCCTCCAGCGCCCACTCTCCATCCGGATCGGAGCCCCCCGGTGACCTCGACCGCAACCCGCCCCACGGCATCGGGGCCGGACGATCGGCCCAAGCCCGAACGCGCGCCGCGCGTGCTGTCCTTCTCCCATCGCATGAGCCGCTGGGACCTGAAGGTCTCGCCCTACCTCTACATCTCGCCGTTCTTCATCCTGTTCGCGATCGTGGGACTCTTCCCGATCGTCTACACGGCGGTCATCTCTTTCCAGGAGTGGGACCTCGTCCGCAACTCCGGCACGTTCGTCGGCTTCGACCAGTACATCTGGATCCTGTCGCAGGCGGACTTCTGGATCGCCCTGCGCAACACGTTCAGCATCTTCCTGCTGTCGTCGGTGCCGCAGATCGTGCTCGCACTGTTCATCGCGGCGATGCTCGACCGCAACATCCGGGCCAAGACCTTCTGGCGGATGAGCGTCCTGCTCCCGTACGTCATGGCCCCGGTCGCCGTCGCGCTGATCTTCAGCAACATGTTCGGCGACAACCACGGTCTGGTGAACAACATCCTCACCAGCATCGGACTGGACCCGATCGCCTGGCACAAGGACCCGTTCTGGAGCCACATCGCCATCGCGACGATGGTCAACTTCCGCTGGACGGGCTACAACGCCCTGATCCTGCTCGCCGCCATGCAGGCCGTGCCCCGTGAGTACTACGAGGCCGCCACCGTCGACGGCGCCAACGCGTTCCGCCAGTTCTGGAGCATCACCCTCCCGTCGCTGAAGCCGACGCTCATCTTCGTGATCATCACCTCGACGATCGGCGGACTGCAGATCTTCGACGAGCCGCGCATGTTCGACACGTTCGGCCGCGGCGGGGCCGCCAACCAGTGGCTGACGATCACGCTGTACCTCTACAACATCGGCTGGGGCGAGTTCAACTTCGGCCGCGCCGCAGCCCTGGCGTGGATCCTGTTCATCATCATCCTCGCCATCGGCCTGATCAACCTCGGCATCACCCGTCGCCTCGTGCGCGACGAGGGCGGCCGCGGCGTCATCCAGCGCCGCCGTCGCCGGAAGGGAGCCCAGCAGTGAGCGCCATCAGCACCCCGCCTCTCGCCGTCGTCGAGGAGAACCTCCCGAACGCGCGCGGCAGCCGGCGCACGACCAAGATCCGCGGCGTCCGCGCCGGGTTCTGGGTGTACCTCGGCCTCGGAGTCGTCATCGTCTCGGCGATCTTCCCCTACTACTGGTCGTTCCTGATCGGCTCGGGCGACGCCACCACGATCAACGACCCGAACATGTCGTGGCTGCCGGGCGGCAACTTCATCGCCAACGCGCTGTCGGTCGTCAACGACCCGGCGGTCAACTTCTGGCTGGCGCTCTGGAACTCCATCTTCAGCTCGACGGTGATTGCGGCATCCGTGGTCATCTTCTCGACGCTCGCCGGCTGGGCGTTCGCGAAGCTGCGCTTCCCGGGTGGCAAGTGGCTGCTGGCCTTCGTGGTCGCCACCATGGCCGTGCCCATGCAGCTCGGCGTCGTCCCGCTCTACCTCCTGTTCTCGGACCTCGGCTGGACCGGCCAGATCGGCGCCATCATCATCCCCGCGCTCACCAGCGCGTTCGGGGTGTTCTGGATGACGCAGTACCTGTCGCAGACCGTGCCGGACGAGCTCATCGAGGCGGCGCGCGTGGACGGGGCGTCGATGATCCGCACGTTCTGGACGGTCGGCGTCACGGCGGCCCGACCGGCGGCCGCGATGCTGTTCCTGTTCACATTCGTCGGCGCGTGGAACCAGTTCTTCTGGCCGTTCATCGTGCTCGACCGGCAGAGCCCCACCCTGCCGGTGGCGCTCTCGCTGCTGCAGTCCAACTACTTCGTCGACTACTCGGTCGTGCTGGCCGGCGTGCTGCTCGCCACGATCCCGCTCCTCATCCTGTTCGCCTTCGCGGGCAAGCAGCTGGTCAGTGGAATCATGGCCGGTGCCGTCAAGGGCTAGGCCTTCCGCCTCGGCACGGCCTCAGTCATCCTGAATCCAAAGCATCCAGAGAGGACCCTCCCCTCATGACGACCGCGATCCCGCGCGCCTTTCCGTCGGACTTCCTGTTCGGCGCCGCCACCGCTGCGTACCAGATCGAAGGCGCCGCCCACGAGGACGGCCGCCGCGACTCGATCTGGGACGCGTTCTGCCGTGTCCCCGGTGCGGTCATCAACGCCGACAACGGCGACGAGGCCTGCGACCACTACCACCGGTACTCCGATGACGTGGCGCTCATGAAGGACATGGGCCTGGAGACCTACCGCTTCTCGACCTCGTGGTCGCGTGTGCGCCCCGACGGCGGTGCACTCAACCCCCTGGGCGTCGACTTCTACAAGCGGCTGGCCGATGAACTGCTGGATGCCGGCA
>NZ_DATCVK010000211.1:0-9488 GCF_036566905.1 Microbacterium sp. | reverse complement strand
CAGGCCGTGCCGGGCGGCAGGCCGTGCTGCGAACCCGAGACCGGGCCCCGGCGACGCGCCGGGGCCCGGTCGCCCGCTCAGGACTGTTGCGCGTTGACCGCGATCATCCAGTCGATGCCGTAGCGGTCGGTGAGCATGCCGAACCGGCCGCCCCACGGCGGGGTGTCGTACGGCATGGTGATCGTCCCGCCGTCCGCGAGCTTGTGCCAGAACCCCTGCAGCGCGGCCTCGTCGTCACCGCTCACCGAGACCGAGATGCCGGCCGGTTTCTCATAGGGCATGCCGGTGGGCGTGTCGGCGCCCATGAGGACGAAGCCGTCGGGGCTGGTGAGCTGCGCGTGCATCACGAGGTCGTTCTCGGCGGGGTCCTGCACCATGCCCTCGAACTGGCCGAACGTCGAGATGTCGAGCTCGCCGCCGAACACGCTCTGGTAGAAGGTCATGGCCTCGCGGGCTTCGTTGCGGAAGGACAGATACGGGTTGAGGCTGGGCATGTCGAACTCCTGAAGTGGATGGTGGATGCCGCGCCCGGCCGCGTGGCGCGTCCCAGTGTGGCCGGGGCCTCCGACATCCACAAGGACCCTCGGCACGGCTCACGGAGCGACGGCGAGCTCGCGGTTCACGGCCGGCAGCGGGCCGCGCGGCTCACCGGGCGCGGTGGTCCTCGGGGTGCAGGCGCGGGCCGCGGCGGGGCTCGCGCACGCCGCTCGCGCCGATCAGCCGGATCACACGCTGGCGCTGACCGGGCCAGGCGGCGAGGAGCCGCAGCATGCCGTCGTCGTCGACGCGGTGTCCGGTGAGGGCGAAGCCGACCTCGTGCGCGAGGTGGTAATCGCCGACGCTGACGGCGTCGGGGTCGCCGAGCGCTCGGATGCGCATCTCGGCCGAGGTCCAAGGGCCGATGCCGTGCTGGCTGACGAGCACACGATCGACGGCCTCGCCGTCCTCGGCGGCGAGCACGGTGCGCACGATCGCATCGCCGCGGCGAGCGGCCCGCACGACCGTCTTCGATTGGGGAGGCTCGAGCCCGGCGCGATGCCAGACCCACGACGGGACGTGCTGCCAGCCGTCGACGGTCGGCGGTGCGAACATCGGTGCCGGGGTCGGGCCGGGCGCGCGTTCGCCGCACCAGGTGACCACGCGCCGCCAGGCGGCGAACGCCTGCATGCCCGTGACCTTCTGCTCGAAGATCGCGCCCACGAGCGCGTCGAACACGAGACCCGTGCGCGACAGGCGGAGTCCGGGGTTGCGGCGGTGCGCGTCCGCGATGAGCGGATGCCGCGTCGCGTCGAAGTCGGCGGCGTCGTCGTCCGCGCCGCACAGCGCGGGCAGCTGCGACAGCGCCCATTCGCGACCGGGCCCCCACGCGGCGCCCCGGATCACGCCGGGATGGGTCTCGCGGATCGCGAGGGTGGCGATGCCCGCCGGAGTGCGGCTCGCGCGCCAGATGACCGCCCCCGAGACCGACATGGTCGGGTCGCCGGCACCGCGCCGCTGGGACAGCACGGTGCGGCGAAGGTCGAGCGGATGCCGCGGCCGGTACTCCGTCTCGAGCGGCCGGCCCGGGTCCGGGCGGGGGTCGCGGGTCGTGGCGGCAGGCTGACCGAAGCGCTCGGCATCCCTCGCCCGAGGAATGCGCGAGAGCGAGGTGGTCATGCCGCCCACCCTACGCCCCGGCCTCCGACGTCCGTGCCGGAGGCGCGGCGCTCAGAAGCGGTCGGGCGACGGGGTGCCGTGGCCGTAGCGGATGACGACGTCGGCGTGGCGGTCGAACCGGTAGCCGACACCGCGCACGGTGCGCACGATGTCCTCGTACCGGCCGAGCTTGGCGCGCAGGCGCCGCACGTGCACGTCGATGGTGCGCTCGCCGGGAGCGTCGTCGTCGGTCGTGCCCTGCCAGAGCGAAGTGACGAGCTCCGTGCGCTCGATCGTGCGGCCCTCGCGGAGCACGAGGTACTGCAGCAGCTCGAACTCCTTGAAGGTGAAGGCCGCGGACTCGCCGTCGATGAGCACGCGCTTGCGCGAGATGTCGACGACCACGCCGCCGGTCGACGGGTCTTCGTCCTCCGGCTCCTCCTGCTTGGTGCGGGCGACCGCCGACGGCTCGTGAAGGGCGAGGCGCACGACATCGACGTCGCGGCCGCCGGCGCCGACCGGCGCGAGGGCGACGGTGGCGTAGGTCTCGGCGGACGGCGCGAGCTCGGCGATCGTGCGACGCAGGGCGTCTACGAGGACGCCCAGGCTGACGCCGGACGCGGCGGCCTTGGCCTCGTCGAGGCCGACGTAGAGGGCGAAGCCTCGCGGTGCCGTGCCGGCGGGAAGAGCGCGAGACGCCTGAGCGCCTTCGGCGGCCGGCGCTGCGGGTGCTTCGACCGCGGCCGGCGTGTTCACGGCGCGGAGGTGGCGGACGGGAGCGGTGGTGGGACGGTCGAGGAGAGCGGTGGTCGACATGATGATGGTCCTTGCGGGAGGAACCCGGAGAGCGGAACCGGGTTGGATGTGCTGCGGCCCGGATCGTCGGAGGCGATGAGGCCGTCGGCCGATGGAGGCCGGTGCCCGACGTTGGGCAGTGTGCGAAGCGGGTCCGGGTGCGCGTGATCGACGCACGAAACCGGTGCTTCGGGGGACTCCGTGCGATCCGTTTTCAGAAGCGGAGGAGGAGTCCGACGGGGGTCACCGTGCTAGTGGCACATTCGACAACACATGGCAACGCGACCGGCCATCATCATGCCGGCAGTCCTGTTCGCCTCCCGGGCGGACAGATACAGCGCGTTGTCAGTCATGTGGCCGATTATGACCGACTTTGTCGGAATACGTCAAATCGCACGCATGCCGAGCCCCGATCGTTTCGGAATGTGACAGATTGCTCAATCCCCATGGCGGCGGTGCTGTCGCGTCGATCCCGCTCGAGGAACAGGGCCGCCGGACGCTTTCTGCATGCACGCTGAGCGATCGCCGGAACGTCGGTCGAGATGCGTCCCGGGCACCCCTGCCGGGCGTAGCCTGTGCGGGTGAATGAGCTGCGTTTCCAGAAAGAGACGGATGCCTCGAGGTACACGCTGCACCGCGGCGACGACCTGGTCAGCGTGCTCGACTACCGGGACGACGGCCGCACCGTCGCCATGACGCGCGCCTACACCGTGCCGACGTTCCGCGGCCACGGCTACGCCGGCGAGCTGGTCGAGCGGGCGATCGAGGAGCTCGAGCAGAGCGGAGACCGGAAGGTCGTGCCGGTGTGCTGGTACGTCGCGGACTGGTTCGAGGCGAACCCCTCGCGCCGCGGCATCCTGAATCAGCGTCCCTAGCGGCGGCCGGGGCCGCCGACGGCGTCGGATCCTCTTGTCAAGCCCATGTCGTCGCACTCCGCGGTGACGGAGGCTGGGGATGGACGAGAGGAGTACTCGATGGAACGAGATCGGTCTACGCAGAACGACCTGCCCGAGGGTGTCATCAACGCCGACCCCGCCGGCGGCTGGGACGCAGTGGGCGACAGCGAGTCCCGCGAGCGCAGCGCCGCGGCGACGGAAGCCGACCTGCTGACGGATGCCGCACTGCAGCCCGACGACCCCGTCGAGGGAGAGGTGGCCCGGCAGGGGGCCGATCCCGATCTGGTGGCAGACAGCACCGAAAGCGAGGAGCCGTGATGAGTAAGACCGGCAACGAGTACGAGCAGACAGGCGTGAACTACCCCGATCGCGGCGACGCCGACGGGGCGCAGGACACTCCCGCGGCCGGTGAGCCCGTCCGCGACGAGGCGCCCGCTGCCCCGCCGACCATGAGCGAGCCGGCGCACGACGCGGGTAACGCTCCCTCGGCGACCGAAGCGCCGCCGAGCGGACAGCCGAGCGCCGAGCCTCCGGCGGCACCGGCCGGCGAGCCGAGCCATGAGGCGGTGGGCATCGGCGTCGTGGACGGCGACGACCACCACGGCCACGACGAGGGCCGCGACACGTTGACGGCCAGCCAGGCCCAGCAGACTCCGGGCGGCCTCGGCACCGAGCAGGAGCAGCGCCTGCCGGCCATGTCGCAGAACAACGCGTCCGACGTCGACAAGGTGGCGGGCATCGTCGCGCAGACGCGCTCCGACGTCGGCACCGAGCCGATGGAGAGGATCGCTGAGGTGCTGCGCCAGCGCCTCAGCCAGTCGGGGGTGGACCTTCCCGACAACGACATCGAGGAGCTCGCGCGCCAGGTGTCCACCGGTGATGCCGACAGCCCGGAGCAGCCGGGACGCGACACGTCCGGCTGAGACCGCGATCCCCCACTCATCGTGCACGCGCCCGGCCCTAGGCTGGGCGCGTGCAGATGGAGACGTTGTTCACCGCCGTCGCCGTCGGGTTCGAGGCGGTCGGCGCCGCCGCGATGATCGTCGGCTTCGCGGTCGCGCTCGTACTGGGCGCCCGCTCGCTCGCGCGCCACGAGGGCGGACAGGCTGCGTTCACCGTGCTGCGCACCACGCTCGGCGCCGCGATCCTGCTCGGGCTCGAGGTGCTGGTAGCGGCGGACCTGATCCGCACCATCACCTCGAAGCCGTCTCTGGAGGACGCGGCGATCCTGGGTCTGATCGTCCTGATCCGCACCATCCTCTCGATCTCGATCCAGATCGAGATCGAGGGCACCCTTCCGTGGCGTCGCGCGCTGCTGCGCAGCGGCGGTCAGATGATCGGGGATGCCGTCGCGCGCGATCGCACGGCGGAACAGCAGGCGTCAGCCGCTCGCGGGTCCGCGACTCCGGACCCGCGCGCCGGCTGACGATCTAGGCGACCGCGCACGCGGTGGTGCACTCTTCGGCCGCGCGCAGGCCGATAGGCCGCGGCCACGCGACGCGCGCGGGGCGCGCGGCGACGGGGATCGACGGCATCCGGTGCGTGGCGGTCATCTTCCGCTCGCGAATCGAGGCGAGGAGCGCGTGCTCGCGTTCCCGCGTCCAGGTGTCGTGGCGGTACTGCTGTTCGGCGGCGTATACAGCGAACATGGTTTCCTCCGTTGGTTCCGACAGACTGAACCTACGCGGGGGCTCCGACATTGCCGGGTCGCGGACGGATGGCAGGATTCCGTCGCAACGCGGCCGTCCGACGACAGGGCTCAGGCCTCTCCGGCGAACGTCCGGATGAGGCGCGCGGCGGGTGCGGCATCCCGGATCATCGTCTCGTGACCGTGGTCGGGCACCTCGGCGAGGCGACCGTCGGGGAGGTTCTCGGCGACGCGGACGCACCAGTCCTGCGGAGCCACCAGGTCGTCCTCGCCGCGCAGCACCAGCGCCGGCACGTGTGCGCGGGCGAGGACGTCCTCGGGCCGGTGAGCGAGCATGGCGCGGAACTTGGCGCGGATCCGCGGGCCCGCGTGCACGTACTCCCGCGCGCCGAGCGCGATCACGCGGGGACTTTCGACGGCGATGTCGCGGAGCAGCCGCCACAGCTGTCTCGGCGCGGTGCGGGCCGAGGGATCCACGGTGGGCCCCACGAGCACGATGCGGTCGACCACCGCGGGATGCCGCACCGCGACCTCGAGCGCGATCTGCGCGCCCATCGAATGCCCCACCACGACGGCGGGAACGCCGACCCGCGCGTGGAGATAGGCGGCCACGAGATCGGCCATGCGCTCGATGGTGAGCACCCGTGCGGGCTCGGGAGCCTCGCCGTAGCCGGGGAGGTCCAGGGCGATGACCTCGCCGTCGCCGAGGTGGCGGGCGAGGTCCGCGAAGACGGCGCGGCCCATGCCGATGCCGTGGACGAGCAGGTACACGCGCTCGCCGTGACCCCGGCGCTCGGCGATGATCGTCGCGCCGGCGTGCGCGAACTCCTCGACTCTCGGCACGTCAGGCGGTGCCCGGCTGATCGCGCAGTCCGACGCGGTCGGGGATGTCGAAGTGCACGCGCGGGAGCCACGCCGACGGCTCCGGCCACGGCCGCGACGCCGGGAGCGACCGCAGGCGTGCCCGCAGGGCCGAGCCGGACGCCTCGACCGGCAGCACCCGGGACGGCGCGTGGTGAGCCAGGGCGCCCAGCCACCAGTGCCGCCAGGTGCCTTCGATCGCCTCAGGCCCCGCCACGACGTAGTAGTCCGGCATGACCGCCTCACCCGACTCGAACAGCGACAGCAGCACCCCGACCTCGGTCTCGAGCGAGCCGAGGGTGCAGCGCTCCTCGTACAGCTCCACCCACGCGGCGGCGACGTGCTCGAGCGGATCGGCATCGTGCACCACGTAGGGGGTCGAGACGGAGGCGACCAGGTGCGCTGCGACCGCGGGCTGCGCCTCGCGCAGCGACAGTGCGACGAGGGCCGGAACGTCGGCCAGGCCCGTCAGCAGCTCATCGCTGTCGGCACCGACGAGCGCCACGACGGTGGATCGGGGTGCGGTGTCTGCGTTGTGCGCCATGTCTCACGATACGTCGAACGCGGCCTCGGCGGGTGGGCGCCCCGCCGAAGCCGCGGCCGGCGCGTGCGCGCAGTGGTCGCGCGCTGCGTGCCGGCATCGCCGGATCGGCGGCGGCCGCCAGTCCTCACTCCGCGCTCAGCACCACCGTCGACAGATCGGCGCCGAAGGTGAAGCGGGCGTCGACCGCGCCGCCGCGCAGCACGCCCGGCAGCCACCGCGAGGCGTCGTCCCACATGCGGGGATACGGCACCGCGTCGAGCGCGTACCAGCGCGGCGTGATCTCGTCGGTCTCGACGGGCTCGCCGACCCACCGCCGGCACACGAACACCGTCGAGCGCTGCGACCAGGCGGGCCGGGTGGGGAAGTGGTAGTCGATCGTGCCGGCGAGGTGCAGATCGGATGCCGCCACCCGCACGCCGACCTCTTCCATGACCTCGCGCACGGCGGCCTCCTCGGCGGACTCACCCGGGTCGAGCTTGCCGCCGATGCCGACGATCCGGCCCTGACCGAGCCCCGTGCGCTTGTCGCCCAGCAGCACCTCGGCGGCCGTCGGACCGCGTCGCAGCAGATAGACGACGCAGACCTCGGGCAAGGACATGGATCGAGGGTACGCGCACGCGGGCCGGGCGACCGGGAAGGCTGCGGTTCGCCGCCGTGCGGCCTGCCTCGCCGCGGATGTCAGGGGCCGAACGTACCGTGTGAGCATGCGGATCCTGCACACCTCGGACTGGCACATCGGGCGGTCGTTCCACGGCCACGCCACGCTCGATGCGCTGCGCGGTGTGCTCGGTTCCCTCGTCGTGCAGGTGCGCGAGCATGGCGTGGACCTCGTGATCGTCGCAGGGGACGTGTTCGACTCCGCGACCCCGGCCGCAGGCGCTTACACGCTCCTGTCCGAGACGCTGCGCGGCCTCGCCGACGCGGGTGCGACGGTCGTCGTCACCAGTGGCAACCACGACTCGGCCGCACGTCTGGGGTTCCAGTCCGCGCTGCTGCGCGACGGTGTGCACGTGATCACCGAGCCCGCGACCGTGGGGACGCCGGTGACCGTCACGGACGAGCACGGCCCCGTCCACGTCTACGGCATCCCGTATCTCGAGCCGGTGCTGCTGCGCAGCGTCTGGCCGGGGGTGCGCAGCCAGGCCGACGTGCTGGCCCACGCGATGGATCTCGTGCGCACGGACGCCGCGCGCCGCGGGGGGCGGTCGATCGCGGTGGCGCACTGCTTCGCCGCGGGCGTGGAGCCGACGCCCCACCTCGAGCGCGACATCCAGCAGGGCGGACTCGACATCGTGCCGCTGTCGATCTTCGACGGCGTCGACTACATGGCGCTCGGTCACATCCACGGCCGCCAGCAGCTCTCGCCGCGCGTCCGGTACGCCGGTGCGCCCCTGCACTACAGCTTCGACGAGGGGCACAAGCCCCGCGGGTCGTGGCTCATCGAGCTCGACGCCGACGGCCTCGCTGCCGACGGTGCCGCTGTGGAGTGGCTGCCGCTGCCCGTGCCCCGCGCTCTCGTGACGCTGACGGCGACACTCGACGAGCTGCTCGCGGACGAGCGCTTCGCCGGTCACGCGGGCGACTGGGTGCGCGCCGAGTACACCGACCCGCTGCCGCAGCGCGACCCGATGCGCCGGCTGCTCGCGCGCTTCCCGCACTGCGCCGAGGTCCGCCACGCGCCGGCGGCGGCGCGCACCGACGACGCCCGCACGTATGCCCAGCGCGTGCGGACCGCCCGCAACGAGGCCGAGCTCGTCGACGCCTTCCTCGCCCACGTGCGCGACGGAGAGGGTGCGTCGGTGCGTGAGGCGGAGCTCGTCGGCGAGCTGCTGGACGAGCGCACCCGCGTGGAGGCGAAGGCGTGAGGCTGCACCACCTCGAGCTCACGGGCTTCGGGCCGTTCCGTGAACGGCAGAGCGTCGACTTCGAGGCGTTCGAGCGCGACGGCATCTTCCTCATCGCGGGCCGCACGGGAGCTGGCAAGTCGAGCATCCTGGACGGCGTCTGCTTCGCGCTCTACGGCAGCGTTCCCCGTTACGACTCCGGCGACAAGCGGCTGCGCAGCGACCACTGCGAGCCGGAGGATCCGACCCAGGTGCGCCTCGAGTTCACCGTCGGCGACCGTCGCTGGCGGGTGACCCGCGCCCCGGAGTACCAACGCCCGTCGCGCCGCGGCGGGGGACTCACGACCGAGGCGACGCGCGCCGAGCTGGAAGAGCTCGTCGACGGCGTCTGGATCGGCCGGGCCGGCAAGCCCCGCGACGTCGGCCTGCTGCTCGACGAGGTGCTGGGGCTCAACGCCCAGCAGTTCCAGCAGGTCATCCTGCTCGCCCAGAACCGGTTCTCGCGCTTCCTCCTCGCCTCCGGTGGCGAACGCCAGTCGCTGCTGCGTGCGCTCTTCGGGACCCGGCGCTACGAGGAGTACGCGCGCGAGCTGGGGGAGCGCAGCAAGGCCGCGCAGCACGAGCTCGACGCGCTCGGCGAACGCGCGCGCACCCTGCTCGACCAGGCGGAGCGCCTCATCGCGGCGCAGGAGCCTGTCGCAGCGGAGCCCGGCGAGGTGGCGGCGTCGGTCGATCTCGCGGCCCGCCGTGCCGCGGTCGAGCTCGGCGAGCAGCGTGCCGCGTATCGCCTCGACACGCTTCGGCGTGAGCGAGCGAGTGCCGACGAGGCACGCGCGGCCGCCGAGGCCGCGCATGCGGAGCGGGTCGCCCTGTCGAAAGCACAGCAGGAGCTCGGCCGCGCGCACGAACGCCTCACGGTGCTCGAGGAGGCCGGCGCGCAGATCGCGATCGACCGTTGGCGACTGCAGCGTGCCCGCGCGGCCGAGGTGCTGCGGGCGCCTCTCGAAGCCGCACTGGCCGCGGACGACGCGGCCGCGGCGAGTGAAGCCGCCGTCGCGTCGGCGGAGGCTGCGTGGCGGCGGGTCGCCGCCGGCGGCGCAGACGAGCACGCCGACCTCGCCGAGCTCGTGGAGCGCCTCACCGGCGACCTCGCGGTGTGGACCGCGGCGCTCACGCATGAGGCCGCCCTCACCGAGGGCGAGACGCACGTCAGGGATACCTCGGCCGAGGCGGCGCGGCTCGAGACCGACATCGTCGCCCTCGAC
>NZ_DATCVK010000210.1:0-101761 GCF_036566905.1 Microbacterium sp. | reverse complement strand
GCGTCGTGGGCGGCGCAGGCGTGGGAGGCCGCCGCCGCCGTGCGCGCGGACGTCGACGCCCTCGACTTCGTCCGATGGCTGGCAGACGGCAGCCTGCCGCGCGACACGTTCCTGCGCTACCTCGCCCAGGACGCGCTCTACCTCGGCGAGTACTCCCGCGTGCTGGCGAAGGCGAGCGCGCTCGCGCCGAGCTCCGAGGAGCAGGCGTTCTGGGCGCGCGCGGCCGAGTCCTCGATCGTCGAGGAGCGACGGCTGCACGAGTCGCATCTCGGGACGCGGTCCGAGGCGCCCGCACCGCAGACGCTGGCCTACACGAACCACCTGCACGCCTCGGCGCGGTCCTACGGGGAGCTCGTCGCGGCTCTGCTGCCGTGCTTCTGGCTGTACACCGACCTCGGCGTCCGTCTGGCGGCCTGCCGCCATGAGGGGCACCCGTACGACGACTGGCTCGCGATGTACGGCGACCCCGGCTTCACAGCCGCGACCGCGCGCGCGGCCGAGATCGCCGACGCCGCGGCGCGAGAGGCGGGACCGCACGAGCGGGCGCGCATGAGCGCGGCGTTCGCCCGCTCGATGGAGCACGAACGGGAGTTCTTCGCCCGCGCGTGAGTCATCGGCCGCGCAGCCGGACCAGAGCAGGGGTCCGGCGGAGACAGGACGAATCGGCTCGGATCGTCCTGTTCTCGCCGGATCCCCTGTTCTCGCGAGACGGTTAGGCGTCCGCCCCGTGCTCGACGTCCGCCGCGCCCACGATGATCGGGATCGTCGAGGTGACGGTGGGCACCGACGCGGACAGCAGTGAGCCGTCCTCGCGGCGGGCGTCGCCGAGCTCGCGCAGCGACGGGCGTCCGGCGATGACGGGGCCCTGCCCGTCGAGCCGTGCCACCACCTCTTCGCCCGGGCCGACGACGTAGCCGACGCCCCGCACGCTGAAGCCGACGGGGTCGCCCTCCGTGGCGCGGACGCGCAGCTCGTCGCGGGTGACGGTGACGACCAGGCGCGTGCCGTGCCAGTGCAGCACGAACTCGAGCGAGGGCCATGCCGCGGGCAGGCGCGGGTCGAACGACAGCTCGCCGAAGTGGTCGCGCATGCCGCCGAAGCCCGAGACGAGCGCCGTCCACACACCGCCGGCCGACGCGACGTGCACGCCGTCGGCGGCGTTGTGATGCAGGTCGCCGAGGTCGACGAAGATCGACTCGCGGAAGTACTCGAGCGCCAGGTCCTGGTAGCCGACCTCCGCCGCGAGGATCGCCTGCACGACCGCCGACAGCGTCGAATCGCCCGTCGTCAGCGGGTCGTAGTACTCGAAGTCCGCGAGCTTGTCCTCGTCCGAGAAGTGGTTGCCCTGCAGGAACAGCGCCAGCACCACGTCGGCCTGCTTGAGCACCTGGTAGCGGTAGATCACCAGCGGGTGGAAGTGCAGCAGCAGGGGGCGCTTGTCGGGCGGCGTGTTCTCGAGGTCCCAGATCTCGCGCTCGAGGAACACGTGATCCTGCGGGTGGATGCCGAGGCTCGGGCTGAACGGGATGTGCATGGCCTCCGCAGCCCGCTCCCAGGCCTCGGGCTCGCCGGGCTCCAGGGCGAGGCGGTCGACCATCTGCCGGTAGACCTCGCCGTCGGCCTCGGCCATCTCGCGCACCGTGCGCGCGGCGAAGCGGAGGTTGAACCGCGCCATGACGTTCGTGAACAGGTTGTCGTTGACGACGGTGGTGTACTCGTCGGGCCCGGTGACGCCGTGGATGTGGAACGTGTCGCCTTCGCCGTCGATCATGCCGTCGCTCGACCGCCAGAAGCCGAGCGTCGCCCAGAGTCGGGCGGTCTCGACCGCGATGTCGACGCCCTCGCGGAAGAGGAACTCGTCGTCACCGGTGGCACGGACGTACTTCGCGAGGGCGAAGCTCACGTCGGCGTTGATGTGGTACTGCGCGGTACCGGCCGCATAGTAGGCGGACGCCTCCTCGCCGTTGATGGTGCGCCAGGGGAAGAGCGCGCCGGCCTCGTTCAGCTGGAACGCGCGCCGGCGCGCGGCGGGCAGCATGAGGTAGCGCATGCGCAGTGCGTTGCGGGCCCACAGCGGCGTCGTGTACGCGAGGAACGGGAGCACGTAGATCTCGGTGTCCCAGAAGTAGTGCCCCGAGTAGCCCGAGCCCGTCATGCCCTTCGCGGGCACGCCGAGTCCGTCTGCGCGTGCGGTGGCCTGCGCGAGCTGGAACAGGCACCATCGCGTGGCCTGCTGCAGGTCGGCGTGTCCGGCGATCCGTACGTCCGAGCGCTCCCAGAAGGCGTCGAGCCACGACCTCTGCCGCGTGCGGATGGCATCGACGCCCTCGCTCAGCGCTCGGTCGAGCGTGCGCCGGCAGCGGTCCACCAGTTCGCGCGCAGGCACGCCGCGCGAGGTGTGGTAACTGACGAGCTTCGTGATGCGGATCGGCACGCCGGCCTTCGCCTGCACACGGAAGACGTTCTTCGCGATGTCGGGCTCGATGAGCGTGCGCGACGTGTACTCGTTCTCGGTGTCCACGAGGTGGTCGGCGACGACGGCGATGGTCATCCCGGAGTCGGTGACGCGGTACGACAGCGCCGAGCGCAGCTTGTCCTGCCAGTACTCCTGCGGCTGCAGCACGCGCTCGTGCAGCTTCTCGGTCTTGCGCGGGTCGAAGCCGGGCTTGCGCGATGCGGTGGGGGTGCCGCCGTAGACGTCCTCGCCGTCCTGCCGGTTGATGATCTGGCTGGCGATGGTGACGGGCGCGTCGGCGTTCATCACGGTGACGTCGATCGTCATCAGCGCGAGGTGCTTCTCCTCGAAGGACACCAGTCGCTCCATGCCGATCACGACGTCTTTGCCGGACGGCGTGGTCCACCGCACCTGGCGGCGCAGGACGCCGTCCTGCATGTCGAGCACGCGCTCGTACTCGCGGACGTCGGCGACGTCGAGCGACAGCGGCTCGTCGTCCACGTACACGCGCATGACCTTCGCGTCCGGGGCATTGATGATCGCCTGCCCGACCTCCGCGAAGCCGTACGCCTGCTCGGCGTGGCGGATCGGGAACGTCTCGTGGAACCCGTTGATGAACGTGCCGTCCTCGTGCGCGAACCGCCCTTCGGAGTGGTTTCCGCGCAGGCCGAGATAGCCGTTGCCCACGGCGAACAGGGTCTCGGTGACACCGGCGTCGTCGAGGTCGAACGACGACTCGATCAGCCGCCATTCGTCGACGGGGAAGCGATCGCGGTCGATCATCGTACGAATTCCTCCAGGTCCTTAACCACGATGTGGGCGCCGGCGTCGATGAGATCCTGCACCCCGACACCGCGATCCACGCCCACGACGAGTCCGAAGCCGCCGGCCGCCGCCGAGCGCACCCCGCTGATGGCGTCCTCGACCGCGGCGCTGCGGGCGGGCTCGACATCCAGCATCCGTGCCGCCTCGACGAACACGTCCGGTGCGGGCTTCGAGGCGAGGTGGTCGCGTTCGGCGATGACGCCGTCCATCACGACGGTGAAGCGATCACGGATGCCGGCTGCCGCCAGCACTTCCTCTGCGTTCTTGGAGCTCGACACCACCGCGACGCGGGAGCCGGCAGCCGCCAGCTGGTCGAGCAGGCGCAGCGATCCCGGGTAGGGCGCGATGCCCTCCGCCCGCAGAACCCGCTCGAAGACGGCGTTCTTGCGGTTGCCGATGCCGCACACCGTGTCGGCGGTCGGCGGGTCGGACGGATCGCCCCACGGCACCTCGACGTCGCGCGAGCGCAGCAGGCTGGCCACGCCGTCGTAGCGCTTCTTGCCGTCGAGGTGGTCGAAGTAGTCGCGCTCGGTGTAGGGCGGCGTGATGTCCCACGCGGCGAAGAGCTCCTCGAACATGGTCTGCCATGCGTGCATGTGCACTTCGGCCGTGGGCGTCAGGACGCCGTCCAGATCGAACAGCACGGCGTCGAAGGCGGTCAGATCGGGCAGGGCGTCGTAGGCCACAGAACCTCCGGGAGCGGGTGCGGATATGTGCTCGGCACTCCGTCGCGCCGTTCAGCAAGCGTAATGCGGTCGGGCGCCCACTCGACACCCCGAGGCGGTTACGGACGGGCGACGCTCAGCGTCTGGCGGGCGATCTCGAGCTCCTCGTCGGTCGGGACGACGAGGACGGTCACGGCTGACGCGTCCGTGGAGATGACACGGATGCCGCGCTCGGCGCTCTCGTTGCGCTCGTGGTCGATCTCGACGCCCGCGAATCCCAGGGTCTCGAGCGCCCCCGCGCGTACGCCGGGGGCGTTCTCGCCGACGCCGGCCGTGAACGAGATGACGTCGGCCCCGCCCAGCTGTGCCATGTAGGCGCCGGCGTATGCCCGCAGCCGGTGGACGTAGACCTCGAAGGCGAGGATCGCCCGCGGCTCGCCCCGCTGGATCGCCGCGCGGATGTCTCGCAGGTCGTTGGATCCCGCGAGGCCGAGCAGCCCGCTGCGCTTGTTGAGGAGATCGTCGAGGTCGTCGACCGACATGCCGGCGCGCCGTTCGAGCTGGAAGAGCACCGCCGGGTCGATGTCGCCCGACCGCGTGCCCATGACGAGTCCCTCGAGCGGAGTGAAGCCCATGGACGTGTCGATGGAACGGCCGCCGTCGATCGCGGTGACCGATGCGCCGTTGCCCAGGTGGAAGACGATCTGCTTCAGCTCTCCGAGCGGCCGTCCGAGGAAGGCTGCGGCCGCCTCGCTGACGAACTTGTGCGACGTGCCGTGGAACCCGTACCGGCGGATGCGGTGGGATGCCGCGACCTCCGTGTCGATCGCGTACGTGTAGGCCGCCGGCGACAGCGTCTGGTGGAAGGCCGTGTCGAAGACGGCGACGTGCGGCACATCGGGGAACGCCGTGCGGGCAGCGACGATCCCGGCGAGGTTCGCGGGATTGTGCAGCGGCGCGAGCACCGAGAGCTCGTCGATGTTGATCTCGACGAGCGGGGTGATGAGCGTGGGCTCGAAGAACCGCGCGCCGCCGTGGACGACCCGGTGACCCACCGCGACCGGCGGCGTCTCGGCGAGCGACGGACCGTGCGACGCGAACGCGTCGAGCATCACCGCGAAGCCGGCGGTGTGGTCGGGGATCGGAAGCTCCCGCGTGCGCGTCGCGTCGAGGAAGGTGGGCGTGCCGACCACGTCTCCGTTCGCGCCAGCGCCTCCCCCGGTCGCTGAGCCGGTCGAAGCGGGCGTGGCGTACACGGTGTGACGGGCGACGCCGATCGGCTCGCCGATGCGCTCGACGAGACCGGAGGCGAGCGTGCGCTCGGTGTCCATGTCGAGTAGCTGGTACTTGAACGACGAGGAGCCGCTGTTGATGACGAGCACCGGGGTCATGCGGCTCACTCCCCCTGTGCCTGGATCGCGGTGATCGCGATGGTGTTGATGATGTCGTCCACCAGCGCGCCGCGCGACAGGTCGTTGATGGGCTTGTTGAGGCCCTGCAGCACCGGGCCGATCGCGACGGCGCCCGCCGAGCGCTGCACCGCCTTGTACGTGTTGTTGCCGGTGTTCAGGTCGGGGAAGACGAATACCGTGGCGCGGCCGGCGACCTCCGAGCCCGGCATCTTCGCCGCCGCCACGGCCGCGTCGGCCGCCGCGTCGTACTGGATCGGACCCTCGACGAGCAGCTCGGGCGCCCGCGAGCGCACGAGGGCGGTCGCGTCCCTGACCTTCTCGACCTCGGCGCCCGAGCCCGACTCGCCCGTCGAGTACGACAGCATCGCCACGCGGGGATCGATGCCGAACTGCGAGGCCGTGGCAGCGGACGAGATCGCGATGTCGGCGAGCTGCTCGCTGGTGGGGTCGGGGATGACGGCGCAGTCGCCGTAGACGAGCACGCGGTCGGCGAGTGCCATGAGGAACACGCTGGAGACGACCGAGACGCCGGGCCGGGTCTTGATGATCTCGAACGCCGGGCGGATCGTGTGCGCCGTCGTGTGAGCGGCGCCCGAGACCATGCCGTCGGCGAGGCCCAGGTGCACCATCATCGTGCCGAAGTACGACACGTCGGTCACGGTGTCGGCCGCCTGCGCGAGGGTGACGCCCTTGTGCGCGCGCAGTCGGGCATACTCCTCCGCGAACTTGTGCACGTGCACCGCGTCGAGCGGCGACAGCACCTCGGCGCCCTGGATGTCGATCCCGAGCTCGATCGCCCGCGCCCGCACCTCGAACGGCTCGCCGAGGATCACGAGATCGGCGATGCCGCGCTTGAGCACCGTCGCCGCCGCACGCAGGACGCGGTCGTCGTCGCCCTCGGGGAGCACGATGCGCTTGCGCTCCGCGCGGGCCCGCTCGATCAGCTGGAACTCGAACATCAGCGGCGTCACGACCGTCGCGCGAGCCAGGCCGAAGGAGACGAGCAGCTCGTCGGTGTCGACGCTCTGCTCGAACAGGGCGAGGGCGGTGTCGTAGCGGCGCTGCGAGTCGGCGGCCAGGCGGCCGCGGGTGCCCATGATGCGCACCGCCGTCTCGTACGTGCCGAGCTCGGTGGTGACGATGGGGACACGGGAGTTCAGGCCGTCGATCAGCCGGGTCACCGGCTCGGGCAGCTCGAACCCGCCGTTCAGCACGATGCCCGAGATCGACGGGAAGGTGCCCGAGGCGTTCGCCAGCAGCGTCGCCAGCAGCACCTCGGAGCGGTCGGCGGGGATGATGACGACGGCGCCCTCGAGAAGGCGGGGCAGCACGTTCACCATCGACATGCCCGCGACGACGACACCCAGCGCTTCACGGGTGAGCAGGTCGGGGTCGCCGGCGAGCAGCTCGCCGTCGACCGAGCGCATGATGCCGCGGATCGACGGCGCCACGAGATGGCGATCCTCGGGGATCGCCCAGACCGGCACGGGCGACGCCGGAACGGTCGTCTCGCCGCGGTGGGCGTCGATCGAGCGGCGGATCGCCGCGATCGTCTCGTCGGCGCTGTCCGCCTCGGCGCGGTTGGCGACGACGGCGAACAGCTTCGCGCGGCCGTGCCGCAGCTCGGCGAGCGCGAGATCGGCGATCTGCCCCATCTCGGCGGGCGTACGCGGAAGGGATGACCCGAGATGCTCGGGCTGCGTCTGGTTCTGCGCCGAGCGGCCGCCGAGCACGAGCAGGACGGGCGCGCCCAGGTTCGCCGCGATGCGGGCGTTGTAGGCGAGCTCGGCCGGGCTGCCGACGTCGGTGTAGTCGCTGCCGACGATGACCACCGCCTCGCACTGGGCCTCGACGGCCTTGTAGCGCTCCACGATCGTCGCGAGTGCGGCATCCGGATCCTGCCGCACGTCGTCGTACGTGACACCGATGCAGTCGTCGTAGGGCAGGTCGACGCCGTCGTGGTCGAGCAGCATCTCGAGCACGTAGTCGCGCTCGACTGTCGATCGCGCGATCGCCCGGAACACGCCCACACGCGCGGTCGCGTGGCTCAGCGCATCGAGCACGCCGAGCGCGACCGTCGACTTCCCCGAGTGGCCTTCGGCCGACGTGATGTAGATGCTCTGCGCCACGACCCCAGCCTATGGGCGGGCGGGACGCTCCGTCTCGGCCTCGCTCCCGCGAGCGCCGGACCGGGCACCTTCGGATCGCGCCGGGAGCGCCCGGTTACGCTCGATGCATGGAAGCTCCCCGACCCGGAATCGACGTTCCCGACCACCGCGGCCGCACGGGACTCGATCGGATCGGACGCGATCTGCAGCGCAATCCGGACGTCCGGGTGATGGATGTCGAGGTACTGGCCTCCGCCTGGCACGTGCTGCGACGCACGACGCTCGAGTACCGCGATCCGTCGGGCCGCTGGGAGACCCAGCAGCGCGAGACCTACGATCGCGGCAACGGGGCGACGGTGCTGCTCTACGATCCGGATCGGCGCACGGTGCTGCTCACGCGGCAGTTCCGCTACCCCGTCTACGTCAACGACCACCCCGACGGCATGCTCATCGAGACGGCGGCGGGACTGCTCGACGACGACGACCCGGCGACGGCGATCCGCCGGGAGGCAGCGGAGGAGACGGGCGTCGAGGTGGGCGAGCTCGAGCACGTCTGGGACGTGTACATGAGCCCCGGCTCGGTCACCGAGCGACTCCACTTCTTCGCCGCCCGCTACGACGGCTCGACACGCACCGGCGATCGGGGCGGTCTCCAGGAGGAGGGCGAGCACATCGAGCTGCTCGAGATCGGCATCCTGGATGCGCTGGCGATGGTGCGCGACGGGCGGATCCAGGACGCGAAGACCATCATGCTGCTGCAGTGGGCGGCGCTCGACGGCCCCTTCGCCGCCGGTCACTGACCGCATCCGGACGCTGAGCTGAGCGAAGCACCCGGGAAGATTAAGACTCTCCGCGAACCCGGCAGAGCCTGGTTACCCTTGCTACGTTTCCGTCCTGGGGGAGTTGGCCTGGATGCCGCCTCGCGGAGAGCTTCTGACAGTCTAGCCGGTCTGCGCGGGGGTGACGTCACACCACCAGGGGACCGAGGCGGGCGGCAGCCGGCTGCAGCACCGCCAGCACCGCCGCGGGCTCGTCGACCCGATGGCGTGGCCCGGAGAACCCGACCGCTCCCGCGAAGCGCCCGGTGCCGTCGAGGATCGGCACCGCGACACAGCCGTATGCCGGGGCGAGCTCACCCCGCTGGCGAGTGGCGCCCAGCTCGTCGAAGTCCCGGCGCGACGCGGCCTCGGCGGTGCCCTGCTCGATCGTGAGCAGCCGACCGATCGCGAATCGCTCGGGCTCGCGGGCGAGACGGACCTCGTCCGACAGCGGGAAGTCGGGATCCGCGTCGACCACCGAGATGCGACCGTCGACGAAGAAGACGATGTGCACGCCGGCGCGCAGCGCCGAGCGCGCCTCGGCGAGCACTCCCCTCGCCGCCGACGTCAGGCGCGCCGGCGGCGCCGCCACGGCGGCGAGCTGCACGACCTTGGCGCCCAGCGCGAATCCCGCGAGGTCGGGCGTGCGCACGAGGTACTCGTCCTGCACGAGCAGGTTCAGCAGGCGGTAGGCCGTGGCCCGGGGCAGTCCCAGCTCGAGCGAGATCTCGCGTGCGGTCGCACCGGCGCCCAGGTGCGCCACCGCCTCGAGCACCGTGAGCGCGCTGTGCACCGCCTTCGGCTGACGCGCCGTCAGGGTCGGGCCCGGCGACACCCTCTCAGGCACCGCCCCTCCGCTCCCGCCGGGCGATGCCGCCCAGCACCTCCGAGGCGACGGGCTCGTCGTACGACCCGACGCGCGCGAGCGACGGTGTGCCGCGGCGCAGCCGGACGAGCACCGCGATCGCGGCCAACGCGCCGACCGCCAGCACCACCCAGACCGCGACGCTGCCGCCGGCGGCGTCGACCACGAAGAACGTGACCAGCGCACCGGTGAGCACGACCGCCGACACCGTCGCGGTGATCGCCGATCCGACCGTGAGCTCTCCGATGCGCCGCAGGAAGACGGGTGCGGCGATGCACACCAGGATGTAGGCGACGATGTACCCCGCGCCGCCGACGGCGATGGTCGCGTGCATCGCGCCGCGCACGTCGACGCCCGACAGCAGGAGCAGGAACGGCACGCCGGCGATGAGGGGGAAGGCCAGCGCCACCGCACCGATGGGCGTGCCGAATCGCGGATGCGCACGACCCGCCGGTGACGGCAGCACGCGGTCGCGCCCCATGGTGAACAGCACGCGCGTGAGGGCGGTGGTGGACCCGATGGCACACGCGATGAACGAGGCCGCGATGCCGATATCGGCCACGACGCCCCAGCCGCCCAGGCCGTAGGCCGACGCGAGCTCATTGATCGGCGAGGCGCTGGCGGCGAGCGAGGCACCCATCGCATCGAAACCGGCGACCTGGGCGACCGCCGCCAGGACATACAGACCGCCGGACAGCAGCACCGTCCACACGATCGCCCTCGGCACGTTCCGCAGCGGGGCGCGGGCCTCGACGCCGAGCGTCGACGCGCTCTCGAAGCCGACGAAGGCGGTGAGCGCGATGACCGAGCCCGCGGCGAGCGCGGCGGGGTCGATCCTGGCGAGTCCGAGCACGCGACCGGGGTCGATCGGACCGATGCGGATGAGCAGCACGACGAGGAGCACGGCGATGACGGCCACCGAGAGCACCTCGACCACGAGGGCGATGCGCGAGGACAGTCGGATGCCGCGCACGAGCACGACGGCGACCAAGGCCGCCTCGGCGGCCAGCACGGCGGCCAGCGTCCCCGGGCCTCCGACCGCGGGCCACGCCGATTCCAGGAGGAACGTGACGTAATACGCGCCGCCGAGGAGAGCGAACATGGCGATCGCACCGTAGCCGACCAGGATCGCCGCGCCGGAGGCGAGCCCGGCACCCGGGCCGAGGCCGCGGGCGGTGTAGGTGTACGTCGACCCGGCAGCGGCCAGCCGCCGCGCGAACTGCGAGATCGTGCGCGCCACGAGGAGGCTGAGGACGCCGGCGAGCACGATCGACAGCACGGTGGCCGAGGGCGAGATGCCGGCGACGAGCAGCACGACGGTGGTCGCCGCGGCAGCCGGGGCGACGGCGGCCACCGACTGGGCGAGGACGTCGAAGAAGCCGACGCTGCGGCGATCCAGCCCCTCCAGCGGTGAACGCGCACCGAAGTCGTGGACGGGATCGGGTCGCGCGATCGCGCGCTCGAGTGCGGTCATGTCGCCTCCGGTGGTGCCCGTGAGACGTTACGCGGGCGCGGTTGCCGGGCCGCTACCCGCGTGTTTCGCCCGTGTGTCACCCGAATGAGACGCCCGCCCCGGCCGATCTCACTCGGTGTGCACGAGGTTTCACCGGCGCGCGACGGCGCCGCAACGCGATCCCGCGAGGCTCAGGGCATCCCGTTCCCGCGTTCGCCCGGAGGTTCTGCCATGACCCAGCTCGAATCGAAGGGAGTCGAGGCGTCCGCGAAGCGGACGCTGACCGGCTCGCTCGGAGTCACCGCCATCGTCTTCATGGTGGTGGCCGCCGCATCCCCGCTCACCGTGATCGGCGGCGCCGCGCCGCTCGGCATGCTCCTCGGCAACGGGATCGGCTTCCCCGCGCTCTACGCCATCAGCGCCGTCATCCTGCTGCTGTTCTCCGTGGGTCTCGCCGCGATGACCCGCCACGTGCCGAAGCCGGGCGCCTTCTTCACGTACGTCGGCTACGGTCTCGGTCGCTCGACCGGACTCGCGAGCGCGTGGATCGCGATGCTGACGTACACCACCATCCAGGTGTCGGTGTACGGGTACATCGGCTACATCCTGTCGGTGACCGTCGAGTCGATCGGCGGCCCCGCCCTGCCCTGGTGGCTGATGTCGCTCGCGACGATCGCTGTCGTCGGCGTGCTGGGCTACCGCCATATCGACCTGTCGAGCAAGGTGCTCGGCGTGCTCCTCGTCGCCGAGGTGGGGATCGTGCTGGCGATGGTCGTCGTCGTCGTCGCCAGCGGCGGCGCCGAGGGCCTGAGCGCCGCGCCGTTCGAGCCCGCGAACATCGCGAGCGGCTCCCCCGGCGTGGGGCTGATGTTCGCGATCGCCGCGTTCATCGGCTTCGAGGCGACCGCGATCTTCCGCGACGAGGCGAAGGACCCGAACCGGACGATCCCTCGCGCCACGTACGCCGCCGTGATCGGCATCGGAGTCTTCTACACGCTGGCCGCATGGGGGCTCGTGATGGCGTGGGGACCGAGCAACGTCCTCGATGCCATCGCGGAGGATCCGGGCACGTTCATCATCACGACGATGGCCCGCTACCTCGGCTCGTTCGGCGAGATCGCCGTCAACATCCTGCTGATCACCGCGATGTTCGCCTGCGTCCTCTCGTTCCACAACGTGGTCACGCGCTATCAGCACTCCATGGCGAACGCCGGTGTCCTCCCCGACAAGATGGGCGCGGTGCACGCCAAGCACCTCTCGCCGCATGTGTCGTCGCTCGTGCAGACGGCCACGGCGGTCGTGCTGATCGCGGTCTTCGCGGTACTCGGCCTCGACCCCGTGCTGCAGGTCTTCACCTGGTTCGCCGGCGTCGCGACCCTCGCCATCGCGATCCTCATGGCGCTCACGTCGGTCGCGGTGATCGTCTACTTCGTCAGGACGAAGAAGGACCGGCGCGTGTGGAACACCGTGATCGCCCCCGCCCTCGGATTCGTGGGGCTCATGCTCTCGGCAGCCCTCATCGTCGCCTACTTCCCGATCATGGTCGGCGACGTCGATGCCGACGGCAACCCGGTGTTCGCCGCCGTCAGCTGGTTCCTCCTCGGACTCGTGGTGGTCTTCCCCGTCATCGGGTACGTCCAGGCCGCTTGGATCAAGAACCGCCGCCCTGCCGCCTACGCGAAGCTCACCGACTCGATCGCCGGCTGACGCGCCGCGCGCCGACATCCATCCCCCGCACCGAAGGAGAACCATGACCATCACCGACATCGCCACCGCTTCGGGCTTCACCGCGCCGCCCGCACCGCAGCATCCGCTCGCGTCGCTGACGCCCGCCGAGATCGAAGCCGTCCGCGCGATCGTGCTCGCACTCGACACGACGACGGAGGCGACGCGATTCGCCTACGTCGGTCTCGAAGAGGCGCCGAAGCCGGAGATCCTGGCGTGGGAGGCCGGCACCGGCGCGCTGCCCGAACGGCGGGCACGCGTCCAGCTGCTCGACATGAGGTCCGCACGATCGCTCGACCTGGTCGTCTCGCTGGCCGACGGCGAGGTCGTCTCGACCGTCGAACTCGATGGGACCGCGGGCCAGCTCCCGATCCTCGACGCCGAGTTCGAAGAGGTCGGCGTCATCGCGAACGAGAACGCGGAGTGGGTGGCTGCTCTCGCCGCCCGCGGGCTGACTCCGGACGACGTCGTGCTCGTGCCGCTGTCGGCAGGCAGCTACGGCTACGAGGACGAGGCCGGGCGCCGCATCCTCCGCACGTTCGCGTTCCAGCAGTTCCACGCCGCCGATCACCCCTGGGCGCACCCGGTCGACGGACTCACCGCCTACATCGACGTCGCCGCCCGCTCGGTCATCAAAGTCGTCGACAACCCGGGGTACGACATCCCGCAGACGAGCGGCAACTACGACGATCCCGCCCTGCAGGGTCCGCCCCTCGAGGGCCTCAAGCCCATCGTGATCACGCAGCCCGAAGGATCGAGCCTGAACGTCGACGGCGAGCACGTCACCTGGGGCGAGTGGGACCTGCGGATCGGCTTCGACACGCGCGAGGGCCTGATCCTGCGACAGCTCTCGTTCGCCGGACGCCCGGTGATGTACCGGGGGTCGATCAGCGAGATGGTGGTGCCCTACGCCGACCCACAGCCGAACCGGTTCTGGCAGAACTACTTCGACACCGGCGAATACCTCTTCGGCCGGTACACCAACGAGCTCGAGCTGGGCTGCGACTGCGTGGGCGACATCACGTACGTCGACGCGATCCTCGCCGATGAGCTCGGGATGCCGCGCACCGTGCGCAACGGCGTGTGCATGCACGAGGAGGACTTCGGCTCGCTCTGGAAGCACACCGACCTCTTCACCGGCGCCTCGGAGGTGCGGCGGTCGCGGCGGCTGGTGATCTCGTTCTTCACCACCGTCGGCAACTACGACTACGGGTTCTTCTGGTACCTCTACCTCGACGGCACCATCGAGTGCGAGGCGAAGCTCACCGGCATCCTGTTCACGTCCGCCTACCCCGGCGCGAACGAGGACGGATCCCCCTACCCGTTCGCCTCGGAGGTCGCCCCGGGTCTCGGCGCCCCGTACCACCAGCACCTGTTCTCGGCGCGGCTCGACATGACCGTCGACGGCATCGCCAACGTCGTGAACGAGATCGACGCCGTTCGCGTGCCGATCTCGGCCGCCAACCCCGCCGGCAATGCGTTCACCAAGAGCGTCGTGCCGATCGCCTCAGAGAAGGACTCCGGCCGCCTCGCCGACGGCGCCCGAAACCGCGTCTGGCAGATCGCCTCCACCGAGAAGACGACGTCGATGGGCCAGCCGACCTCGTACGTGCTCTTCCCCACCGAGACGCCGGTGCTCCTCGCCGACGACGCGTCGTCGATCGCCTCGCGCGCCGCGTTCGCGACGAAGAACCTGTTCGTGACGAAGTACGATCCCGCCGAGCGCTACGCGGCCGGCGACTTCGTCAACCAGCACCCGGGCGGAGGCGGCCTGCCGGCCTTCATCGCGGGCGACGAGCCCCTTATCGGCGAGGACGTCGTGCTCTGGCACACGTTCGGACTCACCCACTTCCCCCGTAACGAGGACTGGCCGGTCATGCCCATGGACTACGCCAAGTTCACGCTGAAGCCGTACAACTTCTTCGAGCGCAACCCGACGCTGCACGTCCCGGCGCCGGAGTCGGCGCACTGCGCAGCGGGCACGGGTCACGTCCACGCAGCGATGGGCGGCTACGGGCCCACGCCCGGCGCCCACGCGCATGACACCGGTGACCATGGGCACGGCGAGCACGGGCACGCGCACGGCGAGCACGGGCACGCGCACGACGAGCACCACCACCACGGCTGATCCGTGGCGGAACTGCTCCACGCCTGGGCCATCGCCCCGGCCGCGATCGGCGCCTGCTGTCTGGCAGCCGACCGCGGTCGGGCGCGGTGGCCCGACGCCGCGGCATCCGTCCTCATGCTGGTCGCGATGCTCGACGCCGCCCTCACCCGCCTCGTCGCCCCCGTCTACTGGGCGGCACTCCTCATCGCTTCCGCGATGGCACTCGCTGCCTGGCAGGGTCCCCGCGGCCGGCGGGCCTCCGCAGCGCAGCCCCGGCCCGGCACCGGCATGGCGGTGCACACCGGCCTCGGGTTGATCGCGATGGCCGCTCTGCAGCTCGGCATGGGGCACGACCCGCTCGCCGCCGCAAGCGCAGCGGCGCACGGGCACGGAGGCGGGGGCGCGGTGCTCATGACGCTCCTGCTCGGCGGCGCGCTCGCGTACGCCGCATTCTCGGTGCTCCTCCTGGTGCGGGCCCACCGCCCTCTCGACCGGGCACAGCTCGCCTGCATGGGTGTCTCGGTGCTGCTGATGGCGGCAGCGTCGCTCTAGGCCCCCGACGGCGGGCGACGGCATCCAGCGTTCTCCCAGTGCCGCACCGCGCACGCCGTGGTTAGGATCGAGCCGTGGGCGAAGACGCCCGCACCACCCGCCGGACCCGCCCGCTGGAAGGCGGAACAGGAGGCCTCGATGGTCGATACCGCGACGGATGCCCGGACGGGACCAGACGCCCCGGCTGGCGCGCTCACGGCGGACGGATTCGCCCGCATCACCGACGACATCCTCGATGCGGTCGGCACCGTCATCGACGGCAAGCCCGACGCGGTGCGCAGCTCGCTGGTGTGCCTGCTCGCGGAGGGGCACCTCCTCATCGAGGACGTACCCGGTGTCGGCAAGACCATGCTGGCGCGGGCGCTGGCGACGTCGGTCGACGCAACGGTCCGCCGCATCCAGTTCACGCCCGACCTGCTGCCGGGCGACGTGACGGGCGTGAGCGTCTTCAACCCGGTCGAGCGCGAGTTCGAGTTCAAGCCCGGCGCCATCTTCGCGAACATCGTCATCGCCGACGAGATCAACCGTTCGTCCCCCAAGACCCAGTCAGCGCTCCTCGAGGCCATGGAGGAGCGCCAGGTGACCGTCGACGGCCGCACGCACTACGTGCCCGAGCCGTTCCTGGTGGTCGCGACGCAGAACCCGCTCGAGATGGAGGGGACGTACGCCCTCCCCGAGGCTCAGCGGGACCGCTTCATGATGCGCATCTCGATGGGCTATCCGGATGCGCGCTCCGAGGCCCTGATGCTCCGCCAGCGCGACACCGCGAACCCCCTCGACCAGCTGGCGCCGGTGGTGTCGGCCGACGAGGTGTCGGGACTCGTGGCGTGGGCCCGGGCGGTGCACGTGGCTCCCGCGATCGAGGACTACGCGGTCGCCCTCGCGCAGGCCACCCGCAACCACAGCGACCTGCGGCTGGGCGCGAGCCCCCGCGCGACACTGCAGCTGGTGCGCGCGGCCAAGGTGTGGGCGGCTCTCGACGGGCGCGCGTTCGTCATCCCCGACGACATCACCGCTCTTCTGGCGGCCGTGTTCGCGCACCGCCTGATCCCGACGCGCGCCGCGGGCGGCGCTCGGGGAACCAGCGCCGCCGACGCGATCGCGACCATCCTGGAGCGCATCGCGGCGAACGTGCGGGTGCCGATCGCCTCCCGTCAGTGAGCAGACGATGAGAAGCGTGTGGCCGCTGACCGTCCGGGGAACCGGAGCGGTGGTCCTCGCGATCGCATGCTTCATCGTCGCCAACGAGGCCGGACTCGTCGAGCTGATCTACTTCGGCATCCTGCTGCTGGCCGTCGTCGCGACGAGCGTCGCATCGCTGTACGTGGGGCGTCGCACCGACGCGGTCACCCGATCGCTCGTGCCCGACGTCGCCTCCGTCGGCCGCGACGCGCGGGTGTCGGTGCGGGTCGAGGTGCGCACGGCGCTGCCGACGGCGCCGGGCACCTGGCGCGACACCCTGCCGAAGGGGCTCCGCGGAAAGGCGGAGGGCGCCTTCCCGGCGCTCGGCTCGGGATTGCGCGGTGGTGAGCGCGGCGGCGTCCGCAGCATCGACCTCGTGTACACCCTCACCGGTGCGCGGAGAGGCGTCCATTCGATCGGCCCGCTCACGGTGCGGTCGTCCGATCCCTTCGGACTCGCCCGGCGCACCGTCGTCTTCAACCAGCGGACACCCGTCACCGTCGCACCGGCGGTCGTCGATCTGCCGCCGCTCATCGACTACGCCGGGGCCACCGGAGGGATGCTGCACACCACGACGGATCAGCTGGGCCAGGGCGCCGACAACCTGGTCGCCCGCCCGTATGCGTCAGGCGACTCGATGCGCCGCATCCACTGGCGCGCGACCGCGCATCGCGACGAGCTGATGGTGCGCCAGGAGGAGCAGGAGTCCACTCCCGAGGCCGCGGTCGTCCTCGACCGTGCGGCGCTGCGCTGGTCGCCCGACGCGCTGCGCGCGCCCGGCGCCGATCCGGGCTTCGAAGCCGGCGTGTCGGCGTGCGTGTCGGCGGTCGCCCGGCTGGTGCACGACGGGTATGCCGTCGAGGTCCTCGATTCCGAGGGCACCGTGCTCGTCGACCGCATCGACGGCGGCGACATGACCGACGTCGACGCGATGCTGGTCCAGTTCGCGACCGTCACGGCTCGCCGCGACGACGCGCTCCCCCGGCTGTCCCGGCTGTTCGCCGGGCTGTCGACCGGACCCATCGTGGTCATCGTCGGCCGGCTCGACCCCGCCGACGCGGTGGCGCTGGGGCCTGTCGCCCACCACAGCACGCTGCCCGTCCTGCTCACCGCGGGACCCGTCGGCGACGCGCTCGACATCGCCGCCGACCACGGCTGGCATGTCGCCTCCATCGGCCCAGACCGCGACCTCGGCATCGCGTGGGGCAATGCGATCGGCCGCGGGGTGCATCATGTCTACGGCTGAGGCCGTCCGGTCCGCTCGCGGACGCGGCGGCGAACGACTGCTCACGATCTCGATCCTCGCGGCGCTCCTGGCGGCGCTGCTGCCGGTGGTGAGGGTGATCGATCCGGGATGGTGGCTGATCGGCGCGCTGCTGCTGGCGGCGATGATCCTTGCGGCCGGCTACACCGCACGCCGCTACCGCCTCCCCGCGGTCGCGGTCACACTCATCGAGGCGGCCGTCTGGGCCGTGTTCATGACACTGGTCTTCCTGCGCGACACCGCGCTGCTCTGGGTGATCCCGACGCTCGACACGATCCGCGCCGTGCCGCTGCTGGTCGAGTCCGCGATGGAGCAGATCACGGTCGGCGCGGCCCCGCTCGAGCCCACGGCGTCACTGGCATTCATCGTGGTCGGGGCGATGGGACTCCTCACGATCGTCGTCGACCACGTCGTCGTGACGGCACGGATGCCGCTCCTCGCCTCGGTGGGGATCGTCGCCGTGTCGCTCATCCCCGCGATCGCCGCGCCGAGCGACGTCGACGTGATCGGCTTCGTGTTCCTCGCGATCACGATCCTCTTCCTCATCCGGTCCGAGACGCGCTCGCGCGAGAAGCCGCTGGAGCGCGAGGCGGAGCGCACCGCGGGCGTCCCCGCCACGGCGCTCGGCATCGGCGCGATCGCGATCGTCGTGGCCGTGGTCGCCACCCCGGTGCTGCCGCAGCCCGGCGCGCGTGCGGGAACCGGCCTCGGCCCCGGACCGGGGATCGATGCCACGCTGCAGCTGGGCGACGACCTGCGCCGCCCGCAGGACGCCGAGGTGCTGCGCCTGCGGACCAATGCGCCGTCGGTGCCGTACCTGCGCGCGACGACACTGTCCCGCTTCGAGGGCGGGGTGTGGTCGCCGGATCGCGCGCAGACCATCTCGCTCGACGCGGACCGCGCCTTCGGAGCGGTCGACGCCGAAGACGACGTCCGGGTGACGGACTACTCGGCGAAGGTCGACATCATCAACCTCGACTCGCCGTGGGCGCCGGTGCCCTACCCGGCCGTCGACATCGACGGCCTCAGCGCCGGCTTGTGGGGCGCCGTCCCCTACAACCACACGGTCGCCTCCACGAACAGCTCGACGCAGGGACAGTCCTACGAGGTGGCGTACGCGCCCGCGCGCCCGTCGCTCGAGCAGGTTCGGGCCGCCGCCGCCGTGGGCGCGCAGGTGCGCGATGAGACCACGGAGCTGCCCACCGACATCCCTCCGGTGATCGGCGAGCTCGCCCTGCAGATGACCGCGGAGGCCAGCACGGACTACGACCGGCTGACGGCGCTGCAGCGCTGGTTCCGCGGCGGTGATTTCAAGTACTCTCTGGATGCTCCCGTCGAGGAGGGCTTCGACGGCAGCGGCGCCGAAGCCGTGGCGCGGTTCCTCGAGGTGCGCGAGGGCTACTGCGTCCACTTCGCATCGGCGTTCGCCCTCATGGCCCGGACGCTGCACATGCCGTCGCGCATCGTGGTCGGCTATCTGCCGGGCACGCCGACGACGCAGAGCATCGACGGCCAGCCGGTCTTCTCGGTGTACAGCTCACAGCTGCACGCCTGGCCGGAGGTGTACTTCGAGGGGATCGGCTGGATCCCGTTCGAGCCGACGTCGGGTCTCGGCGTGCCGACGACGTTCTCGTCCGAGGCAACGCTCCCCGGCCAGCCCACCGACCCGGATGCCGTCACCCCGCAGTCCAGCGCGACGCCGACCGCGCCGGGCGACCAGGCTCAGATCGACCTCGAGGAGCAGCGCGAGAACGCGGCGGGCGGCGCATCGCAGAACGGCCTTGACCCGCTGCCCATCCTGGGCGTGGTGGCGGCGGTGATCGTGCTCCTCTCCCTCCCCTTCCTCATCCGCGAACTGCGTCGTCGCCAGCAGGACGCCGCCGCACGGGGCGGTGACGCCGCCGCTGCCTGGCAGTCCGTGCAGGAGGCGGCGATCGACGTCGGCATCCCGGTCCCCGCCAGCGAGACCCCTCGCGCGTTCGCACGCCGGCTGGTCGAGCAGCACGGCGCACCGGCATCCGAGATGAACACGGTCGTCCTCGCCATCGAGCGCGCCAGCTACTCGCGCGCCGGCGCCCGTTCCCAGTGGATGGGGGATGCCGCCGCCGACGCCGCAGGTTCCGTGAGGGTCGCGCTGCTGGCGTCGGTGCCGCCGTCGCGACGGATCCTGGCGCTCCTCGCGCCGCGATCGCTCATCATCCGCCCGGGCAGCGTCTATGCGGGCAGCGCTCCGGTTCGGGCACGGTAGCCGCGCAGGGTAGGATGGTCGACGGCCCTCCGGGGCCTCCTGGAGGATTCGCCTAGTGGCCTATGGCGCACGCTTGGAAAGCGTGTTGGGTGCAAGCCCTCGGGGGTTCGAATCCCCCATCCTCCGCCAATGCGATCCCAGTGTCTCCAAGGGATCGCGACTCGTCCGAAACCTCGTGGCACAGTTTGTGGCACAGTTATCGTTCACTTTCCGCCTTCACGAGGCCCGTCCCAGGGCTCGCGTGGGACTGCGCTATCGACGGGCACAGCGTGTCGTCGACGGAACCTGTGCCGTCTGCGACCACCGCCCGCGGAGCGAGGTTGCATGACCACCGTTGCGCAAGCGTCCCTCGCGGGGCGACGCGAGAGCGCAACGGCGCCGATCACAAGCCAGAATTCTCTGGTCTCGTCGACCGGGACAAGCTCGGCGCGGTAGCGGACATCAGTGTCCGATCGTCCGACAGTGCTCTTGACGCCCTTCCGGGCCAGCCAATATCTTCAGACATCTGCTCAGCTGAGCCGACTGGGCGTCCTCGTCGCAGTTCCTTCACACGCAGAGGGGCGAAGTCCATGGGCTCGCTGATCGCGGGAACAACAACTATGGCCGGACGCACGCGTCCGCCAGCCGGACATCTGCGGACGCGATGCCGGGCGCGTTGTGAGCGATGGATCGTACGCTTCGACCGCGAATCAGGAGGCGTCCTCCCCTCCGGCCCAGAGACTGGTCTCGTCGCGACACCCCCGCATCCGACACCATCACGCAGGTCGTGACCGTGGCGTCTCGGCGGCTCACCACACCCGCCATCCTCGATCGCATGATCTGAACCGAAGGAGCTCGCCATGTCACAGGATTCGCAGGCAGCAACCCGGGGCCGTTTCGAGCGGTGGTTCGAAATCGAGGTCGTTCAACCGATGAACGACTTCCAGGACCGCAAGCAGGAATGGCGTCGCCTCGTCTCGGAGTTCGTCGGGACGTTCTTCCTCGTGCTGGTCGCCGCAGGGGCCGGCATGATGGGACAGGCGTTCCCCGACACAATCAACCGAGGTGCGGCTGTTGTCGCGCCCGGGCTGATGGTGCTGGCGATCATCCTCTTCATGGGCAAGGTCTCCGGCGCGCATCTGAATCCGGCCGTCACGCTGGCGTTCTCGTTGCGCGGGGACTTCCCGTGGAGCCGGGTGCCCGGCTACATCCTGGTGCAGCTGGCGGGCGCGGCCGTCGCGTCGTGGTTCCTCTCGGCCGTCATCGGAGTGTCGTCGTCGTACGGCTCCAACTACCCCGCCGACAGCTACTCGGACTGGTCCGCCCTCACGATGGAGGCGGTCCTGACGTTCGGACTCGTCAGCGTCATCCTCGGCACCGCGTCGGGCGCACAGAACATCGGCATTATCGGGGCCGTGGGAGTCGGCGCATACATCGCCCTCGCGGGCCTGTGGGGCAGCCCGATCTCGGGCGCGTCGATGAACCCCGCCCGCACGTTCGGGCCCGACCTCGCGTCTTTGGATTTCACCGGCTACTGGATCTACGTCGCCGGTCCCATCATCGGCGCCGTCATCGCAGTCGGTATGGCGTTCGTGCTGCGGGGCTACGGCGGTGGACGTGCCGGCTCGGGAGCCGCGCAGGGCGCCCTCCGCACCCGAATCGCCAACCCGGACAAGGCTTGACCTCGACATCCGATTTCCACCGTCATCCATTTGAAAGGTTTGGCATGGCCACTCCCGACCGCAGCAAGGCTCTCGATCACGTCGTGGTGGTGATGTTCGAGAACCGATCGTTCGACCATCTGCTCGGCCGGCTCTATGAGCCGGGTGAGGTCCCCTCGTTTGAGGGGGTTATCGGTAAGAAGCTGAGCAACCCGATCCCTGACTGGGCGGAGCACGGCGCCGAGCACGGCGCCGTCGAGTACGGCATCGCCGAAAACATGGATACGCCCGCGCCGGATCCGGGTGAGGAGTACCAGCATGTCAACACGCAACTGTTCAACACGATTGATCCGCCGAGCAACCGGGGCGTGCTCGCCGAGAAGATGATGGCGCCGTACAACCTGCCCGCCGATCACAGCACACCGACGATGGGCGGGTTCGTCACCGACTACATCAGCGCCTTCTGGGCCGAGAAGGGCGTGCAGCCGACCTACGAGCAGTACTCGCAGATCATGCGCGGCTACACGCCCGAGCAGTTGCCCGTGCTCTCCACCCTCGCGAAGGGCTTCGGCGTCTTCGATCACTGGTTCGCCGAGGTGCCGTCGCAGACCTTCACGAACCGCTCGTTTTTCAACGCCGCGACCGCTTCCGGTCTCGTCGTCAACAGCCCGTACAAGAACTTCCCCACGATCAACACCGGGGAGACGATCTTCGAGCGGCTCGAAGCGCACGGCCACACCTGGAAGGTGTACGTCGATCCGCCGGCCATTGCGCCGTTCACCGGACTCATTCACGGGGCACGTTTGCAACGTCACTTCGCCACCCACTTCGTCACCACGGATCAGTTCTACGAGGATGTCGCGAACGGCGAACTGCCCACCTACTCGTTCATCGAGCCCAACCTGGTGCACGGCCACAACGACATGCATCCGCCGATCGAGGCGCTCATGCCCGGACTTGCCCTGGACACTCCGTCGGCGCTGCTCGGAGGCGAAGCGTTCCTCGCGAAGCTCTACGATGCGATCCGCAGCGCCGATTCTGAAAAGGGCTCCAACTGGTGGAACACGCTCTTCATGGTGCTGTTCGACGAGCACGGCGGAACCTACGATCACGTCGTACCGCCGAAAGCGAGTCCGCCCGATCCGAACGCCGGTCCCGGCCAGTACGGGTTCACGTTCGATCGACTCGGTATCCGCCTGCCCGCGATCGTGATCTCGCCGTGGATCGACGAGAACACGGTGATCAACGACATCTATCACCACACCTCGGTGATCCGCACGCTCCGCGAGCGGTGGGACCTCGGCGACCCGCTCACGCAACGCGATGCCGATGCCCCCGACATCGCACCCCTGCTCAGCCGTGAGACCCCGCGCCTGCCGTCGGAGTGGCCTGATGTCACTGCCCAGCCGGTGCCCGAGTTCGACGAATCCCTGGTTCCGCTCGATAAGCCGCTGTCACCGCTCGCCAAGGCGATCGTCGGCGGCGGTGCTCACCTCGCCCAGCTGATCGATCCGTCGGCGCCGGTCGACGCGAACATCGATCAGCTCGACGGTGCAGAGGCTCTGGCCTCGCTCCGCAAGACGGTCGCCCACCTGTTCCCGAAGTTGCAGTAGCGGCAGAGACACCCACGCGGCGTCCCGGAAGGGGCGCCGCGTGCTGCGTCAGAGGCGAACAGCAGGATGCCGTACGCCGAAGAGCATCAGGTGGACCGCGCCACGGACGGCAATGGCCAGTCGTGACCGCCGTGCACGTAGCGCCGGGTGGCACCAACGTCAGCGATCCACCCACTGAGCGGACGGCACGCTCACTGGCTGGCTGGCTGGTCGATGTCGAAGATCGCTGATTCTGCGCGTGCAGGTGCACGCTCAGCGATCGGTCGCGAACGTGGAAACACTGTCGCAGCCGGCCCGTACCGACCATGTCGTCATGAATGAGATCAAGGTTGGCTGCGCCAGGGTGTCCACGCTTGAGCAGGATCTCTCTGCTCATATCTACGAGTTGCTCGACGGCCGCGAGTACTCGCAGACGGAGATCGCCGAACTGTTCGGCGTCTCACGCGCAACGATCTACCGAGAGATCCAGCGACGAGTCGCCGCCGCACACTGATGCCCCTTTCTTGTCCGGGCTCCCGCGTCCGGCACGGGAACTCCCTCGCACCCCGCCCGCATGCGGATCGACCCCGACGATGACGGTTAGGGTGGCGAGGTGATCCCGCCTGTTCCGCCGAGCCCCGCCCCTGCACCGCGGCCGGGCGCCATCTACTTCCTGGGACGGGTGCTCCTGCGGCCGTTGTTCTGGCTGATGTACCGCCCGCGCGTCGTCGGTCGAGGGAACGTGCCTGAGCGCGGGCCGGTGCTGCTGGCGAGCAACCACCTTGCGTCGCTCGACACGGTCATCATCCCGACGTCCGCGGCCCGCCCTGTGCAGTTCCTCATCAAGTCGTCGTACTTCACGGGCTCCGGGATGCTCGGCCGCCTCAAGCGCTGGTTCTTCAGCTCGATCGGCGGCGTCCCGGTGTACCGTGCGACCGGTCGCGGTGCACGCGCCTCGCTCGACGCGGGCAGCAGCATTCTGCGGGCCGGGAGCGTGTTCGCGGTGTTCCCAGAGGGAACTCGCTCACGCGACGGGAAGCTGCACGAGGGTCATGGTGGCGCGGCGTGGATGGCGCGCGATACGGGCGCCGCGGTCGTGCCCGTCGGCCTGGTCGGGACCGGCACTGCCAAGCCGCTGAGCCATCTGCTGCGGGGGAGGCCGCGCCTCGAGGTGCATTTCGGTGAGCCGCTCGGCCTCGCCGACCTTGAGGGCGTGCCGGACGGCAAGGCTCGTCGCGAGATCACCGAGCGCATGATGGCCGCCATCGCACGCCTGAGCGGACAGGAACGCTCCGGGAGCGTGAACGCGACTTCTCGCGACTGAGCCGCCCCGGTAAAAGCGCCCCGGACGCACCAATCCAAGCCGCACACACCCCGAAGCACGGGTGCCGCCCCTGTTGCGACCACTGCACGGATGGTGATCCTGGCTGAGCATGTGTGTGCGTACCGACGGTCAGTACCGAGTTCTGGCGGTGTAGCGCAGCGCAACTAGGATCCGTAGAACTCGCCCTCCTCTTTCGGTCGGTATACGTCGACGACGTCATCGTGGAGCACGAATCGGACGTATGGCGTCAACTCACCGGATGGCGCGGGTGGGATCAGGTTGGGCTCGATGTTGTAATCGGCGATGGTGTCGACAGAGGGTGCCGTGCACTCGAACACGGAGATGTGATTTTCCACGACGACGGCGATGCATCGTTTGTTCTCCAGCTTCGTCGTGCTCCATATGTGCAGCGGCCCGTACGAGCCGTAGGAGACGAAGTCGGCGACCGTCAAGTCGTACCTCACAGGGACGTCATCGTCGACAGGAATGGACCCACTCCCGGGTTGGCCCTGCGAAGTGAGGTGTGCGACCGGTTCGGGCCGGTTCGATCCATCAACGACGAAGAAGACGCCGATGCCGATGGCTGCGGCCAGCACCGCCACCGCGGCGAGGGCCCAGGGCAGCAAGCGGCGGCGGCGCCACCACGGTTCCGAGCGGGCTTTGTCGATCGGTTCGGAATCGACGATCGGCACCCCGGCGGGGTCTTGCTCGGCCACCGACCCTCCGTCAGGCTCATGCTCGGCGGACGCCGTGCCGACGGGGTGCGGGACCGATGTCGACGCACGGCGCGACCCTTCGAGAGGCTCAGCGACCGGGACGCGTTCCGAGACAGGGGCTAGGAGCACTGCGGCGGCATCGACGACGGGAGCCCGCTCCCGACGTTGGGCTGCCTCCAGTTCGGAAAGTCGAGCCTGAGCCGCCGCATCCCCGCCGATGTCCGCATTCGGTCCGTACGCGCGTCGCCGAAGGCGCTGCAACTCCTCCCCTTGCTCGGAGTCGGCCGGGCCTTGCGGCGCATCCATGCCCTGATTATCCGCCCAGTCCCAACACCGGGAAAGGGAGTACCCGGGACGGAGGATCACGTTGCCGAGACCGGGTTCACTTGCCGGTCAATGGTCGGGAACTCGAGGACGACGAAGGGACCGCGTCGAGCGCTCGCACCGATCGAGCTGGGTCCGTCGCCTGACACGAGAAGGAACTGACGACGCCCAGAATGGGCGTCCGGGGCGACGAACCATTGGCTGCGCCAGCCCGATCGAACTCCGATCGTCGCCCGTTGAGGAGTCGCTTGCGTGAACCGCCGTCCCTCCCATCGGGGCGAGCGACGGTGATGTCGCGATCGGCTTCAAGCGGCGAACGACCTACATGTGCGGTGGGCGTCCCTGCTCGTGCCGGTGCACCGCGAGCGGATCCTTCAGCGCGCGATGGGATACCGGTCCCCGCGTGTATTCGGTGAACTGATCACGATAAACCGGACTGGAGATTCGCTGCGGTTCGTGAATCGATGCGACTGGCCGGGCGCGACCGTCAGACCCTCACCAGTTGCCAGGGGGATCTCTTCGGCCTCCAGGCACATCACTGCCGCGCCTTCCAGCACATAGAAGAACTGCTGAGCGACACGGTGGATGTGCCACTCCTCGCCAGCTCCAGCTGGCACTTCCTCCTCGATCACTGACAGACCCAGGTCGTCGACAAGACGCCACCCATGGCTGACCTCACCCCACAGGTAGTGAGCGGCGTTAGATCTACTGATCGGCGTCGGCATCCTGCGAGCCTAGCCACCAGCACGCGCGCACTTCTTCGCCCCTCTTGTGGGAATGCACGCTTGGCCGGTAGCCCGAACGTCCGCAGGCCCGTCGCCGAACGCACAGTCATGGCGGTGAGCACCCGCAGTGCGCGACTCGATCACCAGGCCAGCGCGGCATCGACCTGATCGCAGGGTCATCCGTAGGTCGTGGTTGACTTCCGCTGTGGGTGTAACGCTTCGGCCATTGATCGCGGCCGACGCCGGCACGCTTGCGTCGTGGGCGACCGATCCGGTGTTCTGCGCGCATGCGGGTTGGCGGCTGAGAGAGTCTCCGGTCGACGCGATCGAGTGGTGGCGAGAAGCGATCGCTCGGCCGGATCCGAAACTTCACCGGTTACTCGTGCTCAGCGAGAACGACTCGGTCGGGTACGTCGATCTCTATGGCGACGACGAGAGACGGCGTGAGCTCGGGTACCTCATTGGTCCATCGGCGCGGTGGGGTCGCGGCCTAGGTACGGCCGCTGCACTCAGCGCCCTGGAGTTCGGGTTCACTGATCTCGGACTGGACACCATCTGGGCAGAAGCCGTCGAGGCGAACGTCTCTTCGGTGAGGATCTTGCGTCGTCTCGCGATGCGCCCTGTCGGCGTTGGCGCCAGCGCGACGTTCCTCGGCGCCCCTTCCCGCTATCTGACCTTCGAGATATCAGCACACGAGTGGCTCAGCCGGCAAGCTGCGTACGCCCGATAGTCGATCGGTTGGCGTGCGAAGCCGGCTAAAGCGCTGGGTTCTGGCCCTTCGACGCAGTGCCGCGACCAGCGGCGTGAGCGACAGGATGTGCTGTGCAGCCGCAATTGTCGTCGATCCGGTCGCTGGCATGCGAGGCGTCATTATGGCTCCCTAAGCCCATCTGAGCAAGGATGTTCGTCGGCGCGGATGCCTCGCTCTAGAAAGGACGCATGCAGGTGATCATGTACGCGGGTGGCGAGTTCCTGACAGGCGACGAGATCGCTGACGCGCTGCTTGAGTACAGCCGCGCCCTCGGCGAGGAGGACGGGGCGCAGCTCGTGCAGATCCCTGTCCGCGAGCCTGACGGCTCGCGGACGTCAGCGAGGTTCCTGATCGGACCGGCGAGCCAGATTGTGGCGAAGATGGTTTCCGACGGAGGCGAGGAGCTGGTCGACGAGGAGGTCGTTGCACGGCTGCGCAGGCTGACCCGCGGACTCAATTATCCCGAGGCGTCCGCCGTCGATGAGCAAGAGCACCAATGGGAAGCTATCCGCGACCACGACGACGTGGCGTAGCGTTCGCCCGCCTCCACGCGTCGTCGCGCTTCAGAAAATGAGAGTTTCGAATTCTCGGATTCTCGGCTTGGGAGGCGGAAGGGCTGGGAGTTGCTCGCTATTGGCGGGCCATTGCGATGCGCGCTCGCTCGTCCGGGTCGATCAGGTGGTCGTGGTCGTCGCCGCCGAGGTCGATCTGCACCCAGTTGATGCGGCCGCGGAAGCGGCTGGTCTGCGGTGTGTAGTCGTCGCTCACGGGTGTGCCCGACTCGTAGCCGATGTCGGTCGTCTCGTCGGCTGAGAACACCATGGGCTGGGTCACGTCGACGCGGCCGGCGCCGACCGGGGTGCCGTCGTAGTAGAGGGTGACGTCACCGCCTTTCGCGAGACCGCCGCCGTCGTATGCGAACTCCGCCCGCACCTGGTGGGTGCCAGGTGTGACGGCGCTGCCGGCCGAGATCGTGAAGCGGCGGATGCCGAGCGCGTTGTAGACGAACCGGGCTGCGCCGTCGAGAAGGTAGAGGCTCCAACCACCGAACCGGCCGCCCTGCGCGATGATCACACCCCGTCCGCCGTCTTCGGGGACGTCGACTTCGGCGGTGACTGAGAAGGATCGATTCTTGATGCTCACGACGCTGTTCTCCGAGAGCCGGCCCATGCCGGGGAAGAACAGCTGCGAGTCGCCGCGTATGAGCGTCGGTCGCCCCGCCATGCCGGGGTCGAGGCGCTCGGCGGTGCGGTCGTCGAGAGGCAGCACGTTGTACTTCACGGCCTCGATCAGCCAGAGTCGCTGCAGTTGATGCAGCTTCTCGGGATGTTCCTGCGCCAAGTCGCGTGCCTGGCTGTAGTCCGTCGCTCCGTCGTAGAGCTCCCAGACGTCGTCGTCGAAGGCCGGCAGTGCGCCGCCCACCATGACCCAGGGCGTCCGGTGCTTGGTGACGGCGCTCCATCCCTGGTGGTAGATGCCGCGGTTGCCGAACATCTCGAAGTACTGCAAGTCGTGCGCCTCGGGGGCGTCGGCGTCCTCGAACGCGTACAGCATGCTGCGGCCCTCCATGGGCGACTGCTGTACGCCGTTGACCTGTGTCGGCTCGGGTAGCCCGGCCGCCTCGAGGATCGTCGGGGCGATATCGATCACATGGGTGAACTGGGACCGGAGGCCCCCTCTGTCGTGGATTGCCCGCGGCCAGTGCACGATCGTGCCGTTGCGGGTGCCTCCCCAGTGCGAGGCGACCTGCTTGGTCCACTGGAACGGGGTGTCCATCGCCCACGCCCACCCGACGGCGTAGTGGTTGTAGGAGGTCGGCGAGCCGAACTCCGCCATCTTGGATCGCATGAACTCGGGCGTCTCGAGCGCGGCCATGCCGTTGAAATTCGCCATCTCATTGAAGGCGCCGTTGACCGTGCCCTCCGCGGAGGCGCCGTTGTCGCCGATGATGTAGTAGATGAGTGTGTCGTCGAGGATCCCGAGATCCTCGATCGCGTCGAGGACTCTGCCGACGTGGTGGTCGGTGTGCTCGAGGAATCCCGCGTACACCTCCATCTCCCTCTCGAGCACGGCCTTCAGATCGGCGGGCATGTCGTCCCACGCCGGGATCTCGTCGTGCCGCGGGGTCAGTTCGGCGTCGGTCGGTATGACGCCGAGTTCCTTCTGGCGTGCGAACGTCTTCTCGCGCTGAGCGTCCCATCCGTCGGCGAACTCACCCTTGTACCTGTCTGCCCATTCGGCTGGCACGTGGTGCGGTGCATGGGTGGCTCCCGGCGCGAAATAGACGAAGAAGGGCTTGTCGGGGGCGAGGGCCTTCTGGGTGCGGACCCAGCCGATCGCCCGGTCGGCGAGATCCTCGGTGAGGTGGTAGCCCTCCTCCGGTGTCGCGGGCGGTTCCACGGCCGTCGTGCCCTCGTACAGTGCGGGTTCCCACTGGTTGTTCTCGCCGCCGATGAAGCCGTAGAACGTCTCGAACCCGCCACCCCCCGACGGCCACGCGTCGAACGGGCCTATCGGCGAGGACTGCCAAACAGGCACCTCATGGCATTTCCCGAATTGGGCGGTCGAGTAGCCGTTGAGCTTCAACGTCATCGCGAGCGGCGCCTTCGTATTGGGCCGCAGCGAACTGTTCCCCGGGGCCGAGGTCGCGGTCTCGGTGATGCTGCCCATACCCACTGAGTGATGGTTGCGGCCGGTGAGCAGCGCCTGCCGCGTGGGAGCGCACAGTGCCGTGGTGTGGAAGCGGTTGAACTTGAGGCCGCCGGCTGCGAGTCGTTCCGCGACCGGCGTGCGGCACGGCCCACCGAATACGCTCGAGGCGCCGAATCCCACATCGTCCAGAAGGATGACCAGCACATTCGGCGCGCCCTCGGGTGGGAGAAGCGGCTCGATCGGCGGATACGAGGTGGCGGGATCCTTCGCATCGTAGGTGGTCAAGCCGGGGCGCGGCCGGTCGGGAATCGGGAGCATCGTGCGGGCATGGCGATCGACAGGCATTGTCTTCCTCCTCAGGTCCCCAAGGCGCACGCTATCGCACCCCTGCGCGCGCACATCACCCCATCTGCGTGAACTGATGCTGGCGTACGCTCGCCCGCCGGCGGAGCCGTCCCACCGATGCCGAACGACTACCCCGAGCAGGCGTCACCAGCGCTGCTCTGGCCAACGAGCAGTCCCGAACACGCGAGTGGCGCCGCTGTCGTTCGTCACCCGATGGCCGATCCACAAGCGTCAGCCAGCGGCCCTCCGCCGCAGGTGACCGATCTCAGTCTTCTTCGACTTCGTCATGGGCCGTGGCGTCGGCCCTCGGTCGACTGCGCCTGGCGAGCAGGAACTTGACGGCCTCGACGGTGACGAACGACGTGATCACCGCGATCAGGACCGGAGTCGTGTTCAGCGCCCCGATCTGCGTCGTGAAGGCCGCGAAGAGCACCATTGCGAACGGCGCTGAAACGAACCCGCCGACGACCGCTGCCAGCATGCAGGTGAAGGTGAGGCCGAGCGGCAGGCTCGGCACCGCGAGGTGCAGCGCGACGCCGGCAGTGCCGCCGATGAAGAGGGCGGGGAAGATCGGGCCGCCGATGAAGCCGCTGCCGAGGCTGACTCCCATCGTGATCATCTTCGCGATCACCAGGACGGCGACGAGACCGAGGCCGAGCGTCGATCCCTCCTTCAGGACGACGCCGAGCTGATCGGTGCCGGTCATCATCGTGAGGGGCAGGATCACGCCGATGACGCCGAAGAGCACGCCGCCGATGATCGACTTGACCATGTCGGGAAGCGGCAGTTTGTCGAACAGCTTGCCCGAGGCGGTGACGGTCACGCCGAGCAGAGTGCTCACGACCGCCGCGAGAAGTCCGATCCCCACGCCTGCCAGGAGGTACCAGTTCTCGTAGGAGAACGACGGAACCGCGTAGAGGTCGAGGAAGACCGTTCCCGCGACGGCGAAGTAGATGCCGAAGCTGATGCTCGCCGACAGGATCGAGGTGACGAGCACCCGCGTGAGCCTCGCCCCGCCAGGACGGGCGACCTCGACGATCATCATCACCACGATGATCGGGCTCGAGAAGAGCCCCCCGTAGGCTCCCGCCATTCCGCTCAGCGTCGTGGCGCCGCGCCCTTCGTCATCGAGCCGACGTCTGGCTGCCATCCACTGGCCGAGGCCACCGCCCACCGACCCCAACGCCTTCTCGGGACCGAGACTCGCCCCGCCGATGAGCGAGGCTGTCGATACGAGCAGGATGCCGGGCACCAGTCGCGGGTTGACGTACTGGTCCTGCAGGTCGGCGATCAGTCCCGGCGTCTTGAACGGAAGACGGGTGGCCCAGCGCAGGAGGCCGATGATGAGACCTGCGGCGGCCGTCAGCGCGATCCACCACCAGTGGCCTCCCATCCAGCCCGGGGTCGAGTAGGCGTACCAGCCCTGCCCGACGCGGAGCAGCCACATGAAGAACAGGCCGAACAGCCCGCCGAAGATGCCCAGAAGCGCAGCTGCGCCGAGCAGAAGCCAGAAGTCTCCGGTCTCGGCGACGGGGACATCGCCGGCGGCCGACGGCGCCGCCTGCCCGGCAGGCGTTTGCGCCGCGGGCTTGCCCGCCGCCGGCTGATGCTCGTTCACCATGCGCAAACCTCCTGCATGCCGGGCGTCGCGTCCCTCTGGCGGCGCTTCGGTCATGGGGCGGCATCCGCCCGCTCTGGCGACCGGTGCGAGGAAGCAGGTCGCGTCAGCACCAGGATGCCAGTACGCGTTCACCCGTGTCCACGACGCGACGACGCCATCCTGAACGCCAAGGCAACGATGCGGGAGGGCGGGACCCGAGGCGTATACCTCGCGCGATGCTCGTAACAAGGTCATTACTTCCGGGGAATAGACCGAGACGGCGTCGATGTGGAAGGGTGATATCAGCCTTCTGCCGACACTGCCCGGTCTCCCCAGGGCCACATGGGCCGTGCGTTTCGTTCCCAAGCGGGCGCACACCGTCGCGGTTGGTCCGGTCCCCCTCGGGCTTCGGAGCTGGCCAGCACGGGCTCGAGGGGGGCCGCCTCTGAAGCGCCCGTGCGATGCCGGCCGTTCTCCCCAGTCCCCAGTGGCTCTGACTCGAGCGGACCCCAAGTCCCATTGCTCGCGTCGTCGCCGGTCTCACCCTACCTTGTCCCCCATTTGGGGGACAAGGGCGTGCTTTCCACGCCCTCGGTGTCGATGCGCGCCCGATGCCTCAGAACCCCGGATCCCTTGAGATCCCTGACGGTCGGTCAGGGGCGGCTGTTCCGCCGACCCGCAGCGCGCCGCACGAAACCGAAGATCAGAGTGCCGACGAAGAGGATGACACCGATGATGCCCAACCAGAGCAGTCCCTCGAGAGCGAATCCCACGACCGCGAGGATCGCCCAGACCACGAGGAGGATCACGATCACCGTCAACATAACCTCACGCTACTCCCGGCTCGCGTGCGTTCATAGGTGAGCGGTCAACCCGCCCCGTCGAAGCGCTCACGGACGGAGGGCGGCGATCACTTCATCGATCTCGATCGAGAAGACGCGGATGCGGTCATCCCCGACGCCCACGGGAATCCACAGGATTCCGCGGTGAGCGATAGCGCCGCAGGAGTACACGACCCGCGGCACATATCCGTCCCGCAGCATGCTCGCCGGCTGCAGGAGTGGCTCGCGCAACCGTCCCACCACGCGAGACGGGTCATCGAGATCGAGCAGGATCGCACCGAGCGAGTAGGTGCGCAACGGCCCTACGCCGTGCGTGAGCACCAGCCATCCGCTCTCGGTCTCGATGGGCGCGCCGCAGTTTCCGAGCTGAACGAGCTCCCACAGCTCGGTAGGGCGATGGACGATGCCCACATCGTCCCAGATGACGCCGTCGACGGACTTCGCGAGCGATATATTCTCGCCGTCGGTGCGACTGAGGGCGAGGTGAAGACCCCCGACGAGCCGCGGAAAGAGCGCCATCCCCTTGTTGTGGGCGCCGCTGCCGGTCAGGCGGTGGATGGTGAACTCGCGGAGATCCGGCGATGTGATCAGGCGCGGCGCGATGTCGCGCCCGTCGTACGCAGTGTAGGTCGCGCGATAGCCGGTGACCGCGTCGGCACCGGTGAAGCGCACGAAGCGCGCATCTTCCATGCCGCGGTTCTCCTCGGCATCGACGGGCAGAAGCATCCGTCCACTGAGGGGTGTGGTGGGCAGGAACTCGGCCCGGTATGCGGACGCCGCCATATCGCGCATCGCCTGCGTCGGCCAGCGACTGTCGGGACGGGTCGAGAGCTGGTCCGGAAGCTCGAGGAGGGCGTACTCCAGCTCGGCCACGCTGAACCTGTCGGGGAGATTGCTGAGCACCGCGCTGGCCAGATCGGTGAGGTGGCCTTGATGCTCGAGCGCGCGGCCGAAGTGCTGTCGCGACCACTCGGCGCCCCGCACGATGGGAAGTGTCAGGGGCGTCGCGCGTTCCTCGAACGTCCAGCCATCATCGGCGTCGATCACGGCTTCGGCGAATCCGATGGATGAGACGTGCCCTTCTCCGATGCAGCGCAAGGCGATGGCCACTCGCAGTTCGTTCGGACCGAGTCCGTCCTGCGAGGGATGCTCGACGGCGCTGGGGTTGCAGAGAGCCGCCCCCTCGACGGCGTACTCCGCCGTGAAGGCAGCCCCCAGCACCGCTCCTTGAGCATCCGTGAGAGCCGCGGGGCCCACGATGCGGCTGGCGACAGCTCGAGCATTCGCAGCCAGCAGGTCTGCGACACCCGCGTGCCTGACGGAGAGCTCCCTGACGACGTCGGCGGCCATCCGCTCGGTCAGGGCGACCGGCCCCGCAATCACTCGGGCGATGATCTGTGCAACGCGCGAGTGCGGCGAGCGCAGTCCCTCGCCGGGGAGGAAGAACCGGGCGACGACACGGGTCCGATCGTTATCGAGGCCCGCAGGATGCTCGCGGATCGTCACGGCGACACGCGTTCCAGCACCCCGAGGCGGGCCGCCTGCTGGTACGTGCCGAGGGCTGCGAGTGTGGATTCCGCCCCTCGGTTCTCGTTGCGCCCGCCTGCTTCCAATCCGTCGAAACCCGCTCCCGACTCCAGATCGATCATGGGCATGACGGCGTCGTTGTCGCCCGCGAACCACGCCCACGCCGCCGCGACGCCGTCGCGCCACAGGGGGTCCGCGGTGAGGTCGAAAGCACGAGCGCACGCGTCCGCGATGGCCGCCACCTCGATGGGCTGCTGATCGAATTGAACCGACCTCTGCGCGGAGCCGCGGCCTCCGACGCCCGTCACGGACAGGTGCCCGTCACGTGTCTCGACATCCAGCAGGAACCGCAGCATCCCGAGTCCGCGAGCCACGACGCGAGGGTCGTCCATGGCGGCGCCCCCGGCGAGGAGGGCTTCGGGGAGCGCCGCGTTGGCGTAGCGCAGACGCGGCTCCGGCCAGGGCCAGCGGGGGTCGGACGGGACCGCGATGGAAGCGACCCCGTCCAGCAGCAAGGCGCGAGCGGAGAGATCGTCAGGGCAAGCGCTGAGCACGTCTACCGCCCCCAGCGTCGCGAACGCCATCGCCCTTCCGTGCGGTGATCGCGCCGACGCGGCGCGATGGAACGCGACCCGCGCGCGCGAGCGATCCGATGCGGTCGGGAGGTCGACGGATGCCGCGCCGAGGGCGCGCAGTGCGCGACCCCACCAATCGCCGAGCCCGGCATCGTCTGTCCACTCGCCTCCGGCATCCATGCGGTTGTGCACCCGCCCGTCGACATCGACAGCGGCCTCAATGAATCGGAGACATGTGCCCACCAGCCGATCGAGCGCCGGAGTGCGCTCGGACTCACGCAGCAGAACGACGAGAGCGCGAGCGACATCGTCGACGCAGTAGCCGTGGTCGCGGCGGGGCACATCAAGGAGCGCGTGCTCGAAGAGTCCGAGCCCGTCTGACATGGCCAGGAGGTGGGCGAAGTTCGGTGAGCCGGACGCGTCCCGGTCGCTGTCGTGACCGGTCATGCCGCGATCGCCACCATACGGTCGGCCAGCACGCGATACTGCTCCGCGACCGCGGGCCACGAAGCATCCTGCGTGTCGCGCAGCGCAGCGTCGTGCATCTGCTGGGCCGTCGCTTCCGCCCCGAGGATGGTGCGGATCGCCTCCGACATCGACTGCGGGTCCTGGTGCCGAGCGATCATTCCTGCTCCCCTGCTCAGCAGTTCGACGGCGTGCGGGAAGCCTGTCGCCACGACGGGGATCCCCGCGGCGACCGCCTCGATCAGCACCCCGGACGTCGCCTGGTCCCGAGAGTCGTAAGGCAGCAGGACGACGTCGGCGAGGGCGACCTCGTCGGCGAGCTGCGAGTCGTCGAGGTAACGGTCGTCGAGTGTGACGACGTCGGCCAGGTCGAGGTCGTCGATCAGCCGCTGCAGCGTTTCGCGGTAGCGCTCGCCCTCATGGGCGAGCACCTTGGGATGGGTCTGGCCGGCGATGACGTATTCCACGGGGGCACCGGCCTCCTGCAACTCGGCCAAGGCGCGGATGCCCCACTCGATCCCCTTGCCGGGCGAGAGGAGTCCCCACGTCAGGACCCGCTTCGACCCGCCGTCCTTCGTCGCGCGCACCGCACGTGACACCGGCACGCCGTGAGGGATGACTCGGACCTTCGACCGCTTGACGCTGTAGGTGCGCATCAGGATCTCGCTGGCGTTGTCGGTCATCACGACGACGTTCGCGGCCAGCTTGCACACCGTGTCGAGGACGACCCGCTGGTGAGCGGTCGGCGCGGAGAGCACCGTGTGCAGTACGACGATCGCCGGCGTCTTCAGTGATCGGAGCAACGGGATGATCTCGTCGCCGTCGAGGCCTCCATAGATCCCGTACTCGTGCTGAACGATCGCGACATCGCATTCGTCGAGCGCACGCACGGCGGCCCGCATGGTCACCCGGTTGCGCGCAACCAGCTCCACGGTGCTCGGGATCCGATTGAGGTCTTCGGCACCGTGACGGCTGTCCATCACGTCGAGCACGCGAACGACCGTGGGCATGTATGGCTCGCCCGCGGCCAGCGCACCGGCCAGCGCCTCCGTGAACGTGGCGAGACCGCAGCGGGTGGGCGGATACGTGGAGAGGAAACCGAAGCGGGTCATGACGACCATCTCTGTCGGCCCGGGATCGATCGACCCCGAGGACTCGAGACGTCTGCCGACGGCATCCCTCGTGGAACTACGCCAGCGTCGCCGCGGTCCGGTTTACGCGACCGGTGAACATGGCCGCGCTTTGGTTCGCACCCTACACCACCCTCATGTGCGACCTCGGGGCGAGGCGAGCACCAGGTCGTACACCTCGAGGTAGCCGTCCACCATGCGCTCGACGTCGAACCGCGCCCGAGCCCTGGCGCGGACGGCGCCCCGATCGAGTGCCGCCGCAGCGGCAACGCGCTCGACCGCCGCGGCGACATCGTCGACGACGAAGCCGGTGACGCCTTCGTCGACGATCTCGGGCATCGATCCGCGCCGGTAGGCCACGACGGGGGTGCCGCACGCCATGGCCTCCACGACCGACAGACCGAAGGGCTCGTCGAAGTGGATGGGATGCAGCAGCACCGCAGCCGATGTCAGCACGTCGGCCCGCTCGGCCGGGCCCACCGATCCGCGGTACACGACTCTGTCGCCGTCGATGTGGGGTTCGATGCGCTCCGCGAAGTACGCGGCGTCCTGCACGATCCCGCAGATCACGAGCCGACGTCCCGCGCGTGCAGCGATCTCGATCGCGTCGGCGATCCCCTTGTCGGGGTGGATGCGCCCGAAGACGACGAGGTCGTCGCCGGTCGACGCCGAGCTGTCGAGTTCGACCATGTCGATGCCGTGGTGGACCGTCGCCACGTAGTCGAGGGCCGGCGAGCGGTCGGCATCCGAGATCGAGACGAAGGCGGATACCGACCGCTCGTAGGCCGGCAGGATCGCCTCTCCTGAGAAACCGTGGATCGTCGTCACCATCGGCGCCGCCCACTGGGCGCCGAACACGAGCGGCAGCCAATCGAGCTGGTTGTGCACGATGTCGAATCCGGCGGACCGGTCCATCGCATGCGCAACGTGCAGCGCCTCCCACACTCGCCCATCCATCTGTGGATCCTCGGCGTAGCCGTGCGGTGCCACGAACTCGAGCGCTGCGGACGTCTCGGAGTCGGCGGTCGCGAACAGCGTGACGTCGACGCCCCTGCGCACCAGTCCCTCGGTCAAGAGGCTGGTGACGCGCTCCCACGGCCCGTAGTGGCGCGGCGGCGTGCGCCACGCGATCGGTCCGAGCATCGCGACCTTCACGGTCGCCACTCGGTGGCGCGTGCAGAATCCATGCCACCTTCCGCCTCGATCATGAGGCGAGGCTACGCCCGTGCTGACGGGTGAGGCGACGCACGGGCCGTCGATCCCCCGCGTGAGGATCAGTGTGGGCGCGATCCTCGAGCAGCATCCCGACCCCGCCGAGGTGACGTTGTCGGGCCGGTCACGCGGCACCGCGCGCGGGCAGGATCTCGGCGAGCAGCGCCTCCACTCGACCACGGATCTCGTCGCGGATCGGACGCACGGCCTCGATCCCCTGGCCGGCCGGGTCGTCTAGTTCCCAATCCTCGTAGCGCTTGCCGGGGAAGATCGGGCAGGCGTCGCCGCAGCCCATCGTGATCACGACATCGGACTCCCTGACCGCGTCGACCGTGAGCACCCGGGGCGTGTTGCCGGCGATGTCGATGCCCTCCTCAGCCATCGCCTCGACGGCGACCGGGTTGATGGCGTCCTTGGGCGCGGATCCTGCGGACAGCACCTCGACGTCGTCGCGGCCGAGGGCGCGGAGGTAGCCCGCGGCCATCTGGGAACGACCGGCGTTGTGCACGCAGACGAACAGGACGGTGGGCTTCTCGGTCACGGTGATCCCGCTTTCTCTCAGAAGAAGCATAGACCGATATCTATCTATCCGATGAGCTCTGGAGAGGAACTCTCGGTGACGAGTTCGGCGAGAAGCGCGCGTACGCGGCGGTCGATATCGTCTCTGATCACGCGGATCTGATCGGGCGACTTGCCGACGGGATCCTCCAGCTGCCAGTCGATGTAGCGTCGGCCCGGGTAGATCGGGCAGGCGTCGCCGCATCCCATCGTGACGACGACATCGGCGCCGCGCACCGCTTCGTCGGTGAGCGGCTTGGGGAACTCGTCTCCGAGCGGGACGCCGATCTCATCGAGGGTGCCGACAATGGCGGTGCGCACGTCCCCTGCCGGCTCGGATCCCGCAGTCCTGACCAGCACCCGATCACCGGCGAGCTGACGAAGGATGCCGGCCGCGATCTGCGATCTGCCCGCGTTCTGCACGCAGACGAACAGGACGGAGGGACTGACACCGGGCGTCCCCTGAGACCGCTTCAGAGCATCGAGTCGCGCGGCGGCGAACGCGGCCGTCCGACTCGCCAGCATCGGCGACTGCGACCGGCTGGCGAGCAGCTCGTAGCTCTCCACCACCTTGGCGCGAACGGTCTCGGGGCCGAAGACGCCGCGATACCTGAGGGTGAGATCGGTGGCGATGCGCTCCAGGTCGGGGTCCGGCGCCGGTCGCGCCCCCTCGCCGAGGAGGGCGTCGACACGGCCGGCGAAATCCGGCGCGATCGAGTACCAGACGCGACGCCCATCGGGCTCACGCACGACGATGCCTTCGTCGTGCAGCGACTTCATGTGGTGGCTGATGGTCGGCTGCCGCAGCTCCAGCGCCTCCGCGAGACGACTCACCAGGGCTCTCCCGTCCGCGGAATCGCGGATCAGCCGGAGGATGCGGGCGCGCGTCGGATCGCCCAGCGACGTGAGGCTGCCCGACCGATCCATAGACAGCAGTCTATCCAGCGGCGCGGGCGGAGAGGTCGCGTCAGTCGCTCTCCACCACCGCGCTCCGACGCTCGATCAGCAGCGTGTCGCGCCATGTACCGGCGTGCGGGCCGGCCCCGGAACGCGCGATGCGCTCGCGTCGGCCGACGACCCGGAAACCGGTGACCTCGTGAAGCCGCAGGCTGGCGCCGTTCTCGGGGAAGATGCTCGACTGGATCGTCCACACCCCCGACGCCTCGGCGGCCGAGATGAACGCTTCCAGCAGGATGCGGCCGACGCCCCGGCCGCGCGCGCCGCGATCGATGTAGACCGAGTGCTCCACCACACCGCGGTACGCCGGACGCGACGACACCGCCGAACCCGCGATCCAACCGAGGACGACGCCGTCCGCATCCACGGCCACGAACCGCAATCCGGGAAGCTTGCCCGCATCGAACGCCTCCCACGCCGGAGTGGCCGTCTCGAACGTCGCCTCGCCGTCGTCGATCCCCTGTGCGTAGATCCTCTCGACCGCCGGCCAATCCGACGGCACCATCTCGCGCACACCGAGCATCAACAGCATCCACCGCCGTTGCCGGCGTCGGTCGAGCAGACGCCCGTCGCCGGAAGGACCAGCTCGACGTTCGAGGCGGATGCCGTGTCGCCGGCGAGCCACGCGGTCACCGAGCGCACCTGCTCGTAGCCCGTCGCCAGCAGGAAGGTCGGCGCACGGCCGTAGGACTTCATACCGACGACGAAGAATCCCTGCTCGGGGTGCGTCAGCTCGCGGAAGCCGTGCGGCTCGACGGTGCCGCACGAGTGGACGTTCGGATCGATCAGCGGCGCCAGGCGTCGCGGCGCCTCGACGATCTCGTCGAGGTCGAGGCGGATCTCGCGCAGGATGTCGAGGTTCGGGCGGAATCCCGTGGCGCTGACCACCACCTCGGTGGCGTGGGCGACGACCTCGCCATGACGGTGACCCACCAGCTCGACGCCGGCCGCGGCGCGGCGGCCCCGGATGATCTCGAAGCGGTCGAGCACCGTGATCCGACCGTCGGCGACAGCCTGGTCGACTCTGCTGCCCAGTCGGGCGCGGTCGGCGAGCTCGTCATCGGCGGAAGAGGACACGCGGACTGCTTGGGCGTTGCGGATCAGCCACGTGATGGTCGTGCCCGGTTCCTGTCGGGCGAGTTCGGCGAGCGCGAGAAGGGTGTTCGCGGCGGAGTGGCCTGCCCCGACGACCGTCGTGTGGCGGCCGGCGAAGGTTGCGCGGTCGCGACCGAGGACGTCGGGCAGCGCCGGCGTCACCGCATCCGCGATCTCGGCCATGCCGAGCAGCTCCAGCCCACTCGACGACAGCGGGTTGGGCGAGAGATAGGTGCCGGAAGCGTCGATGACGGCGCGGGCCGGAACGTCTTCGACCTGGCCGTCGGCGGTGCGGATGCGCACGGCGAACGGAGTGGCGGCACGCGATCGGGTGCGCGTGCGATCCATGCCTTCACGCGTGACGCCGATCACTTCGACGCCGAGGCGCACGCGCGAGGCGATCTCATCGACCTCCGCCAGGGGCGCCACGTACCTCTCCACCAGCTCCGCGCCGCTCGGGGCGCGCTCGGGATCGGGGAGTTCCCATCCGCGCTCCTCCAGCAGGCGGCGGGATGCCGGGTCGACGAGGTGCTTCCACGGCGAGAACAGGCGCGTATGGCCCCACGAACGCACACTGGCCGCGACCTCCGCTCCCGCGTCGAAGACGATGAAGTCGATGCCGCGTTCGACGAGGTGCGCGGCGGCAGCCAGCCCGATCGGGCCGGCCCCGATGATGGCGACAGGGAGCGTCGCAAGCCGATCGGCTTCGGCCGCGCGAGGCGTCAGATCAAGCAGAGTCACAGCATCCTCCAACGGATATCGATGAACGTCGATACTGATTGTGGGCCCATCTATCGACGTCTGTCAATATCGACTACTCTCGATATATGACCACGATGCTCGAGGTGACCGACGTCACCGCCGCAGCCTGCTGCACGCCTCTGGTGCGCGAACCACTGACCGCTGCGGAAGCCGAGCAACTGGCTACGACGATGAAAGCACTCGCCGACCCCGCACGGCTGCGCCTACTGTCGATCGTGGCCGCCGCCGAAGACTCGGAGGCCTGCGTCTGCGACCTGATCGAGCCGGTCGGCCTCAGCCAGCCGACGGTCTCGCACCACCTCAAGATCCTCACCACCGCAGGCTTCCTGACACGCAGCAAGCGCGGCACCTGGGCCTACTTCAAGCTCGTGCCCGGCGCCCTCGACCGTATCTCGCAGCTCCTCGTCGCGTCGTGAGCCGCATCGCGCGCGCGAGTGCCAGTGAGTTCCTCGGCAGCGCGGGGCTCGCCGCCGTCGTCGTCGGGTCGGGCATCGCCGCACAGCGGCTGTCGCCCGGCGACGTCGGGCTGCAGCTCTTCGAGAACGCCTTCGCCACCGCCCTCGGCCTCGCGGTGCTGATCCTGGTGTTCGCCTCCGTCTCGGGCGCCCATTTCAACCCCGTCGTGACGGTCGTCGACATCCTCCTCCATCGCCGCAGCTGGTCGACGGCGGCGATCTATCTGCCCAGTCAGGTACTCGGATGCATCGCCGGAGCCGTTCTCGCGAACCTGATGTTCGCGGAGCCCGCCATCCGCTGGAGCACCACGGACCGCTCCGGATGGCACCTCCTCCTCGCCGAAGCGGTCGCGACGGCGGGACTGATCCTGGTGATCTTCGCGCTCGTCCGCACCGACCGCAGCCGGCTGGCGGCACCGGCTGTCGGCGCCTACATCGGTGCGGCCTACTTCTTCACGTCATCGACGAGCTTCGCGAACCCCGCCATCACCATCGGTCGCATGTTCACCGACACGTTCGCAGGCATCGCACCGACGTCAGCCCTGCCCTTCATCGCCGCACAGCTCGTCGGCGCGGCCGTGGGATGGGGCTTCATCCGTGCGCTCTTCCCGGTGGCGGTTCCCGAGCCGGTCGTGGCTGCCTGATCGCGTGAGCTGACCGGGTGCGCTCGCGATCCGCCGGTAACGCCTCAGATCAGCGGTGAGCCGCCTCGACGAAACGCACACGGGCGCGGCCGATATCGGCCCGCCACCCACGGCCATCGAGGTCATCGGCGCGCACGCCCAGGAAGAGCCCCGTGAAGCGCAGCCGCGGGCCGTGATCGTCCGACAGCGTCCAGGCCGGGAAGATCCCCGGCACCTCATGCCACTCTCCTGTCTGCTCGGCCCAGGCGAAGGTGAGTCTCGGGCCGGCGAGCGCGACGCGCAGACGGAGCGGCCCGCCGGGGACGACGGTCGGAGCCGAACGAATGCTCACGCCGTCCCGCTGCACCACGCGGAGGTGGCGTCCGTTCTCGGGGTCGTGCGTGATCTGCAGCCAGATCCATCCGGCGCGGTCGTACCAGGCGATGACCCCCGCCGCCTCGCGTGGGCTGCGCGGGTCGGCGTCGATCAGGACCTCCATCTCGGCCTCGTGCTCCTCCACGCGTGTGAGGATCATCGATTGGTCGAAGACGGACGCCGGCGAATGACCGCCGCGCAATGCCAGCCATCCGGGCCGCCTCGAGAGATCGGCGACCGCCGGCGGCAGGGGTGCGCGCAGCGTCGACCAGCGGACGGAGTCGAGCACGGGTCCGTCGAAGTCGTCCACCCACTCCCGGCGGGCGGGGGCAGAGCCGTTCCCGGCCTCGGCGCCCTCCCCCCCGACCGCCACCTGGGCGCGATGCCCGCCGCCGACCAGTCGGAGCCAGCCCGCGTCGTCGAACTCGACGCGCTGCAGGCACGTCTCCCGGCCCAGCGTGCTGTACCGCTCGCCGAGATGGAGGGTGGGCCGGCTGGCGAGATGCACGAGGACCCAGTCCCCCGCCGGGGTCTGGACGAGCTCGCCGTGCCCGGCCTTCTGCAGCGGATGCCCTGGGGCGTCACGGGTGGTGAGCACCGCCTCGCGCGGGTCACGTTCATAGGGACCGCGCAAGGCGCGCGACCGGGCGAGCGTGATGCCGTGGTTCCAGCCGGTGCCCCCGGCCGCGATCAGGAGGTAGTACCAGTCGCCGATGCGGTACAGGTTCGGCCCTTCGACCAGCCCCTCCTCGCGGTAGAGCACGGTCGTCTCGCCCGCCGTCCGCTCCTCGTCGGGCAGGTACTGCTCGAGCACGAGACCAGAGAACGACGGATGCTCGGGCCTGTGGTCCCACTGCACTCCGACGATCCAGTGCGTTCCATCGGGGTCGTGGAAGAACGAGAAATCGAAGCCACGGGAGCCGAGGTGCACCGGCTCGCTCCATGGCCCCATCACCGAGCTCGCCGTGACGAGGTAGTTGTCGATGTCCTTGTCGTCGCCGTCCATCGTGCGCACGACGGAGTACGCCAGCCAGAACAGGCCGTCCGCATATGACAGGCTGGGCGCCCACACGCCTCCCGAGTCCGGGATGCCGCGCAGGTCGAATCCGTCCTCGAGCGCGTGGCCGATGGTCGACCAGTGCGCGAGGTCGGTCGAGTGATGCAGGCGAACGGCCGGGTGGTACTCGAACGTGCTCGTGGCGATGTAGTAGTCCGATCCGACTCGCAGGATCGACGGATCCGGGTTGAAGCCGCGGAGGATGGGATTTCGGAGATCGGGCACAGATGCTGTCTCCGGCAGGCTGGCCGCGCTCACGGCTGCATGGGGTGGTCGAAGGGCCGGCCGGCCGCGAACCGCTCGACCTCGGACAGAGCCGCCTCGCCCAGCCGGCGCAGCTCGCTCCCCATCGACCCGGCGAGGTGAGGTGTGAGGAAGACGTTGGGCAGGGTGTACAGCGGATGCCCCGGCTCGAGGACGTCGGGATCGGTGACGTCGAGGATCGCGCGCAGCCGACCGCGCTGCAGCTGCCCGACGAGTGCCACCTGATCGATGAGAGCGCCGCGCGCGGTGTTGATCACCGTCGCCCCGTCCGGAAGCGCCGCGAGCACGTCGGCCGAGATCATCCCGATCGTCGCCGGCGTCTCGGGAGCATGGATCGACAGGATGTCGCTCCGCGCGGCCAGCTCACGCAGATCGGTGACGAGCTCGGCGCCGATACGGTCGGCGGTCTCGACGCTCGCGTAGGGATCGAAGAGCAGAACGTCGACATCCGCCTCGGCGAGCCTGTCGATGACCAGCGAGCCGATCGTGGAGGCGCCGATGATGCCGATGGTCGATCGGTAGAGCCCGGTGCGGGGAAACTCGGCCTCCCGATCGATGAACCGCTGCTCGGCGCAGTACCTGCGCGACGCCCAGAAGGCGTCCTTCGCGGCGAGCGTGATCATCGCGACGCTGAACTCGGCGACCGGGATCGCGTTGGCGGCTCGCGCCGACGACACCAGGATGCCGCGTGCGGTCGCCTCCGCATCGAGGAAGCCGACGCCGCCGCCCCAGTGCACGATCGCGCGCAGCGACGGGAATCCGTCGAGGCCTTCGGGGCCGATCGAGGTCACACCCCAGCCCGTGATGAGCAGTTCGACCTCCGATCGCGCCGGGACATCGGCGATCGAGGTCACCGCCTGCGTCGTGTCGATCTCGAGGATCTCCTCGAGCCGTGACCTCTCGGCGTCCCCGAATACGAAGGGGACGAGCGCGGGACTCATCAGCAGTGCGGCTCTCATGCGTTCAGCTCCTCGATGCTCCAGGCCTCGCGCCACTGCAGGCGCGGATGCCCGTCGTCGAACCGCAACGGCAGCCAGACCGCCGGCGATTCGGCCAGGTTGTCGGGTGTCCAGCGGTCTCCTATGTAGACGAAGCCGTCGCCGACGGGCGCGACGACGCTCACCTGCGATTCGAACGTGTGCGCGCCGAGCGGAGCGATCGGCTGCCAATCCGCCCAGGGGCCCGCGAGCGAGTCGGCGCTGGTGCACATGTTGTCGTTCATGCTCCATCCGGTGAGATCCGAACCGAAGAGGTGGTACCGCCCCCGATAGCGGACGACCGTGGGCGACTCGTAGCCGATCTCGGGCTTCGCCTGCTGCCGAACGGTCGTCACGATCGAGTCGACGCCGAGGTGGTCGTCACGCAGGCGATAGATGTGGAGCCCGTTCTCGCGGTCCTCTGACAGCAGGTATCCGACGCCGTCCTGCTGGAACACGCCGATGTCGCGACTGAGGTTGCCGAGCGGGCGCTCACTGCGCACGTACGTATATGGCCCTTCGGGTCGATCCGACACCGCGTAGCCGACGCGCGCGAAGGAGTAGTCGCCGCTGTCGACGTGCAGGAACATGACCCACCTGCCGTCGGGTCTCTGCAGCACCTTCGGGCGCTCGACGATCCGGTCCGGCGCGATGTCACCCTCGGCCGCGGTCAGAGCGTCACCTTCGAACCGCCAGCGGGCGAGGTCGATCGACGAGTAGCAGGCGACCGCGGTGAACCGGTCGCCCGCCGTCTTGTCCTCGCCCCACGCGTACCAGCGGTCGCCGATGCGCTGAAGCCCGATGCCGTGCAGCTGCGCCGTCCTGCCGCGGTCGTCGATGAAGACCCGGCCGGGCACGATGGAGCCGCGCTCAGCCACGACGTACCTTGAGCACGCGGGCTCCCAGGCCTGCCGGTGTGGCCACGGACAATCCCGCCGGCGTGGTCGCGAGGCGCCACGCGGAGCCCTCGGCCGGCGCAGCGGGGAACACCACGTCGACCTCGCCCGCGACATCGGGCAGTGTGAACGCCGCCGGCGCGGCATCCCGATCCCAGACGAACAGCAAATCGTCCGAGCCGGTGTGCAGCCCGAGACACACGGTCGGCGCGTCCCAGGCGGGAAGCCCCAGCGGCCAGAACGGCGTCGCGCCAGTGAGCTCGTCACGAAGCGTCTTGTGCAGCGCCACGGCCTCGGCGACCCGCTCGCGCTGGGCGGGACGCAGTTCTTCGAGGAACCCCGACAGATAGAGCCGACCGCTCAGGCCTGTCACGAGCGTGAACGCCGTCTCGTCGTCGTTCATCTCGGACGATGGGTACGCCCAGTTGCCGCACTGCTCGGGAAGGATGGATGCCGGCGCCGCCGCCGCGATCGGCGGGTACAGGCGGAAGTCCTGCTGATCGCTCGTGGACTGCAGGTGCGTGACCGCGAGCAGTGCGTAGTCGGCGCGCATGGCGCCCGAGCTGCAGTTCTCGATCCGCAGCGACGGATGCCGCTGCTGCACGCGCACGAGCCAGTCCTGGAAGGCCCGGGTGTGAGCGAGCATCCCATCGCCTGCCGCGGTCGCGTTGCGCTCGGTGCCGGCGCCCGGGTTGATGTTGTAGTCGAGTTTCAGATAGCGGATGCCGTATTCCTCGACCAGGTGATCCACGGTCGCGTCGACGTGGCCGCGGGCGGCAGGATGCCGGAAGTCGAGGTGGTAGCGGCGATCCTCCTGCACCCGCCGGCCGAACCGCTGGAAGAAGGCCTCGTCGGGAAGCCGGGCGGCTGCCGGGCTGTCGACGCCGACGACCTCGGGCTCGAGCCAGAGTCCGGACGACATCCCCTGTCGGTGGATCTCGTCGATGACACGGCGCAGGCCTCCCTCGCCGAAGCGGGTGGTCGCTTCACGCCACTCCCCGACGGTGGACCACCAGTCGCCGATCGCGGGATCGGCGAACCATCCCGCGTCGATGCAGAACACCTCGGCGCCTGCCGCGGCGGCGCCACGGATCAGCGGCCGCAACTTCTCGGTCGTCGGCTGGCCCATGAGCGTGTTCATGAAGTCGTTGTAGACGACCGGAAGCGCCTCGCCTGCGGCATCACGGCGAAGCCAGCGGCGGTAGCGCGTCAGTTCGGCGATCACGCCGTCGCGGGCGTCGGCTGAGGCGGCGATGGCGACGGGCACGGCGGTGAAGCTCTCCCCGGGAAGCAGTTCGTGGGCGAACTGGTGCTCCAGGTCGGTCGGACCCAGGAGCGACAGCACGCCGCCGTTGCGGGTCTGCGACAGATCGGCGTGCCAGCCTGCGCTGGTCTCGATCTGCCAGGCCAGCGCCTCGCCGTCGCCGCGCACGAGATACCCGCACGGCAGGTGCTCGCCGCTCGACCATGCCCCGTGGCTCGTGACGCCGGCGTGACCGCGCCCGTCCTGGCGATGGAACGGCAGCGAGATGTCGGGAAGCAGCTCCCGCACGGGGGTCTCGCGCCATCGGTCTTCGGCGAGCCATTCGCTCGCCGCGCTCCCCCAGATGACCCGGTCGAGGTCGGAGCGGGATCGGCCGATGCCGATCGTGGCCGAGGAGACCGCCGTCAGCACGACCGGTTCGCGTCCCGCGTTGCGCACCACGCTCTCGATCCGCAGTGCCGTCGTCCCTCGCGGAGCAGTGACGGTCGAGCGCACTTCGAGCCCGCTCACTGCATCGGTCTGCACGATGACGGCTCGCGCGGCATCCCCGTCGGAGGCGATGTGCGAGCCCTGCACCCGCAACCGCTCACCGACCGCCGATCGCCAGTAGGCCTGGCTCGTGCGGCCGCGCTGCTCTGTCGACGTGAGCACCTCGATGAGTCCGACCCCCGCGCGGCCCGCGTGGGTCGACGAGGTCATCACCACCGACAGGGGGGCGTCGACCGACCAATGGAGTTCGAACGCGCCGACCCGGGCACGGTACGTGGTGAGAGCTGCGTCCTCGTGGTCTTCCTCCGGAGGGGCATCGAGGTCGATGGGCTGCGGGGCGGTGTCGGTCACGGAATCTTTCTCGTCTCGTCGTTCAGCGGAAGCCGCAGGGCGTCGTTGCAGATGTGGATGCCGACCCCCAGCAGGGCGGGGAGGAACATCGCCAGCACTGAGCCGACGAGCGGGAGCGTCATCGCGCCGATGCCGAGCCCGACCAGCAGCAGCCAGCTCAGTGCCACGTGGGGCCGACGTGCGATCGCCTTGACGGCGGCCGTGGTGACATCGATCGGCTTGTGTTCGGACCGCGTTGCGGCGACCGCGCAGACACCGATCACCAGGACCAGGACGACGACGGCGGCGCCGACTGCGAACAGCAGCATGGCGTCGGAGGCTCCGAAAAGAGTGACGTCGTATGCGAGCAGCAGCGCCAGGACGCCGACGGCGAGCGCGGCCCACGCCAGGGCGCGGCACGCCTGGGCGAACGATGTCCAGAAGACGCGCCCGGCGCGCGCCTCCTCTCGCTCGGCGAGCAGCCGCCGCGAGCTCCTCAGCAGCGCGTACACCGCCGGAACGACCGGGAGCAGCGAAAGGGCACCGAGCCACAGCGCCACGTGCGTCGGCTGCCAGCCGACCAGCGCCAGGAAGGCGAACGCCGGGACGAGGCATCCCCAGAACGAGACGGACACCAGGAAGTACTGGAAGACCGTCAGCACCGTCGTGGCCAGCGGACCCTCGAGCGCGGCGAGCCCGCGAAGGCGGCCGAGGGCGCTGACGGGCTTCGACGGGGTCTGGGCGGTCATCCCTTCACCGCCCCGACGGACATGCCCTTGATGAAGTAGCGCTGGAAGGCCGCAAAGATCGCCACCGACGGGATGATCGCGAGGATCGCTCCGGTGTAGATGAGCTGCCACTGGGACGTGAGCAGGCCCACCATGCGGTTGATCGCGACGTTGATCGTGCCGGCCGACGATGAGTCGAGGAAGACCAGCGGGATGAAGAAGTCGTTCCAGAGCCCGAGCGCCTGGATGATGACGAACGCCGAGGTCACTGGCAGCAGCATCGGGAACACGATCGACCAGAAGGTCCGCAGACGCCCGGCGCCGTCCATGTTCGCCGCTTCCTCCACTTCGATCGGGATGCCCTTGATGAAGCTGCAGTACAGCAGGATGCCGAAGCTCGCCGCTCCTCCGAGATGCACCAGGACGACGCTGGTCAGGGTGCTGTAGAGCCCGACGTCGTCGAATCCCTTGACGAGCGGGATCATCCGCACCTGGAACGGGATCATGAGGCCGGCGATGAACAGGATGTACATGAGGCGCGAGGTGCGGCCCCCGACACGTTCGATGCCGTACGCGGCCATGGGCACGATCGCGATGAGCAGCACGACGGTCGCGACGGTGATGATGAGGGTGTTGACCAGCGCCTCGCCGTAATCGGTCTGCTGGAACAGCTGGATGTAGTTGTCCAGCGTGAACTGCGTGGGAAGCCCCATCGGGTCCATCGTGATCTCGGCATACGAACGGAACGAGTTCAGCAGCGCATAGATCACCGGACTCGCGACGATCAGCACCAGCACTGCGAGCACGACCATCACGACGATCTGGCCGACGGTCAGCTTCTTGCGCTTCGGCCGGCGACGCGCGGGGCTCTGCTTCGGGGTGACGAGCAGCTCGGTCTCGGTGCTCATGCCTGGATCTCCCTCTTGCGCATGTAGGCGTTGGCCGCGACGGTGCTGACGATGACCACCAGGAACAGCACGATGGCGGCGGCGCTGCCGAATCCCGCCCGGTACTCGCCGAACCCGACCTTGTAGATGAAGAACGCCATGGTCTCGCTCACGAACCCCGGGCCGCCGGAGGTGAGCACCATGACCTGATCGAAGATGGTCCACCCGGCGATCATGGCCAGCGTCATATTGACCGTCACCGCACCCGCCAGCATCGGCCATGTCACGTGGCGGAACACCTGGCGGCTGTTGGCGCCGTCGATGCGGGCGGCTTCGATGAGGTCCTGCGGCACCGACTGCAGGTTGGCGAGGTAGATGAGCGTCGTGTTGCCGCCGAGGGTGAAGCACGTGATGAAGAGGATGACCCCCACCACGATCGTGCTGTCGCCCAGCCAGTCGCGCGCCCAGTCCGGCAGGCCGATGTCGCGCAGGAACATGTTGACCGCGCCGAAGTTGTAGTTGAGCAGGTACTTCCAGATCGTCGCGAGGATGAAGGCGCTCACGAGCGAGGGAAGGTAGACGGCCGTGCGGAACAGGCCCTGCCACCGCCCGACCTTGTCGAGCATGAGTGCGACGCCGAGCGAGATCGCATTGATGATCACGGCCGAGCCGAGCCCCAGGATGAGGGTGTTCTTGACCGCGTTCCAGAACCGGCCGCTCGCCAGGATCTCTTCGTAGTTGCGCGTTCCGACGTAGGCGTAGTCGGGGCTGATGCCGTCCCAGTCGGTGAAGCTGAGCTGGAGCGACTGCAGCGAGGGGATGATCACCATCAGCAGGTAGATGACGAGCGCGGGTGCGATGAAGCCGAGCATGGCCCAGCGCACCGAGCGGAAGCGCCGCGTGCGCCGTTTCTCGGTGTCGGGACCGCGTGGAACGAAGGGGACGTCGTCGGCGGCGCCCGCGGGCGCTCCGTCGAGCGGGCCCTCTCCGGTGAGGCGGACTGCCGTGCCGACCACCTGGGTCTGCCCTTGCAGTGCACTCTGATCAGTCATGGAGGCCTCCTCGGCTCCCGGATCGCGGTGCCCGGGCGTCGCCCGGGCACCGCGTCACGTGTGGGTCAGCCTGCGGCGACCGTCTTGTCGAACTCGGCCTGGACCTTGGCGATGGTGTCGTCGATCGAGGACTGGCCGTCCTGCATCTCGATGCGCGCCTGACGGAAGAACGTGTTGAACGCGCTGAAGGTCGACAGCGCCGAGACGTTCTCGTACCAGACGAGGTTCGGGTTCTCGAGCAGGGCGAAGTAGTCCGCCGCACCCGGGATCGACGTGTTCCGCTCGACCTCGTCGGCGGCCACGATGTTGGGCGCGAGCCAGCCGTTCTCCTCCATGAGGTTCGCCGTGTCGACCTGATAGAAGAACTCGAGGAACTCCGTCGCCGACGCGTACTCGTCGTCGTCCTCGGCCGCCTGCGCCGAGATCGCGAGCCCGCCGGCGGTGTCGCCGTTCACGGCGTTCTTCAGCACGTTGAGGGAGCCGTCCTCGGCCGGGATGATGAACAGCCCGGCGTTGAAGTCGGCATCGACCTTGTTGATGTCGTTCAGCCGCCCGATGCCGGCGGACGACGTGGCCATCACCGCCATGTCGTTCACGAGCAGTGTGGTCGTCTGCGCGTCGGCGGTCGACTGCCAGCCGTCGAGCACGTACTCGTTCGTGATGTCGAGGAGCTCCTGGAGCGGCTCGCGAAGGTCTTCGATCGTCGCGTCGCCGTTCTGGGCCGCCGTCCAGAACCCGCCCTGGTCGCCCCACTCGGCGAAGTAGGGCGCGGCGAGCTGCTTCCAGAGCTGGTCGCTCGGCCACACCTCGGCCGCCGCGGTGGCCAGCGGAGCCTCTCCGTTCGCGGCGATGTCGGCCATCAGATCCAGGAAGTCGTCGTACGTCTCGGGGACTTCGAGGTCGTTCTCCTCGAAGTAGTCCTTGTTGTAGACGATGTTGAGGCCGATCTCGCCGTTCAGGGCGCTGTACGGCACGGTGTAGACGTTTCCGTCGGACGCGGTCCCGACCGCCTCGGGCTCGATGAGCTCCGTCACGGATTCGGGAATCGGAGCGAGCTTTCCGGCATCCACGTAGGTGAGCGTGTCGCGCATGTCGACGACCGCGGGCCAGTTGCCGGTGGCGTCCATCGTCTTGAGCGCTGTGGCGTAGTCGCTGCCGGCCGGAAGCGGGTCGAGCTGCACCGTCGTCGTGTCGCTCTGCTCGTTGAAGGCCTCGACGACGGTGTCGACCACCGCGTTCCAGGTCTCATCGCCGGTGGCGTAGAGGAAGCGGATCGTCGTCTTCTCCGTCGCTGCGTCGCCGCCGTCGTCGCCCGAGCTGCTGCAGCCCGCGAGTGCCAGAGCGGCCACGGCGATGCCGGCTGCGCCGGCGATCCATGGCGAGCGGCGGCCCGTGCGGGCACGCACTCCCGCCCGCGTCGTTGCGTTGTGCATGTGATCTCCCTTGATTCGTGCTGGAACGTTTCCGTCTCGGAGAGAGTACCGCAAAGTGGACAACGTTTGCCACCCTGAATCGAAAGCGCTTTCCACCGCGGCCGCGGGCGCGGGCGCACTCCGGAGGGCCGGATCGCGGGATGCGGTCAGGCCGTGATAAGCGGTGCCCCGTGCAGGATAGGCGTCGCCGTGAGGGCGATCTCCTCCACCCCGGCCGGATGCTCGTCCAGCACCAGACCGAGTGCTGCGCCGCCGAACTCTTCCAGCGGCACCTCGACCGTGCTGAACTCAGGGAGGACGTCGCCCAGCATGGGCACATGGTCGAAGCCGGTCACTTCGATGTCGGCGAGGAGATCCGGCGCCAGCTCGCGGAGCCGCGCGATGACCCCGACGGCCATCGCATCGCTCATCGCGGCGATGACGTCCAGATCGCCGATGCGGTCGCCCAGCAGATCCGCGGCGCGGTAGCCGCCGTCGCGTGAGAACTCGGTGTGAACGATGTCCCGCTCGTCGATCACGATGCCCTGCGCCGCGAGGCCCTCGACGAAACCGCCGACCCGCTCGAGGGCGGTGATCTCGCCGTCCGGCCCCGACACGATCGCGAAACGACGCTGACCGGCTCGGGCGAGTCCCTCGGCGAGCAGGCTCGCCGCGCGACGGTTGTCCACGGTGACGGTGGGAAAGCCCAGGTCGTTGTCGCCGATGACGACGATCCTCGCGCCATGGTCGCGCAGCACCATCAGCTGCTCCTTGACCGAGGCCTCCCGCGCGGAGTCGGTCGTCCGGCTGGTCGCCATCACCACGGCGAGATGACGCTCGCCGCGGAGCTGCGTGAGGATCTCGAGTTCGCGTGCGGGCTCATCGCGGGTGGTGCGCACGGCGACGGAGATGCCTCGCTCCTCGGCAGCGTGCATCACGCCGGAGATCATCGTGGCCGATCCGAAGTCGTCGATGTCGCCGACGATGAAGGCCACTGTCCGCGAGCGGCCGCCCTTCATGGTCTGGGCGGCGGGGCTGACGGAGTAGCCCAGCGTGCGTGCCGCTTCCTCCACACGGCTCCGAAGCTCCGCCGAGCCGCTCTGCCGGCCTCGAACGCCACCGTTGAGCGCGCGCGAGGCTGCCGGGACCGACACTCCCGCCAGCCGAGCGACGTCGGCGAGCGTGGCGGGTTTATCGGATTTCGACATGCTTCTCCCCGATCCGGTTGATGAGGTAACGCTATCCAGATTTTTGGACACCGGCCTCGACCGACGATCGGAGAGCCGTCAGGTGAGCTGTCCGCGCCGCACATCGCAGCCGGAGCACAGGCACACGCGCGTCCGGCCCCGGTGCATCCCGCACCGGGGCCGGACGTCGTCGAGACGCGTATCAGGCGGCTCGCTCGAGCCCGTCGATCGCGGCGGCGAGCGCCGCGGCGGCGGCATCGATCACGGCCTGGTCGGTCTCAGCGGCATCCACCAAGGTCTGCGCGACTGCTCGCGCCTCGGCGTACCCGGCCCAGGAGCCGGGCGTCCATTCGGCTCGCGTCAGGTCCTTCGTCTCGTCGAGGGACAGGACGAGCGCGCTTCGATCCGCCGTGCTCGAGATCAGTTCCACCTCTGCCAGATTCGTGTTCCCCGACGTCGCGAATACCCGGACGGCGGTGGTCGACACGGGAGCACTGAGGTCGATCCGGTTCCAGCCGTCCGTCGCGCCGGTGACGGTCGCGAACGTCGTCCACGTCACGCCGCCGTCGGATGACCCCTGGAACTGAATCCCCTGAGCCCGTGACGTGAACGTGGCGCGAGGTGCGAAGCGCACGCCCTCGACAGTGAGCTCACGCCCATCGGTGGGCACCACGCTCACCCAGCCCGACGCTCCGGTCGTGTCGGTGAAGGTGGCGAGATCGCCGTCGAACATCGCCCAGCCGTTGGCGGCGGCGTCTCGCTTGCCGTCCCACGAGCGCGTGCTCGCCGTCACCCAGCTGGTCACGACGTCGACCGTGTCGAAAGGCGGTTCGCCGAGCAGATCCCACGCTTCGTGCAGCCGCGCGACGAGCGCGACCGTGTCAGCGTCCGGCTCCCCGGCCGCCGTGGTCACGGCGTCGAGTTCCCGCTCGAAGAGCACGACAGAGGCGCGTGAGTATCCCGACAGATCGGTGGCTCTCGCCTCGGCGAGCTGGTCCTCGATGGTCACCTCCGTGCGCACGCCGTCGATGCGGAAGTCCGCCTGGGTCCAGATACCCGGGTACGCGGGGTCGGTCGGCGCTCCGGGTTCGTCGATCTGCAGCCGGAGGTAGCGGTAGCGCTCGGCCTGCACCTCGTCGCGCACGTCGATGTACTCGACGCCGGCGTCGCTGCCCTCGTTCGGATGCTCCGTGAGAAGCGTCCACGAGACGGCGTCGTTCGAGCCGTACACGTTGGTTCCCTCCGAGCGATTGGCGAAGGTGTCGCGTGCCAGCAGACCGAAGCGATCGGCCTGCACACGGTACCCCGCCCCGAAGTCGAGCTCGACGGAGTTGTCGCGGCGATCCCCCCAGGTGGTCTGGTTCGACCCGTCCACGAGCGCGAGCAGCGTCGTCTGCGATAGCTCGGGCGAGGTCACCGTCAGCGAGTAGTCCAGCGTTCCGTCGTCGAGTCGGGGATTGAGCAGATCCAGCTGCGCCACCGCGAGCCGGAGGTCCTCGAGGAGCGCCGCGAACGTGGGAGCGTCGGCGGCGAGACCCGCGCGTGCGGCCGACAGGGCTGCCGCGACAACTGCCCAGCTCACCGTCGTGTACTGCGCGGAATCTTCCAGACCGTCCAGCGTCTCGGCGATGGCCCCGTCGCGGTCCGCCGCGACGGTCACCGCGACGGACAGGGTGGTCGTCGCCACTCCGTCAGCGGCGACGACGAGGAGCTGCTCCTCGCCCGCGGAGGCCGGGGTCCAGGTGAACACGCCGTCGGCGCTGATGCCCGCTGCGCGCGGCGCGCCCTGCAGCGACAGCGCACGGTCGGAATCGGCATCCGTCACCGTGATCGGCCGCGCGATCGGCTCACCGGCGACCGCGACGAACGTGAGGTGTCGTCCGTCGGCGAAGACCGGCGGCGTGATGGTGCGGGCGGCGTCGGCGACGACGCCCCCGACATCGACCGGCGACTTCGAGTCGAGCGCGCGCAGGAAGACGATGTGCTGCCCGACGGCCTTGCCCGCCGCGACCGCCTGCCCGACATCCGCCCAGACCGTCGTCCACTCTCCCTTCGTGTCGGGCAGGGCGATCGCCGCGAACGGCTCGGAGGTCGCTGTCGCGGAGGCCTGCAGCGTCGCCTGCTCCTGGGTGCGCACGCGGATGCCGACGAGCGATGTCGCGCCCGTGCTCCACACCATCCGGCGGATGGCGACGACCGCGTCCCCGCGGTTCGGGTTGAGGCGTGCGATCTCCGCGCCGTCGTCGTCGGTCAGGAGTTTGGTGCCCCGTCCCACGCCGAAGCCGTACTTCACAGGGGAGACTTCCGCCGATGAGGCCGTCTGCGGCACCTCCACGTCCTGAGCCGCCAGCTCCGACGGGAAGGCGAGCCACGACTCGGAGTCCGTGAAGTCGGAGCCACGAGGGTTCCAGAAGTTCTCGATCGCGGACCCGTAGTAGTACAGCGGACCGTCGGACTGCTCGTGCAGCAGCGCGAGGTGGGGTGCCTCCGCTTCGACGTCGACGCCCTCGATGTAGGTGTACTGGTAGTACAGGTCGCTCATGAGGTCGCGGAGGCGCCCCCGATAGGCCTGCGACAGCGTGCTGGCGCCCCCCGACGTGTCGACGAAGGGCGGCTCGCCGCCCATCATGAACTCGGCGAAGGCGTCGGCGCCCTTGAGAAGCCGATCGTCGAGGAAGCCGTACGGCGAGACGGCGTCCTCGGCCGTGGAGATGGTGCCCGCGACCGGGTCGAGGCGCGTGCCCTGGTTGTTGACGATGCGCGCGGCCGCGCTCAGCGTCGTGATGTCGCCCTCAGCATGCGCCTGATCCCGCGCCATCTCGAGGAGCTCGACGAAATCCTCACCGTAGGGGTTGATCGGGTCATCGGCGCTGATCGACCGGATGAGCGAGGCCAGTCCCCCGTTCACGTCTCCGCCGTTGATCGTGTGCTCGCTCTCGTAGGTCGAGTTCACCGAGAACCACTCGACGCGCTCCGCGTAGAGTTGCGCGTCGTCGAGGAAGATCGCGGCGGCGATCATGCCGAGCACGCCGTAGGTGTGCTGGTTCCACAGGCGATTCTGCGAGAACAGGAACGTCTCGAGAGTGGGGCGGACGAGGTTGTCCTCGGCTCGCTGCTGATCACGCTCGGTCCAGCGCAGGTCGTATCCGTCGAGCGTGTCGTTCGCCGGCTCGGTGGCGCGGACGATCTCCGCCGCGGTCACGAAGTAGTACAGCGGAACGCCGGTGTGAATGTGGGCATCCGCGAAGTAGGCGTACGCGGCGGGGTCGAGACTGCTCCAGGTGCGCAGCACGTGCAGCGCGTTCGCGCGGTACACCTCCTCGCCGGTCGCCGCGTACATCACCGCCTGGGTGAGCGCGCCGAGGCTGTCGTCATGCGCGCGGGAGCGCATCGCGACCTCGTTGTAGGAGTCGTCCTTCGGCTGCTCGTCCGTGGCGCCCTGGTTCTGGGCGACGTAGGTCCGGGAGGCGTACTTGGTCTGGGCCATCGCCGCGTAGTAGCTCGTCCAGGGCTCAGCACCCGCCGCGAGCTGCTCCTGGACGTTGCGCAGCTGAACGGCCGTGACGCCGATGCCCGGATGCCGGAAGCCCTCGGGGCTGACCGATTCGACGATCTGAGGAACCGTCGGCGCTTCTGCGGCAGCTGCGCTCGTCGGTACGGCGGCGAGCGCGGAAAGGCCGATCGCCGTGGCGACGACAACGCCGATCCCCCTCCGTCCGCGGTTCGTGGTGGTGTGCTTCGTTGTACGCAGCATCGCGTCGTGCCCTTTCCTCGAGGCCTCCGCTCGCATCTTCGCTCGCGTGAGTCCACTCCGATGTCGAATGGATAGCGTTTGCCATGAGCAGATTGCCACGTCTGCTCGACGTCGGCAAGCCTTTTCCCGAGTTTCCGTGGTCGATCGGGCTTCGAGACCGGCGCCCCCTCGGCCCCGGCCCTAAGCTCACGGTGTGGCTGCGATCGACGACGGCGATCTCGCCGGCATCCGCCGTCGTCTGCTGGCGTTCTGCTACCAGATGCTCGGCTCGGCGTTCGAAGCGGAAGACGCCGTGCAGGACGCGATGGAGCGCATCTGGCGCGCACGCGACAGCTTCGATCCGGCGCGCGCCAGCCTGACGACGTGGGCGTATCGCATCGCACGCAACGTGTGCCTCGACCGGCTGCGCGAGGCGCCGCGCCGGCCGCTGCCGAGGGATCTGCGGGAACCCGGGATCGAGGTCGGTGCGCCGCTCGTGCCGTCCCTCGATGTACCTTGGCTGATCCCCGCTCCGACCGGCTGGCTCGCCGCCTCCGACGTGGAGCAGACGGCGGAGCGGCGCAGCGATGTGCGCCTCGCGGTCACCGCGATGCTCCAGTCCCTCTCGCCGCTGCAGCGCGGCGCGTTCGTCCTGCGCGACATCGTCGGACTCTCGGCGGCTGAGACCGCGGCGACTCTCGAGGTGTCGGTCGCCTCCGCGAACTCCGCTCTCCAGCGGGCGCGGGCGGCGATCGCCGCCGGGACGCAGCGCCCGCACTCACTGGCGCCGGCGGCCGTCGAGCGGTACGCGCGAGCGATCGAACAGGCGGATGTCGCAGCCCTCGCGTCCCTCGTGACCGACGACCTCGTCTTCGAGATGCCACCCGTTCCTGCGTGGTCGCGCGGTCGCGAGACCTATCGCGCATTCATGGCCGACTTCTTCCTCCGGAGGGGGACAGGCTGGACGACGCGGGCGATGTCGGCGAACGGGCAGCCCGGCATCCTGCTCTATCGACTCGGCCCGGTGGGGCCCGAACCGCACACGGTGCAGCTCTTCGACGGCGACGGGACCGGTGCGATCCGGCATGTCCTCGTCTATCAGGATCCCCGGCTGTTCGCCCTCTTCGAGAACCAGCTCACCGCCGAGAGATGAGTTCGCGTCCCGCCGTTCGTATGTCCTGGTGAACCCGATTCACGAGGAGGACAGCATGGGACGACTGATCGTCGTGCAGTACATCACGCTCGATGGCGTGGTGGAGGATCCGGACGGCAGCGACGGCACGCCGTTCGGCGGATGGGCGATGCGCTTCGGGCCCGAGGGCGTCGCCGGCGACAAATTCCGGCTCGGCGACATGCTCGAGACCGGCGTGCTGCTGTTCGGGCGCCGGACGTGGGACCACTTCGCCGAGCTCTGGCCGCCCCGCGACACGCCCTTCGCGCAGGCCATGAACCGTGCCGAGAAGGCCGTGGCGACGAGCCGGCCACTGCCTGCCGCAGCCTGGACGAACTCGCGCGCCATCGCCGGCCCGCTCACCGATTGGGTCGCGGCCACCATCGCGACGCGCGACGTGGTCGTCATCGGCAGCGGGTCGGTGGTCGGCGAACTGCAGGCGTCGGACCTCGTGGACGAATACCGCCTCATCGCCTTCCCCCTCGCGGTCGCGGCCGGCAGGCGACTGTTCCCCGATCCGCAGCAGCTCGAGCTGGTCTCGTCGGAGATGGTCGGCCCCGCGAGCCTCACGGTGCACCGTACCCGTACGACCACGGGCTGAGCGACCGATCGCGGCGGCCGCGACCACTGTTGCGGCCGTCCAGCGAGGACTCGACGACCATCAGCCGCCGAGTCCTCGCCGCAACGCGACGAGCCCGTATTCGAAGGCGGCGTCCACGTCGCCGCCGAGCCGGAAGGCTCCGGCAAGCTCCATGTGGATGAACCCTGTCGCCCACGCGGTCACCAGGCGCGCCGCGTCCAGCGCGTGGGTCTCGCCGGCGATCGCGGCCGCGCTGTCCACGATGGTGAGGCCCGCACGGGCGAGCAGCTCCGGCGGCGCCGCTGTGGCGAACATCAGGCGGAACCCCTCCGGCCGGCTCCGCGCCAGGGTGCGGTACGCGCGGGCGAGCCCTTCGATGGAGTGATCGGATGCCTCGAGCCGCGCTGTCAGGTCGTCCACGGTCGCCGCGGCCACGGCCTCGATGAGCGCGTCGCGGTCGCGGACCCGCTTGTAGAGCGACGGTGCGCGCACGCCCACGCGCTCCGCGACCCGCTGCATCGTGAGCCCCGCGGGCCCGGACTCCTCGAGGAGATCGCGCGCTGCGGCGATGATCTCGGCGTAGGACGTGCGTTCCGGCGTCGGCATGCGGCATCCCCTCGATGGCTATTGACATTAGCCATGATAGCTACGTATCGTAGCCTTGCCAACCCCGGACACCCCCCACTCCCCGAAGGATGCGCCATGAAGCTCGCACCGCACCTGCACCGCATCGGCAACGACATCGTCGCCGCCTATCTCGTCGTCACCGACGACGGGGTCACCGTCGTCGACGCGGGCCTTCCCGGTCACTGGAAGGATCTCGTGCGCGAGCTCGACACGCTGGGCCTGACGCCCGCCGACGTGAAGGGCGTCGTCCTCACCCACGGCGACAGCGATCACATCGGGTTCGCCGAGCGCCTGCGCCGCGACCACGGCGTGCCCGTCTACGTGCACGAGGCCGATGCCGAGCGCGCACGCACCGGCGAGAAGCCGAAGGTCGCCGCAGGCCCGATGAAGCTCGGCCCGGCGCTGGGCTTCTTCGGGTACGCGCTGCGCAAGCGCGCCATGCCCACGACGTATGTGTCCGAAGTGGTGGAGGTGCACGACGGCGACGTGCTCGACCTGCCCGGCTCCCCGGTGGTCGTCGGGATGCCCGGACACTCCCCCGGCAGCATCGCGGTGCACGTGCCCCTCGTCGACGCGGTGTTCGTGGGCGACGCGCTCACGACGCGCCACGTGCTCACCGGTCACGAGGGCATGCAGCCGGCGCCCTTCACCGATGACCTCGACGAGGCGTCCGCGTCGCTCGATCGGCTTGCGGGCATCTCGGCATCGTGGGTTCTTCCCGGGCACGGTGCGCCCTGGCAGGGCTCCCCGGCGGATGTCGCCGCCGCGGTCCGCAGCGGAGCTGCCTGAGCCAAGCAGCCCGACCGGAGGCCTGAACCGCCCCGCTCGCGGCGGCCCGACCCGATCAGACCGGGCGCGCCGCCGCGAACAGGTTGGCCGGGTCGTACGCGAGCTTGAGCTGACGCAGGCGGGCCCACGCCGGCCCGAAGGCGAGGGCACGGTCGGCGCCGGGCGCGTCGATGAACGTCAGCGCGAGTGCGTCGGCGTGCCACGGCTCGAGGGCGGCAACTCCGGCGCGGACGGCCGCCGTGGCGGAGGGGTCCGCCTCGGGCACCGGCACCATCGCGATCGAGTGCACGAGGTAGTCCCCCTCGAGTGCCGCGATCGCGCCGCCCCCGGCCGGCTGTCGGGTCACGGCGCCACCGAGGTGACGCATTTCCTGAACGAAGATCCCCGGAGTCCCGGCCGCCCCGACGAACGCGTCCACGGCGTCCGCCGGGAACGAGTCGAGCATCGCGTGCCACGTCAGCGACGGCGTCGGCTCCGGCGGGTCCATGTGGACGCCGACGAGCGCAGGCGCGGGGATGCGGGCGAACGTGTCGATCTCGGGCAGCAGCGCCCGCAGCGGCGCGAGCAGAGCGGATGCCGCGGCATCCGTCTCGTCGATCGCCCCGTCGATCACGACCACCGACCGCCCCGACAGGAAGGGCGGAAGCTGCGGCAGCGGCGGGAAGTTCATGATCCGCAGTGCGGTGGTGGCGGTCTCGGGCGCGGAGCGCGTCCACTGCGCCCACGCATGCGAGACCTCGGCGGCGCGCGATGCGTCCCACAGCAGCATGCCCGCGAAGACGTCGGCGACGGGCAGCAGGTCGATCTCGATGGCGACGACGACGCCGAACGATCCGGAGCCGCCGCGCAGCGCCCAGAACAGGTCGGGGTGCTCGTCCTCGCTCGCCCGCACGAGCGTGCCGTCGGCCGTCACGACCTCGACGGCGCGCACCGCATTGACGGCGAGGCCGTGCGCGCGGGCGTAGAACGAGAGCCCGCCGCTGAGCATGTATCCGACGACCGAGACGTCGCCGGCGCTGCCGTGCAGCGCGGTGAGCCCGTGAGGCGCGGCCGCCTCGAGCACATCGTTCCAGAGCGAGCCGCCGAGCACGCGCGCAGTGCGGGCCCCTGGGTCGATCTCGACGCCGCGGAGGCCCTTCAGCGAGACCAGCACGGTGTGCGCGAGATCCGTGTCGGCGAGCGCCCCAGCAGCATGGCCGGTCGACTGCGGCGCCACACGGAGCCCGGACAGGGTCGCGGCACGCACGACGTCGACGACGTCCTCGGCCGATTCGGGAAGGGCGACGGCGAACGGATGCTGCGCCACGGCGACGTTCCACGGAGTGCGCGCGGCGTCGAAGCCGGCGTCACCCGGGAACAGCACGCGGGCGCCGAGCGCGGTGCGCAGTTCGCCGGCGGCGGCGCGGATCGCGGCACGGGGGACGTCGATGGCCAGATCATTGAGCGACATGGAGTGGGATGCCTTTCGATGAAGCGTGCGCGACGGATCGTCAGCACGACTCCGTCACGCGCCCGCGCGTCGGGCGCGGGCCACCCCACCAATGAGCAGACTGCGATCTCCCAGATACATGGGGACCGCGGAGATTCTCAGCTCTCGAAGTCCTCGGGCTCGACCTCGTCGAGGAAGCGCTTGAACTCGTCGAGACGCTCCGACGCATCGGTCTCGGTGAGCACATCGGGAACGCCGGCCTCGGCGAGGACCTCGTCCGCCACCCACATCGGCGCCGCCACACGCGAGGCGAGCGCGATGGCATCCGACGGCCGGGCATCGACGATGCGATCACCGAGCGCGGTGGAGATCGTGATCTCGGCGAAGAAGGTGCCGTCTTCGATGCGGGTCACCTCCACCCTCGTCGCCGACGCATCGAGCGCGGCGAGCATCAGACCCATCAGGTCGTGCGCGAGCGGGCGCGGCACATCCGCGTTCTCGACCGCGACGAGGATCGAGGTCGCCTCGAGCTGTCCGATCCAGATCGGCAGGACGAGTCCGTCGCCCGGGATCTGATCCACCGGCTTGAGCAGCAGCACGTGCTGCCCCGAGGCGTCGAGGGCGACGCCCGCCACACGGACCTGAACCATGACGTGCCTCCTCTCGCCGCGGCATCCCCCCGCATGATCTTCTGTGCCGCCATCGTAGGCACGCCCGGCCGCGGACGGACAGGGGGTCACGCGAGTGCGACCGCCGCCGGCCACCCGCGCCGCTCAGCGCGGCGGAATGCCCGTGATCGCCGAGAGACCTTCGTTGACGCCGTAGCTTCTCGCGTCGATGTCGGTCACACCGACACTGCGCAGCCGTTCGCTGTGGAACGCGAGGTAGCGATCGGCGTCCTCCTTCGTCTCGAAGAGGTAGGCGCCGCCGGCGATGCCCGTCTCGGCATCCTCGGTCCACACCTTGAACACGAGGCCCTTCTCACCCGCGATGTCGCGAGCGAGCTCGCCGAACGCTGCGACCGCGTCAGCGCCGAACGGCCCCGCCGAGGGGAATTCGAACACCAGGAGATGTGCCATGCTTCGTCCTTCCGACTTTCCGGTTTGAGATCCAGGCAACCACGAGGTGCCGACACCCTTCCCCCGTGACGCCTCATCACCCACGGGGCGCGAAGCAGCGGCAGTGCATTCACCGGAATGGATGCTGCGCGCGTACCGTTGCAGTCGACATGCAGCGATTCGGCACCCTCTCGTTCGGACACTACGGCCCGCTGGGCGGCGGGCGGCAGCTCACTGCAGCCGACTCGATGCTGCAGGCGATCGACCTCGCCCAGGGCATGGACGAACTCGGTGTGAACGGCGCCTACTTCCGCGTCCACCACTTCGCTCGTCAGCAGGCGTCGCCGATGCCCCTGCTCGCCGCCATCGCGGCGCGCACCCGCACCATCGAGGTCGGAACCGGCGTGATCGACATGCGCTACGAGAATCCGCTGTACCTCGCCGAGGAGGCCGCCGCCGTGGACCTCATCTCGGACGGCCGGCTCGCGCTCGGCGTGAGCCGCGGCTCACCCGAGACCGTCGTGCGCGGCTACGAGGCGTTCGGGTACACCGGATCGGGCGACCCCCGGGGCGCCGACATCGCCCGGGAGCACTTCGACCTCTTCCTGCGCGCGATCGAGGGCGAGGGCCTCGCAGAGCGCGACGCCTCGTCGCCGTTCGGCGGGGGCACCGGAGTGCAGCGCATCGAGCCGCACTCCCCCGGGCTCCGCTCTCGCGTGTGGTGGGGCGCCGGCAACCGCGACTCCGCCGAGTGGGCGGGCCGTACGGGCGTGAACCTCATGTCGTCGACGCTGCTCACCTCCGCGGACGGACGACCGTTCGACATCCTCCAGGCCGAGCAGATCGACGGCTTCCGGGCCGCGTGGCGGGACGCGGGCCATCCGGGCGAACCGCGCGTGTCGGTGAGTCGCTCGATCTTCCCGATCACGACCGCCGAGGAGCGGATGTACTTCGGCGGGCGCCAGGACGGCGACCAGATCGGCGTCATCGACGGCATCCGCTCCACATTCGGCAAGACCTACGCCGGTGAGCCCGACGAACTCGTTCAGCAGCTGAAGGAGGACGCGGCCATCGCCTCGGCCGACACCCTGATGCTCACCATCCCGAGCCAGCTCGGCGTGGAGTTCAACCTGCGCATGATCGACTCGTTCGCGAAATACGTCGCCCCCGAGCTCGGCTGGCAGCCGGCCCGCGTCTGACGCCGCCGCACGCAGCGCCGCGGGCGTGTTCGTGAGGGATCTTGACCGGTCGGTCAGTCAGGAATAGCGTGGAGTCGACCCCCGATCGGGAGCCATCACCGTCTCCGAAGGAGGAGATTCCGATGAACAAGTGGACTCGTTGGGAGGACTGGGTCGTCGTGGTCGTGGGCCTCGTCGCCGCAGTGGCAGCGCTGCTCATGCCGCCGATGGGCGCCTCCATGCCATGGATGCTGATCGTCGGCATCCTGCTGATCGTCGCCGGCGTCATGAACCTCGCGATGCCGGGGATGGTGGCGATGGAGTACGTGCAGCTGGCGCTCGGTGCGGTGCTGTTCGTCGCGCCGTGGCTGGGCGGTTTCGCCAGCATGGATTCCGCAGCCGCGTGGATCTGCTGGATCGGCGGGGCGGTCGCCGCGATCGTCGCCGCACTCGCCATCCGACCGGCCATGCACATGCACGACCGTTCCCTCCCGCACTGAGGTACCTTCCCCACTGACGTGCGCCGTCGAGACGGGGGCGCCGGACACCGCCGGCCGCCCCCGCGCCTTTCCCGAGGACCCCACATGACCCGAAACCGGGAGAGCCGGATCCTCATCCTCGATGCGGCCGAGCGCCTCTTCGCCGAGCGCGGCTTCGACGCCACCCCGACAGGGGCGATCGCCGACCTGGCGGGCGTCCCCAAGGGGCTGCTCTTCTACTACTTCCCCAGCAAGACCGATCTGCTGCGCGCGCTGATGGGCGAACGGCTCGACCTCGATCCCATCGACACCTCAGCGCTGATCGCCGAGGGCGATCCCGCGCAGTCGCTGCTCAACGTCACGGGGAGGCTCCGCGAGCTGCAGGGCGAGTCGGCGGTGCGCCGCGTCATCGTGTGGCGCGAGCACCGCACGCACCCCGAAGTGCGCGCGAGGCTCCGCGACTACCGCAGCCAGCTGCAGGCGATCGTCGAGCGGGTGCTCGGCGCGAGCATCCTGCATCCGATCGCCGCACGGCGCGTGCGGATCGCGGCGGAAGCCTGGGTCGCGATCATCACGACCCCGACCCTTCCGGCCCACTCGGGAGGCGAGGAGCTCGAGTCTGCAGCGGCGGGCGACGAGCTCGGCGGCCCGGCCGATGCCGCCGACCTGCCCGCACTCGCCGATCTCATCTCGGCCGGCCTGCGCGAGGCCGCGGCCTGACCTCCGGCGCTCACGCCGCGGAAGGCCGCGCCACCGGCCGCGGAGTCAGTCGAGCACCTCGACGCCGGTGATGCGCAGTTCCTCCACGTCGAGCCTGGTCTGGATCTGCGTCACCACGGCATCGTCCACGGCACCCTCGCGGCGCAGCCGGTACAGCACCTCGCGCTTGCGATCCAGCAGTGCGATCCGCAGCCGCGAGTACTCCTCGTCTCGTTCGCGCGGCGAGGGCAGCGGGGCGAGCGGATCGAGCACGGCAGTGGCGGTGGCGGCTGTCTCGGCCTCGGCCCCGGTCTCGGCATCCGTGGCCCCGATCATCTTGTCGAGATCGGCGATCCTGCGGTCGACCTCGGCCTGCTCCCGCGCCTGCACGCGCTCGTTGTTGCGCTCGAGGTAGTCGTAGTAGTCGCGGGTGAGCCGGTCACGGGTCTCCTCGCTGACGCCGTGGTCGTGGGCGAGGTCCTTCATCGCGGTAAGGGCCGCGCCGGTGATCGCGCGCTCAGCGAGTTCCAACTCCCTCTGCATCGCCATGTCGTCGGGAAGGCGCGCCCACCGCACGACGGCAGGGAGGATCGGTCCCTGCACGAGGAGGGTCAGCAGGATGATGCCCGCAGTGACGAAGATGATCTCGTCGCGCCCCGGCATCGGGTCTCCGGCGGTCGTCATGAGCGGCACCGACAGCGCGATCGCGAGCGAGACCGCGCCGCGGAAGCCGGCCACCGCACTCACGATCCGCGCACGGTACGTGGTGCGCCGCAGCCTCTGCGACGGCCGGCGGTCGAGCATGCGGATGATCATGACCGACGTCGTCTGGAAGACGAACCGCGCGACGAGGAGCACCAGCCACGAAGCCAGAGTGACGACGATCAGCCAGCCGATCTCGCGCCCGGGGATCTCATGCGCCACGGCCTGCACCTCGAAGCCGATGAGCACGAACAGCGAGCCGTTGAGGAGGAAGGAGCCGAGAGGCCATGTCCACGCGGCCTGGCGCCGCGATGCCGCCGTGCTGATCCGTGGCGTGATGTACGCGACGATGAGACCTGCCACGACCACCGCGAGCACACCGGACGCGTGGACCAGCTCGGCGAGCAGGAACGCGGTGAACGGCACGAGCAGCAGGGCGATGTTGAGGTTCAGCGTGTTCCGGACGCGCCGCATGACCAGGTACGCCAGACCCGCCACGACGACACCGGCCGCCGCACCGCCCACGTATGACAGCACCACCAGGCCCGTGACGTCGAGCGGGGTGTACTGGCCGCCGGCGGCGACACCGACGGCAACGCCGTAGATGACGAGCGCGGTGCCGTCGTTGGTGAGGCTCTCGGCCTTGAGGTTCATGAAATTGCGTCGCGGCAGCATGCGCCCGAGCGCAGCGACCGCGGTCGCGTCGGTCGGAGCGACCGCGGCGCCGAGGATGAGCGCGGCGTTCCAGGGCAGCCCGAGGGCGTAGGCGACGCCGGCGACGGCGAAAGCGCTGGCGACGACGAGCGCCGTGCTCATGAGGAAGATGCCGCGGAAATCCCGGCGGATGGACCGCAGGGAGGTCGTCATGCTCTCCCAGAACAGCAGCACCGGCAGGAAGAGCAACAGCACGGTCTCCGGCGGCAGCGCGATCTCGCGCACCTCGGGGATGAAACCCAGGGCGAGGCCGGCGACGACGAGCAGCAGCGGCACGGCCACTCGCAGCTTGGGGGCGAGGATCGCACCGGTGAGGACGGTGATTCCGAGCAGGACAGTGACCTCGAGTCCGTTCATGCGGGGCTCCCTTCGGTGCAATCATCATCCAACCGCACACGGCCCGGTGGGATTCCCCGATGCCGCGACGGGCGACGCCGACCGCCGAGCGTCCGCGGACGTCCTGGCCTGCCCCGCGCGCGGGTTAGAGTGTCCGGACCGGACACTGCGGCACGTGCCCGGGATGCCGGGAGGGGCAGCGTTGGGCGAACTGTTGACGCTCGCGTCGCGAGACGTCGGCGATGTCGAGTCGACGTGGCGTCGATTCGTGCCGTCCGCGGCCCTGCAGCGAGTCGATCCCCGCACATTCGCGTTCTCGTGGACGTCCGCCGCGATGCCCGGCTTCTCCATCGTGAAGTACCGGCTGAACGCCTCGGTGCAGTCCGCGATCGAACCGGACGGTCAGTTGATGGCCTGTCGTGTGGCTTCGCGCGGAGGCTGGGTGGGCACGCCGCGCGGCGACCTGAACGCGGGATTGCCGTGGCTCGCGCTGGACGGACCGACGAGCGCGCGCTGGCATACCCGCGCCGATGTGCGCGCGTTCGTGTTCGACCGCACCCTGGCCGAGGACGAGGCGCGCCGCCTGGCCGGCGACGACCGCTTCACGCTGCGCGCGGCCACGACGAGTTCCGCTCCGATCGACCGGGAACTCGCGGCGCACTGGGAGCGCGTGTTCCAGCATGTCGCCGGGTCGTTCTTCGTGCCGGGACTCACCTCTCCGATGATCGAGGCCGAGCTTCGGCGCCACGCACTGCACGCCACCCTCGCGGCGTTCTCCCCCGCGTTCGGCGCCGCCCTCGAACGCTCGTCCCAGCGGCGCGGCGCCCCGCGGAGCGTCCGGCGCGCGATCGCCTTCATGGAGCAGCACGCGCACGAGCCGATCACCATCGACGATGTCGCCGTGGCGTCCGGCATCTCGTCACGAGGACTCCAGTACGCCTTCCGTCGCGCCCTCGATCAGACGCCCACCGAGTACCTCCGACGCGAACGGCTGGCCGGCGTGCACGCGGAGCTGCAGCGGGGTACCCCCGTGAGCGTGTCGGAGGTCGCCCGGCGCTGGGGATTCGCGAGTGCCTCGCGCTTCGCCAAGCACTACCGCGACGCGTACGGGAGGTCGCCGCGGCAGACGCTGCGCGGAGGGTGACCGGAGAGTTTCGTTTTGCGTGCCGCGCTTTCGCAGGACGGTTCGCGGCGAGCCGGGGCCGAGCGAGCTGTCGCAGAGTCTCTTCGTGCGGGCATGCGGCTCGCCGAGGGAGACACGTGGGCAAGTTCATCTACGAGGGCGGCATCCGCGCGGAGTTCGACGATCGCGCACTCTCGCACCTGCAGGTCGCGATCGGCACGAAGCTGCGCCGGAACGAGCCCTTCTACTTCACATGGCACGGCGACGTCAGCACCGGCGGCGGCCGGACGACCGTCTGGGTGCACTCCGCGGCGAGCCTGGTGTTCACCTACTACGGCGGCCGGCCGGCGAAGATCAACCGGACCTGGCTCGAGGCGCTGATGCGCACCGCCAACTCGCCGGTGGGTCTGCAGGTCGTCCCCGAGCCGCCGGACGACGGCGGATCCGAGGTGCTCGGCTGAGCCGCGCCGCGTACCCCTGTCAGTCGCACGAGCCGCACCGGTAGACTCCGGCCAGCCGAGGCGATGGAGGCGACGCTATGGACAGCAGGGACCTGGCCGACGTGATCGACGACCTCATGGCGAAGGCGCGCGAGGCATCCAGCGGCCGCGCGGCGCGCACCATCCGGGGTGGCCACGAGAATGCCCTGCGGGAGACCGTCATCGCGCTGCTCGCCGGCCATGAGCTCTCCGAGCACGACAGCCCGCACGAGGCGACGCTCCAGGTGCTCCGCGGCCGCGTGCGCCTGATCGCGGCAGACGATGCGTGGGAAGGGGAATCCGGCGATCACCTCACCGTGCCGCCGCAGCGTCACAGTCTCGCCGCGCTCGAGGACTCGGTCGTGCTGCTGACCGTCTCGAACCGCGTGCCCTGACCGCCGGACGCCCGCAAGTCGCTAGGGCGTCGAGCCCGGGACGCGAGCACGTCAGGCGTCGAGCCCGGCCGCACCCCGGTCAGGCGTCGAGAGTCGCGGCGAGCGCGGCGAGCGCCTCGCCGGTGAGGCGCTGCGTCGTCCACTCCCCCATCGGGTCGGCGCCGATCGAGCGGTAGAACCCGATCGCGGGGTCGTTCCAGTCGAGAACCGTCCATTCGAAGCGCGAGTATCCGCGGTCGACGCACACGCTCGCCAGCGACGCGAGCAGCGCCTTGCCGTAGCCGAAGGCGCGCTGGCTCTGATCGACGAAGAGGTCCTCGAGCCAGATGCCGTGCCGTCCGGTCCAGGTGGAGTAGGTGACGAACCAGATCGCGATGCCGACGATCTCGCCGTTCCGCTCGACCACGTGGGCGAAGACGCGCGGCTCGTCGCCGAACAGCGCCGCCTCCAGCGCGTCGACCGTGTTCTCGACCGCATCGGGCTCGCGTTCGTACACCGCGAGTCCGTGGATGCACGCGAGGATGCCGGGCTCGTCGCCGCGCCGGGCCTCACGAAGGGTCGCGCCACCGGCGAGCGTACGAGGAGTCACGTCCTCGAGCGTAGCGAGACCGCGATGGTCCCCCACGCCTCATCCCGCTGCGCACGCGCGAAGCGCAGACCCCGCGCGGCGGCATCCGCCCGCTCAGGGCAGTCCGGTCACCGATACGCCGAGCCATTCGGCGAGGTCGGCGATCTCGGCGCGCACGATGTCGGACTCCTCCGGCTCGAACGGAAGGAAGTCGTGGACCGCCGTCACCTTCAGCACCTCGCGCTCGCGGTCGACTTCGGCATCGAGCATCCCGACGAAGCGGTCGCCCATCAGGATCGGGTGGGCGAAGAAGCCGTACCGGCGCTGGGCCTTCGGCTTGAACTGCTCGAGCACATACGTGAATTCGAACAGCTCCTCGAGGCGTCTGCGGTCGAACAGCATGCTGTCGTACGGGTTGAGGAATGCCACGCGCCCGTCTGGGTCCTCGTCCGCGAGCGCGGCGAGCGCCTCGGGATCGACGCGATACTTCACGGAGCTGCCCTCGACCACGGCGGGCTCTCCGGTGTCTTTGGCGACACCGGTCCAGAACCAGTGCGGCTTCGCGAGTCCCGCGGATTGCAGGCGCCGCGTGGCGAGCAGCGCGGCGGCCTCTTCGTCGTCGTACTCCGGCAGATCCTGCGGGTAGACGCGCTCGGCGAGATCCCAGCGGCGATGGCGCCCCTCGCGCCCGGTGACTGCCACCTCGCCCTGACGCAGCAGGAAATCGAGCATGTGGGGCACCTGATTCGCGCCCGACCAGCCGTCGGGTGCGCGGCTGACCTGCGCCGTGTCGGGGATGTCGCTCGCGAGGAGCGGGCCGTCCGCACGCAGTCGCGCGAGCACGTCGGCCCGGAATCCCGCGTTGGCCGCCAGCCACTGCTTGCTGCTCTCGCGCTGCGGCCAGCGGCGCATGCCCGGCATCATCAGCGGCAGCAGGCTCATCGGCCGGAAGGCGCCGTCGAACTCGAACAGGAGGCGGTCGTCCTCGACGGCCTTGCGCAGCTGACCCGGCTCGTACGACCAGCCGATGCGCGACCACAGCACCGTGTGCTCGCAGGGCGCGATCGTCGCCGTAGGGTCGATCTTGATGTAGCCGAGCTGCTCGGCCACTTCGACGACGTCACCGGGACGATCGGCGTCGAGCAGCTGAGCGCGCACGACGATGCGGCGGGCCTGCTCCCGGGTGAGCTGATGCGCTGTCACGCGGTCTCCGCCGGAAGCACGCGATACCGCACGTGCGTGACGAGCGATGCCTGCCGCCCCGAGATCTGCTCGAGGCGCAGGGGCCCGACCCCGTCGAACAGCCGGAGTCCTCCCCCGACGATGCTCGGCGAGATCTGCAGCGCCAGTTCGTCGACGAGCCCGGCCGCGAGGTAGGCGTTCGTGGTCGACGGACCGCCGGCCACGTGGACGTCGCGATCGCCGGCAGCGTCCCGCGCGCGCTCCAGGGCCGCGTGGATGCCGTCGGTCACGAAGTGGAAGGTCGTTCCTCCCGCCATCTCGATCGAGTCGTGCGGATGGTGCGTGAGCACGAAGACGGGGGCGTGGTACGGCGGGTTCGGGCCCCACCACCCCCGCCAGTCGCGGTCCCACTCGCCGCGGACCGGGCCGTACATGTTGCGCCCCATGATGAAGGCGCCGGCGTCGACGATCGCGTCGATCTCGGCGCGGTTCTCGTCGGGCGTCTCGACCATCCACCGGTGCAGCGCGCGCTCGGGCACCTCGCCGAACGGCCTCTCCTCGGTCTGGTGGATGCCGGACCCGAACCCGTCGAGCGTGATCGACATCGTGGCGACGACGGCTGACATGCGGACCTCCGTGGTGTGCGGCACGTGCGGCCCCACGCTAGCCGCGGGCGCCGGCAGCCCGAAAGCCCCTGCGGCGAGCGACCCGCGCCGCACGGGAAGGTCGACCTCGCCGCTAGCACCCGCATCGCGGGGTCGCAATCCCCGGGCGACCTCGCCCGTTCGTTCGTATCGTGCCGAAGGCGGTCGCCATCCGGGGTGGCCCGCGGCGCAGATGCGGAGGAGCGAAGATGGTGCGATTCGGATACACGCTGATGGGCGAGCAGAGCGGCCCGCGAGAACTGGTGCGCTACGCGCAGACGGCGGAGGACGCCGGCTTCGACTTCGAGGTCTCGAGCGACCACTACTCGCCCTGGCTCGTGAGCCAGGGGCACTCGCCCTACGCCTGGACCGTGCTGGGCGCCGTCGCCCAAGCGACCTCGCGTGTCGAGCTGATGACCTATGTCACCTGCCCCACGATGCGCTATCACCCCGCCGTCGTGGCACAGAAGGCCGCGACGCTGCAGATCCTCAGCGAGGGCCGGTTCGTCCTCGGGCTGGGATCCGGCGAGAACCTGAACGAGCACGTCGTCGGACAGGGCTGGCCGAACGTCGACGTCCGCCAGGATCGGCTGATCGAGGCGATCGAGATCATCCGCGAGCTGCACTCCGGCGAGCTGCTGACCTACCAGGGCGAGCATTTCCGCGTGGATTCGGCGCGCATCTGGGATGTGCCCGACACGCGGGTGGAGATCGGCGTCGCCGTCTCGGGTGAGGAGTCCATCGGATCGTTCGCTCCGATGGCCGATCACATGATCGCCGTCGAGCCGAAGTCCGAGCTCGTGCAGCTCTGGGACGATGCGCGCCGCACGGATGCCGGGCCCGGCACCGACGGCGGTTCCCGCAAGATCGGCCAGATCCCGATCTCCTGGGATCCCGACAAGGACACCGCCGTCCAGCGCGCCCATGAGCAGTTCCGGTGGTTCGGCGGCGGGTGGCCGGTCAACGCGGAGCTGCCGACGCCCGCAGGCTTCGAAGCTGCGAGCAGCTTCGTGCGGCCGGACGACATCGCATCGTCGATCCCCTGCGGGCCGGATCTCGATCAGCTCGCGGAGAGCGTGCGTCCCTACCTCGATGCCGGATTCACCGACGTCGCTCTCGTGCAGATCGGCGACGAGCAGCAGGAACGGTTCCTCGCCGAGGCCGCCGGCCCGCTGCTCGAGCGGCTGCGCGCACTCGCCTGAGCCGGGCCCCGGGGCGGCGGACGGCGTACGCCTCGCAGAGTCACACCGGTCGTACCCGGCGCAGGACGATGGCCGCCGGCATCCGTCTCACGACGGGACGGAAGGGGGCCTTGGCCAGGCCGGCCGCCTCGTCGGCGTCCACGATGCGCGGCGCGGTGGCGTCCACGTCGCCGCCGCGCCACCGCAGCGTCGCGCCGCCCGCAGCGACGACGTTGAGCGCCCGGTTCGTGTCGGCGCCCCACGGAAGGCCGATGAGGATCGCGTCGCGATCGGCCGTCGGCACCACGGCGACGGGGGTCGCAAAGGGGGTGCCGCTGCGGCGTCCGCGGTGGTGCACCACGGCCCACAGCGGGAACCATCGCTTGCCCGCCAGGGCGCGGGCAGCCGGCTCGGTCACCCGCACCGCGAGTCGTGGCGGGCCGGGTTTGCGGGGCGGCTCGGTCATCGCTCCAGCATGCGCCGCGCGATCGCCGGGTGCCAGACCCGCGGCTACTGCTTCGTCGCGCGCTCGATCGACATGACGAGGATCACACGGTCGGCCTTGTCGCGGGGCGGCGTGGTGCTCGGGTTGCCGTACCGGTTCTGCAGCCGCACGTAGAAGGCGCCCTCGGGGTCGGGGACGACATCGACGAGCCGGCCGGCGACCTCCAGGTAGTGGAACGGGTGATCCGGGTCGATGATCGACAGCGACATCGACGGGTTGTGCTGCAGGTTGCGGTACTTCTGCCGGTAGTTCGTGTGGGTGAAGCGCACGTGCTCGCCGTCGAACTCGAACCACATCGGGTTCACCTGGACGGTGTCGTCGGGGCGGATCGTGCCGAGGTGCGCGTACACCGGGAGTTCGAGGAGATGGCGTCGGTCAGCGGGGAGGATGTCGTCGACGGAAGGCATTCGTCCAGTCTGCCGTGGCCGGGAACCCGAGGGGTTGCTCGCCGACCTCCGGTGTCACGAACTACCCTCGGTGCATGGCGACGCAACCCGCACCCGGGTGGTACGACGACGGCTCGGGCAAGCAGCGCTGGTGGGACGGCACCCACTGGACCGAGCAGTACATCGACCTGCGCGCGCCCGACGTCGAACTGCGGACGGATGCCGGACCCGCCGCGGCAGGCCCCGCCCTGCCCGGCTGGTACGACGACCAGCGTGGACGCACACGGTGGTGGGATGGACGGCGGTGGACCGCCGACGTGCGCTACAGCGGCCAGGAGCAGGACTTCGCGGGCATCGTCATCGACGGGCGATGGATCCACTTCGGCGACCTGAGTCAGCCGGTCGCCGAGGTCGAGGCATCCGTCGACTCCGGGGATGCCCTGCTGCGGCGACCGGCCTTCACGCGAGCAGCCGTGGAGCGACGTATGTTCGGCCCGACCGGCCCCATCACGCCGCGCACCATCAACCGGGCGATCAACCGGATGGCGCCCCACCTGGTGGTCGCGGGAGCCCAGGTGTGGGTCGTGCCCTATGCCGCCACCCACGACCCCGAGGCACGCCGCTTCGCCGGCTGGGTCAACACGAGCGCACAGCACTACCGCTACCGCTGAGTCCCGCCGTCAGTCGGGCAGCACGAGCGGCAGCTCGCGGGTGTCGTCCCACGGCTCGCTCCATCCGAGGCGGTCGAACAGCCCGTCGAGCACCATTCCGGTGAAGCCCCACACGAGGTGCTCTCCCGTCGTATGCCGCACGAGGAATCCAGGACCGCGCCACTCCTGTCCGTCGCGGCGGATCACCGTCACGCCCCGGTTGGCGGGGTTCAGCAGGTCGGCGACGGGAGCCCGGAACACCGCGGCGGATTCGGCTTCGTCGACGACGCGGACCGGGGACGGATGCCGCCACCAGCCCAGCACCGGGGTCACGAGGTGCTGGGAGAACGCGAGGGAGATGTCGCCGAGCACGCCGAGCACCTCGACGCCCGCGGTGTCGAGCCCGGTCTCTTCACGGGCTTCGCGCAGCGCGGCGCCGACCGGACCGTCGTCGCCCGGGTCGAGGCGTCCTCCGGGGAAGGCGACCTGACCGGGATGGGCGCGCAGCGTCGTCGCGCGGGCGAGGAGAAGGACGTCGAGATCGCGCGACACGGCTCGCGCCTGAGCGTCGTGGTCGCTGGGCAGGGTGTCGAGCACGCCGAACAGCATCAGCACCGCCGCCGCACGCGGGTCCGCCTGCGAAGGCAGGTCGATCAGCGGGGCGGCGGCAGGATCTGCGGCCAGCGCAGCCAGCTGCGCGCGTGCGCCGAGCGTCGTGTCGGGCAGCACCTCGCCGTCCTGCGGGGTCGTCGGCTGCGGCATCCGTTCAGGCTACGCCGATCCGCCGACGTCGCGGGCGGGCGAGGCGAGCCGCGCCGGTTGACCGGCGCTCGGCGATCCCGGTAGCTTCGGCCCCGTGGCGCGTCGCGTCGCCGGGTGCGCACGCCGCTCCTGCCTGCTGCTGGGGAGCCGCATGATCACCGTCGACGGTCTGCGCGCGATGCGCGTGTTCGAAGGGGTGCCCGACGAGGGCCTCGTCTACCTCGCCGGCGCCGTCGAGGACATCCGCCTCGTATCCGGCGAGTACTTCGCCCACGAGGGCGACGAGCGGTCGCTCTTCATCGTGGTCGAGGGACTCGCCGAGATCACCAAGATCGTGAACGGCGACGAGCGGGTCATCGGCACGCGCCAGCCCGGCCGGTTCTTCGGCGAGGTGCCGATGACGCTCAGCACGCCGTTCCCGGCCAGCGGCCGCGCCGCCGGACCGACGCGCGTGCTGAAGCTCGAGCCCGCGGTGTACTACACGCTCGCCGCGCTCGCCCCGTCGGTGCCCGACCGGGTGGCCACCCTCGCCCGCCGCTACCTCGACTCCCTGCAGACGATGGCCGCGGAGCAGCGCGAGCCCGGCGTGCGACTGATCCACCACGGGCGCAGCGCGCGAGCACATCGCGTGAGCGGGTTCCTCACCCGCAACCAGGTCGACTTCGAGAGCGTGACAGCGGATGCCGACCCTCACGCGGCCGACACCGTCCTCGAGCTGGCCGACGGCCGGCGGCTCGAGAACCCGACGATGCGAGAGGTCGCCGAAGCCGTGGGGCTCGACGTGGCGCCGGCTGCCCGCGACTACGACGTCGTCATCCTCGGCGCCGGGCCCGCCGGTCTCACGGCTGCCGTGAACGCCGCGGCGGAAGGGCTTCGCACGCTCGTCGTCGAGACGTTCGCGCCGGGCGGGCAGGCCGGCACGTCGACCCGGATCGAGAACTACACCGGGTTCCCCTTCGGCATCTCTGGCGACGACCTGGCGAGCCGCGCGTTCAAGCAGGCCAAGCGCCTGGGCGCGGAGCTGGTGGTCACGCGCACCGTCGAGGCACTGGATCCGAAGACGCACGAGCTGACGCTCGACGGCGGCGATGTCGTCCGCGCCGAGGTGGTGATCCTCGCCACCGGGGTGGTGTGGCGCACGCTCCCCCTCGACGACGTCGGCAGATTCCTCGGCGGCGGCGTCTACTACGGCGCCGCCCGCAGCGACTCCGCCGTCGCGCAGGGCGCCGACGTCTGCATCATCGGCGCCGGCAACTCCGCCGGGCAGGCCGCGCTGTTCTTCAGCCGCCACGCGCGGTCGGTCACGCTGCTCGTGCGAGGCGAGTCGCTCGAGGCCGGCATGTCGAGGTATCTCATCGACCAGATCTCGGCCATCCCGGCGATCCGGGTGGAGACCCGCAGTGAGGTGGTCGCGCTGCACGGCGCCGACAGCCTTCGGTCAGCCGATATCGCCGACCGGCGCACCGGCGACGTCCGGCGCCGCGACGTCGACGTGCTCTTCGTCATGATCGGAGCGGATGCCGAGACCGCGTGGCTGCCGCCGGGGATCGCTCTCGACGGACGAGGCTTCGTGCTCACCGGGGCGGACGCCCTCGAGTCGGGGAGATGGGCCGAGACGCGGCGTCCGTTCGCCCTGGAGACGACAGCTCCGGGCGTCTTCGCGGTCGGCGACGTGCGCTCCGGCTCGGTGAAGCGGGTCGTCGCCGGCGTCGGCGAGGGCGGCATGGCCATCGCGTTCACGCACCAGTATCTGGCGCTGGACCGCTAGGCGCGGCGTCGGCCGCCGTCATCCCCGAGCGCCGCGCCGGCTCGCGGCCGGGCGCACGATCGCGCGTCCGAGCATGACGACCAGCGTGCCGGCGATCACCCAGGGGCCCAGCACGAGGAGGGGATCGAGCCATGCGTGCTTCAGGTCGGCACGGCCCCGGCCGAAGCGCGACGAGATCGGCCGGTGCCCTCGCTCGCCGAGGATGCCGCTCTGCGTGATCGGGTCGTCGGGCCGTCGCGTGACGAGCGACTTCACGTGGGCGGTCGTCGAGTCGATGCGGTCGCCGAGCATCAGGAGCAGCCAGTGGGCGGTCTGGCCCTCGCTGTACGTCTCGTACGCGTAGCGCCGCACCCGGCCGGCCAGCCCGTGCAACGGCTGCGCCGTGCCGAACACCGGCGTCAGCCGCGCGTGCTCGACGGACTTCTCGCGCCCGCCGCGTCCGCCCTGGTTCTCGGGGATCTCCCAGTGCGCGCCCGTCTGGATGCCGGGCTGCTCACGCGGCACCGCGGGGCGGTCCGCGGGGTCGGCGTCGGCTCCCCAGCCGGGAATGCGGGCGCGCAGCTCATCGGGGTCGGGGGCGGAACCGGGCTTGTTCGCGGTGTACGGCATGTCGTTCCTCCGATTCGAGTGTCAGGCCGCCGGGACGATGACCGGCTTGATGATGTCGTCGAGCTTCGTCGAGAAGAGGTGGTAGCCCTCGGCGATGTGGTCGAGCGGGATGCGGTGCGTGATGAGATCGCTCGGCCGGAGGTAGCCGGCCCGGATGTGCTCGAAGAGCCGGGGCCACTGGCGCTTGACGGGCGCCTGGTTCATCCGCAGCGTCAGGCCCTTGTTCATCGCGTCTCCGAACCGCACGGCGCTGAACATCGGTCCGTAGGCTCCCATGACCGACACCGTGCCGCCCTTGCGGACGGAGTCGATCGCCCAGTTCAGCGCCACCGGCGAACCGCCCTGCATCTTGAGCTTCGCCGAGGTCACGTGCTGGATCACATGACCGTCGGCCTCCGCCCCGACGGCGTCGATCGCGACGTCCGCTCCCAGCCCGTCGGTCATTCGCTTCAGCTCACGCACGATGTCACCGACCTGGGCGAACGCCACCGTCTCGGCGTACGCGAAGTCGCGTGCCTTCCGCAGGCGGTAGTCCAGATGATCGACGACGATCACTCGTCCTGCACCCATGAGCCAGCACGACCGCGCCGCGGCGAGTCCGACCGGGCCGGCGCCGAACACGACGGCCGTGTCGCCCTCGTCGATGTCGGCCAGCTGGGCGCCGAAGTATCCGGTCGAGAACGCGTCGGTGAGCAGCAGTGCGTCCTCGTCGGCGATGTCGTCGGGGATGACCGAGGGTCCGACATCCGCGAACGGCACGCGCACCATCTCGGCCTGCCCGCCGTCGTACCCGCCGGTCGAGTGCGAGTAGCCGTAGATGCCGCCGATCGCCGTCGCGTTGGGATTGACGTTGTGGCAGTTCGAGAACAGGCCCCGCGCGCAGAAGTAGCAGGAGCCGCAGTAGATGTTGAAGGGCACCATCACGCGGTCGCCGACACGGAGCCGCTCGACCGATCCGCCGACCTCCACGACCGTGCCGATGAACTCGTGGCCGAACGTGTGGCCGATGCGGGTGTCGGGCATCATGCCGTGGTACAGATGCAGATCCGATCCGCAGATCGCCGCCAGCTCGACGCGGACGATCGCATCGTTGGGGTGCTCGATCCTCGGCTCGGGCTTGCTCTCGACGCGCAGCTTGTACGGTCCGCGGTACGTCATCGCCTTCATGCGCTCCTCCTGGGTCTCTCACGACACCCTCTCCGCGCCGGGCGGAATCCGCGGAGGGGGTTGCGTTCGAGCCGTCGAAGTGTCAGAGCGCCGACGAGCGCGCCGACGCCTCAGCCGCGGAAGTACGTCTCGGCGACGCGGGCGAGGTCCCACAGGTCGCTGACCCCGGCGAGCTCGCGCGCGGAGTGCATCGAGAGGATCGGGATCCCGACGTCGACGGTGCGGATGCCCAGGCGTGTCGCGGTGATCGGGCCGATCGTCGAGCCGCACGGCACGGCGTTGTTCGAGACGAATTCCTGGCTGGTGACGCCTGCTGCCGCGCACCATCCGTTCCACGCCGCCGCGCCCGCGGCATCCGTGGCATACCGCTGGTTGGCGTTGATCTTGAGGATCGGGCCCGACCCGAGCACAGGCTGCACGACCGGGTCGTGCTTGTCGGCGTAGTTCGGGTGCACCGAGTGTCCGACGTCGCTCGAGACGCACCACGATGCCGCCAGCGCGCGCAGCTGCTGCTCCCGATCGGCGCCGAGGGACAGCCACAGCCGTTCGAGCACGTCGGCGAGGAAGGGCCCGGCGGCGCCGGAGCGCGTGCCCGAGCCGACCTCTTCGTGGTCGAACACCGCGAGCATCGCGATGTGATCGGCATCGTGGCCGTCGGCCGCGCGCTCGAGGGCGACGACTCCCGCATGCACCGACGCGAGGTCGTCGAGACGCCCGGAGGCGAAGAAGACATCGTCGCGTCCGAACGTCGCGCCCGGGGCGGAGTCGGCCGTGACGATGTCGTACCCGCGGATGTGCGCGGCGTCGACGCCGGCCTCGCGAGCGAGCTCGCCGAGGATGTCGGCCGACTCGACCTCGCCGAGGCCCCATACCGGCTGCGTCTGCGACTGCTTGTCGAGGGCGAGGTGGTCGTTGGCCTCGCGGTCGAGGTGGATCGCGAGCTGCGGCAGGCGCAGGAGCGGGCCGGTCGACGCCAGCACGCTGGTGCCGTCGTCGAGCACGAGGCGCCCGGCCAGACGGAGCTCTCGATCGAGCCATGAGTTGAGCAGGGGTCCGCCGTAGATCTCCACTCCGGCCTGCAGCCAGCCGAGCTTTGCGGTCGTCGGCTTCGGCTTGAGCTTGAAGCCAGGGGAATCACTGTGGGCACCGAAGATGCGCACCGCCGTGGCGGCGGTAGCCGACGGCGGCACGACCCACGCGATCGCCGCTCCGTCGCGCACGACGACGAACTTTCCGCCCGCGGGGGCCGGCCAGCCGGCCGACTCGTCGAGGCGCGTGAAACCCGCGCTCTCCAGGCGGCTCGCGACCTCCCCGGCGGCGTGGAAGCTCGATGGGGACGCGGCCACGAAGGCGGCGAGATCGTCGGCGTGAGCCAGAGCCGCAGTGGCGGCGGGGGCGGTGGATGAGGGCACGGGCGAGCCTCCTCGAGAGCGGTGCAGGGCTCCTCCGATCGTAGTTCGCGGCGCCCTTCCGGACGGCAGAGGAGCCACGATGCAGCCCCGTGACCTGGCCTTTTCGAGCAATCCGCTCACATGTAACGTTCAGGTAACGCACCGGAACCGTCCAGAAACGACGGGGAGACTCGGGGACTTGTGCCCGCCCGAACGGGCACGACGCGCCGCCCGATGGCGCTTTTCGCTGATACGGAACCCGGTCTTTCATGCGCAACCACACGTCTTTCCTGCCCGCCCGCCGCACTCTGCGTCGTGCCGAACGCCGCCTTCGCCGCCGCCCCGTGCTGCTGTCCGCGACGCTCGCGATCGGCGTGCTGGCCACCGCGGGGTTCACCACGGCGACCCCGGCGTCGCAAGCCGAGGCGGCCGGAGCGCTCACCGGTTTCGCACTGGCGTCGTACACGACGTCTCCCTCCGTCACCGCCGAGGAGGTGCCGTCGGCATCCGCCGCCGACGAGGCCGTCGCCGCAGCGAACGCCGCCGTGACGGCGGCGACAACGGTCGCCTCCGACATCGCCGCCTCGGGTCTCGATGTCGGCACCCCCGTCACGACGGTCGACACCTCGGGTCTCGAGACCGCTGTCGAGCAGCTGCAGCGCGCCCAAGCGCTGCCGGCGATGTACGCGACCGACTTCACGGATGCCGTCACCACCCTGGCCGCATCGGTCAGCGAGCAGGCGCAGGGATTGCGCGGCCGCCTCGACGCCGCAGTCGCCCTCAAGGCGCAGCAGGAGGCCGAGGAGAAGGCGCGCAAGGAGGCTGAAGCCGCCGCCGCTGCGCAGGCCGCCGCCGAAGCGGCCGCCGCCAAGAAGGCGTCCTCGACGTCGTCGGCACCTCGCCCCGTGTACGCCACCGGCGGTGCCGTCGGCGGCACCAGCCCGGCCGACGCGCAGGCCACAGCCCGCGCGATGATCGGCGGCTACGGCTGGGGCGACGACCAGTTCGCCTGCCTCGTGCCGCTGTGGCAGAAGGAGTCGGGCTGGAACTACCAGGCGTACAACCGCAGCAGCGGCGCATACGGCATCCCGCAGGCACTCCCCGGCAGCAAGATGGGAACCGCCGGCGCCGACTGGCAAACCAACCCGGCGACGCAGATCGCGTGGGGTCTGGGCTACATCTCGGGTCGCTACGGCAACCCGTGCGGCGCCTGGAGCCACTCCCAGTCGACCGGCTGGTACTGACCTCTGCTACTGACTCAGCGCAGGAAGGCGGACGGGTCGAACTGCTCGATCGGGATGACCCGCACGCGCGGGAGCGGAGCGTCGAAGGCCTCGGCGTCGTACTCGATGTCGAAGAACTCGACGCCGGGGATGCCGGTGAACTCCGTGCTGCGGAACTCGTGGAATGCGATGACGCCCACGCGGCGTCCGTCGGTGGCGAGACGTGCGAGGTCTTCGGCGAAGTCCCGGTCGTGGCTGACGAGCGCGACGTCGTCGTCACGGTCGGCGAGCGCGCGCAGCGTCCGCTGGATCGCGATGTCGACGATCTTCTCGTCGGCGGGGCCTGAGAGCGGAACCGGCTGGTAGCCGAGCGCGAGGAGCGCCTGCACGAACGGCATCGGCAGGTGGGTGCTCGCGTTCAGGAAGAAGAGCCCCTTCGCGGGCCGCTCCCAGCGGTCGGAGATGAACGCCAGCAGGCGGTCCCACCGCGGTCGCTCCTCGGGCAGGGGACGCCTGCCGAGGATGGATCCGCCGAGGGTGGCGTCGATGTTCTCGCCGTCCACCAGCACCCAGCTGCTGCGCTCCATGCTGCTCTCCTCGGGTCTACCCGCTCCGAACGTAGCAGGGCGCGCAGGGGCATCCGTCTCGATTAGGCGCTGCGGAGGATCTTCTCGATCGCCTTTCCGCGGGCCAGCTCGTCGACGAGCTTGTCGAGGTAGCGGATCTTCTGCATCAGCGGATCCTCGATCTGCTCGACGCGCATCCCGCAGACCACGCCGGTGATGAGCGAGGCGTTCGGGTTGAGGTCGGCCTCGGCGAAGAAGTCCTCGAACGTCGTGTGCTCATCGATGTGCTGCTTCAGCTGGGCGTCGTCGAAGCCGGTCAGCCACTCGATGACCTCGTCGAGCTCCTCGTTCGTGCGGCCCTTGCGCTCGACCTTGGTCACATAGAGCGGATAGACCGAGGCGAAGCTCGTCGTGAAGATCCGGTGCATGTCGCCAGGGTAATCGGGACGGGATGCCGAGGCACCGGCGTCGACCACCCCTCGACGCAGCGACGGTCCCGGTGGGTAGCCCTCCCACCGGGACCGTCAGCACGTTCACGGGAGTCTGCACGGCGACCCGAACGCCGATACTCGACCGTTTCGCACGGCACTGCTTTGTATTGCTCTGCAAGCCTAGGCATGAGCATCGATCGGGGTCTGCCCATTGACACGGCGGGCACTGACCTGTTAACCGGCCGGCCCGGCGGGCGTCCCGTCGAGATGGAGCGCCTCCGGGCCCGATTCAGGCGGCCGGAGTCAAGTCCCTTCTCCCCCGCTGCCGGAACGGGTGGAATCGGAGCATGCCGGACATGCCGCGGACCTCGGTGGTCATCCCCGTGAAGGACGACGACACCGAACTCGCGCGGTGCCTGCGGGCCCTCGCCCAGCAGACGCGGCCTGCCGACGAGGTCATCGTCGTCGACAACGGATCGACGGATGCCTCCGCCGGGGTCGCGCGCGCGTTCGGCGCCCGCCTGATCCGGTGCGAGACCCCCGGCATCCCCGCGGCGAGCGCCGCGGGGTACGACGCCGCGGCCGGCGACGTCATCCTGCGGCTCGACGCGGACTGCGTCCCCGACGCGTCGTGGACTGGTGCCATGGCGGACGCATTCGCATCCCGGCCCGATGTCTCGGCATTCACCGGGGGCGCGCGGTTCATCGACGGCCCGCGCGCGTTGCGCGCGCCGCTCGCGACGCTCTACCTCGGCGCCTACGCCGCCGTGATGGTCCCCACGCTCGGGCACCTCCCGCTGTTCGGCTCCAACCTGGGGATGCGTCGCGAGGCGTGGCTCGGCATCCGCTCGCGTGTGCATCTCGATGCCGCCCTGCACGACGACATGGACCTGTCCTTCCACCTCGGCGAACGCGGCCGCATCCGCCACCTCCCGGCCGCCCGGATGGGGATGTCGATGCGGCCGTTCGCCCCCGGCCGGGCCTTCGGGCGCCGCGCAGCCCGCGGCTTGCGCACCGTGCTGGTGCACTTCCCCCGCGACTTCCCGCCGGTGCGCTGGACGCGTCGCGCACTCCGCCGCATGGGCGCGTCGCGTCCGCTGCCGCAGCGCCCGGGGCCCCAGACCGGCCACGTCGCGAGCGTGCCACCGCGGCGTAGACCGCGGGACGGCGGCTACGACACGCGGCCGTCACCCGGACGCGAGACCCGCAGCCAGCGGTAGCCGTAGGCGGGGAGCTCGAGCTCCACCCCTCCCCGCTCATCGAGCGGGATGCGCTCCGCGCCCAGCAGATCGACGAGACGGGTGCCGTCGGGTTCGTCCTTCAGCGAGAAGCTCGTCGTGGCCGGCACGTCGGCGAAGTTGTGTATCGCGACCATGCGGCCGACGTCCGCGCGGAGCGAATGCACCAGGAGGTGGTCGACAGGCTGCTCCAGCACCTCCCACGTGCCCCACCCGAGCTCCGGGGAGATGCGGTACCGCGAGATGAGGTCGCGGAAGAAGTGCAGCAGCGACTCGCGATCCTCGATCTGGTCCGCCGCATTGACGTGCTGCGGCGCGTAGCCGTCGCCCGGCGGTTGCGCGATCAGCCGGGACGGCGCCGCCGGCGAGAACCCGCCGTTCTTCTCCGCCGTCCACTGCATCGGCGTGCGGACGGCGCTGCGTCCGGGGATGTCGATGTTCTCCCCCATCCCGATCTCCTCGCCGTAGAACAGCACCGGCGTGCCCGGGAGCGTGAAGAGCAGGCTGTACGCCATGCGGATGCGTCGCGGATCCCCGAGCATCGGGGGCAGCCGGCGCGTGATGCCGCGGCCGAAGACGCGCTGCTTCTCGTCCGGCGCGAACGCCTCGAAGACCTCCTCCCGCTCGGCGTCGGTCAGCTTGTCGAGAGTCAGCTCGTCGTGGTTACGGAGGAAGTTCGCCCACTGCACGTCGTCGGGAAGGACCGGCCGAGAGGTCAGCGCCGCGACGAGCGGAGCGGGATCCTGCCGTGCGAGCGACAGGTAGAACGCCTGCATGCCGACGAAGTCGAACTGCATCGACAGCTCGCTCACGTCGTCGCCGCCGAAGTAGGCGACCTGCTGGTCGTACGGCAGGTTCACCTCCCCGAGCAAGATGGCCTCGCTCGAGCGACGCTGCAGGAAGCGGCGGAAGTCGCGCAGGAGCTCGTGCGGATCCGGGATCTCGGCGCCGGGGGGCATCTCGAGGAGGAACGGCACCGCATCCACGCGGAACCCAGACACTCCCAACTGCAGCCAGTACCCGATCACACGGGCGAGCTCGTCGCGCACGACGGGGTTGGCGATGTTCAGGTCCGGCTGATGCTCGTAGAAGCTGTGCTGGTACCACTGCCCCGATGCGTCGTCCTGGGACCAGACGCCGTCGGCCTCGCCCGGGAAGACCGGGTTCTTCTGGCCCTTCGGCGGCGCCTCGTCGCGCCAGATGTAGTAGTCCCGGTACGGGGAGTTGACGCTCCGCTTGGCCTTCTGGAACCACGGATGCCGATCCGAGGTGTGGTTGACGACGAGATCGACGATCACCCGCATGCCCCGGTCGTGGGCGGTGCGGATCATCTCCACGAACTCTCCGTGATTGCCCAGCCGCGGATCCACGCCGTAGAAGTCGGTGATGTCGTACCCGTCGTCGCGATCGGGCGTCGGATAGAACGGCATGAGCCACAGGCACGTCACACCCAGCTGGGCGAGGTAATCGATGCGCTGCGCGAGACCCTGCATGTCTCCGACGCCGTCGCCGTCGGAGTCGAGGTAGGTCTCGACGTCGAGGCAGTAGATGATGGCGCTCTTCCACCAGAGGTCGCTGGTATCGGTGATCTTCATCGCGCCTCCCGCCGAGGAGCGGGCAGATCTCTCGGGAGGAGCTCCGCGCGGGACGGGGACAAGCCTTCGTACACCATCCCGCGAGTCTGCCGGGCGTCTCGCGTCCGGGGCAGGCCCTTGAGATCCGCGGCGGTGTTGGATACAGGTGCGCGGGGATCGCGCACGGCTAGAGTCTTCACCCGTGTCGACCGTCGCCGAATCCGCTGAACGCTACCGCATCGAGCCGACCGTGCTGCAGGCGCTGCGCCGTCCCCGACTGCTCACCCGCGAGGTGCTCGCGGGACTGGTCGTGGCTCTCGCGCTCATCCCCGAGGCCATCGCGTTCTCGGTCGTCGCCGGCGTCGATCCTCGCGTCGGCCTCTTCTCGTCGTTCGTGCTCTCCGTGGTGATCGCGTTCACGGGAGGCCGCCCCGCGATGATCACCGCAGCCGCGGGTGCGGTCGCACTCGTCATCGCCCCGGTCTCACGCGAGTACGGGGCCGACTACCTCATCGTCACCATCGCCCTCGCGGGCGTGATCCAGGTCGTGCTCGCCGCCCTCGGGGTCGCCCGGCTCATGCGGTTCATCCCGCGCAGCGTCATGGTCGGGTTCGTGAACGCCCTGGCGATCCTGATCTTCCTGTCGCAGGTGCCGCAGCTCGTCGACGTTCCCTGGGCGGTGTACGTGCTGGTGGCCGTGGGCCTCGGCATCCTGTTCGTCTGGCCGCGCATCACGCGCGCGGTCCCCGCGCCGCTCATCGCGATCGTGCTCCTGACCGCCGCGGTCGTCGTGTTCGGGCTCTCGGCGGTGCCGAACGTCGCCGACCAGGGAGAGCTGCCCCGCAGCCTTCCCGAGCTGCTCGTCCCGAACGTGCCGCTGACATGGGAGACCCTGCAGATCGTCGCGCCGTACGCCTTCGCCGCGGCGCTGGTCGGCCTTCTCGAGTCGCTCATGACCGCGAAGCTCGTCGACGACATCACCGACACCCGCTCGCGCAAGACGCGGGAGGCCTGGGGCCTCGGCGTCGCCAACCTCGCCTCGGCCTTCTTCGGAGGCACCGGCGGCTGCGCGATGATCGGCCAGACGATGATCAATGTCAAGACTTCGGGCGGCCGTACGCGCATCTCGACGTTCCTGGCGGGCGTGTGGGTGCTGATCCTGGTCGTCGCGCTCGGCGACATCGTCGGACTGATCCCGATGGCGGCGCTCGTCGCGGTGATGATCCTGGTCTCGGTCTCGACCTTCGACTGGCACAGCATCCGGCCGTCGACGCTGAGACGGATGCCGCTGAGCGAGACGCTCGTGATGCTGGTGACCGTCGTGGCGACGGTCTGGACCCACAACCTCGCCATCGGCGTGGTGCTCGGGGTGCTCGCCGCCATGGTGCTGTTCGCTCGGCGGGTCGCCCATTTCACCACCGTGAGCCGCACGGTCGACGGCGACATCGCGCGGTACCGGGTGGACGGCGAGCTCTTCTTCGCCTCGAGCAACGACCTGACCACGCAGTTCGAGTACGCCGCCGATCCCGCCCACGTCGTGATCGATCTGTCGCGCACCCATGTCTGGGACGCTTCGACGGTCGCGGCGCTCGACGCCATCGTGACGAAGTACGAGCAGCGCGGCACCACCGTCGAGCTCGAGGGCATGAGCGACGCCTCGGCGTCGTTCCACGGGCGGCTGAGCGGTGGTCTCGGGTCGGCCTGAGCGCCTGCTTCCCGCAGAAGCCGCCGCGGCGCAAGCCCTTGCCGGCGCACACCTCCGTCTGCGTACCGTGAGGGATGCTGCGGCGACGAGACGGGATGGTCGAGGATCGGTCGGCCCTGCGGCTCGTCGGCCCGGTCGAGCCGCCCGCCCTGCACGTCATGACGTTCAACATCCGGCGGCGGACGAACGGCGTCGCCTGGCGGCGGGCCGATCGATGGCGGCATCGCGCCGGCGCCGTCCGAGCGCTGCTCCAGCAGGAGCAGCCGACCCTCGTCGGGGTGCAGGAGGCGATGCCCGATCAAGCCGACGCGGTGCTCGCCGCGCTGGGATCCGCATACCGGTTCGTCGGCCGGGGCCATGGGCGCCGGGGCGGCGAGGGCTGCCCGATCTTCTTCGATGCCGAACGGCTCGAACTCCTGGACTGGGATCAGACATCGCTGTCGGATCAGCCGCGTGAGGCCGGCTCACGCTCGTGGGGCAACCTGATCCCCCGCATCGTCGTGACGGCCCGCTTCCGCGACCGCCGCACCGGGTCCGCGTTCACCGCGCTCAACACGCACCTGGACCCGTTCTCGCCGCGCTCGCGCGTGCGCTCGGTCGATGCGCTCCTGACGCTGGTCGGTCACGGCCCGACCATCCTCACCGGCGATCTGAACGCGGGCGAGGGGTCGCCGACCCTGCGGGCACTCCTCGACGACGGCGGGCTGAAGGATGCCTGGAGCACCGCAGCGCGCCGGCTGACGGCATCCGTCGGCACGTTCGCCGGGTACCGGCCGCCGCGTCCCTCGCGCGCCCGCATCGACTGGATCGTCGTCACACCGGACGTAGAGGTGGCGAGCGCGGGGATCAACACCTTCCGCCACGCGGGCGTGTGGCCGTCCGACCACCTGCCGGTCCAGGCGGTCGTCGCGATCCCTGCCGGGCGGGGCCCGGCGTGAAGGCGCGGTTCCTCAGGCCGCCGCACGGCGTCGCGGAGTGGCTGGCCGATGCCGTCCGACTGCTCGGACCGCTCAGCGTCGCGGCGGCATTCGTCTGGTGGGACCCGCCGGACGCGGGGATCCTCGCACTGTCGCTGCTGGCGCTGGTGCTTCCGCGGTTCGCGGGGGTGCGCCCCGCGTTCGACGTCGTCTTCTGCATCACAGTGCTCGTCGCTGCCTGGAGCAACGTGCTGCACCTCTACGAGGCGGTGCCGCCCTGGGACCTCGTCGTGCACTTCGCCTGCACCGGCGCCCTCGCCGCCATGGCCTACCTCCTGCTGTCGAGGCTGGCGCTCGTGCCGCTTCCCCTCGCCCCCGCCACGCGGCGGGCGACGCCCATCGTCCTCGTCACGAGCCTGGGCCTCGCGCTGAACGCGGTGTGGGAGATGGCGGAGTGGGCGGGCAAGACCTTCGTCGACCCCAGCATCTTCGTCAGCTACCAGGACACGATCGGCGACATGGCCGCCGGCGGGCTGGGCGGCGTCGTCGCGGGGGCCGTCGTCGCCGGTGTCAGGTTGCTCGAGCAGGACTGACGTCGACGAGCCGCACGTCACGCAGTTCCCCGGCGTCGACGGTGGCCGTCATCATCGTGTGCGCGGGCTGACGGCGGCGGTCCGTGGGCGATCCTGGATTGAGCAGCCGCAGCCCAGCGGGCGTCACGGTGTCCCACGGGATGTGGCTGTGGCCGAACACCAGCACATCGGTGTCGGGGAACGCGGCGTCCATCCGCTCCCCACGCCGTCTGGACTCGCCCGTCTCGTGCACGACAGCGAATCGCACTCCCTCGAGGGTGAGGTGCGCGACCTCGGGCAGGCGCGAGCGCAGCTCGGCACCGTCGTTGTTGCCCCACACGCCCAGCACGTCGGAGTGCTGCACCAGTTCGTCGAGCACGGATGCCGCGACCCAGTCGCCCGCGTGGATCACGAGGTCCGCCGCGTCGGCGGCGCGGAGCACCGCATCCGGGAGCCGCCGTGCGCGCCCGGGGATGTGCGTGTCGGAGATCAGCAGCAACTGTGTCGCCATCACCCGATTCTGCCCGCCGTCAGCCCGTCGGAACTCGAAGCTGGCTCCCAGGTTCGCGGGACCAAAAGGGATGCGGCATCCGTTCTCCATCTATGACGCCGCAGCCAGCGACGCCACCCCCAGGAGGAATCGTGAGCAACGACTACCGCAGGACCCCCGAGGCGCTCAGCCGCCTCACCGACGCCCAGTACCGGGTGACGCAGGAGGACGGCACGGAGCCGGCCTTCCGCAACGAGTACTGGAACAACCACGAGCCCGGCATCTACGTCGACGTCGTCTCGGGCCAGCCGCTCTTCTCGTCGACCGACAAGTACGACAGTGGAACCGGATGGCCGAGCTTCACCCAGCCGATCGAGCCCGACGCCGTCTCGACCAAGAAGGACTGGAAGCTGCTCCTGCCGCGCACCGAGGTGCGCTCGTCGGGTGCCGACAGCCATCTCGGCCACGTCTTCCCCGACGGCCCCCGGCAGTCCGGCGGCCTGAGATACTGCATGAACTCGGCCGCACTGCGCTTCGTGCCCGCCTCGTCGCTCGAGGACGAGGGCTACGGCGCCTACCGACACCTCTTCACCACCGAGAACCAGGAGCACGCATCATGACCAGCGGTCCCTTCGACACCGGCGAGATCACCCGCACCCCCGGCACCGAGACGGCAGTACTCGCCGGCGGCTGTTTCTGGGGGATGGAGGACCTGATCCGCCGCCAGCCCGGCGTCCTCGGCACCCGTGTCGGCTACACCGGCGGCGAGAACGCGCACGCCACGTACCGCAAGCACCCCGGACACGCGGAGGCCGTCGAGATCGTCTTCGACCCCACGAAGACGACGTACCGCGACATCCTGGCGTTCTTCTTCCAGATCCACGACCCGTCGACCCTGAACCGCCAGGGCAACGACATCGGCTCCAGCTACCGCTCGGCGATCTTCCCCCTCTCCCCCGAGCAGGAGGAGGTCGCGCGCGAGACCATCGCCGACGTCGACGCGTCGGGGCTCTGGCCCGGCAAGGCCGTCACCACGATCGAGCCCGCGGGCCCGTTCTGGGAGGCCGAGCCGGAGCACCAGGACTACCTGCTGCGCATCCCGAACGGCTACACCTGCCACTTCCCGCGTGCCGGATGGGTGCTGCCCAAGCGCGCGGACGCCACCGCGTGACGACGACCTCGCGGGGTTGAGCGAGCAGCTCACCACGAGACGGGAACGGATGCCGCGACCCGGCCGGGTCGCGGCATCCGTGTATCTGGACCCGGTCTCACACTCTCTTCCGAGCAACCGCCGTGCATGCGCGGCGGAGGGAGTGGAGCCATCATGACCGAAGCAGCGCAGTCCCCGCTCGGCACGGGACTGATCGGCGATGCATCCTGGGTCACCTGGCTGAGGATCCAGCTCGCACGTGTTCCCAACGCCGCGCGTTCGCGTGCCGCTGAACGTGAGCGGGAGGCGCTCCACGAGCAGCCCGCCGGTCTGCTGAGCGGTGACGGGCCGGGCTTCCACGCGGCGGCGATGAAGGTCGCGACGTCTGCACCGCGGCAGTTCGGCCGACTCGATGAGGTACTCCTGCGGGGGCGGTTCGTGCTGCGCGGCGACGACATCTCGACTCTCGACGAACTGGTCAGGGAAGCGGTGCGCATCGCTGCCGAGGGCTTCGCCGGCTCCGGTCCGCACACCTCCGATGTCGCCGCGCTCGAGGCGCGGCTGCGGTACGCGGACGACTTCCTCAAGCGCCGCGAGGGTGAGATCGCGCGCCGGACATACGCGCGGGGACTCCTCGGCGGCGTCATCCTCACCGCTATCGCCCTCGCCTTCATCGGAGGTGTCGGTGCGGCGGTGATCACGCTCTGGCGGGGCGGTCCCATGCCGCCCGATCAAGCCGACGCGCTGCGGGACGTCCTGGTCGCGGTGGGCGCGGGTGCTGCCGGAGCGTGTGTCAGCGTGCTTCTGCGGATGCACAAGATGGGCAACCTGCCGATCGAGGTCGCCGACGGCGGCGCGGCGAGGTACCGCATCGTCCTCGGGTGGTTCTTCGCCGCCGCGGTCGTCTTCCTGCTCAAGAGCGGACTCCTCTCCGTCGTGTTCGTGATCCCCGAGGGGCGGGTCGAGAGCTGGTTCTTCTGGGGCTCGGTGGGTTTCCTGGCCGGGTTCAACGAGCGCTGGGCGACGAACCTCATCTCTCGCCGACCCGAAGACGTGGGATCGGATGCCGCACCCGATGCCGGCGCGACCGGCCGCCGCGGGAAATAGCCGATCCGGGCGCCTCATCCGCCGTCTCGGCGGGTCGCGGGGCGACACACGGGCTTTCGCACACGGGAGCGTGCTAACCTGGAGCGCCCGATCGGGCTGTTTTGTCGACATCCTCTGCCATCAACGAGGAATGCAGAGCTTCCGACGTCCACCGCCGAGTGCGGTTTCACTCCCATCGATTTCCGTGCCCCCTCCGCCTCGCGGACGCGCACCTTCTGAAAGTTCCATTGACTTCCGTCACTTCCACAGCAGCACCGGCACATCTCCTGCTCGACTGGCACCAGGCCGACGCCGACGTCTTCGTCGCGACCGCCGCCGGCGAGTACGCGGGGTTCGTCGCTGTCGGCTCCCACGGCTTCGAGGCGCAGAGCGCCCTCGGGTCCCCCCTCGGCGTGCACCCCACGCACCCGCAGGCGTCCGCGGCAGTCGCCGCGTCGTTCGCGTCGCACACCGTCGCACCCGCGCTCCACGCGCGCCACACACGTCCACTGCGCGCTCGCGCGAGTGGCACCCGCGGCCGTTCACACGGCCCACGAAAAAGAAGGAAAGACACGATGGCCACTGGCACCGTGAAATGGTTCAACTCGGAGAAGGGCTACGGCTTCATCGCCCCCGACGACGGTTCGGCCGACCTCTTCGCGCACTTCAGCGCGATCACCGGCGAGGGCTTCAAGGAGCTCCGCGAGGACCAGAAGGTCGAATTCGACGCCGAGCGTGGCCCGAAGGGCATGCAGGCCGCCAACATCCGGCCGCTTTGATCTGTCGTCAGCCGGGGCCGATCACTTCGGCCCCGGCTGACTGCCGACAATCGTCCTGCGCTCAGCCCGCCGGATCGGCGGGCTTCGCCTGCTCGACCGGCTGACGCAGGATCGTCCGCAGCCGCTCGGGGGCCGAGCGACGCGGATCGGTCAGGTAGATCTCGTGGTGCAGCCCGCGCATGCGCAGGCCCGCATCCGGGATGAACCGGCTGTGCATCTCGTCGAGCACCGGCGCCTCGTCGTCGTACGAGCCCACGTGGAGCGTCTGCACGCATGTGCCCTCCGCCAGCTCCGTCATCCGCAGCCGATCGATGGCCGGTGAGCCGCCCTTCGCGGCCGCCGCGTCCCGGGCCCGCTCGACATGGGCGGTGTCGATCCACTCCGGGACGAGACTCATCATCGTCCAGCTCCAGCGCGACTTGTCGCGCCCCGTCGTGAACGTCGCCATGTCATCGGACCACCAGAGTCCTTCGAGCGGCATCACCACGTAGTCCTGACCGAGGTCGGTCTTGCTCAGGAACTTCAGCGTGTAGGCGACGGAGAAGACCGCCGCGACCGCCTCACCGTACGCCTCGGACGTGTTCGGATCTCCGTGACCGTCGACCATGAGGTAGTGCATCGCCGGCACGTCGATGATCTCGAACGACCCGCGCGGGGCCTTGTAGGCCGAGATCGACTTCTTGAGATCGGCCTTGCTCACGACGCGCCGTCGACCGACCCGGACCCGCCGCTCGAGGACTCGGACTTGCGCCCGCCGGCTTCGAGCACGTCGCCCGCCGGGAGCTCCTGGTGGCCGCCGAACTGCAGCCGCATCGCCGAGAGCACCTGATTGGCGAACTGGTCCTCGTCCCGCGACGCGAACCGCTCGAACAGGGATGCCGCGAGCACCGGAGCCGGAACCCCGGTGTCGACGGCGGCCTTCACGGTCCAGCGCCCCTCACCCGAGTCCGACACGCGCCCCGCGAGCCCCTCGAGTGTGGGATTGCCCTGGAGCGCGGCGGCGGTCAGGTCCAGCAGCCAGGACGAGATCACGGATCCTCGCCGCCACAGCTCGGCGACCCTGGGCGTGTCGATCGTGAACTGGTAGAACTCCGGCTCCTCGAGCGGGGCGACCTCGGCCGAGTGCTCCGCCTCCTGCACCCCGGCATCCGCGTGCTCGAGGATGTTCAGGCCCTCCGCGAGCGCCGCCATCACCCCGTACTCGATGCCGTTGTGGACCATCTTCACGAAATGGCCCGCGCCGGAGGGCCCGCAGTGCAGGTAGCCGAGCTCTTCGGGCGCGAAGTCGCCGGCGCGGCCGGGCGTGCGCCCGACCTCGCCGCTGCCGGGCGCGATGGTCTGAAGGATCGGCTCGATCCGCTGGAAGGCTTCGTCCGGTCCCCCCACCATGAGGCAGTACCCGCGCTCCAGGCCGAACACGCCGCCGCTCGTGCCCACGTCGACGTAGTGGATGCCGCTGTCCTTGAGGGCCGCCGCGCGACGCACGTCGTCGCGATAGTTCGAGTTGCCGCCGTCGATGATGATGTCGCCGGGCTCCAGCAAGGCGGCCACCTCGTCGACGACCTTCCCGGTCAGTCCGGCGGGGATCATCAGCCAGATCGCGCGTGGCGCCTCCAGCTGCGACACGAGTTCGCCGAGGCTGCCGGCGCCGACGGCACCCTCCGTCACGAGGCCGCTGACGGCATCCGCGCTCACGTCGTACACGACGCACTCGTGTCCGTCCCGCATCAGCCGCCGGACGATGTTGCCGCCCATCCGGCCGAGGCCCACCATTCCCAGCTGCATCTCCGCTCCTCCGCTCGTCTGTCGGGTCTGCGCTCGGCCACCCGTCCTCGCAGTCTAGAGAGCAGCTGCGACGGATCCGCCGCCGCATCCTGCCGGTCCCACGAGGGGACGGATGCCGCCGCCGTGGCGCCGGTCGAGTCGGTCAGGGCGTCGGCGAACCGCCCGTGACGGCGAGCGTCTCACCGGCGACGTAGCTGGATTCCGCGGACGCGAGGAACACGTAGGCCGGAGCCAGCTCGGCCGGCTGGCCCGCGCGACCCAGCGGCGTCTGCTCTCCGAAGCTCTCGATGTTCTCCTGCGGCTGTCCGTCCGTCACCTGCAGCGGGGTCCAGATGGGTCCGGGTGCGACGGCATTCACACGGATGCCCTTCGGAGCGAGTTGCTGCGCCAGCGCCTTGGTGAAGGCGTTGATGGTCGCCTTCGTCGAGGCGTAGTCGACGAGGATCTCGGACGGCTGGTAGGCCTGGATCGAGGTCGTGTTGATGATGGTGGAGCCGGGCTTCAGGTGCGGCAGCGCGGCCTTGGTGATCCAGAACATCGCGTAGACGTTCGTTTTGAACGTGTCGTCGAACTGCTGGTCATCGAGCGTCGTCAGGTCTTCGTTGAAGATCTGCTTGCCGCCGTTGTTCACGACGATGTCGAGCCCGCCGAGCCCGTCGACGGCCCGCGCGACGAGATCGCGGCAGTAACCCGGATCACGCAGATCGCCGGGCAGCGTGAGGACGGCGACCCCGGCATCCTGAATCAGACCGGCGATGCGCTGCGCGTCCTTCTCCTCTTCAGGCAGATACGACATCGCCACATCGGCGCCCTCTCGGGCGAACGCGATCGCGGTCGCCGCGCCGATGCCGGAATCGGCGCCGGTGATGAGCGCCTTGCGACCGGCGAGGCGTCCTGACCCGCGATAGGTCTCCTCGCCGAGGTCGGCCCTGGGCTCGAGCTCGGCATCGAGGCCGGGCTCCGGCTGATGCTGCTTCTTCGGATCGAAGCCGGCATACATCTCAGCGGGATTGGTGAACGTGTACTGGTCGCGCTTGTCGGTAGCCATGCCGTCACGGTAGGCAGAGCGCGCCGCAGACGTCGCGGGGTTGCGCGCGCGCGGAAGATTCGTTACGCGGGGCGCGGTGTCCGAGTCGTGCGATGCCGGCCGGATTCAGTCGCGCGGACCGCGGCGGCCGGAGAAGCCCGCGAACAGCGCGTGCAGCAGCGGGAGCAGTGAGGCGATCATCAGCACGGTACCGATCGTGAGGTCCTCTGCACGCAGCACCGAACCGCTGATCAGCAGTCCCGCGAACAGTACGGCCGAGACGACGCGACGGCCCATGCGCTCGAGCCTCTTCAGCCACCTGTCGAGCTTCGGCACGTCGGCGACGAGCCGCCCGTCCTCGATGCGCGTGACCATGTCGTCGAGCCGTCGCGGCAGCCGTGCGACGACGCCGGCCATCGACGTCGCCTCCTGTACGACGGCTCTGCCCATGTTGCCCCGCTCGTCCCGCAGCAGGCGATCGGCATACGGCTCGACGGCATCCCACACATTGAACGAGGGGTCGAGCGAGCTGCACATCCCGCTTGTGAGCGAGACGGCACGGATGATCAGCAGGAAGTTCTCGGGAAGCTGGAACGGCAGCGATCGGACGACGTCGCCGAACTCCTTGGCGAAATCGCGGAACTCGCGCGGGTCCACCTTCTGCAGCTCGGCGAACCCCATGCCCCCGAAGCGGCCGAACAGCGCGGTCATGGCCCGCTCGAGCTCGATGGTATCTGCGGACGGGAGCAGCACACCGACCGCACGGATGCTGTCGATCATCTGCCCGCTGTTGCGCGAGGCGACCGCGATGACGAGCTGCTGCAGGTTGTGCCGGAGCGTGTCGGGCACCTCGCCCATCATCCCGAAGTCGATGAACGTGAGCGTCCACGGATGCCGGGTGTCGCCGGCGGGACGCGTGACCGGGGTCACGAAGATGTTGCCCGGATGCGGGTCGGCGTGGAAGAACCCCCGCAGGAAGAGCTGATCGAACATCACGTTGGCGAACTCGACGGCCACCGCAGCCGGATCGATTCCCGCGGCCCGCAGACCCTCGATGTCGTTGATCTTGATCGCGGTCACGTCCTGGAGGGTCAGCACGCGACGCGTGGTGCGCTCCCACGCGATCTCGGGGGCCGCGACGCGGGCGTCGCCCGTGACGTCGGCGGCGAACCGCTCCGCGTTCTGCGCCTCGTGGAGGTAGTCGATCTCCTCGCGGCTGGTGTGCGCGAACTCCTCGACGAGCTGCGGGAGATCGACGTGGTCGCGCACGACCTTCACCCGGCTGAGCCAGCCGGCCACCCGCCGCAGCGCGGCGAGGTCGACGTCGACGATCGCCTCGATGCCCGGCCGCTGCACCTTGACGACGACGTCGGCGAACCCGGTCTCGGCGGCGTCGGCCGGCGTCAGTCGTGCGCGGTGGGCCTGACCGAGGGATGCCGCGGCGACCGGGGTCTCATCCACCCATTCGAACGCGCGGGCGAGGGGCACGCCGAGCTCGGCCTCGGCGAGCTCGCGGATCGCCGGGAAGGCGACCGGGGGCACCTCGTCCTGCAGGCCCTCGAGCTCCTTCGTGATCTCGGGCGGCAGCACGTCGAGGCGCGAGGACAGGAACTGGCCGACCTTGATCATGAGGCCGCCGTACTGGACCGCGAGGACGTGGAACCGCCGCGCGATCGTCCGCAGCCGGTGCGTGCGCCCGCGGGCGGCGAGCGCACCGAGGCCGAATCGCGGCAGGACGAGCTCGAACCACCACGCCTGGACCATGTAGCGCCCGGCGAACCGCAGAATCCGTCGATAGCGGGCGCGCGCGTTCCCGACGTCGGCCATCGAAGCTCCTCGGCGGTGCACATCAGGTGATCAGGGGGTCCTGCGATCCCGGTCGTCCGGGATCGCGGGACCCCGCCGACCCCGTGCGCGCGGGTCGACGTCGTGCGCCGGCAACCAGCCCGGCCCGTCAGTCCTGAGCGAGGATCGAGTAGAGCTTACGCCGCGCCTCGTCGAGCACCTCGACCGCCTGCGCCACCTGCTCGGGCGTGCCGCCGCGACCGACCTGCGCAGCTGCCTGCGCGAGCTTGGCGCCCGCCTTCGGCAGGGCGCTGGTGCGCCCCGTGTCGCGCGAGCCGAACGCCTCCCACGGCGCGGACTGGCCGTCGGCGGCCGCCGCCTCCGCGCGACCCGCCTCGGTCAGCGAGTAGGTCTTCTTGCCGCCCGACTCCTCCGCCGCGACGAGACCCTCGTCGGAGAGCAGCTGCAGCGTCGGGTAGACCGAGCCCGGGCTGGGCTTCCACGCGCCGTCGCTGCGCGTCTCGATCTCCTGGATGATCTGATACCCGTGCATGGGCTTCTCGGCGAGGATCGCGAGCACCGCTGCCCGCACGTCGCCGCGCCCGACGCGCGGTGAGAACCCGCGCTCGAAGGCATCCTTCAACTGATCCATCGCATCCCACAGGCTGCCGGGCAGACCCGAGCCCTGACCTCCCGGACGCGAACCGAATCCCTGGAACGAACCGCTCATGACGACCTCCTGAACGAGTGTGTGCCGATATGCCGACGATACCTAGCGATATATCGCTCAGCAAGGGAGCAGGCTGGGTGTTCCCTGCCAGATCGGCAGGTGGATGCCGCTGTGGCGTGACGCGCGAACCGTGGTGTCACCACCCCAGCGAGCCGGATTCTCCCTTGAACGGGCCGACGATCTCCGGCGTGATCCATCCCCCGTAGAACCGCCCGGGCTGCGGGATCACCTCGACGCCGTCGACCGTGCACAGGTCCATGTCCCGGGCGTACACCGCCACCCGGGCGGTGAGCGATTCGAACCCGGCGGCGGGACGGGGATAGGTCCAGGCGGCACGCGGCCGCAACTGCCCTCCGCCGTGGACGTCGAAATACCGGGCGCCGCCCTTGAACTCGCAGTACGACGAGCCCTCGCCGGGTGTCAGCGCCCCGGTGGCGAACGCGGAGATCGGCAGGTAGTAGACCGGCGGGTGGCTCGTCTCGAGGACGCGCACGACGTCGTCGGTGTCGACGATCATCTCACCGCCCAACCGGATCACCACGCGCCGGGCGACCTGCTCGACCCGGGGCGGACGCGGATAGTCCCACACGGACTCCTGACCGGGGCCGACCGGTGATGGGTCCGGCCTCATGTGCCACCTCCTGAGGAGCGACGATGAGCGCCAAGGGTACCTCTGGCTCATCCACGGCGTCTGGAACTCTGTCAAGCCCTCGCGGGGACCGCGGCGGGTTCCGTAGCGTGCCGAGCGACGCGAAGGGAATCGACATGCTCCGCGCACTCGCACTGAACTGCACCCTCAAGCCCTCCCCCGATGCCTACCTCGCGAAGCTCCTGCGGGAGCGCCCGTATCCGGCGCCGCCGCAGTGATGAGGAGCCCGTGCGCGGGCAAGCTGCGCTGAGCTCAGCCCCCGTACTCCTCGAGCCAGCGAAGCCACACCTCGCTGATCGTCGGGTATGACGGCACGGCGTGCCACAGGCGCTCGATCGGCACCTCGCCCACGATCGCGATCGTCGCCGCATGGAGCATCTCGCCCACGTCCTGCCCGACGAACGTCGCGCCCACGAGCACGCGTCGCTTCTCGTCGACGATCGCCCGCGCGCGCCCCTGATAGTCGTCGGCCAGTTCACTGGAACCGGCGAGCCAGGAGAGGTCGTAGTCGATCACACGGATGTCGAGACCCGCCGCGCGTGCCGACTCCTCGGTGTGTCCGATGGCGGCCACCTCCGGATCGGTGAAGATCACCTGTGGCACCGCGGCATGATCGGCGGTCGCGACGTGCGAGCCCCAGGGTGCGTCGTCGATGTCGGCCGCCCGTGCCCGCGCGGCGATGACAGCTCCGGCGGCCCGGGCCTGGTACTTGCCCTGATGGGTGAGCAGGGCGCGGTGATTGACGTCGCCGACGGCGTACAGCCAATCGACCCCGCGGACGCGCAGCGTGTCGTCGACGTCGAGCCAGGCGCCGGCCTCGAGTCCGACGGTCTCGAGCCCGATGTCGGACGTGCGGGGCACCCGACCTGTGGCGACGAGCACCTCCGCCGCCCGCACCTCCGAGCCGTCCGACAGCGACAGCACGACATCGCCGCCACCGTCGCGCGAGACCTTCTCGACCTCGACGCCGGTGCGCACCGCGGCGCCGGCGTCGGTCAGCGCCTTCGCCACCGCCTCGCCGGCGAAGGGCTCCACGCCGCGCAGCAGGCCGGACCGCGCGATGACGGTGACAGTGGCGCCGAACGAGGTGAAGAGCGTGGCCATCTCGCTGCCGACGACGCCTCCGCCGAGCACCGCCAGCGATGCCGGAACATCGTGCACGCCGGTGGCCTCGCGGCTCGTCCACGGCTGGACCTCGCGTAGGCCCGGGATGTCGGGAAGCAGCGCCGCCGATCCGGTCGAGACGGCGACCGCGTGGCGGGCGGTCAGGACGGTCTCCGCGCCATCGGCGCCGGTGACGGTGACTTCGCGCTCACCGGTGAGCCGCCCGTGGCCGCGGACCAGATCGATGCCCGCGCCGTGGAGCCAGTCGACCTGCGACGTGTCGTCCCAATGGTGCACGAGCTCGTCGCGGCGCACGAGGGTGGCGGCGACATCGACGGTGCCCGTCACGGCAGCCGCGGCCCCCTTCACGCGGCGGGCTGCACTCAGCGCGGCTCCGGCGCGCAGCATCGCCTTCGACGGGATGCACGCCCAGTAAGAGCATTCGCCGCCCACGAGCTCGCTCTCGACGACGACGACCGACAGGCCACCCTGGGTCGCCCGATCGGCGACGTTCTCGCCGACGGGGCCGGCTCCGATCACGATCAGGTCGTACTCGCGAGAAGTCATGCGCCCCAACGTAGCGGCGCGTGGCGACAGAGGCGACATGGTTGCCACCGCCGTCGTGGGGCGCGAGGATACCCGAGATCACGGCGTCTGTCGGCCTCCGTCATCATGTCGGCGGCGTGTGGTTATGTGGGAGCCCCGGCCGAAAGGGCAGCATGGCGATCGAATTCCGCGGGGTCTCGAAGCGTTACCCGGATGGCACTGCCGCCGTCGACGACTTCAGCGTGCTCATTCCTGCGCACAAGACCACGGTGCTCGTCGGCTCGTCGGGGAGCGGCAAGACGACACTGCTGCGCATGATCAACCGGCTGGTCGAGCCGACGACCGGCGTCATCACGATCGACGACGAGCCGATCTCGGAACGCGACCCCGTGACGCTCCGCCGCGGCATCGGGTACGTGCTGCAGAACGCGGGGCTGCTTCCCCACTTCTCCGTCGTCGACAACATCGCGACCGTTCCCGTGCTGAGCGGCGTCTCGCGCGCGAAGGCGCGCGCGGATGCGCTCGAGCTGATGGATGTCGTCGGACTCGAGCGCGGGCTCGCGAAGCGGTACCCGAGCCAGCTCTCGGGCGGCCAGCAGCAGCGCGTGGGCGTCGCACGGGCCCTCGCGGTCGACCCCAACATCCTGCTCATGGACGAGCCGTTCGGCGCCGTCGACCCGATCGTCCGCCGGGAGCTGCAGGCCGAGACGCTGCGGCTACAGGGCGAGCTCGACAAGACGATCGTCTTCGTGACCCACGACATCGACGAGGCGTTCCTGCTCGGCGACCAGGTCGTGATCCTCGAGAAGGGGGCGCGCGTCGCCCAGATCGGCAGCCCGAGCGAGATCATCGAGAACCCGGCGAGCGACTTCGTCGCCGACTTCATCGGGGTCGAGCGCGGCGCCCGGGCGCTGCGCGCCAAGCAGACGGCGCGCGGCACCGTGCTCGTCGACACGGCCGGGCGCACGCAGGGCGTGCTCGTGGAGGACGAGCCGTGAACTGGGTGCTCGACAATCTCGACCTGATCGGCGCGTTGACCGTCGACCATCTGCGTCAGAGCGCCGTGGCGATCGTCGCCGGGTTCGTCCTGTCGGTTCCCCTGGGCTGGCTGGCGTTCCGCTACACCAAGCTCCGCGGCACCGTGCTGACGGTGGTCGGGCTGCTGTACACGATTCCCTCGTTCGCCCTCTTCCCCCTGATCACCCTTTTCGGCATCCCGCTGCTGTCCGAGCTGAACCTCGTCATCGCGCTCACCGTCTACGCCGTCGCCATCATGACTCGCTCTGTGACCGACGGGCTCGCCTCGGTCGATCCGGTCACTCGCGCCGCTGCCGTGGCGGTCGGCTTCGGGGCATGGCGACGGTTCTGGGCGGTCGACTTCCCCCTCGCCGGCCCGGTCGTCCTTGCGGGTCTCCGCGTGACCGCCATGTCGACGATCTCCTTGGCGACGGTCGGCGCCCTCATCGGCGTCCAGAACCTCGGCTACCTCTTCACCAACGGATCGCAGCGCCGCATCGTCGCCGAAGTCTTCGCGGGCGTCGTCGCGGTCGTCGTGATCGCCGTGATCATCGACGCGCTTCTCATGCTCGCCGGGCGCGCGCTCATGCCGTGGACGCGACGGGCCGCGCCGCGCCGCGAACCCCGACTACGGGCGGTGACCGCGTGAACCTGCTCGCCGAGGCGTTCGCCTGGATCTTCTCCCCCGAACGGCTGACGGGTTCGCTCCCGCTTCCGACCGCGATCGCGCAGCACATCGCGTTCACCTTCGGCTCGGTCGCCATCGCCGCCGTCATCGCCATCCCCATCGGCTGGCTGATCGGTCACACCGGTCGAGGCCGTGAGGTCGCGGTGTTCCTCTCCGGTGCGGCTCGAGCGCTGCCGGCGCTGGGGCTCGTCGTGCTGCTGGTCATGCTTGTGGGCGTCGCCTTCAAGACCGAGGCCGCGGTGACCGTGTTCGTCGTTCTCGCGATCCCCTCGATCCTTGCCGGCGCCTATGCCGGCATCGAGTCGATCGATCGATCCGTCATCGACGCGGGACGCGCCATGGGAATGACCGAGTGGCAGATCCTGTTCCGGATCGAGATGCCACTCGGACTCTCACTCCTGATCGGCGGTCTCCGCTCCGCCACGCTGCAGGTGGTCGCAACAGTGACCATCGCCGCCTACGTCGGCCTCGGGGGACTGGGCTTCTACATGATCCAGGGGCTGAACACCCGCGACTTCCCCGAGATCCTCGGGGCCTCCATCGTGGTCGTCGCGCTCGCTCTCGTCCTCGACGGGCTCTTCGCCCTCCTCGCCCGCTTCGCCGTCCCCCGGACCGATGGTCCGCGCATCCGTGCCGCGGCGAGCGCACCCGCTCTCGCCCGCGCCCCGCAGTTCTCCCGCTGATATCCCCACCCACCACACCGGAGGTAACGACAATGTCCACAGCACGCACGCGCCTGACCGCGGCGCTCGCGGGGACCGCCATCGCGGCGCTCGCTCTCGCCGGCTGCGCTTCCAGCGATCCGCTGAGCGGCGACAGCACCGACACCGGCGACACCGGCGACTCTTCGACGATCGTCATCGGCTCGCAGGCCTACTACTCGAACGAGATCATCGCCGAGATCTACGCGCAGGCGCTCGAGGCGGGCGGCTTCACGGTCGAGCGCAACTTCAACATCGGCCAGCGGGATGCCTATATGCCCGCCCTCGAGGACGGCGAGATCGACCTGTTCCCCGAGTACACCGGCAACCTGCTGCAGTACTTCGAGCCGGACACCACGGCGACCACGTCGGAGGACGTCTACTCGGCTCTGCAGGACGCCCTGCCCGAGGGCTTGACGGTGCTCGACCAGTCGTCGGCGACCGACCAGGACTCCTACAACGTCACCGCCGCCTTCGCGGAGGAGAACGGACTCACCTCGATCGCCGATCTCGCCGGCATCGACGGCCTGGTGCTCGGTGGCGCGCCCGAGCTCGAGGAGCGTCCGTACGGGCCGACCGGGCTGCAGGACGTCTACGGGGTGACCGTGTCGTTCCAGGCGACCGCCGACACCACGGTCGACGAACTGGTGGCCGGAAACATCCAGGTCGCCAACGTCTACAGCGCCGACCCGCGCATCTCGACGCAGGACCTCGTGACACTGGAGGACCCGAAGGGTCTCTTCCTCGCCTCGAACGTCGTTCCCGTGGTCAACGCCGACATCGCCGACGAGATCGCCGACGTCATCAACGCGGTGAGCGCCGCCCTCACGCCGGAGGGACTCGTCGCACTCAACGTGGAGTCCACGGAGGACCAGCGCTCGGCCGAGGACATCGCTGCGGACTGGCTCGCCGAGAACGACCTGAACTGACCTCTCACCGACCCTGAGACGGCGCCTCCTGCCCTGCCCCCCGCGGCACGGCAGGAGGCGCCGCCGTCTTGCGGCCGGTGTATCCGAGAACGCGGAACCACCCGGTCTTTTCGCTAGGTTGGGCAGACGCAGGAGCGCGAGAACAGGAGCCGCATGTCCGACCCCCTCCCGCCGCAGCCAGTGGGCGACGACGACACCACGGATCCCGCCGCCGCGCCCCCGCCCGGGGCCCCTGTGGATCCGACGCCTCAGCACGGCGCTGCGCCGGATCCCGAGCCGACGCCCCCGCGGGAGACC
>NZ_DATCVK010000209.1:0-50510 GCF_036566905.1 Microbacterium sp. | reverse complement strand
CCACGATGCCCGGGTCGCGGCGTCCGCCGCACGCCAGAGGGGTGCGGCGGCGGCCGCGGCGGCGGCGAGGGCGTCGAGCTCGGTGGTGCTGGTGGTCGTGATGGCGGTGGTCATGAGACTCCTCCGGAAGCGTGCAATGGGGTCATGAGAAGCGGATGCCGAGACCGGCGTGGTCGACCTCGGTGAGGACGCCGCCCGAGATGCGCACGGGCGAATCGTCGAGGAGGGCGCCGAGCGCGCCGAAGCCGGCGTCCTCGACGTCCTCGGCCATCGGCGCGGGAATGCCGGGCACCGCGCGCAGGCAGAGGGCGAGCTGGCCCGACAGCTCGGGCAGCAGGTGGGGGTGCACGGCGGCGCCGTGCTCGGCGGCGATCGCCGCGATCCCGAGGAACGGCGTGATGCCGCCGACCCGCACGACGTTCGGCTGCACGATCTGGGCGGCTCCGGTGCGCAGGAAGTCGTCGAAGCGGAAGACGTTGTGCAGGTTCTCGCCGACTGCGATCGGGATGCCGCTCGAGGCGCCGAGGCGCTGCGCGAGTTCGATGTGGCCGTACAGGTCGTCGGCGCGCAGCGGCTCCTCGATCCACGCCGGCGAGACGTCGGCGAGCACCTCCAGCGAACGCGTCGCGCGGTCGAGCTCCCAGCGCTGGTTGGCGTCGATCATGAGTGCGCGGTCGGGGCCGAGCGCCTCGCGCACGGCCCGCATGCGGTCGAGGTCCTCCGCCACGTCGGGCTTGCCGACCTTGACCTTGACGGCGTCGAACCCGGCGTCGATCCAGCGCCGCACCTGGGCGACGAGCTCGTCCTCGGTGTAGTGGAGGTTCACGCCCGAGCCGTAGGCCCGGACGCTCTCGCGCTGGGCGCCGAGGAAGCCGGACAGCGACGTGCCGGCATCCCTCACCGCGGCATCCCACAGTGCGAGATTGAGGCCGGCCATGGCGATGGTGGTGATCCCGCCGCCACCGGCCTCGTGGAGGTGCTGCCAGAGCGCGAGCCACTCGGAGCCCGGGTCGGCGGACCGGCCGATCGCGAACGCCGTGATGTCGTGCGCGAGGAGTGCGTGCACCGCCTCGGCGCCGATCTGCGGCGTCCACGAGAAGCCCCACCCTTCGGCGCCGTCCGACCGCACGACGTGCGTCGCGATCACGCCGACCGACGTGACGTCGGCAGCCCACGGGCGCGTCAGCGGCACCCTGACCAGCCGCGCGTCGAACGCGGCGATCGTCGGGGACTCGGGAGCCGTCGTCACAGCAGCGCTCGCCCCGCCTCGAGGATCTCGGCCAGACGCGCCTCCTGCGCGGGGGTCGGGTCGACCAGCGGCGCACGCACCGAGCCGACCGGAAGCCCGCCCAGGCGCAGCCCGGTCTTGATGAGCGAGACGCCGAAGCCGGGAGTCTCGTCGCGCAGGCTCACGAGCGGCGAGTAGAACCCGTCGAGCAGTTCGGCGCGTCGCGCCTCGTCGCCGCGGACGTACGCGCGGTAGTACGCGTTCGCCACCTCCGGGATCATCGCGAACGCCGCCGACGAGTACAGCGGGATGCCGATGCCCCGGTAGGCGCCCTGGGTCAGCTCGGCGGTGAGCAGGCCGTTGAAGAAGGCGAAGTCGTCGCGCCCCTCGGCCGCCACCGCGCGCACGATCTGCTGCGCGAGTCCGACGTCGCCGACGCCGTCCTTGAAGCCGACGACCCGCGGGTTGCGGGCGAGGCGGCGCACCGAGTCGACCGAGAACTGGGCGTTGGCGCGGTGGTAGATCACGACGGGAAGATCGGATGCCGCCGCCACCGCCTCGACGTACGCGACGAGTCCGGCCTGCGGGCCGCCGACGAGGTAGGGCGGGAGGACGAGCAGCGCGTCGGCACCCGCATCGGCGGCTGCGCGGGCGAGGGCCTTGGCGTGGCCGAGGGGCCCGCCCGTGCCGGCGACGACGGGCACCCGCCTGGCGACGGTCTCGGTCGCCACCTGCACGACGCGGATCGCCTCCTCGGTGGACAGGGCGTGGAACTCGCCCGTGCCACAGGCCGGGAAGACGCCGCCGGGGGCGTGCGCGAGCGTGTTGTCGAGGTGCTGCCGGAGCAGATCCTCGTCGACGCGGTCGGCGGCGTCGAACGGGGTGACGGGGAAGAAGAGGATGCCGTCGAAGTTCACGCCAGCACGTCCTTTCGGGCGGAGTCGGGGGAGGGGGCGGCAGTGGTGTCGGAGCTGGTGGCGAAGGCGGGCTCGCCGAGCGCCCCGCGCCAGCTGTGCGCGGGGCGCCAGCCGAGCACGCGGCGGGCCTTCGCGTTGGAGAACGCCGGCGAGGTGCCGGTCAGTCCCGCCGCGAGCTCGTCGGTGCCCGGCACGAACTGCGGCAGCAGTTCGGCGAGGGGCCGGCGGGCCAGCGCGTCGTCGGCGCCGACGAAGAACACCTCGGCGTTCGGGATCTCGGGGAGCGCCCGCAGCAGCGTGTCGACGAAGGTGGCCACGTCGCGCGCGTCGACGTAGTTGAACAGCGCCGGTGCCGACAGCGCCGGGTCGGCGAGGCGCTCGACGACCGTGTGGCCCTGCTGGGTGGGTGCGCCGCGCCACTCCTCGGGCGCGATCACGTAGCACGGGCGGAACGCGGCGAAGCGCGTCGCATCACCCGTCTGGCGCGCCAGCATCGCGATCGTCTGCTCGGCGAGGTGCTTCGACAGCGCGTAGGCGTTCCAGGGCTGCGGGGTCGTCTCCTCGTCGAGCGGGAAGCGGTCGGGCAGCCAGCCCCTCGGCGATCCGTAGCCGAGGACCGTGGGGCTGGACGCCGTCACGATCTTCGGGATGCCGGCCGCGACGCCCGCCGACATCACGGTGAGCGCCATCGTCGCGTTCGTGCGGAGGATGACCTCCTCGGGTGCGCTGAAGGGCACGGCGATCGCGGCGAGATGGATGAGCGCCTCGGCACGGACGCCGGCGATGGCGCGGGTGGCGGCATCCGTGTCGGTCAAGTCCACCGCGATCTGTTCGAGACCCTGCAGTTCGGCGGCGTCCGAGACGTCGCGGTCCAGCGACACGAGTTCGTGGCCGCCGGCAGCGAGGCCGGCGACCAGGCTGCGCCCGAGCCTGCCGGCGCCGCCGGTCACGGCGATGCGGGTCATGCCCGGACGGCCGCGGCGTCGGCGGCCAGGAAGCGGATGCCGAGCTCGGCGACCTGCACCGGCAGCCCGGTCTCGAGCGAGCGGTTGCCGGCGATGCCGACCGCGATCGAGCGGACGCCGTCGCGCCAGTCGGCGGGGCGGGCGAGCGGGTCGTCGCCGGGGCCCTCGAACACGTCGGCGAGCAGCAGCGCGTCGCCGCCGCCGTGTCCGTCGCCGGAGCTCTCGATGGGCACCTCGTACGCGGCCTCCCAGTGCCGCTGCACGATGAGCCGCTCGCCCTCGGGGCGGAGCGACCCGGAGGATCCGGCATCCACCGCGGAAGGATCGATCACGGGGTGCAGGCCCTCGTCGGCGAGGACGGCACCGCGCTCGATGACCTCGAGCTCGGCGCGGCCGAGGGTGCCGTTGACCGCGACCCGGTAGCCCTCCCAGGGCGAGTGGGCATTGAGCGAGTAGCTGAGCGTCGCGCCCGAGGCGTAGTCGACCACGAGGGCGAGGTTGTCCTCGATCGTGATGCCCTCGCCGAACACATCGCGGTCGCGGAGGTACCCGTCGTGCTGCTCGGCGTCGAGGTACAGCGCCTTGAGCCGCTCGTCGCCGCGCAGGTCGAGCTCGAACGCGTCACCGCCGTCGTGGGTGCCGCGGGAAGGGCGGTCATGGATGCCGCGGGCGGCGGCGTTGTCGGCGCCGTAGAAGCGCAGCCCGCCCGACGCGAAGACGCGCCGCGGCGCCGAGCGGATCCACCAGTTGACCAGGTCGAAGTGGTGGCTCGCCTTGTGCACCAGCAGGCCGCCGGAGTGCTCCTTCTCGCGGTGCCAGCGACGGAAGTAGTCGGCCCCGTGCTTGGTGTCGAGCACCCACGAGAAGTCGACCGAGGTGACCTCGCCGATGACGCCGTCCTGAATGACCTGGCGCAGCGCGGAGTTCCGCGGCGAGTAGCGGTAGTTGAACGTGATGACGACGTCGCGGCCGGTGCGGTCGATCGCGTCCTCGATGGCTGCGGCGCTCGGCCCGTCGATCGTCAGCGGCTTCTCGACGACGACGTCGGCTCCGGCATCCAGTGACCGGACGATCAGCGGGGCGTGCAGGTCGTCGCGGGCGCAGATCACGACGCGCTCGACCTGCTCGGTGCGGACCATCGCCTCGAGGTCGTCCGGGCCGTAGACGGCCGGCGCGGGGAAGCCGGCCTCGACCACGCGATCGACGTAGTACTGCGCGCGCACCGGGTTCGGCTCGCAGATCGCGACGAGGACGGCGTCGGCGGAATAGCGTCCGACGATCGCGTCGACGTACATCTGGGCGCGGTGTCCCGCACCGACGAGGGCGTACCGGCGGTGGCTCATCTCACTCCTTCAGGAAACGTTTTCTCAGATTAGCACGCGGGCGCGAGGTGGTGTCGAGGGGTGCGGCGGGCAAGGAGCGAGCAGAATGGCTCCGACGGCCGGTTCGGCCGAGGGATCGGCGGGAGGTCGACCTATGGCTGACATCGACGGACGCTGGGCGATCGAGGTCGCGACACTGGTGGGTTCCCGCCGCTTCGACCTCACTCTGACGACGGTCGGCACGTCCCTCACCGGGACGGCGGTCGGACCCACCGGACTGATTCCGATCCGGAGCGGGACTGCGGCGGGAGACAGGGCCGAGTTCGTTCTCGATATGGTCGCGCCACTGCCGACCTCGCTGGTCTTCGCGCTGCAGGTCAGGGGTGACCGGCTGACGGGCACCGCGCAATCGGGACCCTTCCCGCCCTCGAACGTCCTCGGCACCCGCACGGGGTGATGCCACCCGGCTCGACGGGGGCGTGGGTACGCGAGCCGCTTGCGGACGGCGCCGCTCAGCCCGGGGGCTCCTCAGACGGCCGGGCCGGTCGTGCCGCGCACCGTGAGCTCGGGCAGTACCGTCAGCGGGCCGCCCGGCTCGTCGCCCTCGAGCAGCTCGCGCATGCGCGCCCACGCCTGCACGCCGAGCTCGGCCGCGGGCACGGCGGCCGTCGTGAGCGGCGGAGTCGTGTACTGCGCGAACGGGATGTCGTCGAACCCGACGATCGAGAGGTCTTCGGGCACGCGGCATCCGCTCGCCTGCACCGCGCTCAAGAGGCCCATCGCGACGAGGTCATTGAACGCCAGCGCCGCGGTCGCGCCCGACGCCAGCACAGCGGCGCCCGCGCCGGCGCCCGCCTCGAAGTCGACGCCGCACGGGATCTCGGTGACCACGGTGTCGGTGTGCGCGGCGACGAAGCCGGCGATCGCCTCGAGGCGCGCCGCGTTGGCGACGCTCCCCGGGGCGCCGGCGAGGAAGACGATGCGACGGTGTCCGAGTTCGTGCAGATGGCCGAGCTCGGCGGCCAGGGCGGTGCCGTAGTCCGCGCGCACGGAGGGGACATCGCCCGACGCGCGGTTGATCAGCACCACCGGACGCAGTCCGCCGACGAGCCGGTCGAGCTCGTCCTGCGGCAGGCGCGGGGCGCACAGGATGACGCCGTCCGTACGGCGGCGGGTGGCGCCCGCGAGCACACGCTCCTCCTCGACCGACTCCGCCGAGTCGGCCACCAGCACGTGGTAGTCGTCGGCGCCGGCGGCGTGGCTGAGGCCACGGAGGATCGCCTGGAACGTCGGGTTGCCGAGGTCGGGCACGATGACCGCCACGGTCTGCGTACGGCCGAGGACGAGGCTGCGCGCGACGGGGCTGGCGGTGTAATCGAGGGCGGCCGCGGCATCCTTCACCCGCTCGGCGAGCACCGGATCGACCGTGGGATTGCCGTTCAGCGCGCGCGACACGGTCGACAGCGAGACTCCTGCGCGGGCGGCGACCTCGGCGATCGTGACGCGCGTCGCTCGGTCGGCGCGGGGCGGTCGAGGCATCCGTGTCTCCTTGGGTCGCGGCGCGCTCAGCCTACCCGGAAACGTTTCCCGACCCGGCTGCGGCGCCGGTGCTGCGTGACCCCGCGACTCAGCTGCGCGGCGGGGTGCTGCCGCGGACGATGACCTCGAGCGGCAGCTGCGGCTCGCCGGCGGTCCATTCCGGGTCGGTCGCCGCGTGCAGGGCCTGGTAGCCGAGGTCCTCGAGGGGCACGCGCACCGTCGTCAGGCCCGGACGGATGTCGCGGCCCGTCGCGATGTCGTCGAAGCCGGCGACCGCGATGTCGGTGCCGACCTGGCGCCCGGCGTCGCGGACAGCCGACATGATGCCGATCGCCACCACGTCGCTGATCCCGAAGATCAGCGTGCCGGCGGGGACGTCGCCGGTGAGGAGGTCGGACGCGGCCGCGTAGCCGGCGTCGCGGGTGAAGCCGGCGCGTCGCACCTCGCGCATCACGCCGCCGGCCGAGGTGAAGCCCTCGGTGAAGCCGGCGAGCCGGTCGTCGGAGGTGCGGATGCCCTCGGCGGCGGCGACCACGATCGCGTCGCGATAGCCGAGCCCCGCGAGCTCGGCGCCGAGCGCCGCGGAGCCGCCGCGGTTGTCGACGGCGACCGAGCGTGCGGATCCGCCACCGGGGCCCACGACGACGACCCTGCCGCCCATGTTCGAGAAGGCGTCGAGCTCGCCCTGGAGGCCGACGGCGTCCGGTCCTTCGACGCGGGATGCGGCGAGGATGAGGCCGCGCGGCCGCTGGCCGCGCAGTGCGCGCACCAGCTTGACCTCGCGCTGCGGGTCGCGTTCGGTGATCGCGATGGTGACGACGAGTCCTGCCTCGTCGGCGCCGCGTGCGACGCCGGAGGCGAGCTGACCGAAGTACGGGTCGGCGATGTCGGCGACCAGGAGCGCGACGATCGCTGAGGTGCCGCGCGCGGTGGCCTGGGCCGACAGGTTCGCCGTGTAGCCGAGCTGTTCGGCGGCGGCCTCGACCCGCTCACGGTAGCTCTCGGCGACCTTGCGGGTCGACCCGTTGAGCACGCGCGAGGCGGTGGCGAGCGAGACGCCGGCCGCGCGCGCGACGTCGTGCAGGGTTGCTGCGCCTCGGGCAGGCGCCGTGGTGTCGCTCACAGGCCAGAGTCTAGGCCCTGTGTCCGGTTGGGACGATAGATTGGGAAGCGGTTTCCCCGCATTGCTGCTCCGGAGCAGCGACCATCGCCGGCTCGAAGGAGTGCCATGTCCCGCACCGTCGCCCCGGTGTTCGCGCCGGCCGCGCACGTGCGCCTCGCGCCGGGCGCCGATCTGGAGGCGCAGCGCACGGTCAGCGCCACGCTGCAGCGACTGGACCCCGACCGCCTGCTGGCGCCGTTCCGCCGCGAGGCGGGCCTGCCCGCGCGCGCCGAGTCTTACGGCGGATGGGAGTCCGACGGTCTCGACGGGCACACCGCCGGCCACGTGCTCTCGGCGGCGAGCACGCTGGCGGCTGCGGGGGATGCCGCGGCCGCGGACCTGGCCCGGACTCTGGTGCGCGGCATCCGTGAGTGCCAGCTGGCGACCGGCACCGGCTACATCGGGGGAGTGCCCGACGGCGCGGCGCTCTGGGACGAGCTGCGCGCCGGGCGCGTGGACGTCGGGGCGTTCCACCTCAACGCGCGCTGGGTGCCGCTGTACAACCTGCACAAGGTCCTCGCCGGCCTCATCGACGCGGTCGAGCTGACCGACGAGCCCCTCGCACGAGAGACGCTCGTCGACCTCGCGGCCTGGTGGCTGCGCGTCACCGGCGACCTCGACGAGGAGACGTTCGATCGCATCCTCGAGTGCGAGTTCGGCGGCATGACCGAGGCGTTCGCCCGCCTGGCGATGGTGCTGCAGGATGCCGCGTTCCTGCGTCTCGCGCGCCGCTTCGCGCGCCGCGGGCTCGTCGAGCCCCTCGCCGCCGGCCGCGACGAGCTCGACGGACTGCACGCCAACACGCAGATCCCGGTTGCCGTCGGCTTCGCGACGATCGAGCGCGCGGCGCGGGAGGTGGCGCCCGAGCTCGTGCCCGACGTCGCCGCGCGCGAGGGAGCGGCGGCGCGGGTCTTCTTCGACCGCGTCGCACGGCACCGCAGCGCAGCGATCGGCGGCGACAGCGTGCGCGAGCACTTCCCGTCGGACTTCTCGAGCATGTTCATCGCGCGTGAGGGCCCCGAGACCTGCAACACCTACAACATGGTCAAGCTCGCCGGCGAGCTGCACGTGCTCACCGGCGACGACGCCTACCTGCTGTGGGCCGAGCGGGCACGGGCCAACCATCTGCGCTCGGCGCAGCATCCGCAACACGGCGGACTCGTGTACTTCACCCCGCAGCGCCCGGCGCACTACCGGGTCTACTCGCCGGAGGCCGAGGGCTTCTGGTGCTGCATGGGGTCGGGTTTCGAGGCGCAGTCGCGCCACGGCGCGCTGGTGTACGCCGGGTCGCCCGGCGAGGTGCGCGTGAACGCGTTCGTGCCGTCGCACGCGGTCCTCGACGACGTCGAGATCCTGGTCAGCGTCGACGAGCGCGCCGATTCTGCGGTGGTCCACGCGACCGTCGAGGTGCGCACGCCGCGACCCACGCGTCTCGCGGTGCTCGTCCCCGACTGGGTCGAGGGCGAGGCGATCGTCGAGGTCGAGGGCGGGGCGGATGCCGCGCCCCGGCGTGCGGGGCCAGGGACGCGGGCGAAGGTCGAGGTCGGCGCCGGTGTCACGCTGCTGCGATTCGCGCTGCCGCGGCGGCTGCGCTTCGAGCGCCCGGCGGACGGCTCGGACTGGGCCTGGATCGTCGACGGCCCGCACGTGCTGGCGCTGCGGCAGCCTGACGACGCCGTCGCGTACCGCGGCACCGGCGCGCGGATGGGACACATCGCCGTCGGCCCGCTGCGCGCGCTCGCCGACACCCCGGTGCTGGCCGCCGATGCGCTCGCCCACGCCGTGCGTCTCGCGCCGGGGTACGTCTGTGTGCCCACCGCGGACGGCGGCAGCGTCGAGCTCGAGCCGTTCGCCGGCATCCACGACGCGCGCTACACGGTGTCGTGGCCGGTCGCGCAGGGGACGGATGCCGCCGCCGTCGCAGCCCGCCGCTCCGAGCTCGAGCGGATCGACGCCGCGTCGCTGGGTCTCGAAGCCCGCACGCGCGACGTCGTCGGCTTCGGGGAGCAGCAGCCGGAATCCGACCACGGCCTCGCGGCATCCGATGAGGAGATCGGCGTGCAGGGCGACGCCCGCTGGCGCCGCACGCGCGGCGCGCTCGCCCTGACGCTGCGCGACTGGAGCGGCACGGCCGACGCACTGCGCGTCTCATGGCTCGGCGGCGACGAGGAAGGGCACCTACGGGTGTCGGTGGGGGAGCAGGTGGTGCTCGACGAGCCGGTGCCCGCCGGGGCTGGCGACGCCACCCGCGAGGTGCCGCTCGGCTCGGCGACCGGCTCGGTGGAGCTCGCGGTGCAGATCGAGGCGCCAGCGGGTTCGATCACGCCGCGCCTGCGCGAGCTGCGGCTCCTGTCGGCGGCCTCGGACCGCTGACAAAGCCCTCGCCTCCCCGGAGACGTGAGTCTCCGCGGGCGCCTTGCCGCCGCGGGCGGTCCGGGACTCGCAGCTTCCCCGCGCGCGATTCCCGCGAAACCTGGACAGCCCAGACACACGGGAGACGCCGGGGGTGATGGCCACCACGTGCGGTCCGGGACTCGCAGGTTTCGGACGAGTGATCCCTGGGAAAACTGGACCGCACCGGGCACGCGGGAGACGTTCGGCCAGCCGTGGCCGCGCACGGTCCGGGATTCGCAGGTTCCGGGGCGGGGTTTCCTGGAAAAGCCGGACCGGACACCGACGTCGAAGACCGAAGGCTGGACTGGACGCCGGGCGGAGGCTCAGGCGCGCAGCATCCGCGCCAGGTACGCCCGGGCCTCGTCCTGCATCGCGGCGGTGAACTCGTGGCCGGCGTCGTGCCAGGCGCCGGTGTAGCGGTCGCCGAGCAGGGCGCGCAGGCGGGCGTCGGCATCCCTCATGCCCTGCGGCGGGAAGAGCTCGTCGTGCTCGCCGTACTGCACGAGCACCCGGCGACCGAGGGCGGCGAGGTCAGGCAGGTCGAAGCGGCTGGCGAGGCCGGGGCTGTGCAGCAGCCACGAGTGGGTGTCGAGGTAGTCGGGAATGAGCGACGCCGACGTCGCCATCATGCCGGAGACGACGGATGCCGCGATCCGGCCGTCCAACGCCGCCACGAACAGCGCGCGTCCGCCGCCGCCCGAGAAGCCGATCGCGCCGAGGCGTGCGGCGTCGACGCCCGGCCATTCCGCGAGTACCTCGAGGGCGGCCAGATCATCCGTCGCGACGGCGCCGGCGAAGCTCGTGCCGAGCGCTCCGGCGGCCTTCGCGAGGCCGTACTCGTGCAGAGCCGACAGCTCGTCGAACCGCTCCTCGTCCGAGAGCGTCTCGCCGCGCTCGCGGTGGAGGGCGTCGAACGCGGCACCGAGCCGCTCCAGCACATCCGGCGGCGACGACAGGTCGAACGCGCGGCTGCCCCACGAGAAGGCATCGGTGGCCAGCACGGCGAAGCCGCTGCGCGCGAGGTCGTTCGCCGGAGTTCGACCGGCGTAGCCGCGGGCGCGCAGGCGTGCGGCGCTCGGATGCGGTGCGCGGCCCGTGTCGACGAGCTGCTCGGCGCCGGTCGAGCGCACGCCGCCGTGGGCATGCAGGGCGAGCACGCCGGGCAGGTCGCCGTCGTGCTCGGCGGGCTCGAGCAGATAGGCGTGCGTGCGGGGGCCGAACCCGAGCGACCACGACAGCAGGCGGCCGCGCACGTCGTCGACGACCCATTCGCGCTCGACCCGCACGTCGGCGGCGGTCGCTGCACGCACGCCCAGCACCTCGACCAGGGCGCGGCGATCCGACGCCGCCCCGTCCATGGCCGCCCCGTCGGCCGCGATCCCGCGCTGGTCGGCGTCGACGGGCACGAACGCCGGAGCGCCCGCGAGGAACGCCGGCCAGTCGGCGTACCCCGCGAGCGCTCCGGTGCTCATCGAGGGCTGCTCAGCTCGCGACGCGAGCGCGCAGATGCGGGGAGACGGATGCCGCGAACCCGGCGGCCGTGCGCTGCACGGCGACGAGCGGGTCGGTGGCCCAGATCTCCTCGTTGAAGATCTCGACCTCGATGTCGCGGTCGTAGCCGGTCGCCTCGACGGCGGCGGTGAGCGAGGCGAAGTCGATGACGCCGTCGCCCGGGTAGTGGCGGGCCAGCAGCACGTCGGCCGGGAGCGGGGTCTTCCAGTCGCACACCTGGTACGTGGCGATGCGGCCCTCGTGGCCGGCGCGCGCGATGGAGGACAGCACGTCGGGGTCCCACCAGATGTGGAAGGTGTCGACGGTCGCACCGACGACGGCGGGGTCGAAGTCCGCGGCGATGTCGAGCGCCTGCCCGAGCGTCGAGACGACGCAGCGGTCCGACGCGTACATCGGGTGCAGCGGCTCGATCGCGAGCGTCACGCCGGCGGCGGCGGCATCCGGAACCAGCTCGCCGATCGCATCGCGCACCCGCTCGCGGGCGCCCACCAGGTCGCGCGACCCTTCGGGCAGGCCGCCGGCGACGAGCACGAGGATCGCGGTCGAGCCGTCGGCTCCGGCGGCGGCGAGCGTCGCGGCCTCTTCGATCGCGACGCGGTTGTCATCGATCGACGCGCGGCGGGCGGGACCCTCGGGCATCGTGAAGAAGCCCGAGCGGCAGTGCGTCGTGAAGCGCAGCCCCGAGTCGCTGAGCATCGACGCCGCCGTGGCGAGGCCGACCTCCTGCACCGGCTCGCGCCACAGGCCGATCGCGGAGACGCCCGCCTCGGCGGTCACCCGCAGCGCGGTCGCGAGATCGGCGTACTTGATGGTCGCCTGATTGATCGACAGACGGGGGTCGGGCGTGGTCATGCGGGGCCTTCCTGGAGCATGTCCCGGACTTCACCGCGAGACGCGCCAACGAGCGATGAAGTCCGGGACACGAGGGGAGAGCGTCGGGACACGGATGCCGCGCCCGACGCACTGCGCTGACGCGCCGTCATGTGATCAGCCCCGGCACGTCGAGGCCGTTGTGGCGCAGCATCCCGTGCCAGCGGATCGCGGCGAGCTCGGGCCGCTCGAGGGCGAGCGACGCGTTCGCCAGCTCGACGATGCGCGACAGGTGCGGGAGGCTCCGGGCCGAGTGCAGGCCGCCCACCATCTGGAACGCCGGCTGGTGGCCGTTGAGCCACGACAGGAAGGCGACGCCCGTCTTGTAGTAGAACGTCGGTGCGGCGAAGACCTGGCGGCTGAGCTCCTCGGTCGGGGCGAGGATCTCGAGGTACCGCGCCGGGTCGCCCGCGTCGAGCGCCTGGATGGCGGCCGAGGCGACCGGAGTGATCGCGGCGAAGGCGCCGAGCAGCGCGTCCGAGTGCTGGCGCGCGCTCGCGGCATCGCGGTCGGGCTGCGTCGCCTCGGGGACGTCGGCGCCGCCGATCAGCCCGACGTAGTTGAAGTCGTCGCCGGTGAACATGCGCACGCCCTCGGGTAGGCGCTCGCGCACCGACACCTCGGAGGCGGCATCCAGCAGGCTCATCTTGACGCCCGCGACCTTGTCGACGTTCTCCTCGATGATCTCGAGCAGCACCGCCGACGCGTCGCGCCAGTCGGGCGAGCCGAAGTAGCCCTCGAGCGACGGGTCGAACGCGGTGCCGAGCCAGTGCAGCACGACCGGGGTCGTGGCGGAGGCGAGCACCTCGCGGTAGACCCGGCGGTAGTCCTCGGCCGACTCGGCGACGCGAGCGAGGTGGCGCGAGGCCATGAGCACCGGGCCGGCGCCCTGCTCCTCGGTGAAGTGGAGCTGGTCCTTGTAGGCGTCGATCACCTCGTCGATCGAGATGCGCTCGGCCTCGACGTGGTCGGTGTTGACCCCGACGACCACCGAGCCGCCCTCTTCGCGGGCGACCTGCGCCGAGCGGGCGATGAGGTCACGCGTGGCGGCGGCGTCGAGACCCATGTTCCGCTGGGCGGTGTCCATGGCATCGGCGACGCCGAGTCCCCACGAGTACACGGCGCGTCGGAAGTCGAGGGTGGCGTCCCAGTCGACCTCGGCCGGCCGGCCCGGGGTGTTGTCGGCCCACGTCTGGGGCACGACGTGCGCGGCGGCGTACGCCACCCGGCTGCGGAGCGGGCCCTCGGGCTTGGTGTAGCCCGGGGACTCGTTCAGCTCGACCGTCGAGGTGGCGCCGTCGGGTGAGAGGAGTGTGAGCTGCGGCATCCGGCGATCCCTGCTCAGTCCAGCGACAGGGCGGGCAGCTCGACCTTGCGGCCCTCGCGGCTCGACTGCAAACCGGCCTCGGCGAGCAGCACGCCGCGGGCGCCCGAGAGCAGGTCGAACTCGTACTCGGTGCCGAGCACGTACGACTCGAGGAACTCCTCCCACTGCTGGCGGAAGCCGTTCTGGAACACGTCGTTGGTGGGAACCTCTGCCCAGTCGGCGTCGTAGTCGTGGTCGTCGGCGAGGTCGGGGTTCCAGACCGGCTTCGGCGTCGCGTTGCGGTGCTGGATCTTCGCGCCGAACAGGCCCACGACGGCCGAGCCGTGCGTGCCGTCGACGTGGAACTCGACGAGCTCGTCGCGGTTCACGCGTACGGTCCACGACGAGTTGATCTGCGCGACGATGTCGCCCTCGAGCTCGAAGATGCCGTAGGCGGCGTCTTCGGCGGTCGCCGTGTAGTGCTCGCCCTTCTCATCCCAGCGGTCCTGGATGTGCACGGCGGCCTGCGCGTAGACGGTCTTGACGTCGCCGAACAGGTTCTCGAGCACGTAGTTCCAGTGCGGGAACATGTCGACGATGATGCCGCCGCCGTCCTCGGCGCGGTAGTTCCAGCTCGGACGCTGGTCGGGCTGCCAGTCGCCCTCGAACACCCATTAGCCGAACTCGCCGCGCACGCTCAGGATTCGTCCGAAGAAGCCCGAGTCGATGAGGCGCTTGAGCTTCTGCAGCCCGGGCAGGTAGAGCTTGTCGTGCACGACGCCGGTCTTGACGCCCGCCTCCTGCGCGAGCTTGGCGAGCTCGAGGGCCTCCTCGACCGTCTCGGCCGTGGGCTTCTCGGTGTAGATGGTCTTGCCGGCGGCGATGGCCTTGCGCAGGGCGGAGGCGCGCGCCTTGGTCACGAGGAAGTCGGCGTAGATCTCCCAGCGCGGGTCGGCGAGGGCGGCGTCGAGGTCGGTGGTGTAGTCCTCGATGCCGTGCTTGGCGGCGAGGTCGGCGAGCTTCGCCTCGCTGCGGCCCACCAGGAGCGGCTTGACGGTCACCTTCGTACCGTCGGAGAGCTCGATGCCGCCCTGGTCACGGATCGCGAGGATCGAGCGCACCAGGTGCTGGCGGTACCCCATGCGGCCCGAGACGCCGTTCATGATGATGCCGATCTCACGCACGGCGGGGCGGGCGGAGGCCTCGGCCGAGGCCGGGGCGAGTGTCGTGTCAGTCACGGGGGTCCTGCTTTCTTCTCTGAAGGCTTGTGGGTACCCGGGCGTGCGGTTCAGTAACACATGCGGGTAAACGCTTTCCAATAGTGTGCCACGCGATCGGATGCCGCGCAAGCGCTTTCCGAAGGCGGCCGCGTCGCCGCGGGTCAGGCCCGCAGCAGCACGCAGCCGTGCGGCTCCAGCGCGAGCCGCACGACCGAGCTGCCGGGCGCGACGCCGCGCGCGGCATCCGACTGCACGTGAACGGCTTCCCCGGCGACGTCCGAGCCGCTCCAGACGTCCACCACGCGTGTGGGCGCGGGGCCCAGGGCGAGCGACCGCGTGTCGAACGGGACCTCCCGAGCCTCGTCGCCGGTGTTGAACACGGCGGTCCAGCGCGTGTCGCCGCGCGCGGCGGTCCACACGACGAGGTCGCGCTCGCGCAGCAGCTCGCGGTTGCCGGTCGAGTCGCGCAGGATCTCGAGCACCTCGTCGTTGGTGAACAGCGCGATCGTCTCGGGCGCGCTCGTGGGCAGGTCGCCGCCGATCATGAGCGGTGAGCGCGCCATCACCCACAGCGTGACGAGCGCGCGGCGCTCGGGCAGCGTGAGCGCGCCCTCGCGGGGCTCGCCGCGCTCTGCGCGCAGCCCGATGCGCCCGAGCGGCAGCATGTCGGCATCGGGCCACCCCTCGGGCCCGGCGAGCGGCGCCCAGCGGGCGAGGCGCGCGAAGTTGGGCTCGATGTCGTCCCAGCGGTCCCACACGTCGTCGCACACGCGCCACATCGTGGCGTGCGCGCGCAGGTGGTCCAGGTGCGCGGCCGAAAGGTCGCGGCCGGGCGACAGCGAGAGCGCGATGTCCCGGTCGGCGCGCTGCACGGCGCGCGAGTACGCCTCGATCTCGGGCACCTGGTACGGCCAGAGCATGTCGTCGGCCTTGAGGAAGTCGACACCCCATTCGGCGTACTGCGCGACGCACGAGTCGTAGTACGCCTGCGCGCCCGGGTGCGCGTGGTCGAGGCCGAGGTAGTGAGGGTTCCATTCGCAGACGTTGGTCGGGTCGGCGATCTGCGACGCCGTGGCCTCGGTCCCGGCGATCGGGAGGTCGGCGGCGACGGCGACGCGGGGGATGCCGCGCATCACGTGGATGCCGAGCTTCAGGCCGAGCGCGTGCAGGCGTGCGGCGAGCGGCGCGAAGCCGGCGCCGTCTGCCGAGCTCGGGAACCGCACGGGGTCGGGCTGCAGGCGGCCGAAGCCGTCGATGATCAGCGGCGCCGTCTCGTTGTATCCGTGCGAGCGCGCCGTCGGGTCGGCCCAGTCGATGTCGACCACGATCGTGTCCCAGCCGCGCGGCAGCAGATGCTCCGCCATGAACTCGGCGTTGGCGAGCACCTCCGCCTCGGTGACGGTGGTGCCGTACGAGTCCCAGCTGTTCCAGCCCATCGGGGGCGTGGCGGTCTTGCGCAGCGTCATCGCTCTCTCGTCTTCCTGTCGTCGTCGACATGTTCAGGGTTTCCGCACTGCGGGGTCTTCTCGGTCCACAGCGCGCGCTGGTCGATCCGGGCGGCGCTGACCTCGCACAGTGCGCGGTCGGCTGCCGCCAGCCGCGCGGCGGCGTCGGCGGGCAGGTGCACGCGGCTGTCGGTCCGCAGCGGCAGGACGCGCAGCTCGATGCGGGTCGACGGCCCGGCGCCGATGTCGCGCAGGTTCGCGACGAGCTCCGACCCGTCCCAGAACCGGTCGGTCACCGTGACGCCGTCCACGCGCAGCTGCGCGACGTCGCCGGCCCACTGCACCCGCAGCGCCGCGTCGTCGTCGAACCTGTCGGGTACGTCGAGGCGATACACCGCAGCGTGGGCGTCGAGCACGGCATCGTGAGGTGCGGCCTGTCTGCCGTCGCGGGAGCCGTAGTCGCCCGAGGGCATCGTCTCGGGGCGTACCAGCCGGATGGGGACGGATGCCGCCCCCTCCGGGTGCCCGTCGCGTTCCGGTGCCGTCGTGCTGCCGACGATCGGGTGCCGGGCGGCGGCGGCGGCGTCGGGGACCTCCCATTCGAGGTCGCGCCATGCGCCGCCGCGATACTCGCGCAGATCGGGCCCGGAGCCGCTCGCCCGCACGGCGACCCGGCCGTCGGCATCCCACGTCACCTCGTCGGCACCGACGAGCAGCCGCCGCCCTCCGGCGGCGACGCCCTCGACCCAGACGTGGTCGGCGTCTTCGGACGCGAGCACGAGCACGTCGAGCGCGGCGCCGTGCGGCTCCTGGATCCGCAGCGGCGCCGCCCCCGGCGTGAGGCGGTGGGTGAGACCGTCGTGTGCGAGCTCGACGGGGATTCCGGCATCCTCGATCAGCACCAGGGTGGGTGCGCCGTCGCCCGTCGCTGCGGGGAGCACAGTGAGTGCCGAGGCCGTCGCCCAGTCGATCGTGACGCCGCCCACCTCGAGTCCGAGCGGCCAGCGGGCCAGCGTCCCCGGGGGGATGTCGACCGGAGCGCTGGGCAGCTCCACCGTGCCGCCCGGACTCTCGACCCGGAACCGTGCACCGCGGTACGTCGGCAGCGGCACATGCGGCTGATGCCACCCGATGAACACGAACCCCGAGCCGTCGTCGGCGCGCACGGCCCAGCGCAGGGTCTCGACGTCATCGACTCCCGTCGGGCGGACGTCGGGAAGATGCGACGGCAGGGGCGCGAGCCGCTCGCCGAACGCCTCGATGAACGCGTGCTGCAGACGCAGCGCCGCATGGCTCGGCGCCGAGCGGCCGGACTCGCCGATCGGCGCGTGGAAGTCGTAGCTCAGCCGCGTCATGTCGTTGGGGTAGCCGGTGGCCTGCGTCTCTTCGAGGCCGGGTCCGGGGTTCGTGCCGCCGGCGTACATGTAGTACCCCTGCCAGGCCGATCCGCTGCCGAGCTTGGCGTGCGCGACCGCGGCGATGTCGCGGGCGTCGGGCCGCGGCCGCCGGTGGTACGCGGTCGCCATGCCGCCACCCAGCTCGCATGTGGCGGCGGGGAAGCACGGCGACAGCTCGGCGCGGTCGGCCGTCGACGCCTCGTCGGCGCCGCGCACGTCGGCGCCGATGCCGGGGTCGTCCCACGTGTCGGAGAAGAAGAAGTGCGCCCGGAAGGTGGGGTCCCACGGGTCGCCCGGGTCGACCCAGAACCCGTCGCCGTAACCGCCCCACAGCGGCAGCACCTCGGGGTCGGGGAGCTGGGCGCCGCCCCACGCCGTCGCCGTCCACAGCGGCGCCGAGAGGCCGGCCTCGCGCGCCAGCCGCTTCAGCGTCGCGAGGTGACCGGGCTGGTCGTAGAGCTCGTTGTCAAGCTGGATCCCCAGCACGTTCTCGGGTGTGCAGCGCCCGGCGAGGGCGTCCGCTATGCGCGCGAACCACTCGCGCACGAGGTCGAGGTACGCGGGGTCATCGGTGCGATGGCGCACCGGTGCGTGCTGCACCCAGTCGGGCAGCCCGCCGTTGCGCATCTCGCCGTGCACCCACGGGCCGATCCGCAGCACGACCTCGAGACCCTCGGCCCGCACGCCGTCCACGAACGCGCCGACGTCGAATCGCCCGTCGAAGCGCGCCTCGCCGCGCACCGGCTCGTGGTGCAGCCACGGCACGTAGGTCGAGACGACCGACACGCCACCCGAGCGCATGAGCCGCAGTCGCTCGGTCCACCGCTCGCGCGGCACGCGCGTGTAGTGCAGCTCGCCCGACACGGGCAGCCATGGGTGCCCGTTCCGCAGCAGGCTGCGGCTGGTCACGGCGAGCCCGGGCCGCCGGTCCTCGGCGTTCGCCATGGCGGGGCGAAGCTCCTCGCGCCCCGGTCGGGTCGCGTCCACTCGCAGCATCCAGGTCTCCGATCGGCGGGGGAGGAGGGGATCAGGGGAGGAGATGCGAGGAGCGGAAGAGGATCCGCGGACGAAAAGTCCTCCGCTCGTCACATCTCCTCCGCTCCTCGCAATGGTCACGCGAGTCGGATCGCTGCCCATGACACGGCGGGCAGTGCGACGGTGAGCACGTCGCCGTCGACGGATGCCGCGGCCTCGCGCACGCCGACCCGCTCCGTGTTCTCGAGCGTGTTGGCTGCATAGAGGTCGTCGTCGTGCAGCAGGTGCGACTCGACCACCACGACGTCGCGGCCGAGCTCGCGCACGAGCGGAGCCAGGTCGACGCGGAGGTCCGCGGCATCCGTCGTCGAACGGTTCACGACGAACAGCGACACGCCCTCGTCGTCGATCGTGGCGACGGCGTTCAGGGTGGGCACCTCGCCGAGCTTCTCGCTCGTGAAGGATGCCGACGACAGGGGCACCCGCAGCGCGCGGCCCTGCCCCAGACGCGAGGTGATCGCGAACGGGAAGAACGTGGTCTGCCGCCAGGCCGGACCACCGGGCTCGGTCATGATCGGCGCGATGACGTTCACGAGCTGCGCCAGGGATGCCGACCGCACGCGGTCGGCGTGCTGCAGCAGCGTGATGAGCAGGTCGCCGAAGACCACGGCGTCGAGCGCGTTGTACTCGTCCTCCAGCAGGCGGGGCGCGACGGGCCAGGCGCCGCCCTTGAACTCGTGACCGGACTCGGTGCCGTCCTCGCGGTGCAGGTACCAGACGTTCCACTCGTCGAACGAGACCATGATGCGCTTGTCGCTCTTCTTCGTCGCCGCCACCGTGTCGGCGATGGCGACGACCGACTCGATGAAGCGCGCCATGTCGACGCCGGAGGCGAGGAACTCCTGCGCATCGCCGTCGTGCTCCTGGTAGTAGGAGTGGCACGAGATGAAGTCGACGTCGTCGAACGTGTGCTCGAGGACCGTGCGCTCCCACGAGCCGAAGGTGGGCATGCCGCGGCCCGATGAGCCGCAGGCGACCAGCTCGACGCCGGGATCCAGCATGCGCATCGCCTTCGCGGTGCGCGAGGCGAGCTTGCCGTAGTCGTCGGCGTCGAGGTGACCGATCTGCCACGGGCCGTCCATCTCGTTGCCGAGGCACCACATCTTCACGGCGAACGGCGTCTCGCGGCCGTTCGCCGCACGCTGGTCGGTCCACGCCGTCTGGGCGTCGCTGTTGGCGTACTCGAGGAGGTCGAGCGCCTCGGGTGTGCCGCGCGTGCCGAGGTTGACCGCGAGCATCAGGTCGCTGCCGACGCGGTCGAGCCACGCTTGGAACTCGTGCAGCCCGACCTCGTTCGTCTCGGTCGAGTGCCATGCCAGGTCGAGGCGACGCGGCCGGTCGGCCTTCGGGCCGATGCCGTCCTCCCACTTGTACCCCGACACGAAGTTGCCGCCGGGGTAGCGGATGGTCGAGACCCCCAGCTCCTTCACGAGCTCGATCACGTCGGTACGGAACCCGTCGGTGTCGGCGGACGGATGCCCGGGCTCGAAGATCCCGTCGTAGATGTGGCGGCCGAGGTGCTCGACGAACCCGCCGAACAGGCGCCGGTCGATGTCGGCGATCTCGTAGTGCGGGTCGAGGCGTGCGGAGGCGTCGGTCGGAGAGGTCATGGGGCTCCTTCTTCGGATAGGTCGGTCGGTCAGCCGGCGCGCGAGCTCGACGCCGGAGGCGCGGTCAGGCGGAGGTCGGCTCGTGCCGGAGCACCAGCGAGATGGCCGCGGAACGGGCCGGCAGCCGGTATCGCGGCAGCACGCCGGGTCCGCAGGTCGCCGTGCCGACGCCCGACTGGGCCAGGTCGATGGACACGAAGGTGCGGCCTTCGGCGGGCAGCTCCCAGTTGTGCGCGGTGGCGGCGAGGGCCTGCCGGCTGTGGCGTGACACCGTGAGCGCGAACGAGCTGTCGAGCGTCGAGACGTGCAGCGCACCGGCCCGCGTGAGGATCCGTGCGTCGCGGACCCCCATGCGCGCCCCGCTCTCCTGCGGGCGGACGTTGTCCACGGTGAGGTCGTCGGCGTCGAGGTGCCACCAGCCGAACCTTGCCGCAGAGCGCAGGTCGGGGTAGCTCGGCATCGGGCCGTACCCGGCGATGTCGGCGCCCAGCGGCTCGCCCTCGAGGACGAAGTCCAGGCCGAGCCGGGCCCATTCGGTGGTCCACGCGTCGTTGGGCTCCAGCTCGACGTCGAGGCGCACGGCGTCGTCCGCGATCGCGGTCCATCGCAGGCGTGCGTCGATGCCGCTGGCGAGGATCGGCGTACCCGTGCGGGTGCGCACGACGAGGCCGCCGTCGCCGGCGCTGATGTCCGCCAGGCGCGTCACCATGCGGTCGATGCCCGCCGCACGCCAGCGGTCGGCGTACGACGGCAGATCGAGCTCGTCGTTGCCGAGGTCGCGGTCGTTGTCGGTCGGGGCGCGCCAGACTCCCACGGTCGGTCCGGTGATCGCCAGGCCCGCCAGCTCCTCGAGGCCGCCCGTCGCGACGTCGAAGCGCGCGGCGCCGACGGCGTCCTCGCGCGGCACGGCGGCGCTCGCCGCCGGCAGGGCGGGACGCCCCTCCATCACGTGCTGTCCGCTGCCGACCACATGGCCGGCGTCCGCCCAGGGACCAGCGACGGTGGTGACCGCCTCCACCGTGAGCACGTCGGCGACGCCGGGCGCGGCATCCGTCCGGCTCTTCTCGGGCAGGTCGACGGCGACCGTCGTACGCGGCGGGCACGGAGGAAGGTCGAGCGTGCCGGATGCCGTGACCTCGCCGTCGACGACGCGCGTCCAGTGCACGGCGACGTGCCCGAGGTCGAGGACGTCGTAGCGGTTCGCGACGCGCACCGCCGAGCGGTCCGCGTCGACGTCGACCACCACCGGCGCGATCACGGCCGCGTAGTGGAGCAGACCGGGGCGCGGGTTGCGGTACGCGTCGACGAGCCCGTCGATGACGAAGTTTCCGTCGTGCACGTCCTCGCCGAAGTCGCCTCCGTACATGACGCGGGTCTCGCCCTCGGGTCCGTCGACCGCGATGCCCTGCTCGACCCACTCCCAGACGAAGCCTCCGGCATGACGCGGATACGCCTCGAACAGGTCCCAGTACTCCTGCAGTCCGCCGGGGCCCGTCCCCATGGCGTGGCCGAACTCGCACTGGAGGAACGGGAGGGTGCGGCGGTGCATCTCGGCCGGGGTGGCGTCGTGCGGCGCCGGCCGGAGCGTCTCTTCGCCGATCTCGCGCACCTCGTCATGCGGGGCGTACATGCGCGAATACACGTCGACGTAGCGGCTCTCGTGGTCGCCCTCGTAGTGGATGAGCCGGCTCGGGTCGGCCAGCTTCGCCCACCGTGCCATCGCCTCGAGGTTCGCGCCGGCGTGCGCCTCGTTGCCGAGCGACCACATGATGACGCTGGCGTGGTTCTTGTCGCGGTGCACCGTGCGCCGGATGCGGTCGAGGAAGGCGTCGCGCCAGGCCGGGTCCGCGCTCGGGTTGCCGCGCCAGCCCACGTGCTCGAAGCCGTGCGTCTCGAGGTCGCATTCGTCGATGACCCAGAAGCCCAGCTCGTCGAACAGGTCGAGGACGTCGGGATGCGGCGGGTAGTGCGACGTGCGGACCGCGTTGATGTGGTGGCGCTTCATGAGGAGCAGTTCGTCACGCGTCACCGTGGCGTCGAAGACACGCCCGTGCCGGGGCCGGTGCTCGTGCCGGTTCACGCCGCGCAGCATGATCGGCGCGCCGTTGACGACGAGGCGTGCGTCCTGCACCTGGACCCGCCGGAACCCGATCCGCACCGTGACCGCCTCGCTGCCGGTGCGCACGATCGCCTCGTACAGGCGCGGCCGTTCCGCGGACCACGGTTCGACGCCCGCGATGCGCAGCGTCTCGCCCACGGGAACGCCGTCGATGCCGAGCTCGGCGACGGTGAGGTGAGCAGCTGCATCCTGATGCACGACCGCGGTGATGTCGAGGATCCCCGCGGCGGACTGTGCGTCGTAATCGGCATGGACGAACAGGTCGTCGATGCCGCCGTCGGGCCGGCCGAGGAGCGTGACGCTGCGGAAGATCCCCGGCAGCCACCACATGTCCTGGTTCTCCAGGTACGTCGCGTCGCTGAACTGTGCCACGCGCACGGCCAGGCGGTTCACGCCGTCGGCGAGGATGCCGGACACGTCGAACTCGTGGGTGAGCCGGCTTCCCCGCGTCGTGCCGAGGAGCGTGTCGTTCAGCCAGACCTCGGCTGCGGACTCGATCCCGTCGAAGCGCAGGAGCCGGCGACCGTGGGCGAGAACCGCCCGCGAGGCGTGGAAGTCGAGTCGGTAGTCGCCGATCCGGTTCGCATCCGGCGGGTGCGGCGGGTCGACCGGGAAGGGCATCTGCACATTGGAGTAGGCGGGCGATCCGTACCCCTGCAGATTCCAGTGGCCGGGCACCTCGATCGTCCCCCAGTCGGCGGCGTCCTCGGTGCGCCACTCGCCGGGGGCGGTGCGCAGGGACGGCGAGACACGGAAGCGCCACGTGCCGTCCAGCGTCTGCTGCGGGGCGTCCGAGTGGAGACGGGCGCGGGGAGGGGTGGTGCCGGACCCGGGGCGGGTGGTGGCGATCTCCATGGATTCCTCATCGATGAGTGAAGAGCGTCGAAGCTCGACCCTACCGCGTGGAATGCGTTTACCCAATGCGGGGCATCTCCACCGGAAGGCGCTTGCCCGCTGGTGTACTTTGCATTAATGTCCTAACATCGTATCAGCGATCGGATCCGAGCCTCGGCTCGGTGACACACACGGGGCGCGAAATCCCGCGCTCATCGACAACGACGTTGACCCCTGGTCTCCCGGGGTGAAAGGGAAGTCCAATGAAGCATTCAGTCACATCCCGCACGCGAGTGGCTCTGGCCCTCGCAGCGGCTGCCCTGACCGCCGTCTCGCTGACGGCGTGCAGCTCGGGTGACGCCGGCGAGTCCGACGAGCCGATCCAGTTCTTCCTCTCGGGCGACGCCAACCAGGGTGGCGGCTACGCCCACATGGCGGAGAAGTACGAGGAAGAGACCGGCGTCAAGGTCGACATCGTCGACATCGCCAACGACGACCTCGCCACCAAGCTCCGCAACGCGGCGCAGGCCAACGACCTGCCGGCCATCGCCCGCGTCGGCGCCGTCGACCCGGTGTGGCGCAACGTCACCACCGACCTGTCCGACATCACCGATGGCAGCGAGATCCGCACCGACCTGTCCGACAAGGACGACGACGGCAACGTCATCTCGCTCCCGTCGGACATCACGGCGGTCGGCATGTTCATCAACAAGACGCTGTTCGACCAGGCGGGCGTCGCGTACCCGACCAGCGAAGACGACATCTGGACGTGGGACGAGTACGTCGCCGCCGTCAAGCAGGTGCAGGCCGCGACCGGCACCAGCTACGGCATGGTCATGGACAAGTCCTCGCACCGCCTCAAGGCTCTGCTGTACGAATTCGGCTCGGACTACTTCCAGGCCGACGACAGCGGCGAGTTCAGCACCAACGACCAGACCAAGGTGGCGCTGGAGTACTTCAACTCGCTGAACGACGACTCGTTCATGCCGCGCTCCGTCTGGCTGTCGGATGCCGACCCCAACGCCCTCTTCAAGAGCGGCGACGTCGTCTCGTACCTCTCGGGCTCGTGGCAGATCGCCGACTTCGCGGTGAACATCGCCGACTTCGAGTGGGCCTCGGTCTACATGCCGCAGGACGAGGAGCGCGCGACCAACTTCGGCAACGCCGCGTCGATCGTCGTCTTCGACGGTCCTCAGGAGGAGGCCGCGCACGACTTCATCAAGTGGCTGTACGAGCCGGAGAACTACACGGAGCTGTCGGAGACCTCGTCGTTCATCCCCGCGATCGACGGACTCGACATCACGTACGCGTCGCACGCGGACGCCTTCGCCATCTACAACCAGGACATCGCCGCCTCGCCGGACATCGTGGGCGAGATCAAGGCGATGGAGCTGCAGTACGGCGCGCAGGGCGTGACGACCGACGGCGACCCGGTGCGTGACGAGACGGTCAAGTACCTCAACGGCGAGCAGGACGTGGACACCACGATCGCGAACATCAACGCGCTGTTCACCGACCAGCTGGGCGCCCTGGAGTGACCATGTCCACCACCAAGTCCGTCGAGGGGCGCAGTGCCGAGACTTCTGCGCTCATCACCGTGGGGCGGGGCGCGCGTCGCGCGCGCCGCCCCCGGCGGAGCTCTACGAGGTTCGTGCTCGCCCCGCTGGTGTTCATCGCGGTCGCGGTGGTGCTCTTCGCACTGTTCTTCCTGTGGCCGGGAGCGCTCGGACTCTGGTACTCGTTCACCGACTACTCGGGTGTCGGCACACCCGAGTTCATCGGGGCCGAGAACTACATCGACCTCGCGCAGGATCCGGTGTTCTACACCGTGCTCGGCCGCACCCTGCTGTACACGGTGCTGTCGGTACCGCTGCACTACGTCGCGGCGCTCGGCATCGCAATGCTGCTGACCAGCTCCTTCGCCAAGGGCAAGTCGGTGGCGCGGATCATCTTCTTCCTGCCGTGGCTCATCTCGCCCATCGTGGCCGGTGTCATCTGGAAGTGGCTGTTCGGCGAGAACTTCGGCCTCGTGAACTACCTCATCGAGATGCTCGGAGGCAACGGGCTGCAGTGGGAGACGAACCCCAACCTGGCGCTGGTGCTCATCCTCATCGTGAGCACATGGGGCGGGACGGCGTTCAACATGCTGCTGTTCATCGCCGCCATCCGCAACATCCCCCAGTCGTATCTCGAGGCCGCCCAACTGGACGGCGCCAACGGCTGGCAGCGGTTCTACCGGATCGTGCTGCCGCTGCTGCGGCCCACCTCGTTCATGGTGATCCTGCTCACCACGATCGGTGCGATGAAGGAGTTCGCCATGGTCCAGGCGCTCAACGGCGGCGGACCCGGCACGTCGAACATGTTCATCGTCCAGTACATCTACCGGACCGGATTCGAGCGGGCCGACGTCGGCTACGCCAGTGCGGCGTCGATGGTCCTGATGGCGATCCTCATCATCATCGCGATCATCCAGCTGCGCTTCGACAAGAGGAACGATCTCGCATGACGACTCTTCGACCCGGGACCCGCACCCCCACCGCCGGCACCGGCACCCGCGCACGCACGTCGCGTCCGCTTCGCGCGCTGCCGAGCACCCTCGTGCTCTGGCTCCTCTGCCTCGGCTTCCTCATCCCGGTGGCGTGGTTCCTTCTGAGCTCGTTCAAGCCGGGGTCCGAGCTGTTCAGCCTGCCGCTGACGCTCTTCCCCGAGAACTGGACGGTCAGCGGCTACACGACCGCGTGGAACCGCTTCAACTTCGCCCAGTACTTCCTCAACACCTCGATCGTCGCGGTCGTCACGACGGTGCTCACCGTGCTGGTCAGCGCCATGACCGGCTACGCGCTCGCCAAGTACCAGGCGTGGTGGCTCAAGCTCTTCTTCATCTGCATCCTGGCCACGACGATGCTGCCGACCGAGGTCATCATGCCGAGCTCGTTCGCCGTGGTGCGCGACCTGGGTCTGTACAACACCCTGGCCGGCATCATCGTGCCGTCGATCATCACCGCGACGGGCATCTTCATGTTCCGTCAGTACTTCAAGACCATCCCCGACGAGCTGCTCGAAGCGGCACGCATCGACGGTGTCTCGGAGTTCGGCGCGTTCTGGCGGATCATGCTGCCGCTGGCGAAGCCGATCGCGGTGGTGCTGGCGATCTTCTCATTCCAGTGGCGATGGAACGACTACATCTGGCCGCTCATCGTGCTGCGCGACCCCGACCGCTACACGCTGCAGGTCGCCCTGCGCTCGATCGTGGGCGCCGACAACGTCGACTGGTCGGTGCTCCTGTCGGCCTCGGTGATCTCGCTGGTGCCGATGCTCATCCTCTTCGCGATCTTCCAGCGGCAGATCATGAACGCCGACGTCAACTCGGGCCTGAAGGACTGAGATGGCGGAGGACTCCCATTTCCATGCGGTACTGAGCGAGGCGGTGGCCGACGAGGTCGAGGCCTCGCTGGTCACCGCGATCGGTCCCGACGACGGGCACCGCCGGCTCATGGATCGGGCGAAGCTGTTCGTCGCGGCGTACGTGTGGCCACGGTCGGCGCACGCCGGCGATCCGGCGCTCATCGAGGCCGCGCGCGAGAGCGTGCGTGAGCTCCGCGCCCGGCAGGGCGCCGGCGGGCTGTTCATCGGCGGCGACAACGTCGACTCGCCGCCCGACTCGTCGTTCACGGTCAACGACCTGTGCGACACGCTGCACATCATCGATGCTGCTCCCGCCGAGGCGCGCGACGCCCTCGCCGAGCTGGCCACGGAACTCGGGGAGATCGCGGATGCCGTGGAGCCCGCGCTCGTCGTAGGCGGCGTGCACACGCCCAACCACCGCTGGGAGATCTCCGCCGCCCTGGCGCGCCTGCATCGCCGGCGCGCGTCGCCGCAACTGCGCGACCGTGCCGCCGAGTGGCTCGCCGAAGGCATCGACATCACGCCCGACGGGGTCTACTCGGAGCGCAGCGCGAACTACGCGGCGTATGTCTCGAACCCGTCGCTGAGCGTCATCGCCGACGTCCTGCACCATGACGGGGCCCGGGCCGCCGTCACCCGCAATCTCGAGAGCACGCTCGGGCTGATCCATCCCGACGACACCGTCGAGACCGTGCACTCGCGACGCCAGGATCAGCTGCGCCGATTCTCGGTGGCGCCCTACCTCACGGCATACCGGCGGTACGCGGTCGAGCTGGGACGGGGAGACTTCGCCTGGGCCGCGACCCGCGCGTTGCGCGCCGGCGTGGTGCACCCGGGTGCCGTGCTCGCGGACGTCCTCATCACGCCGCAGATCGGCGAGGAGCTGCCGGATGCCGCACCCCCGGCTCCGCGGGAGCGCTGGAAGCAGTCCGGCGTGGTGGTCGATGCGTCGCCGCGACGACGCCTCGTGGTGTTCGGCGGAAGCGACTACCCGCGGTTCCGCCGCGTCCGCTCCGGCCTGTCGGCCAACCCCACCTTCCTCCGCATGTTCGCGGGCGTCGCGGTGCTCGACTCGGTGCGCCTCTCGCGGGACTTCTTCGGCCTCGGTCCCTTCCGCGCCGACCGGATGGTCTCCGAGCCCGGGCCCGACGGCGCCGCCCGTCACGAGCTGACCGAGACGGTGGCCGCGCACTACTACCAGCCGCTCGACGCCGCGCGACGTTCGCCCTCCGGCGAGTACGCGCTGACCGACGACGGCCGGTTCTTCGGCTCGATGGCGTTCGCCGATCGCGCGCGGGACGAGGTGCGCCTGCGCACCACGGTCGAGATCCGCCCTACGGGTGACGGTGCCGTCGTCTCGCTCGCGATCGACGGCCCCGACAGCCCGTGGGCGTTGGAGCTGGCGTTCCGGGACGGCGGTCGGCTCGAGGGCGTGACGATGCAGGACGACGGCGCCGCCCTGCTGACCGAGGGCGTCGGACGCTACCGCATGGGCGACAGCGTCATCGCCTTCGACGCCGGGGACGGGTACGCCGCGCAGGGACCGGGACGCTATCACCCGGGCGAGGACTACGCGTTCCTCGGCGCGACGGATGCCGCCGACGGGCAGCGGGTCTACCTGACCGGACGCTCGCCGGGCCGGCTCGAGCTCACCCTGCGGGCCGAAGGCGGCGGCCGATGAGCGCCGTCGTCGACGCCGTCGGCTTCCATACGCTGCGGACGCTCCGGGCCGAACGCCCGCACGCCGTCGAGGAGGCCCTGTCGTCCCGCCGGCGCCGCGACATCGTGCGCGGCGACGGCAGGCTCTTCATCGTGGCCGCCGACCACCCCGCGCGCGGTGCCCTGTCGGTCGGGGGCCGCGACGACGCGATGGCGAGCCGGTACCTGCTGCTGGAGCGGCTCGCGATCGCCCTCGGGCGTCCCGGTGTCGACGGTGTGCTGGGCACGCCCGACATCATCGACGACCTCGCGCTGCTGGGACTGCTCGACGACAAGGTGGTCGTGGGCTCGATGAACCGCGGCGGCCTGCGCGGTGCGAGCTTCGAGATGGACGATCGCTTCACCGGCTACGACGTTCCCTCGATGGTGCGCTCGGGCGTCGACTTCGCGAAGGTGCTGCTGCGCGTGAACCTCGCCGACACGGCGACCGCGTCCACGCTGGAATCGACCGCGCGTGCGGTGACGGCCGCGGCCGAGGCGCGCATGCCCATCATGATCGAGCCGTTCATCAGCCGATGGGCCGGCGGACGCATCGTGAACGACCTCACGCCCGATGCCGTGGTCCTCTCCGTGGCCATCGCCGCCGGGCTCGGCGCCAGCAGCGCGTACACCTGGATGAAGCTCCCGGTCGTTCCCGACATGGAACGCGTGATGCAGGCGACGACCCTGCCGACGCTGCTTCTCGGCGGCGACTCCGGCGGAGACCCGGACGATACCTTCTCCTCGTGGGCGGATGCGCTCGCCCTGCCCGGAGTCCGCGGGCTGACGGCGGGCCGCGCGCTGCTGTATCCGCCCGACGGAGATGTCGCGGGCGCCGTCGACGCCGCCGCCCGCCTCGTCCACCCCGACCTCTAGACCAGATGGAGAAGCTCATGTCCCGCGCCGAGGAGACCCGATGAACGCCGAGGTGGCCGGTGCGCCCGTGAGCTTCGGCGTCTTCGAGATGACGCCCGAGGGCGCGGCCACCGTGGCGGCCGACGACATGCTGGCTGCGCTCGCCGATGCCGGATACGGCGGCGTCGACCTCGGCCCGGTCGGCTTCCTCGGCCGCGAGGCCGAGCTGCGATCCCGGCTCGCCCACTTCGGGCTCGAGCTGGCCGGCGGATGGGTGCAACTGCCGCTGTCGGACGACGAGGCGTTCGAGGCCTCACTGCCGTCGCTGCACGACGCTCTGCGCGTGTTCTCGGATGCCGCCGAGGCGGGGCCTCGCCGGCTGCCGCTGCCCACGCTTGCCGACGACGGCTCGCTCGCCCGCCGTGCGCATCCCGGCCGCGGTGCCGAGGTGGACGCACTCGACGCCCGCGCGTGGGAGCGCCTCTTCGCCAACACCGAGCGCGCGGCCGCGATCGTGCGCGCCGCCGGGTTCGAGCCCACGTTCCACCACCACGCCGGCACCTTCGTCGAGTCGCCTGACGAGATCGACCGCTTCCTCGCCCACGTCGACGTCGATCTCACCCTCGACACCGGTCACCTGCTCATCGCCGACGGGGATCCCGCCGACGCCGTGGCGCGCTGGGGCGAGCGCATCAACCACCTGCACCTCAAGGACGTCGATCGCGCCGAGCTGCGACGCGTCCTCGCCGCGGGCGGGGGAATGGCAGAGGTATGGTCGTCGGGCGCCTTCGTCGCCTTCGGCCACGGCGATCTCGACCTCGCGCGGGTGATGGATGCCATGGCGGCACGCGGTTTCGACGGCTGGGTCGTCGTCGAGCAGGATGTGCTGAACACCCCGGACGTCGACATCGACGCGTTCCGCGCCGCGCGCGGGGACGACCAGCGCGTCAACCGCGCGGCGCTGCAGCCCTGGGCCTGACGTCTGACGCCCGCCGCCCGCAAGAACCGATCCCCTCACCGACAAGGACACCACCGTGACCGACGCCCCCCTCCGCTTCGGCCTGATCGGCACCGGTCGCATCGGCCAGGTGCACGCCGCGAACATCGCCGCGAGTCCCGACACCGTGCTCACCTGGGTCGCCGACCCGATGGTCGACGGCGCGCATGCCGTGGCGGCGCGCTTCGGCGGTCGGGTTTCGGATGCCGCCGACGAGCTGTTGGCAGCCGCCGACGTGGATGCGGTGCTCATCGCCTCGCCCACCCCGACCCACGTCGACCTGATCGCTCGGGCGGTCGATCGCGGCGTCCCGGTGCTCTGCGAGAAGCCGATCGACCTCGACATCGCCCGCGTCGACGCGCTGCGTCCGAAGGTCGCGGCCGCCGGCGTGCCCGTCGCGCTGGGATTCAACCGCCGCTTCGACCCCGCATTCGCCGAGGTGCAGGCGCGGGTCGCGGCGGGCGAGATCGGCGCTCTCGAGCAGCTCACGATCATCAGCCGCGATCCCGCCGCGCCGCCGGCCGCCTACATCGGGGTCTCGGGCGGCATCTTCCGCGACATGACGATCCACGACTTCGACATGGCCCGCTTCTTCCTGCCCGACATCGTCGAGGTGACGGCGGTCGGAACGACCACCTTCGACGACGGCGCGCGCGAGCACGGCGACTTCGACACGGCCGTCGTGACGCTGCGCGCGGCCTCGGGCGCGATCGTCACCATCATCAACTCGCGCCACAGCGCGGTCGGGTACGACCAGCGGCTCGAGGCCTTCGGCGCGAAGGGCTCGCTCCAGGTGGCGAACCGCTCGACGAGCCTGGTCAGCCTCTCGACGGCCGAGCGGGTGGAAGCGCGAGCGCCGTTCGAGGACTTCTTCCTGCAGCGCTACGCCGACGCGTACGCCGCGGAGCTCGAGGCCTTCGTCGCCCTCGTCCGCGGCGGCGCCTCGACGAGCCCGACCTTCGAGGACGGGCGCGCCGCGCTGGTCCTCGCCGACGCGGCGCAGAGGTCCGCGACCGAGCGCGTCTCGGTGGCCGTGCACACCGACTGATCTGCGCGGGCATCGACTCGCAGACGCGAAGACGGATGCCGCGGCACGAGGCCGCGGCATCCGTCTTCCTGCGTTCGAGGGCTCAGCCGAGGATGGCGTCCGCCTCGGAGAAGAACTGCGTCACCGCGTCGTCGACCGAGAGGGCGCCGAGGCCGATCGACTTGCCGAGGTCCCAGAAGGTCTGCTCGAGCGAGCCGTAGCCGACGACCGGCACGGGCGGGGCGTCGCCGATGCGGTCGGCGGCGGATTCGATGTAGTCGGCGACCTGCTTGTCGGCGCCCTCGAGGGTCGTGCCCTCGAGCTTCGACGACGAGGCGGGGAAGCCGAGCGTGGTGCCGAAGATCTCGCCGGCCTCGGGGCTGTTCACCACGAAGTCGAGGAAGAGCGCCGCGGCCTCGGGGTGCTCGGTGTTCTTCGCGATCGCGACCTGCAGGCCGGCCTGACGGTAGAGGTCCTTCGAGCCCTCCTCCGCGGTGGGCGGAGCGACGATCGAGATCGACGAGGCGCCCGAATCGGCGAGGTACCCGCCGAGGAAATTGCTCCAGCTCATCTCGCTGGCGGTGATGCCGGCGCCGAAGCCCGACTTGGGCGAGAGCTCCTCGAGCTTCTGCTGGGGCACGGTGACGCCGTCGCGGATGTCGGCACCCGACTCCCAGAAGTCGCGCAGCTCGTCCTCGGTGAAGCCGAGCTCACCGTCGTCGGTGTACAGGTTGCCGCCGTTCGCGCGGAGCACGAGCTCGAACACCTGGATGCGCTGCGTGTAGTCGGTGCCGCCGTAGACCGCGCCGCCCGTGGCATCGGTGACGTCGGCCATCCAGTCGTCGAAGTCGGCGAAGCTCGTGCCGCCCTCGGGTGCGTCGACGCCCGCCTGCGCGACGAGGTCGTCGTTCACGAAGTTCGCCCACAGGCTGTAGCCGGTGGGAAGCGAGTACTGCACGTCGTCGAGCGCGCCCGTGCCCAGCAGCGACTCGTCGAACGTGGTCGTGTCGATGTAGTCCGACACCTCGCCGAGGTCGAGCAGGTTGCCCGACTCGGCGTACTGGCGCAGGTAGCTGTCGGAGAACTGGAACACGTCGGGCAGTCCGCCGCCCGCGGCCTCGGTCTGCCGCTTCTCCCAGAAGCTCGGGAAGTCGGTGAACGAGGTGTTGATCGTGATGTTCGGGTACTCCTCGTTGAACGCCGCGATCAGGTCGTTGTAACGGGTCGCGCGGTCGTCGTTGCCCCAGAACGCGAAGTCGAGGGTGACCTTCTCGTCCGGGTCGAACGCGGCTGCGTCGTCGGGCTCGCCGCCGGCGCAGCCGGCGAGGACGAGGGCGGCCCCTGCGGTCAGGGCGGCCGCCGCGAACAGGGTGCGAGGTGCGGGCATCAGGGTGCTCCAGTCTTGATCGGGATGGGGTCAGGAAAGGCTCAGGGCATCGCGCGCGGCGGATGCGGGGGCGCGGTCCGGGGCGGCGGCCACCGGTGCGGTGACGAAAGCCACGCCCTGCGCGTCGAGCACCACGCGGTCGACGGCGATGCCGGTCTCGGCATCCGTTCCGTCGATCGCGATCTCGACCCGCGCGTCGCCGTGGTTGATGAGGGTGACGAGGTCGCCGCGGCGTGCTGCCTCGACGCCTGCGGGCAGTCCCTCGACGACGGGACGGACACCGGATGCCGCGACCACCGTCGCCACGACCGCGCCGAGCGCGTCGGCTACGGGGAGTGTTGCGACGTACCAGGCCTCGCCGGACCCGTAGCGGTGGCGCGTGAGGGCGGGCGATCCCGCCTGCAGGCCCGATTCGAACTCGGCGACGACGTCGGCTCCGGCCGCGTGCACGGTCTCGGCGACCAGCCGGCCGCGCTGCTCGGCGCCGTCGAGGCGGAACGTCACGGTGCCCGCCGCGGCGGCCGTGCGCGCGGCGCGGACGGCGTCGGTGCTGAGGGCACCCACGCCGCCGGCGCTCGCCGAGGGTCCCGCGAGCGCGCCGAAGTCCTCGAACCGCAGGCCGAGCACGGGGCCCAGCTGCGTCAGGAATCCGCCGTCGCGGAACTGGTCGTGCGCGTCGACGATGTCGGTGAAGGGACCGGTGAGGAGCGTGCCGCCGTCGTCGACGAAGCGCGCGAGCGCGGCTGCGCCCTCATCGCGGAGCAGGTACAGGGCGGGGGCGACCACCAGGCGATGGGTCTCATCGACCTCTTCGGGGCCGACGATGTCTACCTGGATGTTGCGCGCGTGGAACGCGCCGTACCACTCGAGGACGAGCGCGAGGTAGTCGACCTCGGTCGGGTGGTCGCGCTCCTCGACCGCCCACCAGTTCTCCCAGTCGAAGACCAGCGCGACCTGGGCGTCACGGCCGGGCGCCGGAAGCTCCGGCAGCGCGGCCAGGCGTGCGCCCAGCTCGGTCACCGCGTCCCAGGTGCGGGTCTCGGTGCCGGCGTGGGGCAGCATCGCCGAGTGGAACTTCTCGCTGCCCGCGCGGGACTGGCGCCACTGGAAGAACATGATGCCGTCGGCCCCGCGCGCGACGGACTGCGCGGTCTCGGCCATCAGGGCGCCGGGGCGCTTGCCCGGGTTGGCGGGACGCCAGTTCACGGCATCTGTCGCCTGCTCCCAGAGCAGCCACGGGACGCCGGGCTTGAGGGATCGGATGAGGTCGCGCTGGAAGGCCGCGTCCCGCACGCGGTGCCGGTTCGCCGGGTCGGGGTAGCAATCGTCGGCGATGACGTCCATGAACGGCGCCCATTTGCGGTAGTCCGCCGGCTTGAACGGACCCATGAAGTTCGTGGTGATCGGCTGCGTGGCGCCGGCGTCGTGCAGGATCTCGCGCTCCATGAGGTAGCACTCGAGCAGCATGTCGCTGGTGAAGCGCCGCCAGTCGAGCATCGACGACGGGTTGTGGCTGTACGGGGCCAGACGCGGCGGGAAGATCTCGTCGAAGGCGCCGTAGCGCTGCGACCAGAAGCTCGTTCCCCATGCTGCGTTGAGCGCGTCGATCGTGTCGTATCGGCCCCGCAGCCACACGCGGTACGCGTCGCGCGCGGCATCCGAGAAGTCCATCCAGAGGTGGCAGCCGAACTCGTTGCCCACGTGCCACATCACGACGGCGGGGTGGTGGGCGTAGCGCTCGCCGAGGCGCCGCACGAGCTCGCCGGCGAGGCGCCGGTACGTCGGCGACGACGGCGCGAAGTGCTGGCGGCTTCCGGGCCAGTACGAGGCGCCGGACTCGTCGGCGGGAAGCGTCTCGGGGTAGGTGGCGCTCACCCACGGCGGGGGAGAGGCGGTGGCGGTCGCGAGGTTCACCGCGATGCCGCCCGCGTGCAGCTTCTCGATGACGGTGTCGAGCCACGCGAAGTCCCACACGTCCTCGGCGGGCTGGATGCGCGACCACGCGAAGATGCCGAGGCTGACGATGTTGACGCCGGCCTCCTGCATGAGGCGCACGTCGTCGTCCCACACCTCTTCGGGCCACTGGTCGGGGTTGTAATCGGCGCCGTACAGCACGTCGAGCAGCTCCTGTCTGGGGTCTTGCAGGGAGTTCGGATGCCGGGTCAGCGGCGGCCGCGGCGCGCGGGGACCGCGACGACCGCGAAGGCGGCGCAGCCGAGTCCGGCGACGATGAGCGGGGCGAGCATCCACGTCATCACGCCGACGAGCACTGCTGCCGCCGCGAGGTACAACGCGGCGACGGGATCGGCCGCGAGAGCGGACGGGATGCCGCGGACCGCGCCCCGCCAGCCGCGCTCGGGCGTCCAGGCGCCCGCGGCCACCAGCAGGGCGACGGCGCCGGCGACCAGTCCCAGCCACCCGACGATCGAGATGAGGGCCCCGCCGGGCAGTGCGCCCGAGTTCGCGAGGTCGATGTCGAGCAGCAGCAGGAGCGTCAGCGCGACGGCCGCGATGCCGACGACCAGACCGCCGGGGAGCGCGGCACGCCAGTCCTGCCAGAACGTCCGCACGTGCGACTGCTCGGCGTTCACATACCGGCGCAGGTGACGGATGCCGGCGGCCAGTGCCGCGGGCAGCGTGACGAGGAGGATCCCGGCGGCGGTCACCAGCAGGCCGGTGAGCAGCACCTCCCCGAAGAGCGCGAAGGCGCCCTTGGCGCCCGGGAAGCGGGCGGCCTCGCGCTCCTCGAGCGTGGGGCCGCTGCCGGAGGCATCGGCCCGGCGCGCGGCGCGGAGTTCTCGGCGGTTCATGTGCGGTCTCTTCCTGGACCCGTCAGCCCTTGAGGCCCTGGGTGGCGACGCCGTCCACGAGGAAGCGCTGGAACAACAGGAAGAACAGGAGCACGGGGATGAGCGCGATGAACGACGCGGTGACCGTGGCGCCGTAGTCGCTGACCGAGGTCTGGTCGTTGTAGAGGCGCAGCGCGATCGGGAGCGGGTAGTTCTCGGGGCTGGTGAGGTACAGCAGGGGTCCGAGGAAGTCGTTCCAGGCCCAGATGAACGCGAAGATCGAGCACGTGATCAGGGCGGGCTTGATCAGCGGCAGGATGATCGACCAGAAGATGCGCAGGTGGCCGGCGCCGTCGATACGGGCCGCCTCGTCCATGTCGCGGGGCATCTGGCGGATGAACTGGACGAGCAGGAAGACGAAGAACGCCTCGGTGGCGAGGAACTTCGGCAGCAGCAGCGGCCAGAAGGTGTCGATCATGTCGAGCCGGTTGAAGATGATGTACTGCGGGATGATCACGACGTGGAACGGCAGCAGCAGCGTGCCGATCATCGCGGCGAACAGCACGCTGAGGCCCTTGAACTGGATGCGGGCGAACGCGTACGCGGCCAGCGACGAGGACAGCAGCACGCCGATCACGGAGCCGGCGGCGATGATGAACGAGTTCAGGAAGAAGCGCCACATCGGCACCCCGGCGATGCCTTCGAACACCTTCGTGTAGTTGTCGATGGTGGGTGCGTTCGGGATGAGGCCCATGTTCGAGCCGAACTCGCTGTTGGGCTTGAACGTGGCGAACAGCAGCCACACCAGCGGGTAGAGCACGACCGCGGTGACCGCGATGAGCACGATGAACCAGATCACGGTCTGCCAGGTCTTGCGCTTGACCTTGCGGCGCGGGGCGCGGGGGGTGGCGTCGGCCTGGTTCTCGAGGGTGGCGATGGCGGGTTCGCCGAAACTTGTGGTGCTCATCGGTTGTCTCCGGCGTAGTGGACCCAGCTTCGCTGGGTGCGGAAGAGGATGAAGGCGATGACGGCGACGACGATCAGCAGCACCCACGCGATGGCGGCCGCGTAGCCCATCTGGCCGTCGCTGAAGCCGCGCTTGTAGAGGTACAGGGTGATGAAGTTCGTCATGCCGGCGGGGCCGCCGGTGCCGTTGGAGATGATGTACGCCGAGGCGAACACCTGGAACGCGCCGATCAGGCCGAGCAGCAGGTTGAAGAAGATCACCGGGCTGAGCATCGGCAGGGTGACGGCGCGGAAGCGGTGCCAGGCGCCGGCGCCGTCCATCTCGGCCGCCTCGTACAGCTCCTTGGGGATCTGCTTCAGACCGGCGAGGAAGATGACCATGGTGGCGCCGAACTGCCAGATCGCGAGGAGGATCATCGCGGGCAGCACCAGCGCGGGGTTGCCGATCCAGCCGCCCAGGTCGATGCCGATCGAGGACAGGCCGTTGTCGACCGGGCCGTCGCTGGCGAACATCGCCCGCCACACGATCGCGACCGACACCGACCCGCCGATCAGCGAGGGGGCGTAGAACGCGGAGCGGAAGAACCCGGCGCCACGGTCGCGGTAGTTCAGCAGCATCGCCACCGCGAGCGCCGCGGCGAGGGTGATCGGAGTGCCGACCACCACGTAGATCAGCGTGATCTGCGCGGACTGGATGAACGCCGGGTCCGACGTGAACATCCGGATGTAGTTGTCGAAGCCGATCCACTTCGGCGGGCTGAAGATGTTGTAGCTGGTGAACGACAGGTACAGCGAGTACGCCATCGGGATCAGCGTGAGGCCGAAGAACCCGACCAGCCACGGCACCAGGAACCCGTAACCGGCGGCCGTCTCCTTCACGGCACGCTGGCGCATGCCCGGACGATCCACCCGCTCCGGCCGGGACCGGCGGAACAAGGAACGACGCGATGACTTCTCACCGGTCACGATGACTCTGGTCGCTGTGGTGCTCACGAGACTCTCCGATACGGGTTTGGGAGTGGTGTTCCGGGCCCGGGCGCATCGTGCGCCCGGGCCCGGAAAGCTGTCACTGGTTGAGGACGACGTCCATCTCGGCGAAGAACTGCGAGACCGCGTCATCCACCGTGACCGTGCCGAAGGCGAGCTCGGTGCCGAGCTGGCGGAACTTCTCCTCCAGGGTGCCGTAGCCGACGATCGGCACCGGCGGGGCGTCGCCCAGGCGGTCGGCGATCGACGCCTCGTAGTCCTTGACCTGCTGGCTCAGCGGGTCGAGCTCGGCGGCCTCGAGGGCGGTCTCCGAGGCCGGCAGGCCGCGGTTCGTGCCGAAGATCTCGCCCGACTCGGGGGAGTTCACGAGGAAGTTGACGAGCGTCGCCGCCGCCTCGGGGTGCTCGGTGCTGGCCGAGATCGTGTGGAGCATCGAGGGCTTCAGGTAGAGGTCCTTCGCGCCTTCCTCGGTCACCGGGGGAGCGATCAGGCCGAGCTCGGTGTAGCCCTCGCCGAGGCCGGCGAGGTAGCCGGCGCCGAAGTTGTCCCACGTGAGCTCGCTCGCCGTCAGCGCGCTGTCGAAGGCACCCTTCGGGGCGACCTCCTCGACGCGCTGCTGCGGGATGCCGATGCCGTCGCGGACGTCCTGGCCGGACTCCCAGAACTCGGTCAGGCGCTCCTCGTCGAAGCCGGGCGTGCCGTCCTCGTTGAAGAGGTTCTCGCCCTCGGAGCGCAGCTGCAGCTCGAAGTTCTGGATGCGGCCGGTGAAGTCGGCGCCACCCCAGAACTCGCCGCCCGCGCCGTCGGTGACCTCGCCCATCCACTCGGCGTAGTCGTCCCAGCTGCCGCCTTCGAACTCTGCGACGCCGGCCTTCTCGAGGAGGACCGGGTTTGTGAAGAGGCCCCACGCGTTGGTGGAGGTGGTGATGCCGTAGGTCGTGTCGTTGACGACGCCGATGTCGAGGATGTTCTCGGGCAGCGGGTCGGTCTCGATGATGTTGCCGAGGTACGGGTCGAGGTCCAGCAGCAGGTTGTTCTCGGAGTACTGACGCAGGTACGAGTAGTCGAACTGCATCACATCGGGGAGGTTGCCACCGGCCGCCTCGGTCTGCCGCTTCTCCCAGAACTCGGGGAAGGTCAGGAACGTGGCGTTGACCGTGATGTTGGGGTATTCCTCGTTGAACGCGTCGATCGCCTGGTTGTAGAGGTCGGCGCGCACGTCGTTGCCCCAGAACGCGAGGTCGAGGCTGACCTCCTCGTTCGGATCGAACGTGGGGGCCGCGTCGGGGGTCTCGTCGCTGCCGCCGGCACAGCCGGCGAGCACCAGGGCGGCGCCGGCCGCGATCGCGGCTACGGCGAGTGCCCGCTTCTTGCTGAACATCCTTGTCCTCCTTGTGAACGTCTGCGTTCGCTTCTCCGCGTGAGACATTCGTCGTCTGTGAGTGCGGTGTGGGCGCATCCGGGGTGCGGAACTTGCGGTGCTGGAAAGCGCTTGCCCGCTACGGTACCTGTTCTAAAAACGTTTCGCAAGGCGTTCCCGAGAAACTTTGGAACGATTCAGTAACGAGCGTGCGCGCGCGGTCGCGGCGGCCGCGAGGTGTGGCCGCGGATCACCCTCGGCTGCCGTGGCCGGCCTCGCGCCGTGTCCCGCGGCGCTCTGCTCCGGCATCCGATCTCCGGTTGACCTGTGGGATGCCGACGGGAGCCGGGCCGATCCCGCACCGCCCCCGCGGCGAGCGGCACGTGCGACTCAGCGGCTCGCGAGGCGGCGGCCCGTGGGACTCGGCGGGCCCCGGACTCAGTGGGCGGGGCGGAGGTCGATCACTGCGCTGGCGAAGCTCTTGCGGTGCGTCGGATGCGCGGCGAGATCGGCCGGGGTCACCACCGCGCCGTCCGCGTCGGCCGAGGCGTAGATCGCCGCGACGAGCTCGATCGACCGGGCCGGGGCGTCGGCCGTCGGCGGCAGCGGGGCCCCCGATCGCAGGGCGTCGAACACGTCGCGCAGCAGGTACACGTGGTCGCTGCGTTCCTCGGGGCCGGTGATGGCCCAGGTCGCGGCCTCTTCGGCGTCGATGTGAGCGGCGGGCGTGATGCGCCAGTTGTCGTGGCCGTGACCGTACAGGTGGTCGACCGTGATCGTGGCCTTCTCGGTGTCGATGCGGATCGCGCTCACCTCGCGCGGCGAGAGCGTGCTCGAGACGACCTGTGCGACGACGCCGCCCGCGAACACGACAGTCGCCGTCGAGACGTCCTCGGTCTGGGTCTCGCGGTCGAGGCGCCACAGGCGGCCCTCGACGCGGGTCCAGTCGCCGAGCAGGAACGCCAGCAGATCGAGCTGATGGATGGCGTGGCCGAGGGTCGTGCCGCCGCCCTCCGTCTCCCACTTCCCGCGCCACGGCACGGCGAAGTAGGCCGCGTCGCGGTACCAGAGGGTCTGGCACTGGGCGACGAGCGGGCGCCCGAGCGCGCCGGAGTCGAGCAGCCGCTTCACATGAGCGGGCGCCGTTCCGGTGCGCTGCTGGAAGACGACCGCGAGACGGCGATCCGCGGCGGCTGCGGCATCCGTCATCTCCTGGAGCTCGTCGAGTGACGGTGCCGGGGGCTTCTCGACGACCACGTGCGCGCCGGCCGCGAAGGCGGCGATGGTCTGGGCGGCGTGCGCGCCCGGGGGAGTGCAGACGTGCACGACATCGGGGCGCTCGGTCAGGAGGAGCGTCTCGAGGTCGTCGTAGACGACGGGGGCGCCGTAGGAGGCGGCGAACGCCTCGGCCGACGCACGGCTGAGGTCGGTGACGGCGACCAGCTCGGCCTGCGGGTACGCGGCGATCGCCCTCGCGTGCGAGTGGGCGATCGCTCCGGTGCCGACGATGGCGCAGCGCAGATTCTCGGTCACGGTGGCTCCTTCGGGTGGATCGAGAGCGGATGCCGCAGCCCGCGACATCCGCTCTTCCAGGGTAGGCGGTGAGGACGGAAAGCGCTATCCCGCGGGGCCGCCATCAGCGGACAGCGCGCCAGCCGCGCTCAGCGCGGGCGGCCCGCCTGCGTGGCGTGGAGGTGGGCGTAGCGGCCACCGGCGGCGAGCAGCGCGTCGTGCCCGCCGACCTCGACGACCTCGCCGTGCTCGAGCACGACGATGCGATCGGCCTGGCGGATCGTCGACAGGCGGTGGGCGACGACCAGGGTCGTGCGGCCGCGCATGAGGCGGTTGAGGGCGTCTTTGACGAGCTCCTCCGACTCGGGGTCCAGGGCCGACGTGGCCTCGTCGAGGAGGAGGATCCGCGGGTCGCGGACGAGCGCCCGCGCGATCGCGAGACGCTGTCGCTGCCCGCCCGACAGGCGGGCGCCTCGCTCGCCGACGACGGTGTTCCAGCCGTCGGGCAGCCCGTCCACGAACTCGGCCGCATTCGCATCGCGCAGCGCCTGGTGCAGTCGCTCCTCCGACACGTCGTCGAGGCCGTACGCGATGTTGTCGCGGATGGTCCCCTCGAACAGCACCGACTCCTGCGGGACGACCGAGACGGCCTGGCGCACGGTTCGCAGGTCGAGGCTCTGCATGTCGACGCCGTCGAGCAGGATGCGCCCGGAGGTCGGGCGCACGAATCCCAGCACGAGGTTGAGCATCGTCGATTTGCCCGATCCCGACGAGCCCACGAAGGCGACGGTCTCGCCGGGCGGGATGTCGAGCGAGACGTCGTGCACCGCATCCCGTTCCGCCCCGTCGTAGCGGTGCGAGACGTGCTGCAGCTGCAGGTGGCCGCCGACCTGTGCGACCGCGCGCTTGCCCTCGTTCTGCTCGAGGTCGGGCTCCTGGAGGACCTCCGAGATCGAGCGCATCGACTCGAGGCCGCGGGCTCCGACCGGGATGAGCATCAGCAGCGACGTCAGCCCCTGCGTCAGCAGCGTGAAGTAGGTCGACAGCAGCACGACCTCGCCGGGCGTGATCGGGAGGATGCCGGTCAGCGCGAAGATCGCGGCGAGCACGAGGCATCCGAGTCCGAGCAGCTGCATCGTGACCCACGAGATCGAGGCGACGTGGCCGTTGAGCATGTCGAGGTCGAGCCCCGCGCGGCGAACGCCGTCGGCGCCGGCCTGGACGCGTGAGACGGCGGTGCGCTCGAGGCCGTGCGCGCGGGTCACCGGGATGAGCGAGGCCATCTCGCCGACGCGCGCGGCGAACCCCTCGACCTCGCGGCGGAACACCTCGTTGCGCGCGCGCGAGCGGCGGCTGAGGGTGGCGCGCAGGACGAGGGCGATCGGCACGGCGAGGGCGTACACGGGGAGGAACTGCGGCACCGCGATCGCGGTCATCACGATGGCACCGATCAGCACCATCGTCGACGACAGGAGCGGGTGCGTCACCTGCTGCAGCATCAGCTCGACGTTCTCGACGTCGCGCACCACCTTCGTCTGCACGATCGACGAGCTCACCCGTGTGTGATAGCCGATCGACAGGCTCTGCAGGCGCGCGGCGAGGGCGTTGCGCAGGCCGGCGCCGGTGTCGCGCACGACCGTCATGAAGTTGCGCGTGTACACGATGTGCATCGGATAGTTCTGGATGAGCAGCACCGCTGCGATCGCGAACCACACCAGCACGGTCGACACGTCGCCGCCGGTCGCGACGAGATCGATGATCTCAGCCGTCACGACCGGCAGGAACCACAACGGGATCTCCTTGCAGGCGAACGCGAGGATGGCGGCGGTCATGCGTGCCGGGCGGCGCGCGAGCAGCGCCAGCACCGAACGGCCGGGTCGGGGATTCTGGGCGATGGTGATGATGCGCACAGCGCCGGTAAACGCTTTCTGCGTCATGATGACATGGTACTGACGGCGGGCGGCTGAGAGTGGACTTATCCGGCGGTCGAGGCGCGGACGACGAGCTTCGGCTGATAGACCACGTTGCCGAGGTCGGCACCGGCGGTGCCGGCGATCCGGGCGAGCAGGATCTCGGCGGCGGTGCGGCCCATCTCGCGGGCGGGCTGGCGCACCGAGGTGAGCGGCACGGCGGCGATCGCCGCGAACTCGATGTCGTCGTACCCGACGACCGCGACATCTTCGGGCACCCGCACGCCCTGCGAGATGAGGCCGTGGACGAGTCCGATGGCGAGGTGGTCGTTCGACGTCACGATCCCCTCGGGCCGGTCGGCGGGGGAGCGGGCGGCGAGCTGCTCGCCGAAGGCGCGGCCGAGATCCGAGGTCGTGCGCGACGTCCAGATGGGCTCGAGCGACGCGCCGGCGTGGGCGGCGACGGCCATGCGTGCGCCCTGCAGACGCTCGCGCACCTGCCGCACCTCTTCGCGCGCGCCGACGAAGGCCAGGCGACGACGGCCGGTCGCGAGCAGGTGCTCGGCCGCGAGGCGACCGCCCGCGACGTCGTCGAACGACACCGACGGCAGTTCGCCGGTGTCGTCGACCGCGTCCACCAGGACGACGGGGATGCCGCGGCCGCGCAGTCGCTGCAGCCAGGGCTCGAGGGGACCGAACGGGCTGACGAGGGCGCCTTCGACCTGCACGCGCTCGAAGAGTTCGAGGTGGTCGCGCTCCTTGGCGACGTCGTCGCCGGAGTTGCCGACGAGCACGCGAAGTCCCGCGGCGGACGCCGCGTCCTCGGCACCGGCGACCATGTCGGCGAAGAACGGGTTCGCGATGTTGATGACGGTCATGCCGAGGAGACCCGACCGGCCCGCGCGAAGCTGCTGCGCCGCCTGCAGCGGCACGTAGCCGAGCTGGTCGGCGGCCGAGCGCACCCGGTCGACGAGCCGGTCGCTGACCATGTGCGGGCGGTTGAGCGCGTTCGAGACGGTGCTGATCGACACGCCGGCGCGCTCGGCGACATCACGGATGCCGACTCGCTTCATGTCGCTCGTTCCGTCCTGTTCTCCCGGCGCCTGGCCGGGAACGGACGCCCCCGCGCGTCCGGTCCGACCATGGTAGGCGTTTTCCATCGCGTGGACGCCGCGCGGGGACCGCTCCCGATCGTTACCTCGGCGTTACGGGAAGACATTTGACGAATCCTGTCCTCACGCCTACTCTTCAATCGAAGCGGTTCGAAATCGAAGCGGTTCGACACTGCAACCCGAAACCCGCCTCTCGACGGAGCGGCAGCCACGTACACGAAGGAGTGACATGGAACGGCGTCATGCTCACCCGGCGGCAGTCTCGGCGGATGCCGCGCACCCGGGCACGGTCCGATGACCACGCAGGCTCAAGCGCAGACGGTCTTCCAGGAGGCCGCGGTCCACAACCTCGATCAGGGGGCGAAGCGACGCCGTGGTCGCCGGCTGCGACCCGCGGGCAGCCGCAGCTCGTTCACGCTGTTCCTCTGCATCGTCCCGTTCCTGATCCTCGCCTTCCTGTTCTCGTACCTTCCGCTGTACGGCTGGATCTACTCGCTCTACGACTACAAGCCGGCCCTCGGCCTCGAGGGCAGCGAGTTCGTCGGGCTGCAGTGGTTCCAGATGCTCGTGAGCTCGCCCACGCAGATGGCCCAGATCGGCCAGGTGCTGATGAACACCCTGGCGATCAGCTTCCTGGGCATCGCGACATCCGTGCTGCCGCTGTTCTTCGCGATCCTCCTCAACGAGGTGAAGGCGCCGTGGTTCCGCAACTCGGTGCAGACCCTCACTGCGCTCCCGAACTTCATCTCGTGGGTGCTCGTGTACATGATCGCCTTCTCGCTCTTCTCGAGCTCGGGCCTGGTCAACGACGTGCTCAACGATGCGGGGCTCATCACGGCGCCGATCAAGTTCCTCGACAGCGACCAGAACGTCTGGATCACCATGACGCTCTGGAGCATCTGGAAGGGACTCGGCTGGGGCGCGATCATCTACCTCGCCTCGATCGCGGGCATCGATCAGTCGCTCTACGAGTCGGCCCGCATCGACGGCGCCGGGCGCTTCCAGCTGATGCGCTACATCACCATCCCGCAGCTGATGCCGACCTACCTCGTACTGCTGCTGCTGTCGATCGCCAACATCCTCAACAACGGCATGGAGCAGTACTACGTGTTCCAGAACGCGTTCAACAAGGAGTGGATCCAGGTGCTCGACCTGTACGTCTACAACATCGGCATGACGGGCAACAGCCTGTCGCTGGCCACCGCGATCGGCATGCTGAAGAGCCTCATCTCGGTCGCCCTCCTGCTCACCGTCAACGCGGTCTCCAAGCGCGTCCGCGGCGAATCGATCGTCTGAGGGCCGGGTCATGACCACCACGATGACGAAGACGCTCACCACCGCGAAGCGCGGCGACACCTCCGCCCGCTACCGGGCGACGGTCGGCGATGTGCTGTTCCGCATCGCGAACTACGCGCTGTTCCTGCTGTTCGCGATCATCTGCGCGTACCCCTTCTACTACCTGATCATCAACTCGGTCAGCGCCAACGACGTCTCCGCCCTCGGGGATGTGCGCCTGTGGCCGGTCGGGTTCCACCTCTCGAACTACACGCAGGTGTTCCAGCTCCCGGGCCTGCCGATGGCGACCGTCGTGAGCGTGGGCCGCACCGTGATCGGCACCGTGCTGACGGTGCTCGCCTCCGCGTTCCTCGGGTTCATGTTCACGCAGACCCGCATGTGGGGACGCAAGTTCTGGTACCGCTTCCTCATCATCACGATGTACTTCAGCGCGGGCCTGATCCCGGTCTTCATCATCATGAAGACGCTGGGCCTCACCAACAACTTCTGGGTCTACGTGCTGCCGTTCGTGGTGCAGCCGTTCAACGTGATCCTCGCGAAGACCTACGTCGAGTCGATGCCGCGCGAGCTGCAGGAGGCGGCCGAGGTCGACGGCGCCAACATCCTGCAGGTCTTCTTCCGGGTCTACCTGCCGAACATGACGCCGATCCTCGCGACGATCGCGATCTTCAGCGCGGTCACGCAGTGGAACAGCTTCCAGGACACCCTGATCTACATCACCGATCAGAGCCTGTACACGCTGCAGTACCTGCTCTACATGTTCATCAACCAGGCGTCGAGCCTCGCGCAGGCCGCGCAGAACGCCGGCGGCAATCTCGGCCAGATAGCCGGGGTGGCGACCCAGCAGACGCCGACCTCGATACGCATGACCGTCTCGGTGCTGGTCGTGCTGCCCATCATCTTCATCTATCCCCTGTTCCAGCGCTTCTTCGTGAAGGGCATCATGCTGGGCGCCGTCAAGGGTTGACGGCGGCCACGCACCACCAAGAAAGGAAAGCAATGAAGCTTCGAAAGAAGGTGTCCCTGGCGCTCGTGGCGCTGCTCGCCGCGGGATCGCTGGCCTCCTGCAGCGCGGGCGGCGGCAACGATCAAGGTGCGATCGACCAGTTCCCCGAGAAGTGGGACAAGGAGATCACGATCGACGTGTTCGACGGTCTCGCGAACTACATGGGCGTCCAGCAGGGCTGGTTCGCGAAGATCGTCAAGGACAAGTTCAACATGAAGTTGAACATCATCGCCCCGAACGTCGCGGGCGGCGGCGACACCCTGTACAACACGCGCGTAGCCGCCGGCGACCTGGGCGACCTCATCATCACCGACAAGGGCGAGAAGCTCGACGAGCTCATCGAGGGCGGCCTGGTGCAGGACTCGTCGAACTACTACCCGGCGATGGACAACGCCGCCGAGTTCGATGCGGCCGTCGAGAAGCTCAACGACGGCAAGGACGGCATCTACGGCTTCCCGTCCGCGGTCTCCTCCCTCAAGCCCACCGAGCCCTCCGAGGGCCTGAACCCGACCTTCGGCCCCTACGTGCGGTGGGACTACTACAAGGAGCTCGGCTACCCCGAGATCGGCACCCTCGAGGACCTGCTCCCGGTGCTCGCCGACATGCAGGCGGCCCACCCCACCGCCGACAACGGCCAGCCCACCTACGCCTTCTCGCTGTTCAAGGACTGGGACGGCAACATGATGGTCACGGCCAAGCAGCCGGCGTGCTTCTACGGCTACGACGAGATTGGGTTCGTGCTGGCCAAGGCCGACGGCTCGGACTACCAGAGCATCCTCGACCCCGACGGCGAGTACATCCGCAACCTGAAGCTCTACTTCGACGCCAACCAGCTGGGCCTGGTCGACCCGGAGTCGACCACGCAGAACTACGACACGCTGTTCTCGAAGTTCCAGAACGGCCAGGTGCTGTTCTCGTGGTGGCCCTGGCTCGGGCAGTCGGCGTACAACACCGAAGAGAACATGGCCGCCGGCAAGGGCTTCGAGATGGCGCCCCTGCAGGACCAGAACATCTTCTCGTACGGCGCCGAGGCGTACGGCGGCAAGCAGGTCTTCGCGATCGGCTCGAAGGCCGACGACCCGGAGCGCATCGCCGCGTTCGTCGACTGGCTGTACTCCGCCGAGGGCGCATACGCCAACAGCAGCCAGACCGGAGCCTCGGCGGGACCCCAGGGCCTCACGTGGGAGGTCAACGACGCCGGTGAGCCGGAGCTCACCGACTTCGGCAACCAGGTGTTCCTGCAGGGTGGCGCGACGGTTCCCGAGGAGTGGGGCGGCGGAGAGTACGCCGACGGCGTCTCTGCGCTGAACCTGAGCGCGGTCCTCCCGATCGACACCGACGCCGAGACTGGCCTGCCGTACAGCTACACGTTCTGGCCGACCTACCAGGCCGCGATCGCCAACCCGCTGACCGAGGACTGGTCGGCGAAGATGGGCGACGCGACCTCGACCATGGAGTACCTGCAGGCCAACGACCAGGTGCTCGTCGCCCCGGGTGCGAGCTACGCGGCTCCTGCCGACGACTCCGAGATCGAGACGCTGCGCAACCAGGTCAAGGAGATCATCAAGCAGTACTCGTGGCAGATGGTCTTCGCCGAGAGCGAGTCGCAGTTCGAGTCGCTCCGCGACGAGCTCATCGAGACCGCGAACGGCCTCGGCTACGAGCAGGTGCTCGAGTTCGACATGGACAACGCGAAGTCGCAGAACGACGCGCGGGTCGCCGTGGCGGAGGAGTTCGCCAACTGACACCCGCATGACGCGAAGGGCCCGGGATGCTGCATCCCGGGCCCTTTCGTCGTGCCCCGGCCCCCGCGATCCCCCCGTTGACGTGCCTCACATGCACGCGACACGCCGCGCGCGGCGTGCATCTGTGACAAGTCAACGGCGGTGACGCTGACGGCGAGGCCGTGCCTCGGAGCCGGCAGCGCGCCCGCACGCTTGCGGCGGGCCCCGGACGGCGTCAGGCGTCGTGGCGGGTGAAGACGCTGCGGAAGAGGAAGGCGGTCGCGTATGCGCCGACTGAGAAGCCGATCGTGCCGACCAGGATCGCTGCCGGCGGGAACAGGATCATGAGGGCGACGGCGGTCACGGGGATCACCAGGACGCCCAGCGTGCGGACGGGCTCCGCGGCGGGCAGCAGCAGGGCGTTCTTAAGCGTCTGGCGCACCGTGTTGCGGAAGTACGCCACCTGCGCCATCGCGTACAGGAACGCCGCGAAGAGGTACACCGCGCCGATGACCGCGGCGATGCCCGCAGCGCCGGCCAGCAGCGCGGGGTGCGCGAACCAGAAGACGCTCGAGAAGCCGAGCACCGCCGCCGGGAGCAGCAGGCAGAGCATGAGGACGGTCGCGCGGCCGAAGTTCGCGCGGAACGCGGGGAAGTAGTCCTTGAGGGGCCGCCCGCTCTCGTCGTCGGAGTAGCGCAGGGTCACCTCGTACAGCGCGCTGGTGGCGGCGCCGATCGTCACGACCGGCAGGCACAGCACGATGTACAGGAGGTTGAGCCCGACGAAGGTCAGGAACGTCGAGAAGCCGCCGATGGTGCGGCTGTCGGGGTCGATCCGCATCAGCGGGTCACCCGCTGCCCGGCGTCGGGTGGGGAGGCATGCGCGCGGGTCACCGTCATGTCGCCGCGGGCACTCCGGTCAGGGCCGGCGGCAGCAGCCGCACGGCCGGCTTCGCGCCGTTCGCGAGGATCTCGCAGATCATGTCGGTCGCGGCCGCGCCGATCGCCTCGGCCGGCACCGCGATGCTGTCGGCGAGTCCCGACACCGAACGGGCGACGTCGTCGGGGCAGAGCGCGACGACGGCGAGATCGTCGCCTCGCGCGTGACCGCGCTGGGCGATCGTCGTGGCAACGTGCGGCAGCGCGCCCTCGTTGTGCACGAAGAAGCCCGTGATGTCGGGGTTCTCGGCCATCACCGCCTCGACGGTGGCGACCGACTCGGCGCTGCTCGGGCACGCGTGCACGGTGCCGGTCACGCCGTTGGCCTCGCACGCCGCGAGGAAGCCCCGCGCCAGGCGGTCGGCGTAGGAGGTGTGGCGCGACATGACCTCGGGGGGCGAGCCGATGAGGGCGAGCCGCCGGTGGCCCAGCGCCACGAGGCGATCCACCGCGAGCCAGCCGGCGGCCTCGAAGTCGAAGTCGACGCACGGGATCGCGCGCCGCCCCTCAGGGAGGCCGATCAGCACGCTCGGATGCCCGAGGCTCGACAGCGTGTCGATGCGCGGGTCGTCGGATTCGACATCCATCACCAGCAGGGCGTCGACCATCGATCCCTTGGCCGCTCGCTGCAGCGCCTTGGCGTCGTCGCTGGCGAGCAGCAGGATGTCGTAGCCGTGCTTGCGCGCCTGTGTGACGACTCCGGTGACGATCTGCATCACGACGTGCACGTCGACGCCGGTGCGCAGCGGCGCCTGGAGTCCGATGACGTTGGTCGAGCGCGACGCCAGTGAGCGGGCGCCCGCATGCGGGCTGAACCCGAGGTTGTCGATGGCCTTCTCGACGCGGTCGCGCGTCTCCTGCGAGATGGCCCGCTTGCCGCTCATGACGTACGAGACCGTCGAGATCGACACGCCCGCCGCCTGTGCGACGTCCGCGATCGTCACCATGAGGTTCCCCGTTCTCCTGCATCGATCACCCGCGTGGTCCCGGGGGCGAGCTCGTACGTGCCGAGCGGACCGTCCGGCCCGTGCACCATCATTGTCGTCGGTCGCGCGCCGGCCCGAAGCCGCGCCCGCACGAGGCGTCCGCCCGCCCATTCGACATCGACCGACACGTCGCCACGGGAACGGATGCCGCGCACGGCGCCGTCCGGCCACTGGGGCGGGAGCGCGGGCAGCAGCCGCAGCCGCACGCGCGCGGGGTCGATCGACTCCGCCTCCGATCGTGGCAGCGGCTCGGCCTGCTCGACCTGGTCGTCGAAGGACTGCACGAGGGCCTCCGCGATCGCCGCGGTCACGCCGAGGTTGCCGTCGATCTGGTACGGCGGGTGCGCGCTGAACAGATTCGGATAGAGCCCGCCGCGGTGCGCAGCAGTGCTCTCCGGGTCTTGCCCTTCGCGGGCGGCGGCCGAGTCAGCCGGGCGCAGCGCGAGGCGCAGCTGCGCGTGCACGGCGTCACCGTCGCCCAGGCGCGCCTGCATGCCGGCGCGCCACGCAAGTGCCCACCCCGTCGACTCGGGGCCGCGCAGCCGGATGGACTCGGATGCCGCGCGCGCGAGCTCCGGCGTCGCCTCGGGCGTGATCTGCGCGAGCGGGAACAGTCCGAGAAGGTGGGACAGATGCCGGTGGTCAGGCTCGGCCTCGGGGCGTTCGCGATCCCACTCGAGCAGGTCGCCCCGCGCCGAGGCGCGAGGGTCGGGCAGCCGCCCGGTGCGGGCAGTGAGCTCCGCCACCCAGGGCTCGTCGACGCCCAGCACGGCGGCGCCGGCGCGGCAGACGGCGGCCAGTTCGCGCAGCAGCGCGACGTCCATCGTCGCGGTGACGGCGACGCCGCGCTCGCGGCCGTCGGCGTCGAGGTAGTGGTTCTCCGGGGAGGTCGACGGACTCGTCCACGCGCGCTCGCCGTCGTCCTGGATCCACGACAGGGCGAAGGCCCCGGCCGAGGCGAGCACCGGCCAGGCCTCGTCCCGGAGGAACGCGCGGTCGCCTCCGAACGCGTAGTGCTCCCACAGGTGCAGTGCGAGCCACACGCCCCCGAGCGACCAGTTCGCCCACGCCGGGTCGCCGTGGCCGGCGCCCACCGGTGCCGCGTAGGCCCAGGCATCCGAGTTGTGGTGGGCGACCCAGCCGTCCGTACCGTACAGCTCTCGTGCGACGACCGGCCCGGTGGTCTCGGACAGCCGCCGCGTGAACCGCAGCAGCGGTTCGTGGCACTCGGCCAGGCCGGTGGTCTCGGCCGGCCAGTACGCCATCTGCGTGTTGATGTTGAGGGTGTACGCGCTGGACCACGGCCCGGGGAGCTCGGCGTTCCAGAGACCCTGCAGCGTGATCGGCAGCCCGCCGGGCTGCGACGACGCGATGAGCAGGTACCGGCCGTAGTGGAACGCCAGCGCCGAGAGGGCGGGGTCGTCGCGGTCCTGGGCGCGCCGCACCCGCTCGACGGTATCGACCGAGCCGGCATCGGCGTCATGGGGCGCGGGAAGCTCGAGCGCGCACCGCTCGTAGAGGGCGCCGTGCGCCGTGCTGTGCGCCCCGAGGAGCGCGCTCGCGGTGGCCGCGACGTCGGCGGATGCCGGGATGCCGCGGAGCAGGTCGTGTGCGCGCTGCAGCGCATCGCGGTCGTCGGCGGGCTCACCGGGGAGCGACGGGGCGGTGGCCGTCGCGAC
>NZ_DATCVK010000208.1:0-5636 GCF_036566905.1 Microbacterium sp. | reverse complement strand
CCGGGTGTCGCGGCCGGCGCCGCAGGCGCGGCCGCCCTCGAGACCCGACGCCAGCGTCGCCAGCGGGAGCGCGGTGCAGGGCCAGAGGTCGCTGTGCCGGTGATCGAGGAAGGGCCTGACGTCGAGGTATCGGACTCGGCGCCCGCGCCCGCTGTCGTCGACGCCGTGCCCGCGGAGCCCGAGCAGCACGCTCCGGCGTCCGACGGGACCGACTCGCCGGCCGACTCCGAGGCGACCGTCATCGACGCCGTGCCGACGGCTCAGCCCTCGGGCGACCGGGTCGCTGAGCCGCACGAGATCACGGATGCCGACGGGCCGGATGCCGCCGAGCAGGCACCCGCGACCGAGCCGGAGGCGCTCGCGGCCGAATCCTCGGAGGATGCTTTCGAGCCCGCCGACGCGCAGCCGGGCGTGCCCGGCGCGGCGGGCGGTGACACGACCGAGACGGACACCGATGCGGCAGACGTCGCGCCGGCCGATGCCGCGCCGGCCGATGCCGCACCGGCGGAGGTGGCATCGGCAGACGTCGAGGGTGAGAGCGACGCCTCTGGCGGGTCCGACGTCGAGCCCGCAGAGCAGCCCGAGGCCGCGGCGGACGAGCCGCAGCCCGAGATATCGACCGGTCCGGAGGTCGAGGCCGAGGGTGCGGCGGAGATCCATGCGCCCGAATCCGAGCCCGTCGCGGACGAGGCCCGTCCGTTCGAGGAGCCGGAACCCGGGCAGGGCGACGCCACCGACGACGGCGACGGCGCGGTTCGCGCCGACGCCTCGCCCGAAGCCGAGGAGTCCGAGACGGACGAGTCGCCCGCTTCCGACCGCGATGGCGACGACCGTCGCCACGACGCCTGACGCCGGTCTCGATCGAGTCCGAGGGGGACGGTCCCCGCGCCCCTCCGGGTGCGTGGGACCGTCCCTCTCGGTTTTCGTGGGCGGGCAGCGGCCGAGCTCAGCGCCTGCTGACGATCAGATTCCGAGGCGCCCGGCGGACCGCTCGATCCCCGCTCAGTGCTTCTTCAACTCCTCGGCGAACATCACCAGGATGCCGCTCGGGCCACGGAGGTAGGTGAGCTTGTAGACGTCCTGGTAGGTGGCCACGCCGCGCAGCGGATGGCAGCCGTGCCGTGCGGCGATCTCGAGGGCTTCGTCGATGTCGTCGACCGAGAAGGCCACCCGGTGCATGCCGATCTCGTTGGGAAGCGTGGGCTCGGTCTCGATGGCTTTGGGGTGGATGTACTCGAAGAACTCGAGCTGCCCGTGGCCGTCGGGCGTCTGGAGCACGGCGATCTTGGCGTGGTTCCCGTCGAGGCCGACGGCGGTGTCGGCCCATTCGCCGCTGACCGTGTCGCGGCCGACGAGCGTGAGACCGAGGTCGGTGAAGAAGGCGATGGTCGCATCGAGGTCGCGCACGGCGATGCCGACATTTTCCAGTTTGATGGCCATGCGTTGCATGCTACCCAGCGCCGCGTACACCGGGCGTCGGTCGCGGCGCGACGGTGAGACCGGCGCCTTTCGCCCCCGCGCCCGGGTGGTTCTGCGTTCTGCGCGACCTAGTGCGACGGGAGGGCGGACTGCCACCGGTGCTGCTCGCGGGCGAAGAGCACGGCGAAGATCCCCCACACGCCGAGGTCGTCGGCGAAGCCCAGCGGCCCCAGCAGCAGCTCGGGGATCAGATCGATCGGCGCGAACGTGTACACGACGGCGGCGATGGCGACGACCCATGTCGTCGGCGCGACACGGTGTTCGCGACGCTTGACCGCCCTGAGAAACCTCCACCACATGCACCCCAGTGTGCGCGCGCAGCACGTCGGACGGCCCGTCGAGACGGAATCGTGATCGTTCCGTCAGAAGATGCACAGCCCGCGGTCAGCGGGTCACGGCTCACCCTGGTCCGACTCGTCGTCGGGGATCTCGTCGCTGCGCGGCCCGACGAAGTCGCCCGTGATGGTGTGCTCGCGCTCGACATCCTTGATCACATCGGTCTTGAGATCGCTCGCGGGATTGCTGTCTTCCGGCGACAGGCGCGGAACGACGCTGTCGGTCATCACACTCTCCTTTCGCGGCTGAGGTCTCCTAGCCGTCAGCCTTCTCGTCCTCTTCCGGCTCGAACGTCGACGGCACGCCCGTGTGCCCCGCTGCGACGCCGTCGGGCGCGTCGGGGATCGTCCCGTCGCGACCGAGGCCGCCCGGCTTGCGGGTGCCCTCGTCGTCCGTCTTCGGCTCCTCTGCGTTGCGGTCCATCGGATGCTCCCTTGCTCGTCAGTGGAAACGTACGTCGCCCCGGAGGCGCACGGAGCCCGGTTGACAAACGACCGAGCGCCGCGGCAGAGCTCCGCACTCCACGCCGGCGACCGCGTCAGGACGTACGGAGGTCCTCGCGCCGCAGCTCTCGGCGGATGACGCGCGCGACGGCGCGCGCGTCTTCCCGATCTGGAAGAGCTGCCGGTGTCAGTCCTGCTGGCCGGCGACGCCGAGGAAGCGGATGAAGACCGCGATCCACCCGAAGATCAGCGCGAACACGATGATCTCGAACGCGGTGAGGGAGAAGTAGCCGACCGCGGGGATGAAGAGGATCACCGACGCCGCCATCGCCGCCAGGAACGCCCACGACGCGACGAAGTAGGTGCGCGGCATCCCGCGGAGGAATTTCGGCCCGCCGATGAGGAGGACCAGGAACATCGCCGCCATGCCGGATGCCGAGAGGTTGTGCAGCGCGAGGTTCACGTCGACAGGGAACACGCCGACGCACGCGAGCATGATGCCCATGACGACGAAGAGCACGGGGACGATGCGTGGTCCCCGCGGGTTCTCGAGCACGCCCGCCGCGGCGAGGGCGCGCATGTCGTTGGCGATGTAGACGGCGAAGGTCGTCACGAGCAGACCTGCCGCGATGAGGGTGCCGTTGAACACCCAGCTCGACAGGTCGTCCTCGAACGTGCCGAGATGACTGAAGTGGATCGTCCACCACTTCGGGTCGGGGGTCGTGACCATGGCCGTCAGCGTGCCGATGGCGATGAACGCGAGCAGCAGCGACGACATGCGCTGCGTCGTCATCGCCGAGACCGACAGGAACACGATCCACGTGGTCATGCCGAGGGTGACCGCCATCAGCACGACCGACCAGAACGTCACGAGCGGCAGCCCGATGAAGCCCATCGCGAGCACCCGGTAGAGCGCGTACACCGCCACGAACGCGAGCGCCGTGTGGACGATGACCACCGAGATGGTGTTGACGATGAACTTCCACGACGGGAGCGTCTGCCGCCACTCCTGTCCGGGACGGTTGCGCGCTCGCCAGTACTCGGTCGTCGACGCGGCGGCGGCGACTACCGCGGCACCGCAGGCCGCCCACACCGCGAACGAGTCGGCTTGGCCGGCGAGCTGGAGATCGGGTGCGAACAGCCCGACGAGGAGGCCGTAGATCGCGCCGATCGCGCCCGCGGCGATACCGGCGTAGACCGCCTGCGACTCCGCACGCCGGCCGGGTGTCGGTGCCGCCGTGTCGGGCAGTGGCGAGATGTTCCTGGTGCTCACGAGGTCAGAGTACGACCGCGCCCGGGCATGCGGGGCGTTCGGCGCGACACGATCTGGTGACGGTCCTCGCGCCCGCTCAGGCGCCGCGCTGCAACCAGGGGCGCAGCATCCGTGTCACCCACGGCAGCACCGCATACGTCATCACCGGGGTGAGCAGCACCGTCGAGAGCAGCACGCGCGCGATCAGCGGCCACTCCGCGAACCCCGGGACGAACCCGAGGAGCCACGACGCGAGGAGATTCGTGGGGAAGAACCCCAGCCAGATCGTGACGGCCTGCTTCCAGCGAGGCGGGGCGGCCGGGATGGGCTGCTGGACCGGTCCGGTGGCCGGTGACGTAGGGACACCCGGATGCCGCGATTCGACGTGGGTCGCGAACGGAGCATCGAACCACCCCTCGATGCCGGTGCGTCGCTCGACGCGGACCTCGTTCGCGAAGGCCCGGCCGGAATCGAGCCACCACGAACGCTGCGGCGAATCCTCCCAGGCTTCGAGGGTCGGGATGTCGCTGAAGCGGTAGAGCATGTACCAGAGGTCGCTGCCCTCGCCGGCGCGTACCCAGCCGGAGCCGAGGAAGCCCGCGAAGCCGGCCGCGAGATCCGTGCCGGCTTGCATCCAGCTCGTGGCTTCTGCGGTACGAGATGGGTCGATGCGTCGTTCGATCGCGACGGTGATGGGGTGGGCCACGGGTTCTGCCATGGCATCCATTCTCGGGGGGAGTGCGCGGCGGCGCGTCGACGGGCGGCTGCGGGTGCCTGCGCGAGAGTGCGGGGGAGCGTCAGCAGCCAGGCTCCCATCGTGACGAAGGCCACGAGCTCGAACAGTGCGAGCGTGATGAATCCGGCGGTCAGCACGACCATGCCGGCCGCGAGCAGCGCGACGCAGAACGCGGTGGCGCGGCGGAACCGGCGACTGCGGCCGGGGATGGTGAGACCGGTGGCGACGGTGGCGAGGAACGACAGGCCCAGTCCCGTCGCGATGAGGTCGTGCATCACCGGGCTCACCGGGATGGGCACGAGACCGACGCCGGTGAGGTGCAGGCCGGCTGACACGATCGACCCGCGGAAGCCGCGCGCCGAGCGACGACGGATGCCGGTGGGCAGCGCCACGACGACGAACACGCCGTAGGCCGCGAGGAAGAAGCCGGAGAAGATCGCGATGGTGTTGAACGTGCGGCCCGAGAAATCGGTGTGCGTGCCGAGCTGCGAGAAGTGGTGTTGCCACCACGTCGGGTCGTGGCTGGTGAGCACCGAGAGGAGGACGCCCACGGGAAGCGAGAGCACCGCGAGTCGACCGATGCCGTGCGCGAGAAGAGTGTGATCGACGGCGGTCGCCGCGAGAGGCGCGGCGTCCGGTCCGGGCGGGTCGGCATCATCGGTGACCATCCCGGGCGATGCGCGCGGGGTGGTCACCGCTGGGCGATGGGTCACGGCGCGAGGACGCGCCGAGGAGGCTGTGGACAGCGTCGCGCGAGGCGGCGCGGCCGGCCCGCTGGTCGCGTCGGAAAGGGTCGCGGAAGACATTCGACTCACGATCGGTTCTGTTCGACGCACCCCCATGCCGGACATCCCCCAATAGACCCCGACACCGAGGCCCGCCGGCTTTGACGACAAATCCCCAGTTCAGCGGCGAGCCGCTGAGTCAAACATTAGCCCGATCAGCCGAGAAAGCGCTGGCCGGGTCTTGTTCGGGCACCGGGCCGTCGGCGGCCCCGCGGGTACGCTGGACACGCCGGGCCCCGCGCGCCGCGCTGCAGCGGACGGGTGGGAGCCACCGGTCCGCACCCAGGAGGAGCCGGATGCCCAAGAACAAGAAGCCCGGCGGCGGACGCGCGGCGAAGAACTACGACCCGCGCTACAACCCCAAGAATCGGGCCGCGAGCCAGGGGCGGGACGGGCAGGACGCCAAGCGCCGCCCGGGTGACTCATCGTCGGGCAAGCCCGGCAGCCGCAGTGCCGGACACCGGGGTTTCCGCGCCGAAGCGCCCTCGACGGACGCCGGCACCGGTCGCCCCAAGGGGCGCTGGACCGCTCAGGAGCGCGCGGGCCGAGACGAAGCGCGGGGCATCCGCACGCATGCGCGCGACGACCGTGGGCGCGCTGGTCGG
>NZ_DATCVK010000207.1:0-5718 GCF_036566905.1 Microbacterium sp. | reverse complement strand
CGCGCCGGCGGCGCCCGGAGGGGGCCTCGGGACCGTCCCCTTCGGCGTGCCGCTCGCCGCACTGCGGCCGCCTCCGGGTGTCGCGCCGCAGGGCAGACGCCTGCAGCGCGGTGTGCCCTGGGTGACGATCATCGTCGGCGGCGTGGTGGTGCTGTTCTGGCTGTTCTCGCAGGTGGGCGGGGCGCTGCTGCGCTGATCGCGGGCGCAGCCGGCCCGGCCGGCCCGCAGGCGCACGAGCGTATGCTGTCGGGCGTGCATTCGACGTTCACGACGCCCGGCGGGCGTGAGGGGGTACTCGGCGCTTCCTGCGCCGAGCGGAGGTAGCCGCGCGCGTCGCCCGGTCTGAGGCCGAGCGCGACGCCGTCGACTCTCCGCGGGCCACCGCCCGCGGCATCCGCTCTCGTCGTACCGCGACGATCCCCCGTGAAAACAAGGAATCATGCACGTATACACCCAGAAGGACATCCGCGCGTCCTTCGTCAACGCCTCGCTGCGCGAACGCAACGCCCTCGTCGTGCCCGACCTCGGCGAGGTCGACTGGCAGAACCTCGACTACTTCGGCTGGCGCGACCCGAAGCAGCCGCTCGCCGGCTTCATCGTCGTGCCGGTCGACGACGAGCCCGTCGGCATCCTGCTGCGTCAGGCCGAGCAGCGCACGCGCACGCGCCCGCAGTGCTCGTGGTGCGAGGACGTCACACTCCCGAACGACGTCGTGCTCTTCGGGGCGAAGCGCGCCGGCAAGGCCGGCCGCAACGGCGACACCGTCGGCACCCTCCTGTGCGAGAACTTCGAGTGCTCCGTGAACGCACGACGGCCGATGCCGCCCGCGTACCTCGGGTTCGACGTGATGGCCGCACGTCAGCGGCGCATCGAGGCGCTCCGCGCGCACGCCGACGGCTTCGCGCGCGACATCCGCGACAGCCACTGAATGGACGGGGCCGCACCTCACCCCGCGGTGGCGTGCGGCCCCAGTCCGAAATGGTCGAGCTCGGCATCCGTCAGCATGCGCGAGCGGATGATGAAGCGGCTGCCGGTCGGCCCCTCGACGCTGAACCCCGCGCCGCGGCCGGGAACGACGTCGATCGTGAGGTGCGTGTACTTCCAGTACTCGAACTGGGACTCCGAGATGAAGACCTCGACGGGCTCTGCGAGGCCGACCTCGAGCTCGCCGAGCCGTACGTCGGACGGCCCGGTCTGGAACATGCCGACCGGGAAGCACATCGGCGCGCTGCCGTCGCAGCATCCGCCGGACTGGTGGAACATCAGCGGGCCGTGCTCAGCCGTGAGCCGTCGCAGGAGGGATGCCGCGGCATCCGTCACCGCCACACGGGAGTGGGTGCGGGTCTGGGCCATCTGGATCGCCCAGCTTCAGTGGTTCGTGTCCCGATTTCGGTCGCTCCGAGGGGCGCTATCGACCGATTCCGGGACATCAGGAACGGAAAGTGGGACATGGGTGACCGGGCGGAGCGGCTGGGGACTCGCTCCGCCCGAGGCGCGGAGGCCGTCGCGCCGGACCCCTCCGGGACGCGACGGCCGGTCCGGCCGGTCTAGAAGAAGCCCATCGCGCCGTCGGCGTACGACACGAGCAGGTTCTTCGTCTGCTGGTAGTGGTCGAGCATCTTGAGGTGGTTCTCCCGGCCGATGCCGGACTGCTTGTAGCCGCCGAACGCGGCGTGCGCGGGGTACTGGTGGTACGTGTTCGTCCAGACGCGCCCGGCCTCGATGGCACGGCCGGCGCGATACGCGGTGTCGCCCGAGCGGCTCCAGACACCCGCGCCCAGGCCGTAGAGCGTGTCGTTCGCGATCGAGATGGCGTCGTCGAAGTCGTCGAACGAGGTCACCGAGACGACCGGGCCGAAGATCTCCTCCTGGAAGATGCGCATGTCGTTCGAGCCCTCGAAGACCGTCGGCGCGACGTAGTAGCCGCCCGAGAGGTCGCCGCCGAGGTCGACGCGCTCGCCGCCGGCGAGCAGCTTCGCACCGCCGGCCTTGCCGATCTCGATGTACGACAGGATCTTCTCGAGCTGGTCGTTCGAAGCCTGTGCGCCGATCATGGTCGCCGGATCGAGCGGGTTGCCCTGCACGATCTTCGCGACGCGGTCGAGCCCGTCGCCGAGGAAACGGTCGTAGATGGATCGCTGGATGAGTGCGCGCGAGGGGCACGTGCACACCTCGCCCTGGTTGAGCGCGAAGAGCGTGAAGCCCTCGAGGGCCTTGTCGTAGTAGGAGTCGCCGGTGTCGCGCGCGACGTCCTCGAAGAACACGTTCGCGCTCTTGCCCCCGAGCTCGAGGGTCACCGGGATGAGGTTCTGCGACGCGTACTGCATGATGAGCCGGCCGGTGGTCGTCTCACCCGTGAATGCGACCTTGCGGATGCGCTTGTGCTGCGCGAGCGGCGCTCCGGCTTCGATGCCGAACCCGTTGACGATGTTCACGACGCCCGCGGGCAGCAGGTCGCCGATGATCTCGAACAGGAACAGGATCGACGCGGGCGTCTGCTCGGCGGGCTTCAGCACCACGCAGTTGCCGGCCGCCAGCGCCGGGGCGAGCTTCCACGTGGCCATCAGGATCGGGAAGTTCCACGGGATGATCTGCCCGACCACGCCGAGGGGCTCATGGAAGTGATACGCCACGGTGTCTTCGTCGAGCTGGCTGAGCGAGCCCTCCTGGCCGCGGAGCACGCCGGCGAAGTACCGGAAGTGATCGACGGCGAGCGGGATGTCGGCGGCGAGCGTCTCGCGGACGGGCTTGCCGTTCTCCCATGTCTCGGCGACGGCGATCTTCTCGAGGTTCTGCTCGATGCGGTCGGCGATCTTGTTGAGGATGACGGAGCGCTCGGCCGGGGTCGTGCGCTTCCACGACTCGAACGCCTGCCACGCGACGTCCACCGCGCGGTCGATGTCTTCCGCCGTGCCGCGGCCCACCTCCGTGAAGGGCTTTCCGGTGACGGGGCTGATGTTCTCGAAGTACTGGCCTTTGATCGGCTCGACGAACTCGCCGCCGATGTAGTGGCCGTAGCGGGGGCGGTAGTCGGCGATCGAGCCGCGCTGCCCGGGGGCGGCGTAGATGCTCGAGACGCCCTCTTCGACGATGGTCATGCTGGTCTCCTTCGACGCGTTCCGCGACGGTCCTCGTCGCGATGGATCGAAGCTAGGCCGAGCGACGTTGCACAACGTTGCACCCGGTAGGAAGACGCCCGCCGCGCTCCGTGAAGGAACCCGGCGGGCGTTCGCAGAGCGATCAGCCGCAGCCGTGAGCCGCGGCGAGACCGCTCTCGACGAAGTCCATCGCTCCGCTGACACTGCCGTCGGCGGGGTCGATGGCCTCATACTCCGAGGCGTTCGCGGGTGGCGACGAAGTGCGAGTTCTCCATGACGCCGAGAAGGTTGCCGAACGGGTCCACCACGGATGCCGTGACGAAGCCCTCGCCACGGACGGTCACCGGCTGGAAGCCGGACGCCCCGCTCGACAGGAGCACCTCATGGGTTGCGGCGACGTCGTCGACCTGCCAGTAGAGGATCGGTCCGCCGGGCACGGCCGGCGCGTCGGGGCGGTAGGCGGCATCGATAATCCCGAACTCGTGCTCGTACGGGCCGACACGGAACTCCACGTAACCGGGGCGGCGGAAGTACGGCTCGATGCCGAACACCCCCGTGTACCACTCGGCGGCGGCGTCGATGTCGGCGGCGTACACGTTCTGGGTGGCGAATCCGTTGAGCATGATGCTCCCTCTCTGTCGTGGATCCACCTTCCCGCAGAATGCGGACAGGAACGGTCCGCGATCAGAGATCGGCTTCGAGCTTCTCTATCCGTGCCACGAGCCCCGCGCGCCGGGGCGACCGCGCGGGCAGCAGGGAGAGGCACAGCCTCAGCAGTTCGACGTCGTCTGCGGCGGCATCCGTCTCGGCGAACGCGAGGAGGACATCGACCGACGCCTCGGCCATGAGCGCCTCGCGCAGCGCGGTGCGGACCGTGTCACGGAACTCCTCCACCCCGGGCGCGACGGAGTCCGGCAGCACGTCGCCTCGGTACGCGGCGAGCGCGACCCGGTGCGCGCCCCGATCCAGCAGCGACAGCACCTGGTGCGCATCGGTCTCGACCTCGACGCCGAGCCGATACGGCCGGGACTCGGGCACGAGAGCGGGAGCGGATGCCGCGAGCGCCTTGCGCAGGCGCACCATCTCGGCGCGGAGCGTGACGGATGTCGCACCCGTCGCCGCGCGGCCGGCGTCGGCGGGCTCGCCGTACACGAGCTCGCCCAGTCGCTCGGCCGACAGTCCCTGGCGGTGCACGGCGAGCATGAGCACAAGCTCGGCGTGGCGCGGGCCGAGCTCGGATATCGTCTCCACCCCCTCGCCGGCCACCTCGAGCAGCGCACGGTCGCGTCCGAGCACCCGGAGCGTCGCACGGGTGGGCTCGGCGCGTTGGGCGGGTGCGCGGCGCCGGTTGGCGCCGTGCGGGGACGCCTGCCCCTCGGCGGCGCGGGAGCGGAGCCGCGCGACCAGCAGCTCACCCTCGATCGCCCGGGCGGTGGCATCCACCAGCAGCTGCGCCTGGGGCGTCACCGCCTCGAGGCCCCCGGTCACATCGATGACGCCGAGGATGCGGCGCGTCTCGGGGTCGTGCACCGGAGCGGCGCTGCACGACCACGGCTGGACGAGACGGTTGAAGTGCTCGGCACCGGTGATCTGCACCGATCGATCGAGCGCGAGGGCCGTGCCCGGGGCGGCGGTGCCGACGGCATCCTCCGACCAGTTCGCACCCTCGACGAACCCCATGTCGCCCGTCAGCCGCCGCACATTCCGGTCGCCCTCGACCCACAGCAGCCGCCCGGCGGCATCGCCGACCGCCACGACGACGCCGGACTCGGAGGCGTCGCCGGGCAGCAGCAGGCCGCGCACCATGTCGATGACGCCGGCGAGCGGGTGCGCGCGGCGATACGCCTCGAGCTCTTCCACGGCGAGGTCGAGGGGCGGCAGCCCTTCGGCGCCGACGAGGCTGTCGAGCGAACGGCGCCAGGACTCGCGCACGAGCATCCGCACGTCGTTCAGCCGCTCGTCGGCGGCGTTGCCGGCGACCAGCTCTTCGTGGGCACGCTCGATGAGCAGGCGGGATGTCTCGGGCGACACCTCGCGGCGCTGCGACCAGGGTGATGACACGGCGGCTCCGATCGACGTCGGTGGAGCGTGCGTCCAGTGTAGGACGGCCGCGGCTCACCCTCGGCGAGGCGTCGGAGCCGGGCTCTCCTAGCCGGCGGTGGTGACCTCGGAGCGCAGCGGCATCAGCGCGCCCGCGACCTGGCCGATCGTGGCTTCGTCGACACCCGCGTCGGCGAGCGCCGTCGCCGCGTGGCCGATCACACGGTCGAAGTCTGCGTCGGTGATGCCGCGTCCGGCGTGGGCGGCGCGCATGTCGAGGCCCTTGTAGCCGTCGGGGCCGCCCGCCGCCGCGGCGAGGAAGAGCGCCATGTGGCGCTTCTGGTCGACCATGCGGGTGCCGGAGAAGTACGGCGCGAGCGTCTCGTCGCCCAGGATCAGCCGGTACATGTTGTTGACGACGGCGGCGATGCCGTCGCCTTCGCCCAGTCGCTGGTACAGCGTGGCTTCGGTGGTGTCGGTCATGCGGGTGCTCCGATTCGTGAGGGGATGTGGACGCTGTCGCGGGTGTGTCGTCAGTGGCCGGCGCTGCGCGGACGCCAGCGGCTGTCGCTCGGGGCCT
>NZ_DATCVK010000206.1:0-6390 GCF_036566905.1 Microbacterium sp. | reverse complement strand
CTCACGTGGATGCTGCTGAAGACCTCGATCTCGGCGAACGGCGTGACGGGGCTCATGATCCTCGTCGGCTGGTCGACGGCCGCGGCGCTCCTGATCCCCGGCATCTGGGGCGCACTGCTCGCGGTGGTGCTCGGCCAGCTGCAGATGCTCGTCGACTGCTGCGACGGCGAGGTCGCCCGCTGGCGCCGCACGTCGTCGCCCGCCGGCGTCTTCCTCGACAAGGTCGGGCACTACTCGACCGAGGCGCTGATCCCGCTCGCGCTCGGCATCCGCGCCGCCGCCTACCCGCTCGAGTTCCCCGCCGACTTCCTCTGGACCACGATCGCCGCGCTCCTCGCGCTCGTCATCGTGCTCAACAAGGCGCTCAACGACATGGTGCACGTCGCCCGCGCGAACGCCGGGCTCGCGAAGCTCGCCGACACCCACGGCGAGACGGCCCCGCGCGGCGGACTCGTCGCGAAGCTTCGCAAGGTGGCTCGGTTCCTGCCGTTCCACCGCCTCTACCACTCGGTGGAGCTCACGCTCATCGCCTTCGCGGCGGCGCTCGTCGGACTCGTCGCCGGGCAGCCGATCACCGACCGCATCGTGCTCGCGGTGCTCCTGCCGCTCGCCGTGCTCTCCGTGATCGGGCACTTCGTCGCGATCATGGCCTCCCGTCGTGTCCGGTCCTGAGCGGGAAGACATCGCCGCACACCCCCGCGTCGGCGTGGTCGTGCTCACGATGGGCACGCGGCCCGACGACCTGGCGCGCGGCATCCGCAGCATCCTGGGCCAACAGGGCGTCGTCACCGATGTGGTGTGCGTCGGCAACGGCTGGGATCCGGCGACCGCGGAGCCGCCGCTCCCGCCGGAAGTGACGACGCTGCACCTGCCGGAGAACCTCGGCATCCCTGCCGGCCGCAACCGCGGAGTGCCGCTCGTGACAGGCGAAGCGCTCTTCTTCCTCGACGACGACGCCTTCCTGCCGAGCGAGACCTTCCTCGCCGACGGATGCGGCATGCTCGCCGAGCGGCCCGAGATCGGCCTCATCCAGCCCCGAGTCGTCGACCCGACGGGCCGTGTGTCTCCGCGCCGCTGGATCCCGCGCATCCGCAAGGGCGACCCGTCGCACTCGAGCAACGTCTTCTCGTGCTGGGAGGGCGCCGTGCTCATGCCTCGTGCGGTCTTCGACGCCACCGGCGGCTGGGCCGACCCGTTCTTCTACGCGCACGAGGGCATCGAGCTCGCCTGGCGGGTGTGGGACACCGGGCACGTCGCGTGGTACGCCGGAGACCTCGAGGCGGGGCATCCGGTCATCGACCCCGCTCGGCACGCGTACTACTACCGGCTCAACGCCAGGAACCGCGTGTGGCTCGCGCGGCGGAACCTCCCCGCCGTGCTCGTGCCGCTCTACGTCGGCTCGTGGACCGCGATCCAGGTGCTGCGCTGGGCGCGACAGCCCGCGGCGCTGAAGGCCTGGTTCGCCGGATGGCGTGCCGGGTGGCGCGAGCACCCGGGGGAGCGACGGCCGATGCGCTGGCGCACGATCTGGCGCATGACCCTCGCCGGGCGCCCGCCCGTGGTGTGACCAGCAGGCAGCGGTCGACCCGGCAGCGGAGTACTGCGACGCGGTAACGATCGGCTCTCAGTGCCGGCGCCGCACCGGCAACGGGGCATCCGCTCAGCCCGACCTCGCTACCCTTGGACAGTGGGATTGAGGAAAGACGCGCGACGCGCCGTCAAGCTGGCCAAGGACATCATGTGGTCCAGACGCGCGCAGCGCTCGCTCGGCGTGAAGCTCGCCGAGCAGGAGCCGCTGCCGCCGCACCGTTTCCGTGTCGGCGTGTACTTCGCCGACGGCAAGGTCAACCTCTACCAGCTGCGGCAGTGGTACGCCCCGCTCGCAGAGCTCGCCGAGCGGCACCCCGTGCTCATCCTGAGTCGCGCCTCGGGGGCGGCGCTCGCGCTGCTCGACGAGTCGCCGGTGCCCGTCGCCTATGTGCGTCGTGTCGCCGACCTGGAGCGCGTGATCGCCGAGCAGGACCTGCACGTCGTCTTCTACGTGAACCAGAACGCCAAGAACTTCCAGATGATGCGGTACGGCCGCCGCTGGCACGTGTTCATCAACCATGGCGAGTCCGACAAGATGTACATGACGACGAACCAGTTCAAGGCCTACGACTACTCGCTCATTGCGGGTGACGCCGCCAGGGCGCGCCTCGAGAAGGTGCTCTGGGACTACGACTTCGACAAGCGCGCCATCCCCATCGGCCGGCCCCAGGCCGACCACTACCTCGACGGCGCGGCATTGCCGTACACCCCTGACGACCGCGAGGTCGTGCTGTACGCGCCCACCTGGGAGGGCGACCGCGGGGCTGCGGCCTACGGCTCGATCGCAACGCACGGTGTCACCCTCGTGCAGGGACTGCTGGCCACCGGACGTCACCGGGTCATCTACCGGCCGCATCCCCGATCGGGCGTCGTCGACCACGAGTACGGTGCCGCGAACCGCGCGATCATCGCCGCGATCGAGGCGGCGAACGCCGCCGACCCGGCCGCGCAGCACATCTACGACCACGGGCCGAAGCTCGGGTGGCAGCTCGCCGCGGCCGATGTCGCGATCGTCGACATCTCGGCGATGGTCTACGACCGCCTGGCGGCGGGCAAGCCGCTCCTGATCACCCGACCGGCGAACCCCGAGGCGCAGATCGACACCTCGGGCTACCTGCAGGCGTGCGAGTGGCTCGACGTGACCGAAGCCGCGGCGATGGTCGCCCGTGTCGACGACGTGGCGCACGACGAGGCGGCGCTCGAGCGGCTCGGTGTGTGGGTGGAACGCTACTTCGGCGACCCGACGCCGGGGGTCACCACGGCGAGGTTCCACGCGGCGGTCGACCACCTCATGGCCGAGTGGGAGCGGTTCGCCGCGCTGCACGCCGCCGACGGCGAGATCGACGAGCGCGACGTGCGCGCCGGCGAACAGGATGAGGACGAGCTCGAGGCCTAGCGTCGTCGTCGGTCGACGTGGTGGGCGTGGGAGTCAGTGCAGCGGATCGCCGTCGTCGGCGTGATGCCGTCGCAACATCTCGTCACCCGCGTCGACGTAGCCCTCGAAGAGGCCGACGACCGCGTGGAGGCGTTCGCGCGCTCGTGCGCCCTCGGTGAGCGCAGTTCCCGAGTGCAGGGTTCGGATGAAGGTGCGCGTACGTTCGTGGCTTGCGGCGAGCAACTGCTCGAACCCGCCGACGGCCTCCACCCGGAGCCGCCGGCTGCCGGGCTGTGTGATCGTTCGCGCGAGCCCCCACGAGACGAGCTCCCGAACCGCGGTGCTGACCCCGCCGGTGCTGAGGCCGAGGTCGGCTCCGATCGTGTCGAGCGTCTCGGGGCCATGCCTGAGCAGCAGGAACCCGTACACGCGCCCGGTCGCGCGGGAGAGGTGCCAGGCCGCGAGCGCGTCGCCGACCGACTCGATGAAGTCGGCGACCCGTTCGTCGTGTTCACTCATGGGGCGCCGCTGCCAGCACCTCGAGGAGGGCTGCCGTCGTCAGGTCGGGCGCATCGAGGGTCACGACGTGACCGGCGCCCGCGATCACGCGTTCGCCGATGTCCTCGGCCCTCGCCCACTCCGGCATCGCCGTCGCGATGTTGCCCGTGCGATCGAGCTCCCCGCGGATGAGGGCGAGCGGAACCGGCACGCGGTAGCCCGCATCGGGCTCGACGAACCCGACCGCAGCGCGCCAGACGTCGAGGAACACGCGCTTCGGCATGCGCGCGAACATCGTCTCCGTCGCCGTGATCGCCTCGGGCGTCACAGCTGAAGCGCGAGCCAGCATGCCGGGCAGCCGCGATGCGGGTACGAGCGACAGAGCGGGAGCGGCGAGGCGCAGCGCATTGCGTTCGCCGCGCGAGAGCGGGCCCGTGTTCCAGGTCGAATCGACGGCGACGAGTGCTCCGGCTCGACCTGGGTCCCGGCGCACGAGCGCCTGTGCCACGTTGCCGCCGAGCGAGTGCCCCACGAGGGCGGGCTGTTCGAGTGAGAGGTGGTCGAGGAGGGCCGCGAGGTCGTCGAGAGCGGCCTGTCCGGTGAAGCGCGCCCCGGGTTCGAGGCGCGAGGCGCCGTGGCCGCGCAAGTCGAATGCGACGACCGAGTGTCCGGCGTCGCGCAGCGCGAGCACCTGCGGCGCGAACATCGAGTGATCCATGCCAGCGCCGTGGATGAGGACGACCGGTCGCTCATCGCCTCCGAGCATCGCGAAGCGGATCGTCGCGCCCGGGCGTGAGAGCGCGCGATCTAGATTCAGCATATTCTGAATATAGCGAAATTCACTGGCCCTCGGGTTGCACCCCGTCGTCTCGGGGGGATTCCGGAGCCGGATCGCTGTCGGGGCGGCGCGTGATCGCGCCTCGTGCGGCACGCCCTGCGGCGCGCCCTGCGGTCTGGATGCCGCGGCTCGCGCTGAGCGCTGCGCCGCCGACGACGGCACCGGCACGCGAGAGCCGCGACGCGGCCGCGGTCAGCACGGAGTCCCCCTCGCGCGGCTCGAGTTCGAGCGGCAGCGTCTGGGGGGCCTGGCCGAACGCCAGTCGGGACTGCTTGAGCACGCGTCGGCCGAGCACGCTGTTGCCGATGCCGCCGATCGCGGCGCCGATGCCGAACGGGATCGCCTTGCCGATGATGCCGGCGCCGCCGCGGACCGCGAACTGCTTGATGAAGACGCTGCGCAGCTTGTCGACCACCGGCCCCATGATCGCCCTCGGCATGCTGTTCGTGATGAGCTCGCCCCAGTAGACGTTGCGCGCGGCACCCGTGCCCGAAGCCTGCCCGGCGAATTGGCGCACCAGGTCGACACCCTCGTTGCCGAGCATGAGGGTCATCACGAGCGCACGCGCGCGGTCGGGGTTGTCGACGGCGATGCCGTGCACCTCGGCGACCGATTGCGCGAACAGGGCAGTGGCTTCGAGGAAGCCCGCCGTCTCGACGCCCGACAGCGCGAGCGTCACGCCCGTGCCGATGCCGGGGATCACGGCGGTCGCCCCGACGGCCGCGCCACCGGTCGTGACGGCGGCGAGGTACCGGCGCTCGAGGATGCGCACGATCTGCTCGGGGCTGGCGCCGGGCGAACGCCGGCGGACGGAACGGAGATGGGCGACCACGATCGGCCGCTGGATCGCGAGCACGCGGTCGATGCCCCGCTCGACGCCGTGGGCACGGCCCTCGTCGGCGCCGAATCCCGGGGAAGCAGCGCTCTCGGAACGGTCGGACTCCGGGCCGCCCTCTCGCGGCGCGCCCGAGCCCATCGAAGTGATCGTGTGCACGCGGTCTTGCATGGGGAGATTGTAGGCGGCCGAGCCGGGAGTCGTCCGTGCTGGGCATCCGCCTGTCGGTCGTGGGGACCGTGCGGGCCGAAGGATGACCTCATGCGAGACGTTTTGCCCCCCAAAGTGAGGGTTTCTCTTGTCAGCGAAGTCTGCATGGGAGTAGAACGGGCACGAGCGCGTGCCGACCCGACATGCGCGGGGGTGGCATCGGCCCGGGGGGAAATCATGCGTGCCCAGAACGACCAGAACCGCTTCACTCTGCGCTCCGCAGACGGACGCCGCGAACATCGACGTCGCGACTGGCGACCAGGCCTCGCCGTCGTCGCCTCGATCGGCGCATGGGCCCTCGCCCTGACCGGCGCACACGTCGCCTACGCGGATCCGGTCGCCGAACCCGAAGACGTCGCGAAGCTGCGCGCGGGAATCGCGGCGTTGGCCGAGGTCGCGCTGGGCGACTACGAAGACGTCGGCCCGCTCGCGAGCGCACTCCCGCTCGCCGATGTCGCACCGGGCGCGACCGTCGTGCGACCGGGGGCCGCGATGCAACTCGCCGCAACCCTCGAAGCAGGAGTCAAGACCGCACTCCTCGGTCTCGCCGAGTCCGCGACGACCGCCGACTTCATGGCGGCCGTCGACGGGCTCGATGCGGACATCGCAGGCACGCATCTCGACCTGTCGACCGGAAACCTCGTCGACTCCGGTGATGCACGCGGCTTCGACCTCGCGATCACGGTGTCGCGCACCGTCGATTCGCCGCTCGCGATCGTCGACCCCGACGGCCCCGGCGGCCAACCGCTCCGCCTCGTCACGGCCCAGGCCGATCCGGCACCGTACGACCTCGCGTTCGAGTTCGCGGGTGCCGTGCGCACCGACCCGCAAGGGCTCCGATTCTGGCTCGACACGACCGGCGGCGAACCCGCAGTCGTCTTCAGCGCGGCACTCGCCGGCGACGACGCCTTCGCCTTCCCGGGCGGCGCGGCGGCCGTCGGCGTCGGCGACGTCGAGATCCTCGGCGAGAGCTCCGTCGACGTCACGGCCGAATGGAGCGGCACGATCGATGACGTCAATGGCGACGGCCGGCTCGCGATGTTC
>NZ_DATCVK010000205.1:0-35749 GCF_036566905.1 Microbacterium sp. | reverse complement strand
GTCGGCGTCGCGGCGTTCGGCCGCCGCCTGCGCGAGCGCGGCATCGAGGTCATCGCGCGGAATGAGCGCCGGCTCGGCGACGCGGACCGGGAGCCCGTCGTCGTCGAGTCCGCGGTAGAGCGTGTACGCGAACTCGCGCCGGCGCGCGTCGGTCACCACCGCGAATGTCTCGTCGTCGGGGTTCTCGTGGCCGCCCGCCGATCCCCAGTCGGCCGTGAGGGCGCTGTGGAGGAGCAGCTCCAGCGCGACAGCGTCATGGCTGACGACGGGAATGACGGGCAGGCCTCGTCCGAGGGCGAACGTGCGCGCCGCCGCGATGCCCACGCGCAGGCCGGTGAAGGGGCCGGGACCCATTCCCGCGGCGACATGCGTGATGTCGGAGGGGCGCACGGATGCCTCGGCGAGCGCCCGCTCGAGCAGGGTGCCGATGACCTCGGCGTGACCGCGCGGATCGAGGCTGGCGGCTTCGGATCGGATGAGGCCATCGGGCTCGACCACCGCCACTGCGGAGCCGAGCGACGTGTCGATGCCGAGGATCACCCTTCCAGGGTAGTCGGCGCGCCGTGGCGCGAGATCTTCACGAGGCGGGGGGCGTCGGCGTCGAGCTCCGCCTCGTGGGCGACGCCGTAGCACGCGTCATCCTGCCCTCGCCCGTGCCACTCGCGGTCGAGCTCCACCTCCCACCAGTGGTCCCGGATGCCGTCGACGAGACCCCGCCCCCACTCAACGATCACGACGGAGCCGTCGAAGTCGATGTCGAGGTCGTCCAGCTCGGCGGCCGAGCCCAGCCGGTAGGCGTCGACATGCACGAGAGGCGCGCCGCCGACGAGCGACGGGTGGGTGCGGGCGAGCACGAACGTCGGGCTCTGGATGGGGCCGCGCACGTCCAGCCCGCGGCCGATGCCCCGTGTGAGGGTGGTCTTCCCTGCGCCGAGCGGTCCGGTGAGGACCACCATGTCGCCGGGGCGCAGCATCCGTCCCATCTCCTCACCGAGCGCCTCCATGGCGTCGGGCGAGGTGATCTCACGCGTGCCGACGAGTGCGTCGATCCCTTGGGTGCCGGTGTTCGAGGTCACGGTGTCCACGTGGTCTTCAACAACGTGGGCGTCGTCGGCGTTCCCGCTCATTCCTCGACCTGCCGCCGGGCGACCCGAGGGCCGACGCGCGTGACGATCTCGTAGTTGATCGTGCCCGCGGCATCCGCCCATTCTGTCGCAGCGGGTGCCCCCAGGGTCGGATCGCCGAAGAGCAGGGCCTCGTCACCCACGGCGACGCGCGCATCGCCGACGTCGACGACGAACTGATCCATCGCGATGCGCCCGGCGACGGTGAACCGGCGCCCGCCGATCATGACGGGACCGGCCCCCGATGCCTGCCGGGGCACGCCGTCGGCGTAGCCCAGCGGCACGAGCGCGAGGGTGGTGTCGCGCTCGGTGCGGTAGTCGTACCCGTACGACACGCCCTGACCGGCGGGCACGCGGCGGACGGCGGCGACCGCACCGCGCAGGGTCATCGCCGGGCGGAGGCCCAGGTCTGCCGATGTGCGGTCGGCGAACGGCGAGAGTCCGTAGATCCCGATGCCGATGCGCACGCACCCGAGCCGCGACTCGGGCAGGTCGATCGCGGCGTGCGTCGCGGCGAGATGCCGCAGCGGCGGCGCGAGTCCGAGCGAGGCGGCGACGCCGATGCCCTCTTCGAAGGAGCGCAGGGCCGCGCGGTCGTCCTCGACCGAGGCATTGGAGAGGTGGCTGAACAGGGCGATGACGCGCACCCGCCCGATCCGCTCGAGGCGCGCGGCCTCGGCGAAGACGACGCGGTAGTCGTCGGGCGCGATGCCGTTGCGCGCCAGCCCGGTCTCGAGCTTGAGGTGCACTCCGACAGGACGATCGGCGGATGCCGCAGCGGCGGCTCTCTGCAGCTGGTCGAGGCTCGAGATGCCGAGCTCGATGCCGCGGGCGGCCGCCTCGGCGAAGTCGGCACCCGGAGCGTGCAGCCACGCCACGATCGGCGCGTCGATGCCCGCACGGCGGAGCGCGAGAGCCTCGGTGATGTCCGAGACACCCAGCCGGGAGGCGCCGCCCGCGAGCGCCGCGAGCGCCGAGCGGACAGCCCCGTGCCCGTAGCCGTCGGCCTTGACGACCGCGATCACCTCCGAGTCGGTGAGCCGGCGCAGGTGCCGCACGTTGTCCTCGATGGCGCCCACGTCGATCATCGCCTCGCGCAGGGTGCCGGCGGGCAGACGGCTCATACGGTTCCCTCCGGGGTGCGCGCGGCTGCGCCGAGCTGCGCCGGAACGTCGGAGCCCGGATCCGCTTCGGCGACGACGTACGCCGTCGCGAGGCCCGCATCGTGCGACATCGAGAGGTGCAGTGCCGTGATCCCGCGGCCGGCGACGACGGCGGCCGTCGATCCGCACAGCGAGAAGAGCGGCCGGCCGGATGCTTCGGAGGCGATCTCGATCTCGGTCCAGTGCACGCCGTCCGAGCCGCCGAGCGCCTTGATGAGCGCCTCCTTGGCGGCGTACCGCGCCGCGAGTGAGTGCGGCTTGAGGCGGCGCTCCGCGTCGGAGAAGAGACGATCGAGGAGCCGCGGCGTGCGCGCGATGGTTCGCTCGAAACGCGGGATGTCGACGAGGTCGACGCCGATTCCGACGATCACGTGAACCTCCTGCCGCGCCGCGCGCGCGGCCTCCGACAGACTATCGCGCGGTCACCGTTACTCGACGGTGACCGACTTCGCGAGGTTGCGGGGCTGGTCGACGTCGAGTCCCTTGGCCGTCGCGAGGCCCATCGCGAAGATGTGCAGGGGCACGACGGCCAGGAGCGGCTCGAAGAAGGGTCCGGCGAGCGGGATGCGCAGCACCTCGTCGGCCTTGGGCAGCACCGCGGCGTCACCCTCCTCCGCGATCGCGATGACGCGGGCGCCGCGCGCGCGGATCTCCTCGATGCTCGAGATGACCTTCTTGTGCATCTCGGCCGACTTGCGCGGCGACGGCACGACGACGAACACCGGCTGGCCGGGCTCGATGAGCGCGATGGGGCCGTGCTTGAGCTCGCCGGCGGCGAAGCCCTCGGCGTGGATGTACGCGAGCTCCTTGAGCTTGAGCGCGCCCTCGAGCGCGATGGGGTAGCCGACGTGGCGGCCGAGGAACAGCACCGAGCGGGTGTCGGCCATCCAGTGGGCGAACTGCTCGATGCGGGGCTGCTCGCGCTCGAGGATCTGCGCGATCTTGCCCGGGATCGCCTCGAGCTCGCGCACGTGATCGGCGGCGTCGGCCGGGGTGATCGCACCGCGGACGCGGCCGATGTGCAGCCCCATCAGGTACAGCGCGGTGATCTGCGCGACGAACGCCTTCGTCGACGCGACGGCGACCTCGGGACCGGCGTGCGTATAGACGATCGCGTCGGACTCGCGAGGGATGGTGGCGCCCTGGGTGTTGCAGATCGAGAGCGTCTTCGCACCGCGCTCGCGCGCGTACTTGACGGCCATGAGCGTGTCCATCGTCTCGCCCGACTGGCTGATCGAGACGACCAGGGTGTCGCTCCCGATCACCGGATCGCGATAGCGGAACTCGTGTGCGAGCTCGACGTCGACCGGGATGCGGGTCCACTGCTCGATCGCGTACTTGCCGACCTGACCGGCGTAGGCGGCGGTGCCGCACGCGATGACGATGATGCGCGAGATGCCGAGGAACAGGTCGTCGAGACCGGCGAGCTCGGGGATGACGACCTCGCCGTCGCGGATGCGGCCGCGCAGTGTGTTGGCCACGGCATCCGGCTCCTCCGAGACCTCCTTGGCCATGAACGACGACCAGCCGCCCTTCTCGGCGGCAGCGGCATCCCACGTCACCTCGAAGGGCTCCACCTCGACGGCGTTGCCCGAGAAGTCGGTGACAGTGACAGCCTCGGGAGTGATCGCGACGATCTGGTCCTGGCCGATCGCGAGGGCGTTGCGCGTGTGCTCGACGAACGCGGCCACGTCCGAGCCGAGGAAGTTCTCCCCGTCACCCAGCCCGATCACGAGCGGCGAGTTGCGGCGCGCCCCGACGACGAGGCCCGGCTGCTCCTGGTGCATCGCGAGCAGCGTGAACGCGCCCTCGAGTCTCGATACGACCGCGCGGAAGGCCTCGACCAGATCGCCGGAGCGGTCGTACTCGCGCCCGAGCAGGACGGCGGCGACCTCGGTGTCGGTCTCGCTGCGGAAAGTGAAGCCGTCCGCGAGGAGCTCGTCCTTGAGCTCGCCGAAGTTCTCGATGATGCCGTTGTGGATGACGGCGAGCTTGTCGTCGTCGGCGAGGTGCGGGTGCGCGTTGCCGTCGGTCGGGCCGCCGTGCGTCGCCCAGCGGGTGTGACCGATGCCGGTGGTGCCGTCGGCGAGCGGCCGGGCCGCGAGGTCGTCGCGGAGCACCTTGAGCTTGCCGGCGCGCTTGCGCATGCCCAGGACACCGTTCGCGTCGATCACGGCGATGCCAGCCGAGTCGTAGCCGCGGTACTCGAGCCGCGAGAGCCCCGAGATCAGGACGGCCTGGCTCTGCCGCGGGCCCACGTATCCGACGATTCCACACATGCCGACAATGGTAGGCGGGGGTTTTCGCAAGGATCCCTTACGAATGCGGATGCCGGCGGCTGGTGGGTTTCGTCTCGCTCGTTCCTCGCTCGCTCAACCTTGACCCGCATCGCATCAACGCTCCTTCGTCGCATTGATCCGACGCGCGTCAAAGCTTGCGGAGCAGGACCGTCTCGACGGTGTGGTCCGCGCCCTTCTGCAGGACGAGGTCGGCGCGGTGGCGCGTGGGAAGCACGTTCTCCTGCAGGTTCGGCAGGTTGATCGTGTTCCAGTAGCCGAGCGCCCGCTCCACGGCCTCCTCGTCGGAGAGCTGGGCGAACACGTTGAAGAACGAGTTCGGGTTGCTGAAGGCCGCGCGGCGCAGGGCGAGGAAGCGATCGACGTACCACTGGGCGATGTGCGCGGCATCCGCGTCCACGAAGACCGAGAAGTCGAACAGGTCGCTCACGGCCACGTCGTTGGGCGTAGGCGGCGGCTGCAGCACGTTGAGGCCCTCGACGATGACGATGTCGGGACGACGCACGGTGACGACCGCGTCGGGGACGATGTCGTATCGCATGTGCGAGTAGAAGGGGGCGCGCACCTCGGGGGCGCCGCTCTTCACCTCGGTGAGGAACGACACCAACGCCCGGCGGTCGTACGACTCGGGGAAGCCCTTGCGGTCCATGAGGCCGCGGCGCTCGAGCTCGGCGTTCGGGTAGAGGAAGCCGTCGGTCGTGACGAGCTCGACGCGGGGCGTGCCCGGCCACCGGCTCGTGAGCTCGCGCAGCAGGCGCGCGATCGTGGACTTGCCGACCGCGACCGACCCCGCCACCCCGACGATGAACGGCGTCGTCGTGTCGGCCTCGCCGAGGAACGCCGACTCTTCGGCGCCGAGCCGCTTGGTGGACTCGGCGTACAGCGACAGCAGACGCGACAGCGGCACGTACACCTGCGCGACCTCGGCCATGTCGAGGCGGTCGCCGAGACCCCGGATCTGGACGATCTCGGTCTCGCTCAGCGGCTGCGTCAGACCGGACGCGAGCCGCGCCCAGTCCGCTCGATCGATCTCGCGATACAGCGAGAGGACTGGGGTGACCGCACCCAGGTCGTAGGTGGTCGCTTCGTCGGCGGACATCGCGCCCATCGTAACCGCTCTCGACCGCTAGCCTGAGACGCGTGCGCCTCGGAGTCCTCGACATCGGCTCGAACACCGTCCACCTGCTGGTCGCCGACGTCCGCCCGGGTGGACGGCCGCTCGCGACGACGAGCCAGCGCACGGTGCTGCGGCTCATGCGCTATCTGGCCCCGGACGGCTCGATCACCGACGAGGGCGTCACGGCGCTCGTCGCCGCGGTGACCGAGGCGCGAAAGGTCGCCGCGGCCGAACGCGTCGATGAGCTGCTCGCCACGGCCACCTCGGCGGTCCGCGAGGCGAAGAACGGCCCCGAGGTTATCGCCCTCATCGAGGAGGCGTTGGGTCAGCCGCTCCAGGTGCTCGGCGGCGAGACCGAGGCGCGGTACACCTTCCTGGCCGTCCGCCGCTGGTTCGGCTGGGCGGCGGGGCAGATCCTGCTCTTCGACATCGGCGGCGGCTCGCTCGAGATCGCTGCCGGGCCCGACGAGCTGCCCGAGGCGGCGGCATCCGTCCCCCTCGGCGCCGGGCGCATGACGATCCAGTTCCTTCCCGACGACCCGCCCGGCGAGGCGGCCGTCGAGCAGCTGCGTGCACATGCACGGGCGACGCTCGCCCCCGTCGCCGAATCGTTCGGCCGGCTGGCTCGCCCGGACCACGTGGTGGGCTCGTCGAAGGCGATCCGCTCGCTCGCGAAGCTTGTCGGCTACCCCGCTCCCGGATGGTCGGGGATCGAACGGATGCTGCTCCCCCGCGCCGCGCTCGGCTCGTGGATCCCGCGGCTCGCGCGCATCCCCGCGTCGGCCCGCCAGGAGCTGCCGGGGATCACCCCCGACCGGACGTTCCAGATCGTCGCCGGTGCGGTCGTGCTGCACGAGGCGATGCGCGCCCTCGACGTCGAGGAGCTCGAGGTCTCGCCGTGGGCGCTGCGCGAGGGCGTGCTGCTGCGCTACATCGAGTCGCTCAGCTGGAGCGCGCCCAGCGCCTGAGACACCCGCGGACCCTGCCCGCCCCATGCCTCGCCACGACTCTCGCCCGACGGGGCTCGATCTCGACCCTTTGCGCCATGGCCCACCGAGCGCGAGGATCACTGTATGGATGGCGCGAAGCGACCGATTCGCACGCCCGATCAGCGCATCCGGGTCTTCATCAGCTCCACGCTGAAGGAGCTCGAACCCGAGCGTCGGGCGGTGCGCGAGGTCGTCGAGCGCCTGCATCTCGCACCCGTGATGTTCGAGCTGGGTGCGCGACCCCATCCGCCCCGCGCGCTGTACCGGTCGTACCTGGATCAGAGCGACATCTTTGTGGGCCTCTACTGGGAGCGTTACGGATGGGTCGCGCCGGACGAGACGGTGTCGGGGCTCGAGGACGAATATCGCCTCTCGGGCTCGCTTCCGCTACTGATCTACATCAAGGAGCCCGCACCGGAGCGTGAAGCGCGGCTGATCGAACTACTCGCGGCGATCCGTGACGACGACCGCTCTTCGTACAAATCCTTCTCCCAACCCGAAGACCTCGCCGAACTGGTGCTCTCCGACATCGCGACACTGCTCGCCGAGCGCTTCGACGCCTCCGTCATCTCGACGACACCAGCCGAGGCATCCGGTCGCGGCGCTGCGGGCGCGGGCATCCCCGCGCCGTACACCGGTCTGGTCGGCCGCGAGCGCGAGCGCGCCGAGATCGCCGCCCTCCTGGCGCGTCGCGACGTTCGCATCCTCTCGATCGTGGGGCCGGGAGGCGTCGGCAAGTCCCGTCTGGCGATCGAGATCGCCATGGATGCCGCAGCCGCGGGCCGGGAGGTCGCTTTCGCGACGCTCGAGTCGGTGGCGCAGCCGGAACGCGTCATCACGGCGTTGGCCCGTGCACTGGGGGTACGCGACACCGGCGATGGCCCGCTCGACGACAAGGTCATCGAGGCGATCGCCGACCGGGACCTGCTGCTGATCGTGGACAACATGGAGCACCTGCTCGGCGCAGCGGGCCTTCTGGTGCGCCTCGTCACCGAGTGCTCACGACTGCAGCTTCTTGTCACGAGCCGGTCGCCGCTGCGAGTTCGCGCCGAGCGCGTCTTCACGCTGTCTCCGCTCGAGGTGCCGGCGACGGACGCCGATGCCGACGACGTCTCGCACGCGTCGGCGGTCGAGCTGTTTCAACAGCGAGCCGCCGCGGTGAATCCGTCCTTCCAGCTGACCGCCGCGAACACCGCGGCGGTCGTCGCCATCTGCCGCGCCCTCGACGGTATGCCGTTGGCGATCGAACTCGCCGCAGCGCGCGTGCGCACGCTCTCGCCGGCGCAGATCCTCGAGCGGCTGGACTCCGCGCTCACGCTCCTGGTCAGCGGGGCGCGCGACCTGCCCGAGCGTCAGCGCGCGCTCAGTCGTACGATCCAGTGGAGCGTCGACCTGCTCGATGCCGAAACCCGGCGTGCGCTCGCCCTGCTGTCCGTGTTCTCGGGGACGTTCGGCTTCGCATCGGCGGAACGTGTGCTGAACGACGCGGGGATCGACGATCCGTTCGGTGCGCTTGAGGCGCTCGTCGACGCGAGCCTTCTCGGCCACGATGAGCGCGGTCGCACCCCGGCATTCCGGCTGCTGTCTCTCGTCCGCGCGTACGCGGCGACTCTGCTCAGCGATGAGGAGCACGCCCGGGCGGTCGCGGCGTGGGTCGACGGCTACCGCGATCTGGGCGCGCGCGCCGCAGCCGGCCTGCGTGGCACGGCGCAGCTCGAGTGGCTGGAGCGCCTCGAGCTGGAGAGCGAGAACCTCGCGAGCGTGATGCGGGCGCTCCTCGACGGGCGGGAGCTGGACGAGGCGGCGGACTACGCGTGGTCGCTGTACCTCTATCTGTGGATCGGCGGGTACCTGGGCCTCGTCCAATCGTGGATGAGCGAGCTGCTCACGGCCGCCGCCGACGGCACGACGATCACGCCTCATTCCCGAGCCATCGCCCTGTACTACGTCAACGCCGTCCGGTTCTGGCAGGACCCGGGCTACGACCCGGTCCCCGGGCTGACGTCGTCGCGGGACCTCTTCCTCGCGACTGACGACGACTTCGGCGCTGCGCTCGCGAGCGTCTCGCTCGCGCTCGCGTTTCTCGCACGCGGAGAGCAGCCCGACTTTCCCGCGGCGATCCAGTCGCTCGAGCACAGCCTCGACGACTTCCGAACGGCCGGCGACGCATGGGGCGAGGCGATGGCGCTCGTCATGCTGGGGCGGATCGACATGCTGGCCGGTGACATCGGGGCGGCGCTGCAGCGCTTCGAAGCCAGCTACACACTCGCGACCGCGCAGGGCGAACGCCTGGGCATCGTCATCGCGCAGAACCATCGCGGATGGGCGAAGTTCCTCGCCGGAGACGTCGAAGGCGGTATGGGTGATTTCGCGGACGGTCTCGACATCTCGCTCGCCCTCGGCCATGACGAGGGAGTCGCCTACGGTCTGGAGGCATTCGTCGGAGTGCGCGCCGCTCAGGGCGACGCGACGGCCGCCGGGCGCCTGCTCGGGGCAGCCCTGCGGCTGCGCAGACGAAAAGGCATTCTCAACCCGGACGCCTTCGAGTTCTACATGGTGCCGGTACAGGCTCTTCGCGATGCCGGCCGCGGCGATGAGATCGACCGGGCGGCGCTCGAAGGGCTCGAGCTCTCTGTGGAGGCGGTGCTGAGCGATGCCCGTGCGCGATGACGGAGAGGATCCCGTGGCGTTCACTCTCCCGAGAACGCCGAGCGGCTACGACCGTGTGTTCGCGACGACGCGGTGGGTCGCCGTGGCCATCCTGCCGTTCCTCGCCATCGCGGCGTTTCTGCTCTTCGCGTTCCCGGCGCGCACCGGTGAGCTCTTCGCGTGGCGGATCGCGCCCCCGCTGTCGGCGTTCCTGCTCGCGTCGGCATACGTGGGCGGGATCTGGTTCTTCCTCCGGGTCGCGGCGACGTCGCGCTGGCATCACGTGAAGCACGGATTCCCGGCGGTCGTCGTCTTCGCCGGCGCGCTGCTGATTGCGACCTTGACGCACCTCGACAGGTTCTCGTCCAACCTGTCGTTCTGGACATGGATCGTGCTGTACGCCACGACGCCGTTCGTCGTCGCCGGCCTGGCGGTCGCGCAGCGCCGCGAGGATCCGGGTACCCCGGACGCCCCGGACTACCGCATCCCGGGGCAGGTTCGCGGCGCGCTCGTCGCGATCGGCGCCGGCGCGTTCGCGTTCGGGGCGGCCGTCTTCGTGGCGCCGGGCGCCGCGACCGAGTTCTGGGCCTGGCAGCTCACGCCCCTGACCGCACAGGTGACGGGCGCGGTGCTCAGCCTCACCGGCGTGGTGAATGTGGCATTGGCATGGGACGCACGCTGGAGCGCCTTCCGTGTGCTGTTCCAGGCTCAATGTCTGAGTCTGACCGCGATCGTGGTGTCGCTCATCGCCCGACGGGATGACCTGCTGTGGGAGCGCGCACTCACTCCGTTGTTCGTGAGCTTGGTCGGCGTGGCCTTCGTGCTCTACCTCGCGTTCACCGTGTGGTGCGAAAAGCGCTTGCGCGCCGCCATGTGACTCTACGGTCGAGGGGCGCGCCGCCCGCGGCGCTCAGTCCAACGAGCTGTCGACACTCACGGTGAAGGCGGTGTAGATGCCGTATACCGCGGCGGCTGCCAGGTGCCACTCCTGGGGCCCCTCCGCTCCGAGGACCAAGGGGCGAGGAGCCTCGACCATCGCAGGATTGATGCGGCGGTGGTCGCTCATGCCGTCGATCATCGCCATCACGGCGACGGCGAGGTCGTGCTCGGTGAGGCCCGCCCGCATGCGCAGACCGAACGCGGCATTGAGCCCGCGGTAGACCTCTGCCATGCGATCGAGGTACCTGCCGACGATCTCGGCCAGTTGCGCGCGGATGTCTTCCCCACCCGGCACCGCGTCGCCGCTGGAGAGCGCCGCCGAGATCGTGCGGTAGACGCGCCAGGCGACCGTGCCTTCCACGGACGCCATGTTGTGCGCGACGGCGACGCGCAGGACCTCACGCAGTGCGGCCTGCCGTCCCGCCGGGGTGTTCGCGGCATCGGAGCTCTCGGCCAGCGCACGCTCGACGAGCTGCAGCGTCTCGCCGTCGAAGCCGGTGTCGAAGCCGGGATCCGCCTCGAACAGGGCACGGACGAGGTCCGCCACGAAGGCTGCACGGTCGGGCCAGATGCGGAAGACGGTCGACCGCGGCACTCCCGCAGCGCGGATCAGGTCCTCGAGCTCGATGTTCGCGTAGTCGAGCAGAAGGCCCTCCGCCTTGACGCGCTCGACAGCGGCGTCGAGCATCAGCGCCCGCGTCTCACCCGCGGGTCGGCGCGATCGGGGTCCGGGATCCTGCACCCTTCGATTATCGCTGGCGACCGCCGGGTCGCGGACCCCGTCGTCGCGCGCGGGGAACGCGGTGCCGAGTCCCCACAACCCGGCACCGCGCTGGTCCTCCGCACGACGGCATGGGGCCGTCGACAGATCGCCGTGCTCGATCCCCCCAGGGTCCGAGCACGTTCGCCACTCTAGAGACTCGGAGTCTCATGTCTCAAATCCGATCACTCAGTCGCTGAGCACGATCTGGTCCACCATCAGGTGCCCCCACTCGCCGGTGGCGTCATCGAGGATCTGGATCTGCGCGGTCCGGCCGGCGAACTCGCGCACATCCCACTCGACCGGGCGGAGCCGTGCCGAGTCTTCCCCGGTCGCGGTGCGAACCGGCTGACCGTCGACGAGCAGCTGCACCGATGTGGCCGGCTCGACGCCGAGCGGATGATCGCCGCCGCCGACCAGAAGGTGAAGGAAGTTCCGGTCGATGGTGAAGGCCGGGGAGGTGACCGTTCCGGTCGCCGGATCTCCCCCGCCCGCGAACGTGTCGGCGACCCGCGCCCCGACCTGCCCGACCAGGCTCGAAGAGCTGGGGCCGGCTGCCACGAAGCTGCCGGTCGCCGTCCATCCCGCTCCCCACGAGGTCCCCTCGAAGTCGCCGATGATCCGCGCGGGCCGCTGCGCGACGCTGCCGAATTCGGTGATCGTCAGGTCGTGGAACGTCGCCGGTCCACCCGCCGCGTACAGTGCGATGCCGTCGTCGCCCGGAGGCGCGAACACCTGACTCGAGTGCACGTAGCGACCGTCGTCGAGGAACACCTCGATCGTGGTCCGGTCGACGAGTATGCGCAGGTGGACGCGGCCGTCGTCAGCCGAGAAGGGCGTGCGGCTCTCGGACTTCCAGGTGCCGGCCGGGTAGCCGGTCTGTCCGCGGTTGAGGTACGCGTACGTCTCCGTCACCCCGACGTCGGCGTGACGGGTGCCATCGGCGGATCGTCGCAGCTGCAGCCCGATGTTGGATGCGGTCTGCCATGTCACGTCCGCCTCCACCTGGTAGGCGTCCCCCTCGTACGCGAGCGGGAGGAACCCGTCCACCGTGACGTCGCCGAGGTCGGCGCGCGTCGTGGCGATGCTCGCCAATGCGGCGACCGGCTGTGACACCAGGCTGAAGGTCGACCCGTAGCGCTTGAGCCGGATCTCTCGCGTGATGGAGTCGGTCCCGTTGAAGCCGTCGGATTCCCACGTCGGCGTCGAGTGCGCGTAGTCCCAGTTGTTCATCCAGCCGACGGCGTACCGCCGATCGAGCGGCGCCGCCGGGTCCTCCCACGTCACCGCGCCGTACCAGTCGAATCCGTGGTCGAGCCACTGCGGGGCATCCTGGTCGAAGGCGAACGACGTGCCGTCGAACGAGCCCGTCCAGTACGCGAAGGTCGCCGGCTCGTTCGTCGCGTACCCGTTCGCGCTGACGCCGAACACCCATTTGAAAGAGCCGTCGTCGGCACGGATCCGGAACAGGTCCGGGCACTCGATGGTGCCGATGCCCGGGTTCACGTACTCCCAGACGCGCGACCAGGTCTTCAGATCCGGCGAGGTGTAGAAGCTCACACGATCGCGCTCGGCGATCAGCGCCACCCAGCGACCCCGCTCGGCGTCCCAGACGACCTTCGGATCACGGAAGTCCGCCCGGCCTCCGTTGGGGATGACGGGCGCCTCGCCGTACGGCCGGAAGTTCCGGCCGTCGTCCGTCGAGTACCAGAGGAACTGCGCCTGCGGGCCCGACGCGTTCGCCTGCTGGGCGAGGGTCGGATGATCCATCTGTGTGACGAGCATCACCACCGTGCCCGCGCCGAAGCCGGCGGTGTTCGCGTGATCGACGACGGCCGATCCCGACCAGAGGTCGTAGTTGGCATTGGTCTTCTTGGGCGCGGCAACGCCTTGATCGGCGAAGACGACGCCGTCGTAGGAGGTCGCCAGCCGCCACTCCGTCCCGAAGTTCGCGGTCGGATCAGCGTCGTAGTCGCCGTTGTACAGGTAGTAGTAGTGGAACTTGCCGTCGACGAAGACCGGCCGCTGCGGGTCGTTCTTCCAGTGGTCCGGCACCGTGAAGTGATACTGCGCGCGGTACTCGTCATCCGAGCCGGCAGCCCGGGCGGCGTCGCCCTGGGCCCCGCCCATCAGACCGCCCGCCACACCGACACCCATCACGGCGAGCGCACCGGCGGCCAGCCGCGCCCGCCTGCGTCCTGCATCTGACACCATCGTCATCCCTTCTCCGTGCGGGCTGCGTACCCCGCGACCGGGGGCTGGGCCGGCACCCGCCCGCGGGGTGCCGGCCCGATCTGTGTCAGGCGCTCGCCACCGCCTCGGTGGCGCGCTGCACGAGCCGCCCTCCGCGCCACTCCACGAGCATGGGATCGGTGATGCCTCCGACGAACGCGCCGTCGTCGCCCGCGTTCCGGAAGGCGAAGAGGAGCCACTGGCCGTCCGAGCGACGTCGCAGCAGACGTCCGACGTAGAGCCGCTCGTCCGTCAAGGGGTACGCGGCGTCCACGTCGAACGGGCCGAGCAGGCTCTCGGCCGGCACCGCCCACGTGCCCCCGCCGGCGTCGCGGCGCACGTCGGTGGCGTGCTCGGCGAGGCAGGAGAAGATCAGCACCGGCCGCCCGTCGACGACCTCGGCCTGCAGCACTTCCAGCTGCCCGAACCCCTGCTCGCTCGGCACGGTCAGCGGTGCCCGCAGCTCCCACGTCCGCAGGTCGGGCGACCAGGCGTGACCCACCACGCCGCGGCCGGCGACCGGTCCCTCGGGCGCGCGGGCGGTGAGCAGCATGTGCCACCCGTCACCGTCGGGGTCGGCGAACACCCAGGGGTCGCGGAAGGCCTCATCGTGCCAGGCGCCGCTCGCGAGCTTCTCGTACCAGGGCTCGCGCGCTTCGAGCACCGGCCCCTCCGCCTTGGTCCAGACGAGGAGGTCGGGCGAAGTGGCGTACCCGATCCGCTGCACATTCCGGCCGTCGGCGGCGAGCGAGGCACCCGTGTAGAACATGAACCACGTCCCGTCCGGATGCCGCACCACCGAACCCGTCCAGGTGGCGAGCTCGTCGAAGGCCGGAGCATCGCTGTGCACCAGCGCGTCCGCGACCTGCGTCCACTCGACGAGGTCGGTCGAGACCGCGTGGCCGATCGCCGCGCGGTGGTGGCGGGCATCCGGATCATGCAGCGCGCGCGAGGCGTAGAGGAAGAACAGGTGGTAGCGGTCGCCGTCGTCAGCGAACCAGAAGTCCCATACCCAGGAGCCGGGGAGGTCGAACAATGCAGGAGCCTTTCGAGTCGGGCGCGACACAGCGCGCCGGGTGAGGTGGTCGGCTGGACAGCCGGAAGCGGGAGTCGTCGCGAGGGAGGAGCGTCGGTCGGTCTGCGTCACGCCATCCGCGCGAGCAGCTCCTCCCGCCGGGGCGGGTCGGCGCCCGGCCGCGACACGGTGATCGCGGCAGCTTCGGCAGAGCGCCGCAGCAGCGCCTCGAGTTCGTCGGGACGGATGCCGCCGCCCGGCGTCCGCACGCCGATGTCGGCCGTGCGAGAGAGGAGGCCGTCGATGAGCGCTCCCATGAAGGTGTCGCCGGCTCCGACCGCGTCGACGACGTCCGTAGGAACGGCGGGAACCACGATCTCGGCGTCAGCGGTCACCGCGATCGCCCCCTCGGCGCCGCGCGTGACCACGACCAGGGCAGGCCCGCCGATCACCCACTCACGCGCGACCTCGATCGCATCCCGACCGGGGTGCAGCCACTGCACGTCCTCGTCGCTGGTCTTGACGACATCGGCGATGCCGATGAGCTCCGCCACGCGGGTTCTGACCGCGTGCGGATCGCGGACGAGCGAGGGGCGGATGTTGGGGTCGTAGGTGATGATCGCGCGGCCGTGCACCGCGCGCACGAGTGCGGCGACCTGGCCGGCGCCGGGCTCGAGGACGGCGCCGACCGACCCGACGTGCACGAGGTCCGCCGAGGCGAACGCGTCCTCCGCGAGTCGCGCGACGTCGTCGCCGAGATCCCACTCGAGATCGAACGTGTACGTCGCGGCCCCGCTCGCATCCAGCACCGCGGTGGCGGTCGACGTCCGCGGCGCGGCGACGGCGTCGACGGCCACCCCGGAGTGGTCGAGCCACCGGCGCACGCGGCGTCCTCGGTCGTCGTCGGCGAGTCGCGTGACGAGGATCGGCGCGCGGCCGAGGCGACCGAGTGTCAGGGCGACGTTCGCGGGACTGCCGCCCGGCGCCTCGTCGACCGCCCCGCCGGCGCGGTGCACGATGTCGACCAGCGACTCGCCGACCACGACCACGCGTGGCGCGGCATCCGGGCTCATCCCTTCACCCCGCTCGCTGCGATGCTGCTCACGAATGCCCGCTGGAAGATCAGGAACACGATCAGCACCGGGACCGTGATGAGCGACGTGTACGCCATCACCTCGCCCCACGCGGTGTTCAGCTGGAAGAAGTACTGCATGCCGACCATGACGGGTCGCAGCTCCTCCTTCTGCACCACCATGAGCGGCCACAGGTACTGGTTCCACGCCGGCAGGAAGGTGAGGATCGCGACCGTCGCGAACGCCGGTCCCGACAGCGGCACGAGGATGCGACGGTAGATGGTGAACCAGCTCGCTCCGTCGATCCGCGCCGCCTCATCCAGCGACTTCGGGATCGTCGAGAAGTACTGGGTGAACAGGAAGATCGAGAACGCGTTCGCGATGAACGGCACGATCTGCACCTCGTAGGTGTTGAGCCAGCCGAAGTCGTACTTGAGCACCCCGCCCTCGATCACGAGGGTCGGCAGCTGCGCCACCCAGTAGACCATCGGCACCGCGATGGTCTCGAACGGCACGATGAGCGTCGCGATCACCAGTGCGAGGACGACGATGCGCCCCTTCCACTGCAGTCGCGACAGAGCGAAGCCCGCCATCGAGTTCACGATGAGGCCGAGTCCGACGGTGAGGACGGTGACGAACACGGAGTTGAAGAGGAACTGCGCGACGGGCACCCGATCGAAGACCCCGAAGTAGTTGTCGAGGCTGATGTCGCCGACCGGAAGGAATGCCATGGGCGAGTCGATGTCCTGCAGGATCTGCGCGTCGGGCTTGAGGCTCGACACGAACATGAAGACGAGCGGGAACAGGAAGATGACGCCGAACACCGACATCGCGATGTAGAGGAAGACCTTGCCCCGGAGCCGGTTCGTCTTCTCACTGCGGACGGGCGGTGCGGATGACGGGCGGCGCGTGTCACGCGCCGTCGTGAGCGTTCTGGTGGCGGTCACGTTCAGTCCTTCTCTCGGGTGAGCCGGCGCTGGATGAGCGCGATCGCGAGCACCGCGACGAAGAAGATGAGCGAGATCGCAGCGGCATAGCCGATCTCCTGCTGCTCGTAGCCCTTGCGCACGGCGTGGAAGACGATGGTGGAGGTCGAGCCCTGCGGGCCGCCCTGGGTCATCACGTCGACCTGCACGAAGAGGCCGAGGGCTGCGATCGTAATCGTGACGAGCACGAACACCATCGTCGGGCGAAGGCCCGGCCAGGTGACGTTCGTGAACTGGCGCCACGGACTCGCGCCGTCCATCCTGGCGGCCTCGTAGAGCTCTTCGGGAATCGTCTGCAGACCCGAGAGCCAGATGATCATGTGGAATCCGACGGCCTGCCAGATCGACATGAAGATGATCGCGCCGAGCGCGGTCTGCGGATCGTTCAGCCAGTCGGCGCCCGACCACAGGCCGAAGGTGAGGGCGTCGATCATCGAGTTGATCAGGCCGTCCTGCTGGTACATGAACTTCCACAGGATCGACACCACGACGATCGAGGTGACGACCGGGATGAAGAAGATCACGCGGAAGGCGGTGACGCCACGCATCCGACGGTTGACGAGCACCGCCAGCAGCAGCCCGAGGGCGGCCTGCACGGGCACGACCACCAGCGCGAAGACGGCGGTGTTGCCGACGGACTGTATGAACAGCGGGTCGGCGGTGAACGCGCGGATGAAGTTGTCGAAGCCGACGAAGCGCGGGGGGTTGGGTGAGATGAGCCGCGCGTTGGTGAACGACAGCGTGAAGGCGAGGATCACCGGGATGATGAGGAACAGGACCAGGAGGATGCCGGCGGGGGCGATCATCCCGAGTCCGGCCCAGGTCTCGCGCCCCTTGATGGAGCGGAAGCGACGGAGTTCGCGCCGAGGTTCTTCGGCGGCGACCGTCGGTGGAGTGACAGTCATGGCAGGTCTCTCTGAGGATGCGCCGGCGGGGGCATGAGGCCCCCGCCGGCGCGGCGGGTCACTGGAAGCCGTACCCGTCGTTCGACGCGATGTTCGCGTCGATCTCCGACACAGCGCGATCGAGCGTCTCCTGCACGTCGGCGCCGCTCATGATGTCCTTCGCGGCGGTCTCGAACGTGGCCGAGATCACCGCGTAGGCGGGCGTCTCGGGACGCAGAACCGCGTACTCCTGCGAGAACTCGACGAACGGGCGCAGGGCGCCGTCGTCGCCGAAGTACTCCGATGCCTGCGCGGCCGCCTCGGTGGCGGGGATCACGACCTGCTTGTCGGCGAACTCGGTGATGTACTTGTCCTGGAAGCTGAACTCGAGGTACTCGCGAGCGCCGTCGGCGTCGTTGCACTCCGATGAGATGCCCCACTGCCACGAGCCGCCGCCGATCTTCGGGCCGTTGCCCAGGTCCGGCGGGGGCAGGATGAGCAGGTCGTCGCCGACCGCGTCCAGGGCGGCGACAGCGTTCCAGACGCCCGTGTAGCTGAGCGCCACTTCGTCGTCGACGAACTCCTGGTTGCCGACCGTGCCGCTGTTGCCGGCGTACCCGTCGGCGAACAGGCCCGCGAACCACTCGCCCCATGCCGTGGCCTCGGGGCCGTTGAGCGCGCCGTCGGCAGTGAGCATGGTGGAGCGGTCGATGAGGTCGCCGCCGAAGCTCTGCAGGAACGGCGAGTACGCGTACGGCCACCACTCGCCGGTGTCTTCGGCGCCGATGTCGATCGGCGTCTCGTATCCGGCATCCTTCAGCGTCGCCAGAGCCGCACCGAACTCGTCGGCCGTCCACGGCTCCTCCATCGTCGGGATGCGGATGCCGTTGCCCTCGAGCACCGACTCTCGCGCGAAGATGGCGAGCGCGGCATCCCAGTAGCCGGCGGAGTAGATCTCGCCGTCCCACTTGCCGACCGCAGTGGGCAGCAGCGAGTCGGTGAGCTCGGTCGGCAGCTCGAGCGGCTGCAGATAACCGGCCCACGCCCAGTTGGGCATGATCGGCCCGTCGAGGTCGAGAAGGCAGGGAAGATCTCCGGATGCCGCCGCCGCGACGATCGCGTCGTTGTAGGCGCCCTGGGGGAACGACTCGTGGACGACCTCGTACTCGTCCTGTGAGTCGTTGAAGTCGGAGATGATCTGCTCGTAGACCTCGAGCTCGGCGGGGTTGCCCGCCGAGTGGGTCCACATGGTCAGCTGTGTGCGGCCGTCCGCGGTGGTGTCGTCTCCTTGACCGGCCTGCCCGCAGCCGGTCAGGGCGATCGCCGTGACCAGGCCCGCGGACACGAGGATCGGGGTCCTTGTGCGCATTGTTGTGGTTTCCTTTTCTTGGTGACTCACGCCCGCGTGGGTCACCGATCGGTGGCCGCCTCCGGCGGCCTCTCGGTGTGTGAAGCCCGTCGCCGGTTCGGTTTGGCGACTTGCGCCGGCGGCGGGCCAACGGAGTCTCGTCGGATGACGGGACACTCCATGAGGTGCGTGGCGTCCTCATCCCCCTCTGCGCGGACGCCGAGCGCGACCTCCATCGCCCAGCGGCCCATGTCGTAATGGGGCAGGGCGATGGTGGTGAGGGGGGGATCCTGTTCCGCGGCGACGAGCTGCTGATCGTCGTAGCCGACGATCGAGAGATCCCGCGGGATGTCGAGACCGCGACGGTGGGCGGCGATGTACACGCCGACGGCCATGCGGTCGTTGAAGCAGAAGATCGCGGTGGGGCGCTGCTCCTCGGGAAGCTCGAGCAGCTGTTCGAAGGCGGCGCGCCCGCCGCGTGCGGTCGTCTCGCCGTGCACGTGGAGCGCCGGATCGACGGGGATGCCGTTCTCGGCGAGCACTTCGAGGTAACCCTCGTGGCGCAGGCTGGACGCGATGGGATCGTCGTCGGTGTCGATGTAGGCGATGCGCCGATGCCCCGCGGCGACCAGTTCGCGCACGGCCGCCGCACCCCCGGCGCGATCGTCGGGGACGACGGAGCGGAATCCGCCGTTCTCGGGCCGGCAGTCGAGGAAGACCGCCCCCGCCGGCAGTCCGGCGGGAGCCGGGACCACCTGATGCCACATGCACGCGTAGATGAGACCGTCGACCTGCTGGGCCGTGAGGGCGCGGATCGCATCCGCTTCGATCTCACTGTCGCCGCCGGTGTCGATGAGGAAGACGAGGTAGCCGTTCTCGCGCGCGGCGTCCTGCGCGCCGGCGAGCATGTCCCCGGCGAACGGGGTCGTCGCGATCTGGTCCGAGATGAGGCCGACGGTCCGCGTCTGCTGCGTCCGCAGTCCGCGGGCGACCGAGCTCGGCGCGTATCCGATCGCTCGCGCGGCCTCGCGGACGCGCGTCCGGGTCTCCTCCGAGATCCGTGACTCCACATCGTTCATGACGAGCGAGACGGTGGTCACCGAGACGCCGGCTGCCGCCGCCACGTCTGAGATCCGCGCCCTCGCCATGCTGTGCACTCCATTGTGGTAAATCGATTTATCGAACGGGTCGATTATGAACCGACGATCGCCGCCGCGTCAAGCGCCGTGTCTCTGAAACCCGTGTCCCCCGAACGGCCGACATGCGCGATCCGGCGTCCCATGTCACTATGAATATGTGATGCAAATCGATTTGCATCACTTCATCTCGAAGGAGCCTCCAGAAATGAACACTCCCCCGAAGCGCGTCAGGCGCATCCTGACCGGCGCCGTCACCGCCGCCGCCGTCGCGGCGTCGGCACTGGTCGGCCTGCCTGCCGCTGCCGCCACGCCGGCCACCGCCGTATCGCTGCCCGACCTCCAGGACGGGCCTGAGTCGACCGTCCACACCCAGGAGGCCTTCGCCCCCGAAGACGACTTCACCGCCAAGTGGACCCGGGCGGACGCGCGCCAGCTGAAGCGCCTGTCCGACCCGACCGCGGGCTCGAAGCAGAACTCGATGCCCGCCGAGCTCACGATGCCCGCGGTTCCGCAGGACTTCCCCGACATGAGCAACGAGGAGGTCTGGGTCTGGGATTCCTGGCCGCTGACCGATGAGGACGCCAACCAGTACAGCGTCAACGGCCAGGAGATCATCTTCTCGCTCGTGGCCGACCGCAACCTCGTGTTCGACGAGCGCCACGTGTTCGCGAAGATCGGCTACTTCTATCGTCCGGCCGGCGTCCCCGCTGACGAGCGTCCGGAGAACGGCGGCTGGACGTACGGCGGCCTCGTCTTCGACGAGGGTGTGACCGGCAAGATCTTCCCCGACCAGTCGTACAGCCACCAGACCCAGTGGTCGGGTTCGGCGCGCATCTCGAAGGGCGGCGAGATCAAACTGTTCTTCACGGATGTCGCGTTCTACCGCAACGAGGACGGCAGCAACCGCAAGCCCTACGACCCGCGCATCGCGCTGAGCGTCGGCAAGGTGCACGCCAACAAGAACGGCGTGAAGCTGACGGGCTTCGACGAGGTCACCGACCTGCTGCAGGCCGATGGCACCTACTACCAGACCGGTGCGCAGAACGAGTTCTTCAACTTCCGCGACCCGTTCACGTTCGAGGACCCGGCCCACCCGGGTGAGACCTTCATGGTCTTCGAAGGCAACTCCGCCATGCCGCGCGAGAGCGCGACGTGCAACGAAGAGGACCTCGGCTACCGCGAGGGGGATCCCTTCGCGGAGACGGTCGAGCAGGTGAACGCCTCGGGCGCCACCTATCAGATCGGCAATGTCGGTCTCGCGAAGGCGAAGAACGAGGACCTGACCGAGTGGGAGTTCCTGCCGCCCATCCTGTCGGCGAACTGCGTCACCGACCAGACCGAGCGCCCGCAGATCTACATGAAGGACGGCAAGTACTACCTCTTCACCATCAGCCACCGTGGCACGTTCGCGAACGGCATCGATGGCCCCGAGGGCGTCTACGGCTTCGTCGGCGACGGCATCCGCAGCGACTACCAGCCGATGAACGCCGGTTCGGGCCTGGCACTGGGCAACCCGACGAACCTGAACTTCTCGGGCGGACAGCCGTTCGCCCCGGACTTCAACCAGCCGATCGGGCACTTCCAGGCGTACTCGCACTACGTGATGCCCGGCGGACTGGTGCAGTCGTTCATCGACACGATCGGCACCGAGGGGGACTTCCGCCGCGGCGGCACTCTCGCCCCGACGGTCAAGATCGACATCGACGGCGCCTCGTCGGCGGTCGACTACTCGTACGGGGACGGCGGGCTCGGCGGCTACGCCGACATCCCGGCGAACATCAACATCAACCCCGGCGGCAACGAGAAGACGCTGCGCTGACCCCAGCGACAGAACGACGGATGCCTCGGCACGGCCTCGTGCCGGGGCATCCGTCCGCCGCATTGTCCACACGACCGACAACGGAAGGACCCGTCATGCCCGCGGACGACACCCGCTTCACGACCCACCACCGCCGCTTGCTGGTGATCGCCGCCGCGGTGCTCGCGGTGCTCGCCGTCGCGCTGGTGGCGGTGCTCGCCGTCGGCGTGCCGTCGCAACGGGATGCCGGACCGAGCCCGTCGCCGACCGAGCCATCGACGGGTGAGGGCGAGCGGCCGGCGGACTGGTCGCCGCATCGGCCGGGGATCCACCTGACGCCCGGCGAGAACTGGATGAACGATCCGCAGAAGCCGTTCCTGCTCGACGGCGTGTGGCACTACTACTACCTGTACAACGCGGACTACCCCGACGGGAACGGCACGGCGTGGTACCACGCGACGTCGACCGATCTGGTGCACTGGAAGGACGAGGGCGTCGCGATCGAGAAGTACGCCAACGGTCTGGGTGACATCTGGACCGGCACCGCGGTAGTCGACGAGCACGGGACCGCAGGGTTCGGCGCAGGTGCGGTGATCGCCCTCGTCACCCAGCAGGTCGACGGCGTGCAGCGCCAGTCGCTCTTCTTCTCACGCGACGGCGGCTACCGCTTCGAGTCGTACGACGGCAACCCGGTGATGGACAACCCCGGCGTCGCGGACTGGCGGGACCCGCGCGTGTTCTGGGACGAGACCGCCGGGCGCTGGGTGATGGCGCTGGCCGAGCACGACCGGATCGGCTTCTACACCTCGCCGGACCTCCGCGAGTGGACCTACGCCTCGGACTTCTCGACGTCCGGGCTCGGAGTGCTCGAATGCCCCGACCTGTTCCCCATGTCGGTGGATGGGAATCCTGACGACGTGCGATGGGTCCTCGTCGCCGGCGCCAACGGCGCGGCGGAGGGCATGACCACCGGCACCGCGTATTGGGTGGGGCAGTGGGACGGCGAGCGCTTCACCGCCGACGAAACCGGGCACCAGTGGCTGGATCATGGACCGGACTACTACGCGTCCGTCACGTGGGACGACCCCCGCCTCGATGCCGGCGACCGTCTCGCGTCGCGGTACGGCATCGGCTGGATGAACAACTGGGCCTATGCCGACCGCCTGCCGGGCGAGGACTGGCACGGCGGATCCGACTCCCTCGTGCGCACGATCTCACTGCGTGCGAACGGGGCGGGCGCGACGCTGCACTCGACACCGGCTCAGGAGCTGGACGCGCTGGCCGGAGAGCGTCAGGCGCTCGCGGACCAGCGGGTCGACGCCGACACCGTACTCGACGTCGACGTGCCGGCTTCGGGCGCCTATCGGCTGACGCTCACCGCGTCTGAGGCGGCGGGCGACACCGGCGAACTCCGGGTCAAGGTGCTCACCGGCGACGGCACCTTCGCGACCGTCGGCTACGACTTCGCCGCGGGAGTCGCGTTCGTGACGCGCGACGCGGATGGCGTCGCCGACGGGATGCCCGAGGCCTACAGCGAGGTGCGCACGGCACGCGTCGCGCCGACCGACGGACGGGTCGATCTCGACATCGTCGTGGATGCGGCGTCGATCGAGGTGTTCGCCGGCGATGGGGCCGTCGCGCTGACCATGGCGACCTACGGGTCTGCGGGCGAGCGCGGACTGCGCATCGAGGGGGCGGACGGCGCGGTGAGCGTCACCGACGCGAGCATCACTCCCCTGCGCATCGCGCCTGTCGAGCGGACCGGGCACCGCTAGGCGGCACGCGGCTCAGCGGACCGGGCGCCGCTCGGCGGCACGCGGTTCAGCGGACGGCGGGCGGGGCGACGGACTCCCGCTCGACGAGCCAGCCCCGCAGCTGGTGCACGCCGTCGCCGACAGCCGGAGCGGTTCCGTCTATCCGATCCAGCAGCCGCGTCATCCCCCATCGGCCGATCTCGTCGTGCGGCAGCGCGACCGTCGTGAGTCCGGGGTCCAGGGCATCGGCGACCGGATGCAGGTCGTCGATGCCGACCACCGACAGCCCCGCGGGCACGGGGATCGCGCGTCGTGCCGCGGCCTGCATCACTCCCATTGCGATCTGGTCGTTGAAGCAGATGATCGCAGTCGGCGGACGGGACTGGTCGAGCAGGCGTCCGCCTGCCTCGCGGCCGCCGGCGGCATCCGAGGTGCAGAACTCGAGCCTGCCGTCGTCGAGGGCGATGCCGGCGTCGCCGAGAGCCGATCGCACACCGATAAGGCGTCCGCGGGCAGCCCGCGACTCATCGGTCGTGCCGACGTAGGCGATCTCGCGGTGGCCCTCCCGCGTGAGCCTCTCGCACGCCAGCGTCGCGATCTGCGCCTCGTCGGGCACGACGGCGTCCACGTGCCATCCCGGCTCGGGGGCGGCATCGACGAGCACCACCGGCACATCGTCGGGGACGGCGGGGCGATCCACCCGCTGGTGGTACATCCGGGCGATGAGGAGGCCGTCGACGCGCTGAGCGAGGAATCGCGAGACGAGATCGCCTTCGGCCTCGGCGTCGCCCCCGCTCTCGGCCACCATCAGCAGCACGTCGCGCTCGAGCCCGGCGCGCCGGGCGCCCTCGATGATGCGGCCTGCGAACGGCGTCGCGGCGAGGTCATCGCCGATCAGGCCGACGACCCCGGTGCGCCGTCGGCGCAGGCCGCTCGCCACCCGGTCGGGAACGTAGCCGAGCTCGCGCGCCACCGCGAGGATCCGTTCTCTCGTCTCCGCGTTGACGGCGCGTGCGCCGCTGAGTGCGTGCGAGACGGTCGTCGGCGAGACCCCTGCGGCTGCGGCGACGTCGCTCACGCGCGGGCGGCCGCCTCCGGTCGTCGAGCGGTTCCCCATTGCTCCAGGTTAGGCCGAGCGACGCTCCCTCCGAGTGCGCGGCGACGCCGCCCCGCGAGTCGCGAGGAGCAGGGCCGAGGTTCAGCGCACGACGGCGGTGACGGTCGCCAGCCGGCTGAGCACGTCCTGGCTGACAGAACCGAGCAGGAAGCGTGCCAGCGCGCCACGTCCGTGCGACCCGACCACCGCGAGGCGCGCCGAGGATGCGAGCTCGTTGATGATCTGCGACGGATACCCCCGCTCGACACGACGCTCGATCTCGAGGTCGGGGTACCGCGAGCTGAGCCCGGCGAGCGACAGGCCGAGGGCCTCGGCGGTGAGCTTCTCCATGTTCTCGAGATACTCCGCGGGGTAGACGGCCGCCATGTTGCGCGGCGCCTCGAGCGGGGTCCACACGGCGACGGCGATCAGCGGCTCACCCAGGCGATCGGCCTCCGCGGCCGCGAACGCGATCGCCTTCTCCGACGCCGGTGAGCCGTCGACGCCCACCACCACCCCGGTGCGCTTCGACACGTCCACGTCGGGCACGGCCACGACCGGGCACTGCGCGCCGGCGGCGATCCGCTGCCCGTGCGCGCCGCGGCGTCCCCCGGATCCGTCTTGCTGATCGCTCCCGATCACCAGCAGCGACGCGTGGGCCGAGGCATCCGTCAGCACTGCGACCGGATCGCCGCGATCGACCCTCATGTACACCTTCAGGCCGAGACGAGGGAGAGCGGATGCCGTGGCCTCGACGCGTTCGCGCGCTGCCGCGACCGCGCGCTCGAGGACCTCGTCCTCGCCGATCGCGCCGACCGCGCCGCCCACGACCTCGATGAGCTTGAGGGGAAGGCGATGGGCCGACGCGCGTTTCGTCGCCCACTCCACCGCCCGGAGCGCGGCGGGGGCATCTGTCACTCCGACGACAATAGGTTCGACCACGGTGTCTCCTCTCGGATGCCCTCAGAGTAGCGGTGACGAGGCGCGCGGCCGGGAGCGCCGTCCTGCGCGCTGTCGAGGATCGGCGGCCCCGGCGAGCAGGTGGCAGACCGGCGGCCGGCCTCAACTCCCTCGAGCGCCTCAGCCCTGCCAGGGCGGCCACGGCCCCCAGGGCCAGTCGTCGTCGGGGCCGGGGCCCGGTTCCGGGTCGGGGTCCGGCTGCGGGTCGGGGTCCGGCTGCGGGTCGGGCACGGGTTGCGGGTCGGGCTGCGGCGACGGCGCGGTCGGCGTCTGCGGCGCAGAACCCTGGTCGGGCGCGGGTGCCGGATCGGCCGTCTGGTCCGGGGACTGCTGCGACCGCTGCCGCTGCTCCGCGCGTTGCTGCTCCAGCTCGCGGAGTCGCTGCTGCTCGGCGGCGACCCGCTCCTGCTCGCCGCGCAGCGCCGCCACCGCGCCCGCGTACGAACCCATCGCCGCGAGAGCGTCGGCGTTCTCGCGTGCCGCTGCGGCTGCCGCCGCTGCGGAGAGCACCGCTCCTCGCAGCTCGGCCGCCGGCAGCGGGTTCTCGGCGGCGATGCGATCCGCGGACGTCGGCAACGTCGCGCCGAGCGCGAGGAGCGCCGCGTGCAGCGCACCGATCCGGTCCTCCAGCGCCGCGGAGTCGGCCCGGACATCGGATGCCGCGGCGACGAGGTCGGCACGGACACCATCGGCGTCATTCGTGGCAGCCGCGACGGCCTCGACATCCGTCGTGTCGACCCCCGTCCGCGCAGATGCGTCCGGGCCGGCGACGGGCGATGCGCCGGCCTCCGCGATCAGCTCGTCCAGCGCCACCTGCGCTTCCTCAAGCGCCGCGTCGTCGCTGATCCCCCCGAGCTGGGCGAGGACGGGTTCGGCGGCGACGACGGCCGCGTTGCCGACGCCGCCGATCGCGGCATCCTCGACGGTCGCGGCATCGAGGTCGGCTTGCGCCGCGACGACGCCGGCCTCGGCCTTATCGAGCTGAGCGACGGCGGCCGCGAGTCGATCTCGGGCCAGGGCCGACTGCACCGTGACGGTTCCGGCGGCCACAAGAGCTCCGGCGACGATGACCGATGCCGCCACCAGCCCCCAGCGCGCCGCTGCACTCCGTCTCGCCGGGCGTCTGGTGCGCGGCGACGTCTCGGCCCTGTTCGGCGGTGCCGGTCGCCGTACCTCGACGAGAGGTGCGACCTCGAGCGGTGCCGCGCGCGGAGGCATGACCTGATGATCGATGGGGGTGGGCGCGGGGCCCCCAGTGGCGAGGGAATCGCCGCCCGCTTCGGCGGGTACGGCGATGGCCGCCGCGAGCCCTGCCGGCAGGGTCGCGGCGACGTTGGTGGTGGGCAGTGGCGGAGCCGGCGTCGCCGGGCGAGCGATCTGCGTCTCGGACGGCGCCGCGACGGCCGGAGCCGGCGTCGCCGGGCGAGCGATCGGCGTCTCGGGCGGCGCCACGATGGCCGGCGCGGGAGTCGTGACTCGGGCTGGTGGGACGGACATCAGCGCGGCGACGGTCGGTGCGACCGCCGGAACCGATGCCGCGGCGGCACCGTGATGCGCCATGATGCGGGCGCTGGCGGCGGCGACGGCGATCGGCTGCTGCCGCTCCCCCACACGGAGCGGGCCGAACAGTCCTGCGAGCGCCGCTTCACGCTCGCGTTCCGCCTCGAGGTCGTCGTCGTGCTCGTCGTATGGCCGCGACGGACCGCCCTGCGGTGTGCCGGTCTTCCCCCGAAGTCCCATGCCCAGCTCCGTCCTCATCGCTGAGAGGACGCCAGTGTACGTCGGCGACGACGATCACGACATGGGGGGTTTTCCCTGGTCAGCGCGGCCAACCGATCGGGGCGGGCACCCTGTGGGTCCGCCGTCCGCCGTCGGCGTAGCGCCGGCAGCGGTACCCCGATCGCCGGGTTACCGCGCCAGCCGCTCCCGCACGACATCGGCGAGCGCGTCGGCGTGCCGGCGGGCGTCGTCCTCCGACCCCGCTTCGACCATCACGCGCACCATCTCCTCGGTGCCCGAGGGTCGCAGGAGCACGCGTCCGGAGAGGCCGAGCTCGGCGGAGGCGCGGGCGACGGCATCCTGAACCACCTCGTCGGAGCCCGCGCGCGTACGGTCCACACCGCGAACGTTCACGAGCACCTGGGGATACACGGTCATGATCGAGGCGAGCTCGGCGAGCGTCTTGCCCGTTCGCGCCATCTCGGCGACCAGGTGCAGACCGGTGAGCAGGCCGTCACCCGTCGTGGCGTAGTCGCTCATGATCACGTGGCCCGACTGCTCGCCGCCGAGCGAGAAGCCGCCCTCGTTCATGCGCTCGAGCACGTAGCGGTCGCCGACCGCCGTGGTCTCGAGATGGATGCCGTGGGCCGACATCGCCCGGTGCAGGCCGAGGTTGCTCATCACGGTGGCGACGAGCGTGTCGTCCTTGAGGCGGCCGCGGTTCTTCATGGAGACCGCGAGGATCGCCATGATCTGGTCGCCGTCGACGATCTTGCCGGCCGCGTCGACCGCGAGGCAGCGGTCGGCGTCGCCGTCGTGCGCGATGCCGACGTCGGCGCCGTGCTCGAGAACGGCCTTCGACAGCACGTCGAGGTGCGTCGAGCCGACGCCGTCGTTGATGTTGAGGCCGTCGGGATCGGCGCCGATGACGGTGACGCGGGCGCCGGCATCCTTGAAGGTCTCAGGCGAGACTCCGGATGCCGCACCGTGCGCGCAGTCGAGCACGACGTGCAGGCCGTCCAGGCGGTGGGGCAGCGAGCCGAGCAGGTGCACGACGTACCGGTCCTCGGCGTCGGCGAACCGTCGGATGCGCCCGATGGCGCCGCCCGTGGGCAGCAGCTTCGGCCCGGACATCGCGCTCTCGATGCGCTCCTCGACGACGTCGGGCAGCTTCACGCCACCTCGCGCGAAGATCTTGATGCCGTTGTCGGGAGCGGGATTGTGGGATGCCGAGACCATGACGCCGAAGTCGGCGTCGATGTCGGCGATCAGGAAGGCCGCCGCCGGGGTCGGCAGCACGCCGGCGTCGAAGACGTCGACGCCCGACGAGGCGAGGCCCGCCTCGACCGCGGCGGAGAGGAACTCGCCCGAGACGCGCGGATCGCGCGCGACGACGGCGGTGAGGCGCTTGCCGGCGGCGCGGCGCGCCTCGGCAGTACGGCCCTGGCCCAGGACGACGGCGGTCGCCTGGGCCAGGGACAGTGCGAGATCGGCAGTGAGGGGGCCGTTGGCCAGCCCCCTCACCCCGTCCGTGCCAAAGATCGGCATACGGAGATGAAGCCGATCAGCGCTTCGAGTACTGAGGCGCCTTGCGGGCCTTCTTGAGACCAGCCTTCTTGCGCTCGATGACGCGGGCGTCACGCGAGAGGAAGCCGGCCTTCTTGAGGGTCGGACGGTTGTTCTCGGTGTCGATCTCGTTGAGCGCACGAGCGATGCCGAGGCGCAGCGCGCCGGCCTGGCCCGAGGGGCCACCGCCCGAGATGCGCACGATGACGTCGTACGCGTCGGTGAGGTTGAGCACCGTGAACGGGTCGGTGATGAGCTGCTGGTGCAGCTTGTTCGGGAAGTAGTCCTCGAACGCACGGCCGTTGACGGTGATGGTGCCCGAGCCGGGGATGACGCGCACGCGGGCGATGGCCTGCTTGCGACGACCGACGGCCGCACCCGACACCGAGAGCACGGGGCGCTCGACGGGGGTCACGGTCTCGTCGAGCGGGGTCTCGGTCGAGTAGTTGGTGGTTTCTTCTTCGATGTTCGCCATCAGTGTGTCCTTGTCTCTGCGGCGCTTACTGGGCGACCTGGTCGAAAACGTACGCGGTGGGCTTCTGCGCGGCGTGCGGGTGCTCGGCACCGCGGTACACCTTGAGCTTCGACAGCTGGTCGCGGCCGAGCGAGTTCTTCGGGAGCATGCCGCGGACGGCCTTCTCCACGGCGCGGACGGGGTTCTTCTCGAGGAGCTCCGAGTAGGTGACCGACTTCAGGCCGCCCGGGTAACCCGAGTGGCGGTACGCCTTCTTCTGCTCGAGCTTCTGGCCCGTCAGCGCGACCTTCTCGGCGTTGATGATGATGACGAAGTCGCCCTGGTCGACGTGCGGTGCGAACGTCGGCTTGTGCTTGCCACGGAGGAGGACGGCGGCGTGCGAGGCGAGGCGGCCGAGAACGACGTCGGTCGCGTCGATGACCAGCCACTCGCGCTGGACTTCGCCAGCCTTGGGGGTGTAAGTGCGCGTCACAGTAGTGCTGCTTTCTTGATTCGAACGGAGGAGTTCGTGAATCCCACTCCGGGGTGGTTCTGCTCCTGATCGGAGGCGGAACACGCCAGTGGAGGGCTCACGTTCGTGGTGCCGGGTCAGCTGAGCCGCACACCAAAGATCAATAGTACGCGACACGGATGCCTCGGCCAAACCGGCGCATTACCCGCAGACCTCGCCATGTCGGGAGCGCCACGCCGTGCGCCTCACGCGCCGGCTCGTTCACGCGGCACATCGTGCGACATCTGTCACACCTCGTTCACACGATGTCTCTAACCTTCTTCTCATGAATGCACCGTCGATCAAAGCAGTGATCCCTGCCGCAGGCTTGGGCACGCGCTTCCTCCCTGCCACCAAGGCGATGCCGAAGGAGATGCTCCCCGTCGTCGACAAGCCCGCCATTCAGTACGTCGTCGAAGAGGCGGTGGCCGCGGGCATCGACGATGTGCTCGTCATCATCGGACGCAACAAGAACGCGCTCGCCAACCACTTCGACCGCGTGACCGAGCTCGAGGACACGCTTCACCGCAAGGGCGACATGACGAAGCTCGAGCGGGTCATGCATTCCAGTTCGCTCGCGGACGTCCATTTCGTCCGCCAAGGCGACCCGCGCGGTCTCGGTCACGCGGTGCTGCGCGCCCGCAAGCACGTCGGCAACGAGACCTTCGCCGTTCTCCTCGGCGATGACCTCATCGACGCCCGCGACCCGTTGCTCTCCCGCATGATCGAGGTCTCGCAGGGCCGGTCGGCGACGGTCGTCGCGCTCATGGAGGTGGATCCGAGCCAGATCCACCTGTACGGGTGCGCCGACGTCGAGACCACCGACGAAGCCGACATCGTGAAGATCAAGGCTCTGGTCGAGAAGCCGTCGGCCGACGAGGCACCGAGCAACCTGGCGATCATCGGTCGCTACGTGCTCAAGCCTGAGATCTTCGACGTGCTCGAGCGCACCGATCCCGGCAAGGGTGGCGAGATCCAGCTGACGGATGCCCTCGAGGTGCTCGCCGGCGACGAGCAGGTCGCCGGACCGGTGCTCGGTGTCGTGTTCGGAGGTCGCCGCTATGACACCGGCGATCGCCTCGACTACCTGAAGTCGAGCATCCGGCTCGCCCTCGACCGCGAGGACCTCGGCCCCGAACTGGCCCAGTGGATCAAGGAACTCGCACCGCAGCTCGACTGAGCCGCCGGACGCAGTGAGCACGGACGCTGCCGACTCGGATGCCGACTCAGGTGCCGGTTCTCCGTCCGCCGCCCCTGGCATGCCCCACGGGGTGTGCTCGAACCGTCGACCGTAACGTTCCTCGGCCCCGACCGGGTCGAGCATGTCCCGCATGGTCCGCGCGCGCTTCGCCAGTTCCTCCACCGGCTGCCCTGACGCCTCGGCCGCGAGCGCTTCCGCCGCCAGCGTCCACGCCTCACGCACCATCGCTTCGCGCGCGGCCCTCTATATAAGAGGAACGGATGCTGCACCCCGCCGCCTCACCAGATCAGCAGCGCCGCCCCGACCGCGTTGAAGACGACGTGCGCCGTCAAGGCCCCGGCGAGCCTGCCGGTCAGCAGCGTCAGCACGCCGCACCCCAGCCCCACAGCCACGGTGCCGAGCAGCAGGCCGACGGGGACGAACGGTCCTACCGCAAGTGCGTGCAGTCCCGCGAACAGCGCCGTCGAGAAGAGCACGGCCACCGGACCGGCGACCCACCGCCCCGCGCCCGCAAGCGCATCGCCCAACGAGCGCTGGAGCAATCCGCGGAAGAACAGCTCCTCTATCAAGGGAGTGACGAGAACGGCGCCCGCGAGGGTGACGATCATCGCGGCCATCACGCTCGAGTCATCCGGGATCAGCCCGCCCCCGAGGCCACTGGTGGAGGGCGCGACGAGCTCCACGAGCGCTCGCGCGACGAGCCCGACGCCCAGCCCCGCAACGACGTCGATCCACGAGAACCCGCGCAACCCGGTGGCCACAGTGAACCGCTCCTGCGTCACCCGGGCGGCCACGATGACCGCGCCGAGCAGCGGAGCCGACAGCAGCACCAGGTCGACGAACGCGACCAGAATCAGCGGCCAGGCCCAGATCACCGCGTGCACCGACGGGAGCCAGAGGATCACCGCCGCGGCGAGCAGTGCGCCGACGGCCGCCACCGCCAGTGCCACCCATGGATGTCGCCACGCGCGCCGGCGGCCCGGCGCATCCACCGACACATCGGCCCCGTCGTTCACCATCGCACCCCTCGTGCTGCGGAAAAAGACGAAGACCCCGGGCCGGAGCCCGGGGTCTTCGTGATGTCGTAGGTCAGCGGTTGGCGGCAGCGCGACGACGGGCGACCGCAGCCGCGACGGCGATGCCGCCGAGGCCGATGGCGCCGACGCCGAGCCAGATCATCGCACCCGGAACCTCGCCACCCGTGGCGGGCAGCTGGGCCGAGCCACCGCCGGCAGCGGCCGGCCCGACGGTGATCGTCTGCGTGGCAACCACGTTGCCCTCGCCGTCCACGGCGGTGACGACGTAGGTGCCGGTCTGGCTGGCCGTGAACTGGACCGAAGCCGAGCCGTCCACGACCTGCTTCTCCACCCCGCCGCTACCTGCGGCGTGGACCAGCGATGCGAGGGTGACGCCCTGGCCGGGCGTGACCGTGATGCGGATGAAGGGGACGTTCAGGTTGTTGAACGTGATGGTGATGGTCTGACCCACAGCCGGCGTGGTGTCGCTCACGACAACCGTCGGGGGGTCAGGCGTGTAGTCGGCGGATGCCGCACCGGCGCCGCCGAGAACCAGCAGGCCGGCGACAGCAATCGCGGCGAAAGTCTTCTTGAACATGGCAGAGATCTCCCGAGTAATTTGCACGTCATCGGCTGGGGGGATTTGTGTCGGGCAAGCGCTCCCCGGTTGCCCGACGTGTCACACGCTATCGCATTCTGAGAGTTTGGCGAGAGGGCCAGGGTTTCCAGAAAGTAACAAATTGTCGCACCTGTCCCCCGAACAGAGGACAAGACACAAACTGCGTGTCCCCCACATGGGCGACAAAACGATCCGAGATGTCCCAATGTCCCCCTTTCGGGGGACAAATTGAAGGCGAGACGCGAAATGTCCCCCATTCGGGGGACAAATTGAGCCCGCACGAATTGCCCAAAGACCTAGGTCATTGCGCCTACGAGCAGGCCCAAACCCACGTACGAGGCGTTGTAGACCGCGTGCACGAGCACGGCTCCCCAGATGCGCCCGGTCAGCAGCACCAGCAGCGCGCACACCATCCCCAGAAGCGAGAGCGACACCACGCCGCTCACATCGCCGACAGACGAGATCCCGTGCATCAGCACGAACAACGCCGTCGAGGCGAGCGCGGCCGCGAGCCCCGCGGCGAACTTGCCGAACGGGCGCCGCAGCACGGTGTAGAGCGCGACGAGCAGCACGGCGCGGAAGAAGAACTCCTCCACCACCGGCGCCACCACGATCGGGGCGACCACGTCGAACAGCATCGTCGACAGCGGCAGCGATCCGTCCACCCGCTCCAGGACCGGCAGCACCGGGGTGCCGCCGACCCCCTCGATCCATCCCTGGGTCGTGCGCAGAAGTGCGCCGAGCACCAGCCCGTAGAGCAGATCGATGGCGCGCAGCCGCAGCAGGCCGATCGGTCGCGACCGGGTGAAGGCCCAGACGATGGGCCCCAGCATCCCGATCCAGATGAGGACGGTGGCGGATGCCGCGGCCCACGGAGAATCCCACACCGTGGTGACGAGCGATCCGAGAAGCACGCCGGCGCCGAGCGACACCAGGGCGACGGCGAGCAGAGCCTCGCGCCACCGCAGTACGGTGCGTCCGCCCAGGCGCCAGTCGGTGCGCGCCTCGTGAGGTGCGCGACGGGAGCGCCGCGGCGAGGGCTCTTCCACGACGGCGTCGCCGCCGGTCGCGTCCGCGGTCGCGGCGGCCGGTGGCTGGATCGCCCACACGTCGACCGTGGGCGTGGCGTCGCTAGGCTGGTCAGGCACGCGCCTACGTTACCCGCCCCGTGGAGGCATCCCCTTGTTCGCGATCCTCACGGTCTGCACAGGCAACATCTGCCGTTCGCCGCTCGCCGAGCAGCTGCTGCGCACGCGCCTTGCCGACCTCGAGCCCTCCATCGCCAGCGCCGGCACGCGCGGTCTCCCCGCGGCCCCGATGACGGTCGAGGCGGCGCATATCGCCCGGGCGCTCGGCGTCCCCGACGCCGACACGGACGCACACCGCTCGCGGTTCCTCACCGAGCAGCACCTCGACACGCCCGACCTGATCCTCGCGATGACTCGCGAGCACCGCCGTGCCATCGCCGAGCTGGCGCCCTCCCGCCTGCGTTCGACGTTCACCATCCGTGAGTTCGCGCGACTGGCCGCGGCCGTGCCCGCCGACGAGGTGCGTGCCGCGGCAGATGCCGCCGCGGCACCGTCCGAGAAGCTGCGGGCCACGGCATCCGTCGTCGCGTCGTACCGCGGTCTCGTCCCGGCGCCGGAGGATCCCGCCGACGACGACGTGGTCGACCCGTACCGGCAGCCGTGGGAGACCTACCTGCTGTCGGCGCAGCAGCTCGAGCCCGCCGTCACGGCGGTCGCGGCGACCGTGCGCGCTGCGCTGGCGTAACCCGTTCCGGGCCTCGACCTGGCCCTGTGTAAGAATTCACGGACCACACCGGCACCCCGCGAGAGGCGACATGGAGCTCACCGACTACATCCGGATCCTCCGCAAGAACTGGGTCATCATCGTCGTGGCGACCCTCTTGGGCCTCGGCATCGCCGGAGCCTGGTCGCTCACCCGCACCCCCCAGTACGAGGCGCAGAGCACGGTCTTCGTGTCGACCCAGTCGGGTTCGACGATCCAGGATCTGCAGCAGGGATCGAACTTCACGCAGTCCCGCGTGCAGACCTACACGAACCTCGTCACGACGCCGATCGTGATGAACCCGGTGATCGCCGAGCTCGATCTCGGCATGACCGCGAGCGAGCTCTCCGCCCAGGTCGAGGCATCCGCCGCTCTGAACACGACGCTCATCACGATCACGGTGACAGGCGCCGATCCGGTGCAAGCGGCCGACGTCGCGAACGCCCTCGGCGCATCGCTCAAGTCGACGGTCGAGCGGCTCGAGACGCCGAACGGCACCGATACCAGCCCGGTGCGCGTCGAGCGCGTGAAGGACGCACTGCCACCACTCAAGCCGTCGAGCCCCAACGTTCCGCTCAACCTCGCGCTGGGCGCGCTCGTGGGTCTCGCGATCGGCATCGGCGTGGCGGTGCTGCGCGCCGTGCTCGACACACGCATCCGCACGCCGCGCGATGTGGAGCAGGTCACCGACCGTCCGCTCATCGGCGCGATCGCCTTCGATCCGAAGGCGAAGGAGCGCCCGCTCATCGTGCACGCGGATCCGCTCAGTCCGCGGTCGGAGTCGTTCCGTGCGATGCGCACGAACCTCCAGTTCCTCGAGACCGACGGCCGCGCGTCGTACGTGATCACCTCGAGCGTGCCGAGCGAGGGCAAGTCGACCACGACCATCAACCTCGCCATCGCGCTGGCCGATGCCGGCAAGCGCGTGGCGCTGCTCGACACCGACCTGCGCAAGCCGAAGGTCGCCGAGTACCTCGGCATCGAGGGCGGTGCGGGCCTCACCGACGTGCTGATCGGCCGCGCGCGCCTGAGCGACGTGATGCTCCCCTGGGGCAACCGCAGCCTCTACGTCCTCCCCGCGGGCAAGATCCCGCCGAACCCGAGCGAGCTGCTCGGGTCGAAGAGCATGCGCCAGCTGCTCGAGGCCCTCGAGCGCGACGTCGACATCGTGCTCTGCGACGCTCCGCCCCTCCTTCCGGTGACGGATGCCGCGATCCTCGCGAATGCGACCAGCGGAGCGATCCTCGTGGTGTCGGCCGGCCGCACCAACCGCCACCAGCTGTCGGGAGCGGTCGACGCGCTGAACACCGCCGGGGCGCACATCGCGGGCGTCGCGATGACGATGGTTCCGACGCGCGGCCCTGACTCGTACGCGTACGGGTACGGGTACGGGTACGGGTCGTACGGGTATGGCTACGGACAAACCCCGGACAAGCCCGCAAAGAAGTCGAAGCGCGCGAAGGCGGAGCGCGCGAAGGCGGAGCGCGCGAAGGCGGAGCAGGCCGCTCCAGCGCCATCAGGTGCGCCCGCTGCTCCGGCAGCCGCGCCC